>JALOAT010000032.1 GCA_023228645.1 Gammaproteobacteria bacterium | reverse complement strand
GGGGAGATGGCGTTTGCCTACTTCATGGCGCATGCCCCGCAGGGCGCCGTGCTGTCGCCCATGCTCAACCAGGGCGAATCGGCGGTGTTGTTCTGTTTCATCTTCCTGTTCCTGACCGTTGCGGGTCCCGGCGCCTGGAGCGTCGATCGGACCTGAGTGCTCACGGGACACCTGATGCCCCTGCGCCGGTCTGTCGCGGCCCGTCAAGGAAGGTCTATAGCTTGAGAAGGAACTCAGCTGCGGCCGCGCCTCGTCTCCGCGGAGGGCAACATGACCGAACTGGTGGTCTGCCGTGCGCCCGGCGACGAACTGTCTGAGTTCGGTGGGCTGCTGCTGTCGAGGCCTCCGCGCGAGGTGGACGTCGTCGCGGTGTTCGCCCATCCGCGGGTGCCGGACCTGGCCGCTGGCGAGGCGCGGTTTCGTGCCGCCTGCCGTGCCGCCGGGGCGCGCGAGGCGCGCCTGTTGCCCTTCGCCCACCTGGAACACGACCCCGTCGACCCACGGCTCATCGCTGCGCACCTGAGCGATCTCGGGCAGTACACGCGCATCTACACCCATTCGATACAGGACCCACGCCCACTCTGCCAGCGAACCGCCGCGGCGGTGGGGCGCGCTGCATCCACCGTGTGGACCACGGCCGGCGGCGGTGGCGTGGACGAGATCGAGCAGGGCAGCCCGTACGCGTTCGAGCGGCGCCTGGCCCTGTTGGCGGAGCACTACCCGGACCTGCTGGCAGAGGATTGGATCCAGGCGCGAGACCTGCGTGCCGTGCACCTCCTGCAACAGCATCCGGGCGAGCGCTTGTATCGCTACTTCGCTGGTTACGTGGACTGGCACGTAGGTGATTTCGATTACTGCCGTCCCTGGGAGCTGGAGACCTCGGCCTATGAGCGGGGCCGTTATGCAGCCGAGTTGGACGCCCTGCGGCGGTTTCCCTGGCAGACGCTGGTGGAAGTCGGGGCCTGTGAAGGGGCCTTCACCGAACGGCTCCTGGCCGCGTTTCCCGGACGAAGGGTGATCGCCGTCGAACCCGATCCGTTTTTCTTCACCTCCTTGCAGCAGCGCCTGGGCGGGCGCGCGGAACTGCATCAGGCCGACGCCAGTGCGGCCGGTGAGCTGGCCTGCGATGTGGTCTTCATGTCGAGTACGGTCTACTACCTCTGGAAGATCCCCTATCCCATGCTGCGCAACGCGCGCTACGTGGTCGTCAGTCACGCCACCCGGTATCACCGGGATCGGCTCGACCCCGTGCTACGCGCGCAGGGATTCGTGGCTTTGCACGAGGACGTCGTGCCGGCCTGCGTCGAGCCCATGGAAGGCATCCTCGAGGTGAAGTACGGCACCGAGATCAAGACATGGCAGCGGTGTGCGGCAGCGCCAGGACAGGGCCGCTCATCGCACTGAGCCCTCACAGCGACGATCTCGCGTTTTCGCTGGGGGCGGCACTGTGCGACGGGCGGTTGGCGGGCAGTCGTGTGGTCACCGTTTTTGCGCAGTGCCTATACCCCAGCACAGCCGCACGGCGAGGCGTCGCACACCCTTGCGCTGTGCATGGCCGAGGACCGGCGCTTTTTCGCACACGCACGCGTGGCGGAGCTGCGCTGGCTCGGGTTGCTCGATGCACCGCTGCGACGGCTCGGCGTGAGTAACGTCTTTGCGGCGCCCGTGGAAGCAGGGGATATC
The DNA here is from genome assembly GCA_023228645.1 of Gammaproteobacteria bacterium. Taxonomy (GTDB): domain Bacteria; phylum Pseudomonadota; class Gammaproteobacteria; order Thiohalomonadales; family Thiohalomonadaceae; genus JALOAT01. Next base: position 43,130 of record JALOAT010000032.1, on the reverse strand, counting down.
GCCGCGGTGCGCCGCGCATTGGAACCGCTGTTGTCCCCGTCGGTGTGCCTGCTCGTGCCCATGGCCTTTGGCGGGCATTTGGATCACCGCGTCGCCTGTGCATTTCATGCCGAGGGTCGTTGCCGGCTCGTTTTCTATGAGGACTTGCCCTACGCGGGATTCATGCCGATGGAGGCCGTCGGTGAGGCCGTGTTCCTGTTGGAGGAGCGCCTTCGCGCGCCTGCATCCCGTGGACTGGTCAAGCGACGCCCTGGCAGCGGCCAAGCGGTGGGCCGTCACGAGCTATGCCTCCCAGGTCGAGGGCCATTCGCTGGCGACGCTCCTTGCACATGGCCAGCGGCGCGGACGTCGGGGCGTGCCCGCGGAGCGGGTGTGGTGTCTTTCGTAGGCCACGTTGCGAAGCTACGTGACATTTTTGGTTTGGGTGTCATTGCGGGTCGCGTCTGCCGCAACAGCTACGGAACAATCCGTGCATCCACACAGGCGAGCCGTGCCGAGCCGACGGCGTCTGCGGATTGCACAGTTTCCACACCCCGTCATGGATAAATTGACTTGGGCCGGGTAACTGCTATTCCCATCATGGGCGCCTAGCGAGGGCCGGCCCGCATCGTCCTGATGGGGGTGATGATGTTCTCGACCAATCCTTTCGCCGCGGTGATCGACGTCGTGCCTGCCGGTCTGGTGCAGTCCTTCGTCGTGCTTATGGCCTTTGCGGTCGCCATAGGCACGGTGCTCGACGTGTATCACAAGGGCAGCGGGCGGTATTTCGCGCAGCGCCGCGCCCGCGCCAAGGCGGCGGCACGCCGGCCCATGAACGCCATGCGCAAGGCCACGGCGGTGGTGAAGGGTCTGGCGGAGGCCAGCGTCTCGGGCGAATTCTGCAAGTGGAACCGGCGGCTTTCGCACCTGCTCATGATGTATGGCTTCATTCTCTATGTGATCGCCACCGTCATGCTGGTGTTCGCGCTGCCGGAGGCCGCCGCCCCCGGGCCATGGGTGGCATTGTGGGACCTGGGCGCTCTGATGATCCTGGCGGGCGGCGCCTGGTTCTTTTTTTTCCTTCGCGTGAACGTGGCTTACGACGGTGATTCGCGCTTCCATGTGGGCCGGGCCGACCTGTTCGTGCTGTTGCTGATGGGCAGTGCATTGCTCGGTCTGCTGTGGCATGGGGTCCAGGCCTTGTCGGCGAGCGCCGGACTGAACCTGACACTGTTCGGCATCTACCTGTTTTTCACCGCACTGCTGTTTCTCTCGGTGCCCTGGTCCAAGTTCTCGCACATGTTCTACAAGCCCGCGGTCGCGGTGCAGCGCAAGCTGGAAGAGGCGAGCGGGGCCTCGGACCTGCCGGACCCGACGCCGCGCCGGCGCACGAGGAGTTGAAACGATGCCGACCTACACGGACATGACCCGTTGCGACGGTTGCGGCGAATGCGTGGATATCTGCCCCTCGGACATCATGCACATCGACCCGGTGTATCGCCGCTCCTACAACGTCGAACCGAACTTCTGCTGGGAGTGCTATTCGTGCGTGAAGTATTGCCCGCAGCATGCCATCGACGTGCGCGGCTATGCGGACTTCGCACCACTCGGCCACAAGGTGCGGGTGCGCCGCGACGTGGACAAGGGCGTCATCGCCTGGAAGATCCGCTACCGCGACGGGCGTGAGAAGGCCTTCAGCTTCCCCATTCGCACCACGGCGTGGGGTTCCATCAGGCCGCCCGCGGACTACGCGCCGCCGGGCCGGCACGAACTCGACTCGCCCCTGCTGGCCCACGAGCCGGAAGCATTGAATATCGCGGCGTTGCCGTCCCTGTCCACTCCCAACGAAAAGGTGTGATGCCATGGCGCGCCGTCCGGAAACCCGCTTCGTGGATTGCGACATCCTGGTGGTCGGCGGCGGGTTCGGGGGCTGCGGCGCGGCCTACGAGGCGCGCTACTGGGGACGCGACCTGAACATCGTGCTGGTCGAGAAGGCCAACGTGGAACGCAGCGGTGCGGTGGCGCAGGGCCTGTCGGCCATCAACTGCTACATGGGCATGCAGTGGGGCGAAAACCAGCCGGAGGACTTCGTGCGCTACGCGCGCGGCGACCTGCTAGGTCTGGTGCGCGAAGACCTGGTGTACGACATCGCCCGGCACGTGGATGCCACGGTGCACAAGTTCGAGGAATGGGGCCTGCCCATCATCAAGGACGAAAAGACCGGCCGCTATCTGCGCGAAGGCAAGTGGCAGATCCTCATCCACGGCGAAAGCTACAAGCCCATCGTCGCCGAGGCCGCACGCAAGTCCGTGGACGCGGTGCACAACCGCGTCATGGTCACGCACCTGCTTCAGGACAGCAAACGGCCGAACCGCATCGCCGGCGCGGTCGGTTTCAACGTGCGCGACGGCGGCTTTCATGTGTTCCGCGCCAAGGCCGTGATCGTGGGGGCGGGAGGCGGCTCGCACATCTACCGCCCACGTGCGGTGGGCGAGGGCATGGGCCGCACCTGGTATGCGCCCTGGAGCACGGCCTCGGCCTACGGGCTGCTGATCCCCGCCGGCGCGAAGATGATCCAGATGGAGAACAAGATCGTCCTGGCCCGCTTCAAGGACGGCTACGGCCCGGTGGGCGCCTGGTTCCTGTTGCTGAAGTCCTATGCCACCAACGCCTACGGCGAGAAATACGAAGCGGCGCACCTGGAAAAACTCAAGGCGCGCGTCGGCAAGTACGCGGAGAGCACGCCGGTGCCCACCTGCCTGCGCAACCACGCCATGCTCGAGGAGATGAAGGCGGGCCGCGGCCCTATCTACATGCACACCCAGGAGGTGCTCGATTCGCCTGAGAAGGAAATGATCGGCTGGGAAGACTTCCTGGACATGACCATCAGCCAGGCGGTGGTGTGGGCCTCGCAGAACATCGACCCGAAGGAGACACCCTCCGAACTCATCACCTCGGAACCCTATGTGATGGGCTCCCACGCCACCTGCTCCGGCGCCTGGGCCAGCGGACCGGAGGACATCGCCCCCGGCGACTACCAGTGGGGCTACAACCGCATGACCACCGTGGAGGGGCTGTTCGGGGCGGGCGACACCATCGGCGGCTCCGCGCACAAGTTCTCCTCGGGCTCGTTCACGGAGGGGCGCCTGGCGGGCAAGGCGGCGGTGCGCTACGTGCGCGACCTGCGCGGCGAGACCCCCGCCATTGACGAGGGGCAGGTGAACACCCTGCGCGAGACCATCTATCGCCCCCTGGAGACCTGGCGGGTGGGGCGCAACGAGATAGTGGCCGGCACCGTGTCGCCCAACTACATCACGCCGCTGCAAGGGCTGCAGCGGCTGGAAAAGTTGATGGATGAGTACGTGGGCGGCTACAGCACCTTCTACGTGACCAGCGAACCGCTGCTCAAGCGCGGTCTTGAACTCCTCACCCTGCTGAAGGAGGACATGGCCCACGTGGGCGCCGAAGACCTGCACCAGCTCCAGCGCGCCTGGGAACTCCACCACCGCATCCTCACCGCCGAGTCCGTGACGCGCCATACGCTGTTTCGCGAGGAGACGCGCTGGCCGGGGTATTACTACCGGGCCGACCACCCGGACCTGGACGACGCCCAGTGGCACGTGTTCACGGTGTCCCGCTATGACGCGGCGAGCGGCGAGTGGCAGCTGGACACGCTGCCGGTGCACCATTTCGTGCCTTGAGCCCACGCCGGCGCGCGCCGGCCGCGCCGATCGCATACAATTTGCGGGCCGCCCGGATCCCGGCTCGACAAAATAACCACCAAGAACGCGCTGTATGACCGCCTTGCACGTGCCCCACAAAGCCCGCCTGCTGCTCGCCTTCGTCCTGCTGGGCGCGCAGGGGCTCGCCGGTGCACAGTCCCTGGGCGGGGACGGCTTCGTGTCCGGGCCGACGCTGGGCCTATGGAGCGGCGCCACCATGCACGGACACGGCGACCGGTACGCCCCGGCGGGCGTGCTCGCCTATACCAGCCCGCACGGCTGGGGCGGGCAGATCGACCTCGCCCGGTTCGTGCGGGAATCCGGCGCGCCGGAGCGCAGGACCAGCGAAGCCGCCAGCCGCATCTTCTACCGAAACGACCGCTGGCTGCTCGGCGGCCTGCTCCAGACGCGCAAGCTCTATGGAGAGCATGACGAGCTGGACATGAATGACAGCTTCCGTGGCCTGGAAGGCCAGCTGTACCTGGACCGCCTGACCCTGTCCGGTCAGGTCGGCCGCGAGCGCTTCGAGTACGAGTCCGTCGGCGCGCGGGCGCGCGGCGAGTACCTGGCTCTCGGCGTCAACTACTTCCTGCACGACAACCTGCGCATCGACGGTGGCATCGGCCTGGTCCAGGATGGGTTTGCGGGCGCCGGTTCCGAGCAGCTCAACCTGAACATCGGCGCCGAGTATCGCTTGTACCAGAGTCCCTTCAGCCTGTTCGCCAATTACACGCACATCCAGGAAGAGGGCGACGCCTACTGGGACGCCGACGCGCACATGGCGCTGATCGGCGCCCGCTACAGCTTCGGCAGGCAAACCCTGCTGGAGCGCAACCGCCAGGGGGCCGGTCTCCGGCTCGCGCCGAGCCAGCTGCCCCGCTAGCAAGCGCTCGTCCAGGCCGCGATTCTCCGGTGCCTTGCTTCCATCGCCTGCGGCCGGAGGCCGCTCCGCCAGAGCCGACATAGTCACATCTTGCCCGCACACCCCTTCTCCTCCGGGCTGTCTCTTGGTCACATCTTCCCCATACACTCCCTCTCCCTCCGGGAGACGAGCGCATGGATGTGCGAGGTAGAGCAACGCAGAGGGCGGTTTGCCGAGGGCTGGGGAGAGGGGATCCATTCAGGCGCGGCTATTGGTTCATTGATCCCCCTCATCCTGTCCTTCTCCCGGAGGGAGAAGGGACGAATCTGTTAACGGCTGCCGGTTAATGCGTGTCCTTCGGCAATTCGCTCCATGCATTGCCCACCTCCTGCATCCATGCAGTCGTCTCCCGGAAGGAGAAGGGACGAATCTGTTAGCGGCTGCCGGTTGATGCGTTCTTGTCAAGCCCCTGTCTCTCCTGTGACGTGACCAAGAGGCAGCCGTCGCCAAGGGCGGGATGCCGCACGGGCAGCAGGGCGGCCCCATCCCAATGCCCAAGCGTAAAAATCAGCTGTTACAATGCGCACCATTGCCCAGGCCTGTGCGTTCCGCGCAAGGCACCCGGCGGCGTGCCTTGAAAGTCGAATTCCAACCCCGTGACGTTGCTCAGCCTGATCCTCATCCCGTTCATCGGCAGTGTGCTTGCCGCCTTCCTGCCGTTGCGGGGCCGTGAGGCTTGGCTGGCGGGCGGGGTGGCGCTGTACGGGCTCATCGCCACGATCTACCTGTACCTGGGGGCCGGCAACGGCGGGGTGGTGCGCTACGAGGCCGAATGGCTGCCGCAGCTCGGCCTCGACTTCGTATTGCGCATGGACGGCCTGGCCTGGCTGTTCGCGGTGCTGGTGCAGGGCATCGGCGTGCTGGTGGTGCTGTATGCGCGTTACTACATGTCCCCCAAGGACCCGGTGCCGCGGTTCTTTTCCTTTCTGCTGGCCTTCATGGGTTCCATGCTCGGGGTGGTGCTCTCGGGCAACCTGATCCAGCTGGTGGTGTTCTGGGAGCTCACCAGCCTCACCTCGTTCCTGCTCATCGGCTACTGGCATCACCGTATCGACGCCCGCCGCGGCGCGCGCATGGCGCTCACGGTCACCGCCGCGGGCGGCCTGTGCCTGCTCGCGGGGGTACTGATCCTGGGCAGCATCGTCGGCAGCTACGACCTGGACGCGGTGCTGGCGGCGGGAAATCAGGTGCGCGCCCACCACGCCTATCTGCCGGCGCTGATCCTCATTGCCCTCGGTGCGCTCACCAAGAGCGCGCAGTTCCCGTTCCACTTCTGGCTGCCGCACGCCATGGCGGCGCCCACGCCGGTCTCGGCTTACCTGCATTCGGCGACCATGGTCAAGGCGGGGGTATTCCTGCTCATCCGTTTGTGGCCGGTACTCTCCGGCACGCCCGAGTGGCACTGGATCATCGGCGGCGCCGGTGTCATCACCCTGCTCATCGGTTCCTTCAATGCCATTTTCCAGGCGGACATAAAGGGCCTGCTCGCCTATTCGACCATCAGCCACCTGGGCATCATCACGGCATTGCTCGGTATCGGGACACCGCTGGCGGTGGTGGCGGCCATCTTCCACGTCCTCAATCACGCTACCTTCAAGGCCTCGCTGTTCATGGCGGCGGGCATCGTCGATCACGAGACCGGCACCCGTGACATGCGCGTATTGCGCGGGCTTTACCGCGTGTTGCCGATCACCGGCACGCTGGCCATCGTGGCCAGCGCGGCCATGGCCGGGGTCCCGCTGCTCAACGGATTCATCTCGAAGGAAATGTTCTTCGCCGAGACCCTCGGCGTGGGCGGCCCCGACGAGTGGTGGATGTCCACGGCCGCAGTCGCCATGGGCATGTTCAGCGTGGCCTATGCGTTGCGTTTCATCGGCATTTTCCTCGGCCGCTTGCCGGAGGACCTGCCCAAGCAGCCGCACGAGCCGCCACGCTGGATGCGTTTCCCCGTGGAGGTACTGGTGTTGCTCTGCCTGGTGGTGGGCGTCCTGCCCGGCCGCAGCGTCGGTCCCTTCCTGAGCGACGCGGTGGTGTCCGTGCTCGGCGAGGCCACCCCCGACTACAACCTCGCGGTGTGGCACGGCTTCAACATGCCCCTGCTCATGAGCATGGTCGCGCTACTGGGCGGCGTCGTGCTCTACAGCCTGTTGCAGCTTCGTTTCGATCTGCGTAACCGCAGCGGTGTACCGGTACGGTTCGAACTCAACGGCGGGCACATCTACGACAGCATCATGTTGCGCATGTCCACCGGCGCCGGCGCGCTGATGCGTCACATCGGCACCCAGCGCCTGCAACCGCAGCTGCTCTTGATCATCGTGATGATGATGGCGCTTCCCGTAGCGCTGGTCCGGCCGTTGCCGGGCCTCGATGCGATACGGCTTACCGACGTCGATCTGTCGTTGGCCGCGCTGTGGCTGATCGGAGGCGGTTGCGCCATCGCCGCCGCGTGGCAGGCCAAGTATCACCGCCTTGCGGCACTGATGCTGGTGGGCGGTACGGGCATTATCACGAGCATGACCTTCCTGTGGCTGTCGGCGCCCGATCTGGCGCTCACCCAGCTCATGGTGGAGACCGTCACCACGGTGCTGATCCTGCTTGGCCTGCGCTGGCTGCCGCCACGCATCGCCCTCGAGGACATGCAGGCCCGGGTCTCGCGCCGAGTGCGGCTGCGCCGCGGGCGCGACCTGATGGTGGCTTTGGCGGGTGGCGCCGCCATGGCGGCAATCAGTTTCGTGGTGCTCAGCGGAACACCGCCGGAGCGCATCGGCGATTTCTTCGTGCTGCACGCGCTTTCGGAAGGCGGCGGCAGCAACGTGGTAAACGTGCTGCTGGTGGACTTCCGCGGATTCGATACCTTCGGCGAGATCACGGTGCTCAGTATCGTGGCACTGACCGTGTACGCCTTGCTGCGCCGCTTCCGTCCGGCGCCGGAAAGCATCGAGATCCCCGTGCAGCGTTCCAATGGCATCGACCCGGCGGTGAAGCAGACGCCTACCGAGCAGGCCGAGCACGGCTATCTCATGGTGCCGGGGGTTTATGTACGTTTCCTGTTGCCGTTCATCGTCCTCGTGGCGGTGTACTTCTTCATGCGCGGGCACAATCTGCCGGGCGGTGGTTTCGTGGCCGGGTTGATCTTCGCGGTAGCGTTCATCGTTCAGTACATGGTGGCCGGTACGGCGTGGGTGGAATCGCACCTGCGCCTGCGCCCGCACAAGTGGATGGCGTGGGGGCTGATCACCACTGCGCTGACGGGCATCGGCGCATGGCTGTTCGGTCATCCGTTCCTCACCAGCCACACCGCGCACCTGCACCTGCCGCTGCTGGGCGATCTGCACCTGCCCAGCGCGTTTTTCTTCGATCTGGGCGTGTTCATGGTAGTGGTCGGCGCGACCATGCTGATTCTCGTGGCCCTGGCGCACCAATCGATACGCAGCCATCGCCAATTGCCGGGCGACGGCAGGCTCGCACCGGAGAGGGATATCCGATGAACCTGGTCATCGCCCTCGCCATCGGTGTGCTGTTCGGCTCGGGGATCTGGCTGGTGCTGCGCCCGCGTACCTTCCAGGTGATCATCGGCCTGCTGCTCATGTCCTACGCCGTGAACCTGTTCATCTTCATCATGGGGCGCCTGATGGTGGACCGGCCGCCGCTCACCCTGGGGGACGGCCTGCCGGACCCGACCGCCCTCACCGACCCGTTGCCTCAGGCCCTGGTGTTGACGGCCATCGTCATCGGTTTCGCCACCACGGCGCTTTATCTGGTGATGATGATCGGCTCGCGTGGCGTCACCGGCACGGACCACGTGGACGGCAGGGAGTCGGAGGAGTGATGCTGGGCTGGCTCGATCACCTGATCCTGGTACCGGTGCTGTTGCCGTTGCTGGCGGGCGCGGTGCTGATCCCCATCAACGAGACTCACCATCGCCTGAAGTTCGCCATCAACGCCATGTCGGTACTGGGGTTGCTCGTCACCGCGTTGGTCCTGGTGCAGTTGACGGACGGCGGCCACTGGTCGGAAGACATCGGCGTGTACCTGGCGGCGAACTGGCTTGCCCCATTCGGCATCGTGCTGCTGGTGGATCGCCTGGCGGCCATGATGTTGTTGCTGGCGGCGGTCATCGCCACTGCCACGCTGCTGTACTCCATGGTGCGCTGGAGCCGTATCGGCGTGCACTTCCATTCCTTGTTCCAGTTCCTGCTCATGGGCGTGAACGGGGCGTTTCTGACCCATGACCTGTTCAATCTGTTCGTGTTCTTCGAGGTGATGCTGGCCGCTTCCTACGGCCTGTTGCTGCACGGCTACAACGTGAACCGCATCCGCGCCGGCTTGCAGTACATCGCGGTGAATCTGGTGGCCTCCCTGGTGTTCCTCATCGGCGTGGCCCTCATCTATGCGGCGACGGGGACCCTCAACATGTCGGACCTCGCGGCGCGCGTGGCGACCCTGGGCGCCGAAGACCTTGCCCTGCTGAAGATCGGCATGGCGGTGCTGGTCATCGCCTTCCTGGTGAAGGGCGCCATGTGGCCGCTCGGGTTCTGGCTGCCCACCGCCTACGCCTCGGCCTCGCCGCCGGTGGCGGCCATGCTGGTGCTGATGACCAAGGTGGGGGTGTACGTGATCATGCGCGTATGGCTGCTGGTGTTTTCTGACGGCGGCGGGGAGGCCACCGGTTTCGGCCGCGAGTTCCTGCTGTGGGGCGGGCTGGCCACGGTCGCGTTCGGTGCGGTCGGTATGTTGGCGAGCCAGGAGCAGGGCCGCCTGGCGGGCTACGCCGCCATCGTGTCTTCGGGCACCTTGCTGGCTGTGGTCGGCTATGGCCAGGCCTCGCTCATCACGGCCGGGCTTTTCTACCTGCTCAGCTCCACCCTGGCGGTGGCCGCTTTCATGCTGCTCATCGAACTGGTCGACCGCGTACGTTCACCGGCCGCCGCCATGCTCGCCGTGACCATGGAAGCCTTCGAGTTCGAGGAAAATCCGGCGCAGCCCGTGGGCAAGGGGATCCCGGCCGCTCTGGCATTCCTCGGTTTGTCGTTCGCCGCCAGCACCCTGATCATCGCCGGGCTGCCGCCCCTGTCCGGCTTCGTGGCCAAGTTCGGCTTGTTCCATGCGCTGCTCCATCCGCAGGCCGGCGGCGCCGTCGCGGCGCCGGCCTGGACCTTCATGGCGCTGGTGCTGGTCTCGGGGCTCATTGCCATCATTGCCATGATGCGCTTCGGCGTGCGCACCTTCTGGGCCTCCGGCGCGGTCGCGCCGCCGCGTCTTCAGTTCATGGAAGCGGCGCCGGTGACCTTGTTGCTGTTCCTGTGTGTGGCGCTTACCGTGCAGGCCGGACCGATCTTCGGTTTCCTGGAACGTACCAGCGCCGATCTGCACCAGCGCGCCCAGTACGTGGATCGGGTGCTGTCCTCTCCGGCGGTGTCTGCGGGGGCAGGGGAGGCGGAACGATGAGACGCTGGTTGCCCGCTCCGCTGACCTCGGCTGCGTTGTTCGTCACTTGGTTGCTGCTGAATCAAAGCATGGCGTGGGGCCAGGTGCTGCCCGGTGTGGCGTTGGCGTTGCTGGTGCCCCTGCTGACGCGTAAGCTGCAACCCCTGGGCGATCCGCGACCCCGGCGGCTGATGGTGTTGTTCCGGCTCCTGCGCATGGCGTTTGTCGAGATCGTCCGCTCGGCGTTCAACGTCAGCAGCATCATCCTGTTCCGCCGGGCCGACAAGGTGAGATCGCAGTTCATCCGCGTCCCATTGGAACTGCGCAACCCCTACGGGCTGGCGTTGCTGTCGATGCTCGTCAACACCACGCCAGGAACCGTGTGGGTGGAGTTGTTGCCGGGGACCTATGACCTGGCGCTGCACGTGTTCGATCTGCACGACGAGCAGTGGTGGATCGACACCATCAAGAACCGTTACGAAAAGCCGTTGATCGAGATCTTCGACCACGAGGCCGCGCCATGACGTCGTTGCTGGAAATCGCCATCGGGTTTGCCCTGATCTGCGTCATCCTGGCCATGGTGTTCTGCACTATTCGCCTGCTGGTGGGGCCATCGGCACAGGACCGTGTGCTCGCGCTGGACACCCTGTGGATGTGTGCCATGTTGCTCGCGCTGGTACTCGGCATCCGCTTCGTCAACCGCGTCTATTTCGACGCGGCGCTCATCATCGCGCTGCTCAGCTTCGTATCCACCATCGCGCTGGCGAAGTTCATCATGCGCGGGGAGATCATCGAATGACCGGGCTGGAAAATCTGTCTGCCTGGGTAGTGGTTCCCGTGGCCCTGCTGCTGTTCCTGGGCGGCAGCATCATTTTCGTCGGTGCGTTCGGGCTCCTGCGTTTGCCGAACTTCTATCAACGCATCCACGGGCCGGCCATCACCATCACCTTGGGCGCAGGCTGCCTGTTGGTGGCGTCCATGATCCTGTTTACGGCCGTCGAGGGGCGCCTGGTGATTCATGAACTGCTCATCAGCGCCTTCGTCATGCTCACGGCGCCGGTGGTGGCCATGCTGATCATGCGCGCTGCGGTCTACCGCGACCTGCGGGCGCGCAGGCACCTGGGTCCCATCTATCCGCGCGCCAGATCGGGCGACTGAGCGCCGTCGCCCGTGCATTCCCAAGGACTGCTCCTCGCCCTGTGGGGCATGGCCTTCGTGGCCCTGTGGCTTCCTGCCGCGCCGTTGCGCACCGGGCTGAGCGCCGGGGCCATCGTCCTCATCCTGTTGCTTGGTCTCACGGAGGGTTACCTGACCGCATGGGCCCTGCTTTGGGCGGCGGCGCTCCTTGGCTTGGCCCGGGCCGCGCGACACCCGCGCTGGCGCATCCCCGCACTGGGCCTGCTCGGCGTACTGGTCCTGGCGCTCGGCTTCGGCCTGCTGCCGGGTTTTGTCCCGGTGCGCTTCGGCGAGGCCATGCCGGTGAAGCCGGACAGTGCGCCCTATGCACTCGGGTTTCGGATGGACAAGGCCCTTGCCGGTTTCGCGGTGCTGGCGCTGGTGCTGCGTGCGGAAGCGAGGCCGGACTGGCGGCGCATCGGCGTGAGTACCGCCACCGCGTTGGCGCTCGCGCTGCCCTTGGTGTTTGTGCCCGGGTTGTGGCTCGGGTACGTGCGGTGGGTCCCCGGCGTCCCGGATGTCCAGTGGCTGGCGATCTGGGCGGCGACCAATCTGCTGTTCGCCGCGGTGGAAGAGGCCTTGTTTCGGGGCGTGTTGCAGCGGTCGTTGGCGGCAAGTCTTGGCGTACCGGCGGCGGTCATCGGGGCCGCGGTGCTGTTCGGGCTGGCGCATTTCGGCGGCGGCGCCGTTTACGTGCTGCTCGCCACCCTGGCGGGCGTCGGCTACGGGCTCGCCTATCAGATGGCCGGCCAGCGCCTCGCGGCGGCCATCCTGACCCACTTCGCCCTCAATCTGGTGCACGTGGGGTTTTTCAGCTATCCGGCCCTGGCCGGGTAGCGCATTTTTGACCTTCCCGAAGGCGTTCCCTATCCTGGGCGCCTTTCCTGCATGCCTGCCCCGAGATTCCCGCGTGATCGACAGCCCGCTGCTGACCGCCCAGGTGCACGAGGCCATGTGCGCCGCCCGTCGCGCGGGACGCGCATCGCTGACCTGTTCCCTCGACCTGGAGCGTTCCACCACCACCATCGAACTGCATCCGGACACCTGGTCATGGCAGGGACGCGTGTTTCCCTATCCGGAGACCTGCAAGGACCGCACGGTCTACTACTGGACGGGTGCGGCCTTCGAGCCGGTGGCGCGTTACACCACATCCCTCATCAAGCTCGTGCCCACCGAATGGGGGCCGCCCACCTTCGAGATCGACGGCATTAAGATGTTGCCCACGGCGCAGGTCTCGCCCTACGCGGATGCGCAGCGCAAGGTGGCGCTGATCGATCCGCGCGGCAAGGTGATCCTGGACACCTGCGGCGGGCTCGGCTATTTCGCCGCCTGGTGCCTGCAAGGCGAGGCGCGCCAGGTGGTGTCGTTCGAGAAAAATCCCGACGTGGTGTGGCTGCGCAGCCTCAATCCCTGGTCACCGAAGGCGGGCGGGGCGCTGCAACTCCACCAGGGCGACGTCGCCGCGGCGATCGCATCCATCGAAACGGCCTCCATGGACGCGCTGCTGCACGACCCGCCGCGCTTCGGCATCGCCGGCGAGCTGTATTCACAGACCTTCTACGACCACCTGGCGCGGGTGCTCAGGCGCAAGGGCCGGCTGTTTCATTACACGGGGACGCCGAACCGGCTCACCAGCGGGCGCGACGTACCGGAAGAGGTGGCGAGGCGATTGCGCCTGGCCGGCTTCACCACGGAGCGGGTCGGGGACGGTGTGCTGGCGGTGAAGAGGTAGGGCGAAAAGGTGCGCGGCCCCGACGTAAGCCAGGGGCACCCCGTCAGGTCAACCCCGCGGCCCGTGTCCCCCCGGACCCTTGCGGGCGTGATGGTTGTCTGACCCCTTTCCATTACGGCTTCCGGGACCCTTGTCGTATTTTCCGGGTCCCTTGCCGTGGTGGTTGCCCGGTTTCTTGTCGTGGTGGTCTCCCGATCCCTTTCCATGGTGGTAATCCTTGCCCGGGCCATGGTGGTCTTTGGGTGGATAAGACCCGTTCCTTGCGAAGGCGGGCAAGGCCTTCAATGTCAACAGGGCCGGTGCGACGTACGCCGTGGTTTTGATGAAACGACGTCGGGAATTGTCTGTGCGGCTCATGGGACCTCCTTGTCATCGGATGGTGAATGTCGGGCATGATCGCTTTGACCGGTGGTGCGCGGCATCCCTGGCGAACGTGCCACACGGTGCGTCGCCGAAAACCGACAACGCGTGTCAGCCGTGCCCACCATGCGGCAGACTCGTTGAATGTAGCTGCTCGTTCACGGAACGCATGGAAAATCACGGCGGGCATGGCAGATGGCCCCGCGCGCGCGTAGGTAAAGGCAGTAAACCGGAATTTTTTTTTCGATAACGCTGGTCAATGGCGCCGCAGACGCCTAAAGTACGCACTGCGGCAGATCATGGCATGGCTGGTTAAGCAGTTCCTCTTGGTTCGCTTCTCAAAGTACATCGCACTACCTGTTCGCAAGTAATCTCCAAATCATCAAAGGTATTTATCATGGCAACAGGCAGTGTGAAGTGGTTCAACGAGTCCAAGGGCTTCGGCTTTATCACCCAGGATAATGGCGGTCCCGACGTCTTCGCCCATTTCAGCGCGATCCAGGGTTCCGGTTTCAAGACCCTGCAGGAAGGCGCAGCCGTCACGTTCGACATCGTCAACGGTCCCAAGGGACTGCAGGCGGCCAACATCGTCGTCGTGAAGTAAGGCGCGAATGCTTCCAGAAAGAACCCCGCTTCGGCGGGGTTCTTTTTTTCAGGCCGTAAGACTGCCTACGGCTCGATGGCTACCTTCAGCACGCCTTCGCGCTGGTTGGCGAACAGGTCGTAGGCGGCCACGATGTCGTCGAGTTTGTAGGTGTGGGTGACCAGGACATTCAGGTCCAGGCGCCCTGACTGCACCACGTTGATCAACCGCCGCATGCGTTCCTTCCCGCCCGGGCACAAGGCCGTGTTGATCTGATGATCGCCGAGGCCTGCCGCGAACGGGCCGAGGGGGATTTTCAGGTCGGTGGAATAGACGCCGAGGCTGGAGAGCGTGCCGCCCGGCTTCAGTACGCGCATGGCGGATTCGAATGTGGACTGGGTACCCAGCGCCTCAATGGACGAGTCGGCACCGCGCCCGCCGGTGAGTTTCATCACCTCGTCCACCACGTCGCAGTTCTTGAAGTTGAGCGTCACGTCGGCACCCAGGACCTTTGAAATGCCAAGCCGGTGATCATTGCCGTCCACGGCGACGATGGTGGTGGCGCCCAACAGTCGCGCTCCCGCCGTAGCGCACAGGCCGATAGGGCCTTGTGCAAATATCACGACAAAGTCACCGATGCGGATATTCGCATTCTCCGCCCCTTTGAAGCCCGTGGACATGATGTCCGGGCACATGAGCACCTGCTCGTCGGTCAGCCCGTCGGGGATGGGCGCGAGATTGGCCTGGGCGTCGGGTACCAGCACGTATTCGGCCTGCGTGCCGTCGATGAGATTGCCGAAGCGCCAGCCGGCGGTCGCCTTGTAGCCGTGCAGGCCGCACTGGCCGGACGGGATCAGGTAACTGCCGTCCTGGGACGGAAAACCGTCCTGGCTGGAATAGGACGTGAAACTCGGGCAGATGGCCCCGGCAATGACGCGCTGGCCCTCCTGGTAGCCCACCACTGCGCTGCCGAGTTTCTCGATGACACCCACCGGTTCGTGACCGATGGTCAGGCCCTTCTTCACCGGGTATTCGCCCTTGAGGATGTGTACGTCGGTACCGCAGATGGTCGTGGTTGTGATGCGCATCAACGCATCGTTCGGGCCCACGTCCGGGATCGGTTTGTCGACGAGTTCGATATGACCGGGTTCAAGGAATACCAAAGCCTTCATCATTGCGGCCATGAGTTTTTCCCCGCGCTTTCGTGAGGTTCCAACCGCGGCTGACCGCTGCACAGGCGGCAGCGGCGTGTCGCGCCTTGTGCCTTCAGGTAACACTACGACACGCGTGGACAGAATCAATTGCTGCGGGGCGCGTCGGTGTGACGTGCGCGTGTTGCCCCGCACGGGGCGCTCGCGCAGAATGGGTATTCGCTTGTGAATGGAAGACAGCCAACGCATGTTGGATAGACTCACCCGGCGCAGGCTGGAACAGCGCTCGTTTCTCATTGCGCTCGTCCTGGTCACGCTGTTGTTCCTGTATCTCCTGAAGCCGTTCTTCACCGCGGTGTTCTGGGCGTGCGTCATCGGTATGGTGTTTCACCCCATGAACGATGCGCTGTCACGCCGCTGGAGCAATCCCACAATGGCGTCGCTGGCGACGCTCGCGCTGTGCCTGTTGGTGGGCATTATCCCCACGCTGTTCGTGCTGGTCTCATTCCTTCAGGAGGGCGCTGACATCTATCATCGCCTGCAGAGCGGCGAACTGAATCCGAGCAAATACGTCGAAACGATACGACAGGGTTTTCCAGCCATTCAGGCCGTTCTGGAGAGCCTGGACCTTTCCTTCGAGGCGTTGCAGGAACAGCTGTCGGGCGCCGCTATTGCCGCCAGCCGCCAACTGGCCCAGCAAGCGGTGAAGATCGGTCAGGGTACGGTGATCTTTTTCGTGCACCTGGCGCTGATGCTTTACGTGGCCTTCTATATGCTGCGCGATGGTCGACGGCTGGTCGGACAGGTCATACGCGCCCTGCCGCTCGGCGACGAACGGGAGCATCTGCTCATCAGCAAGTTCGCCGAGGTCACGCGCGCCACCGTTAAGGGCAATCTGGTGGTGGCCGCCGTGCAAGGAACGTTGGGCGGGGTGATCTTCGCGCTGCTCGGCATCCACGGTGCCTTGCTGTGGGGCGTGGTGATGGCCATGCTGTCACTCATTCCGATGGTTGGTGCGGGGTTGATCTGGGCACCTGTCGCCGTCTACCTGTTTGCGGTAGGGGAGTGGGGGCATGGGCTGATCCTGGCGGCCTTCGGTGCGGGCGTGATCGGATTGGTGGACAACGTCCTGCGCCCGGTGCTGGTAG
Organism: Gammaproteobacteria bacterium; assembly: GCA_023228645.1. GTDB lineage: Bacteria > Pseudomonadota > Gammaproteobacteria > Thiohalomonadales > Thiohalomonadaceae > JALOAT01. The sequence continues at coordinate 26,930 of JALOAT010000032.1, read as the reverse complement.
GGCGCGACACACGCTTGCCCGATTACGTGGTGCTGCTGTCGACCCTGGGTGGCTTCGTGCTGTTCGGCATCAACGGCTTCGTCATCGGGCCGCTGATTGCGGCCTTGTTCGTCGCATTCTGGGAAATCTTCGTGCGCGAGTTCAATCCATCCGAGCCCGGAGCAATGGAGCCATAGGATCGGCTCGCGGCCGTCACTCCCACCCGTGCGGGCAATCAAGGGCGGGCACTCCACAATCCGAAGCATGAACACACCTGCACAAAGAAGAACATCCCCGCGCCTGCCGGCGATGTTGCGCGCACTGCACCACCGTAACTACCGGCTGTTCTTCATCGGGCAGAGTGTTTCGCTCATCGGCACGTGGATGACGCGCCTGACCACCCACTGGCTGATGTGGCGGCTCACGCAATCGCCGGAGATGCTCGGCCTGCTCGGGTTCATCAGCCAAGCGCCCACATTCCTTCTCGCACCACTCGCCGGCGTGTGGGTCGACCGGTTGGATCGCCATCGCCTGCTGGTGCTTACCCAAGTGCTGGCCATGTTGCAGGTGTTCACATTGGCGGCGCTGGCGCTGTTCGGCCACATCCAGGTGTGGCATGTCTTTGCCCTGCAACTGCTGCACGGGGTTATTGTCGCCTTCGATATCCCCACGCGTCAGGCGCTACTGGTGGATCTGGTGGACGACCGGGCGGACCTCCCCAATGCCATCGCGCTCAACTCCTCCATGGTCAACGGCTCGCGCCTCATCGGCCCGAGTGTGGCGGGTGTGCTCATCGCCTGGGTTGGTGAGGGCTGGTGCTTTTTTCTTGACGGGCTCAGCTATCTGGCGGTGATCGCGTCCCTGCTGGCCATGCGCGGCCTGTCCCACCGCCGCGCGCCCACCGCCCACAAGGTGTTGCGGGAATTGGTGGATGGCCTGAGCTATGTGCGACGTTTCGCACCCATTCGCGACATCCTGCTGCTGCTCGCCCTCATCGGGCTGGTGGGGATGCCCTATGCCGTGCTGCTGCCGGTCATCGCCACCGAGGTCCTGGGTGGTGGGCCGCATACCCTCGGCTTTCTCATGGGCGCCATCGGCGTGGGGGCCACCTGTGGCGCGTTGTATCTGGCCGCCCGCCGTTCCGTGCTCGGGCTCGGGCGCCTCATTCCGCTGGCCACAGGTACCTTCGGGCTGGGGCTCATGGCCCTTGGCCTGTCCCGTTCCTTCGCCCTGTCCCTGGGCGTCATGGTGCTTGCCGGCATCGGTTTCATGCTCCACATGGCCTCCAGCAACACGCTCATACAGACCCTCGTGCGCGACGACATGCGTGGCCGGGTGATGGCGTTGTACACGGTTGCTTTTATCGGCACCGCGCCATTTGGCAGTCTCATCGCCGGTGCGGTGGCGGCACGCATCGGCGCCTCGGCCACCGTGACGGCATGCGGCGCCTTGTGCCTGCTGGGTGCCGTTGCCTTCGGCGGCGGGTTGCCGAGACTACGGGCCATCGTCACGCCGATCTATGTGGAGCGCGGCATCCTACCCGCCGGGGATGCCGCCTGTGCGGTGCTGGGGGACAAGCGACCGTGAGGCCGGGACAAATGCATTCGAGAACGTGACGAGGGTCGCCCTCGGCAAGGCAGCTCAGTCGACCGGTGCAGACTGTAACGACTCGCTGTGCACGACCAGGGCCACGCGCCGGTTGGCGGCACGGCCCGCGGGCGATTCGTTGTCCGCCAGGGGTTGCGTGTCCGCGAAGCCGCTGGCCTGGAGACGCTGCGGCAGCACGCCGCGGCGGATGAGATAACGCACCACCACGCTGGCACGCGCTGCGGAGAGTTCCCAGTTGGACGGAAAGATTTCGTTATCGATGGGCACGTTGTCGGTGTGCCCTTCGACGACGATGCGCCCCGGCACGCGGGAGAGCAGGGGAACCAGCCGGTCGAGCAGCCGTTCGCCGTCGGCGTGCAGATCGGCGCTGGCTACCCGGAACAGCACGCCGTCGCGGATGCGTAGTTCCACTCGCCCCGGCAGCGAGTGCACCTCCACACCGTCAATGTGCAGTTCGGCTGTCGGCGCGGGTTCGGCACCCGGGAGCTCCGGGATGGGCAGCTGCACCGGGGTGTTGCCGCGCATGCCGCCCGGCATGTTGCTGAGGAGAGGCGCGATGGTCGGGTTCTGGTAATTAACGAAATCGATGAGCGATCCCTGGGTCCAGGCAAGACCTTCGTCCTGCTCCGGTCCGGTATAGGCGAGCAGGACCACGAACAGCACCAGCACCAGGGTGAGCATGTCCAGGTAGGTGAGGATCCACGCCTGCTCGTCGTCACGGGTGACGTCGGCGGGCGCCGCGGCCGCGCTGCTCCAGGGCGAGGCAAAATGCGGCGCCGAGGCCATCTCGGCGCGCAGGGCCTCGCGCTCGCTGTGGCCCATGACGTCGGGCGCCACCGGTGCAGCTTCAGCGACGTGCTTGCCGGTTTTTTCCACTGAGTCGCTCCTGGCGGAGTTCGTCCGCGTGGTTCTCCATGAACGAGTTCATGGTCTCACGGATGTAGGCCGGCGAGCGGCCCTTGCGCATGAGTGTGACGCCCTCGAGCACCAGGTTCATGAGCATCACGCGTTCCTTGGTACGGCGCTCCAGCTTGATGGCAATGGGGCGAAACAGCAGATTGGCGAAAATGATGCCGTAGAACGTGGTGATGAGGGCCACGCCCAGGTTCGCCGCGATGATGCCGAAGTCGCTGGTCTTCGTGGCGAACAGCATGTTGATGAGGCCGATGAGCGTGCCGAGCATGCCGAAGGCGGGCGCGTAGGTGGCCATGGTGCGGAACACCTGCGCTTCCGCCTGCTCCTTGGCGCGCATGCGCGCTACGCGCCACTGCAGGAGATCGCTGATGTCCTCGATGGGGTGTCGTCGATGACCAGCTGAACGCCGGTGCGCAGGTAGGGATTGCGTGTCTGGTCGAGCTGGTTCTGCACGGCCGCCAGGTCACCCGCGAACCACAGCCGGGCCATATCGACGATCTCGTTCATGTCCTCGCGGTAGTGATAACGCTCCTTGCGCATCACCAACAGGAAATTGCGGAACACCCGTATCACCTCGTGGAGCGGATAGCTCGACAAGGTGGCGGCGATGGTGCCGCCGAGGACGATGCCAGGCCGGGCAGGTTCAGGTAGACGTCGAGGTCCTGCGAGGAAAACGCAATGATGCTGGCCAGCAGGGCGATACCGCCGAGCATGCTCAGAAGCGTCGAAGGGTTCACGTTTCTGCCGGTTCCGGCTAAATGACGTGCCTACTATAAGGCCGGCGACCCGCGCGCGGTACTGTTTCCTCACGATGTCGCCTAGGCAGCCCGGTCTGCGGCGGTGGGACGCGGCCCCTACAGCGGCGACGGAAGTTACGCTCTACACTTGCTCGGCGACGTCCACCAGGGAAGGAGGCACAATGCGCGCCGAATATCCGGACTTCCTGTTCGTCTGCGGTGCCGTCGGTTCCGGCAACACCTTCCTGTTTCGCAGCCTCACCGAAGACCCGCAGGTCTATGGCCTGAACGAAGGTGACATTGGCGGCTTTCTCAAACGTCTGGTCGAGTCGGAACAGGGCATTGCGCGCTGCCCGCTTCGTGTACACGTTGCGCGCGCCGCGTGCGGCCATCGTGAGCGGACTCTCGGGGCGCGCCGTCCGCGCCGACGTGGAGCACGTGGCCCGGCTGTGGCGGGACGATACCGAGCGCATGCTGGAGCGGGACGAGGCGTCGCGTGTGATGGTTTACGAAAGATTCCTAGCGGCGCCTGCGCAGGCGCTGGAGGACATGACGCGCGGCTTCATGTCCCTGGACGCGGTGGTCGTGCGCTTCTCCACCCGCATGGCACGCGGCGAACGCGCCGATCCGGAGCGTTGGAAGGCCAAGGTCACGCCCGAGGCAGGCCCGGGACATCGAACACTGGGTAGCGGCACTGGACCTGGACGCACTTTACAGTGAAGTTGCGCAGGGCCGCGGCAGGGCGGCACGGCATGCAGCGCCGATACTCCCGCCCTGGCGTGGCCGCCTGCGACGGTTGACTGCCCCCTTCGCCCTCTATTACCGGCTGATCAAGCTGCTGCGCAACGGAACTGGTGGGGACGGCGCGGCACCAGTCCTTGATCTTTCGGCCGGTTCCCCATCCGTCGGGACAGCGTTAAGCTGCATCGCCTCCTTGCACGGAATCACAAGCATGTGTCTTGCCATCTATGCGGCCTTAATCGGGCTGTTCGTTCTCTACAGCGACCACGTCATTGAACAGTACGCCCTTAGTCTGAATACCGGCGGGGTGGAGAACGTGGTCGTTGCCGTCGGCTGGGAAATGGTGCTGTGGCTCTGGCCGCTGCTGCTTGCGGCGATGGTGGCGGCGAGCGCCGTCTCGGTTTGGGCCACGCGTCGCGCCATGGTGCGGCAACAAACACCATCGGCATCACCACGTCCGTGAGTTGCGCATGACGAAACAGACCAGACGCGCCGCGTCGTGCGGTGTGGGATTTTCTCCGAAACCGCGACGGTTCGTGACTTGGTAAGCTCTTCTTTTGTTACGTTCTTCTGTGCTTCGCGTTACCATTGGGGCCCCAGGCAGAAGCGTGAATGGCGAAACGGGACGAACATGAAAAAGGCTGGTCTGGCAGTGCTTGGCCTGGTCCTTTGCGGACTGCTGGCATGGATCTTCCTGACCCCGGACGACACCCCGTCGCCCGCCCCGCAAGTCGCCGCGGATACCGCAGGCCCCAAGCCCATTCTCATTGCGCACGTCACGCCGTCATCGGGCCGTTTCGCCACTCATGCGGAGGCGGATCGCCGCGGCGTTCAGATGGCTATCGACGAGGTCAACGCGGAAGGCGGGCTGCTCGGGCGCGAAGTCGTGCTCATCGCGCGCGACCCGACCCTGGATGCCGGGAAGGCCGCGCAGGTGGCCACCGAACTCATTGAGCAGACCGGCATCGGGTTCATGGTGGGAGCCATCCATTCGGGCATCGCTGCGAGCATGTCCGCGGTGTGTCAGCAACACGGCGTCATTTTCATCAACACCAATTCCTCGTCATTGAGCGAGTCGACCACTGATGCGCATCGGACCAAGTTCACCTTCGACGCGCATGGCGCGAATTTCGATCGTGCGCTGATCAAGTTTGCGCTGGACAACCGCGCTTCGAAGCGCGTCCTGCTGCTCACCGAAGACTATGTCTTCGGCCACAGTAATGCGGCCGCCGCCCGCAAGCTCATCGCAGGGGCCGGTGGCACCGTCATCGGGGAGATCGTCGTTCCCGAGGCGATGCCGGATCCGGCGCGGGTCGTCGCGCAGATTGCCGCCTCCGATGCCGACGTGGTCATCATCGGAGTCACCGGCGACAATCAGATCAAGTTGTTTGCTCAGGTGGACCCGGCGCTGCTCAAACGCCAGTTCTGGCTGCTCAATGAGGTGGACTGGCCGGAACTCTACATGGCACCCGGCACCATGCGCCCGCTGTTCGGCACCACATGGGTGTGGAATCTCGACACACCGGGCACGGCGGAATTCGTGGCGCGCTATCGCGAGCGTTATGGCCACAGCAAACTCGACTATCCCGGTGATGTGGTCCATGGCGGCTATCAGGGCGCCAAGGCGTTGCTGAGTGCAATCAAGCGCGCAGGCACTACGGACAACCACACCGTCATCAGGGAACTGGAAAACATGAGCTGGGCGGCCGCTGAGCGCATGCAGCACGATGGCGCCTACATGAACCCGCAGAGCCATCACGTCCAGCAGAGTATCTATATCGCCCGCTGGAATCCGCAATCGGAACGTCCGGAACTGGGGATGGAGATACTCGGACGTATCTCGCCAGAGCAGGCCACGGATGACCACGAAATGGAAACGCGCCTGGAGAGCTGGGAAGAGACACCGCGCTTCGCGCCATGAAGAAATTCCACACCAGCCTGATCACGAAAATCGCTCTGTTGGTGATTTTCGTGGAAATGGTGGCGTTCGGCTCGCTGGGATGGTTTTACATCGATCGTTTCAGTTCTGCCGCTGATCAGGAGGCGCGCTCGCGCCTGGAATTGGTCGGCCAGCTGATTGCGGAAGAAGAGCTGCAAGTCGACGCTATTTCGCGCCAAACCCTGATGACGGAACTGCTCGGCGCGGATTACGTATCGGGCATGGTCGTCGGTGGCAACGGACGCGTCATCGTTTCTTCCGAACCGACCTACCTCGGACGCGCCGTTCGCGAAATTCCCGGGTTCAATGCCGCGCTGATTTCAGACGACAGCCCGGATGTGCAGTTCATCCCGGGAGAGCGGCTGCTGACCTGTGTCATGCGCATCAACGGCACGCGCAGCAGCTCGGTCTACCACACCGTGGTTACCATCGATACACGGGAAATCCTGGCCGAGAAGCGTTCCATCGTGATCTGGGGGTGGTCGGTCTCGCTGGCGTTCATCCTGCTGAGCTCCATCGGTATCATTCTGCTCGCGCACCGTTTCATCGGCCGTCGCGTGGACGCCACACTCAAGGTGCTCAAACAAGTGGAGAGCGGCGCCATGGACGTCCGCATTCCGGTTTCGTCACGCGACGAAATGGGGCAGTTGCAGATCGGCATCAATTCCATGATCGGCACACTGAGCACACTGCTGGTCGGCCACCGGCGCAACGAAGAAGAACTGAGCGCCATCCTGGATTCCATCAGCGAGGGTCTGATCGCCATCGATCGGGACACACGCATCGTGCGCTTCAACGGGCATGCGCAGGATTTGCTCGGCACGGACGTGAAAATGACCGCGAGCCGTCCGCTGGCGGATTACCTGCCGGAACTCGCCGGGGACGATATCCCGCCGTGGCTGGCGGCCCTGCAAGACGGCGAGACCACCGATAATATCCAGTTCGAACGGCACAGTCGGGCGGGGCAGCGCCGTTTCATGTCCATAGACTGCGGACCGATAAGGGGGGCAGACCAGTCCATCGCCGGCGCCGTGCTCGTGGCGCGCGACATCACCGATCGCCAGGCGGCCGAAGAGCAACTCAGGCTGGCGGCCAACGTGTTCACCCATGCCCGCGAGGGTATCGTTATCACCGATACCGACGGCACCATCGTCAACGTCAACAACGCGTTCACGCAGATCACGGGCTATAGCCGCGAAGAGGTCATCGGCAAGAACCCGCGTGTTCTCAAGTCGGAGCGCCACGATAGGGACTTCTATGTGGATATGTGGCGCAGCATGAGGGAGCAAGGTTACTGGATGGGCGAAATCTGGAACCGGCGCAAGGGCGGCGAGGTGTATGCGGAGATGCTCACCATCAGCGCCGTCAGGGATCCACGCGGCGAGATCCAGCAGTATGTGGGCTTGTTCTTCGATATCACGCTGCAAAAACAACAACAGCAACAACTCGAATATTCGGCCCATTATGATTCGCTGACCAGGCTGCCCAACCGCGTGCTGCTCGCCGATCGCCTTCATCAATCCATGAAACAGGCCGAGCGGCGTAAGGAATTGGTGGCGGTCGTGTACCTGGATCTGGACGGTTTTAAGTCCGTCAACGATCGCTTCGGTCATGACATGGGCGACAAGCTGCTCGTGAAGGTGGCGCAACGCATGCAGGAGGCCTTGCGCGAGGGCGACACCATTGCCCGGCTCGGCGGCGACGAATTCGTGGCCGTGCTCGTGGATTTGCCGGAGACGAGCGCGAGCGACGCGCTGTTGAACAGGTTGCTTGCAGCGGTGAACAAGCGCGCGGTCATCGACGGTATCGAGTTGCAGGTGACCGCCAGCCTCGGTGTGACCTTCTATCCCCAGTCGGAGGAGGTCGATGCGGATCAGTTGCTGCGCCAGGCTGATCAGGCCATGTACCAAGCCAAGCTGGCGGGTCGAAACCGTTATCAGCTGTTCGACACCGAGCAGTATCGCAGCGTGCGTGGTCACCACGAGAGCGTGGAGAATATCCGCCGCGCGCTCGACAACAGGGAATTCGTGTTGCACTACCAGCCACAGGTGAATATGCGCACCGGTGAGATCGTCGGCGTGGAGGCGCTCATTCGCTGGCAGCACCCGGAACGCGGCGTCGTGTCGCCCGCGTTCTTCCTGCCGGTCATCGAAGACCATCCGCTCACCATCAGCCTGGGCGAATGGGTGCTGGACACCGCATTGGGACAGCTGGAGAAATGGCATGCGAGCGGGCTCAATATATCGGTCAGCGTAAATGTGTCGGCCCTGCATCTGCAGCAGGCGAATTTCGTGAAACGTCTGCAGGAGATCCTGGGGGCGCATCCGCGGATAGGGCCTGGGCATCTCAAGCTGGAGGTCCTGGAGACCAGCGCTCTCAATGACATCAATCATGTGTCGCAGATCATCATGGCCTGCGACAGCATCGGTGTCAGTTTCGCATTGGACGATTTCGGTACCGGCTATTCGTCACTTACTTATCTGAAGCGCCTGCCCGCCAGCCAGTTGAAGATTGACCAGACCTTCGTGCGCGACATGCTTGATGATCCGGAGGATCTTGCCATCCTCGAGGGTACGCTCAGTCTGGCGACGGCATTCCGCCGCCAGGTCATCGCCGAAGGGGTGGAGTCGCGCGCCCATGGTGAACTGCTGCTGCAGCTGGGTTGCGATCTTGCGCAGGGCTATGGCATCGCGCGTCCGATGCCCGCCGAGCGGGTCCGCAAGTGGGTCGCCACGTGGCGGCCTTACACAACCTGGGCCAACCAACCGTTGGTGAGCAGGGAAGACCTGCCGCTGCTGTTTGCGGGCGTGGAACTGCGCGCGTGGATGCGCCATTTCGAGGCCAGCCTGAAGGACACGGAACTGCCGCCCCCGCCGCTCGATCACTTCCAGTGCAGTTTCGGTCACTGGCTCCAGCACGAAGGCAAGATGCGGTATGGCAGCACGCCTGCGTACCAGGAGATCAAGCAGCTGCACATGCAGGTACACACGCTTGCCGGGCAGTTGCTCGAGTCTCAGACGCAGGGCGATTATCCTGCCGCCGGGGCGGCATTTGGGGACCTGCACAAGCTGAAGGACAGATTGCTTGCGACTTTGCAGTTGCTTCGCCGGGACGAACAGAAGCAGCAGGTGGGATGATTCCGGGTTTGGAAAACGACAGATACAGATAAGACAGAAGGCCGGACGCAGGCGCGTGGCACGCCTGCGTCACCGGCACGCACGGCCGCTAGTCGGCTTTCGCCTCGGCGAACAGCACGCTGTCCTCATCCGGGATGAGGGTGGTCAGGCCGAGGATCTGCCAGTTCTGCATTCCGCCACGGTAGTAATGGATCTTCGCGGCAGGGTAACCCTGCTTGATCAGCGCGCGAATGGCATGGGGTGACTGGCCGCACCACGGGCCGTTGCACCAGAGCACCAACTCCTTTGCGGCGGAAAAATCCCAGAACTCGTTCTTATCGTTGTTCCCCAGCAGGCGGTCGGTGAGACGGGTAAATGCGTTCACAGCGCCGCGAGGCCGCACGTTCAGCATCTCGAACGCCTGACGGAACTTGGCATCGGTCGGGTCGCGTTGGAACACCGTGAAGGGAATGTTCACGGAGCCCGGAATGGTCCCGCGCAGATACCAATCGGGTAGGCGCGCATCGATGATGAGCCCGGTTCCGGTGTTCACGTGCTTCTCCATGAACTCAAACAGCTCAATCTCGGTAATCAGTTCGACGCCGGGCGCCGGGACCTTCGGTTCGATGCAGAATGGCGGGCATTCGCGTGAGGTCTTGGCCCACATGGGGTCCACCAGATTTTCCACATCCTGATCGCGGCGAACGTCCACCATGCGCCCCTGATGCAATACCTGCACGGTTTCCTTCTCCGGTGTCAGCTTCACCTTCACCTGTTCCGCCATTGCCACAGGCATCGCAACGATGCCCACTAGAATGCCGCACGCGGCAGTCGCCGCAATCACATGTTTTCCCATGGTGGTTCCCCCCATATTCACTGTTTCAACAGTTCGTTGATGCGGGTACGAAGCTCCTCGATCGGCGCACCGGCACGATAGAGGCGGTGAACGGCTGATTTTTTGGAATCGCTCAGCTTCTGATAGAAGACGTAGGTGCCCATGAACTCCTGCTTCAGCCATTCTTCCATCTGTACCTGATCGTCGGTGCGCAGATTGGCGCGATCGGCATCGGCCGGCTTGGGCAAGGTGAGCTGCTTTTCGCTGCGCGCCTCGGCCTTGAGGGCATCCAGATAGGCATCCGCCGCGACCGAGGTAGTGATGAACAACGCGATGAGGCCTGTCGCGGTGGCCGACAAGCGTCGAGTTGCTTTGGAGCGCTTGAGACTTGCCATATCCCACATTCCCTGAATGGAGTTACTGGAGTGTCTAACAACCGCGCTGGGTTATACAAGGACTTCAATTTCTTACGTATATTCCCATTTAATGAAATGCGGGGATGGCATAGGCGCAGTGCTCTGTGGCGCGTCGCGTGGTCCTATCGGCCAGCAGGCCAAAGGAAATCCCCATCGATGCTTCTGCGGTCGTAGGCCGCAAACATCAATTGCGGAACAAGGCGACGCCTTGAGCTTGTGCGCGATGTCGACGATGTCAGCAAAGCGCGACTTCACGCACCGACATGACGATCGCGTAGCTCACCTCGAAAACATCACGTTCGCTGACTGTCGCCGCGCGCGGGCGCGAACGCCGGTGCTTGCGCGGAGGCAGCCCCTCGGCGCACCACCAGGGCGATGCCGCCGAGGATGGCGACGGAGGAGAGCACGATGCGCGCGGTGAGTGTTTCATCGAGCCAGAGCACCCCCGCGTAGGTGGCCAGCACGGGGGCCGACAGTTGCACCACCGCGGCGGCGGACGCGGTGAGGCCGCGCACCGCCGCGTACCAGACGGCATAACCGATGCCCGAGGTTACAGCACCGGACAGCACGGCGAGCAGCAGACCGATGGGGGTGAGTTGGAGGTGGTCGTGCATGACCACCAGCAACAGCGCAGCGAGGGGCAGCGCACGCAGGAAATTGGCGGCAGTGCTGGCCAGCGGGTCCTTCGCCCCCCGACCGCGCAGGGAGTACCGACCCCAGGCCACACCGGCGCCGGTCATGAGCAGCGCACCCTGCCAGGACGGTGCGCTGACGCCGGGCCAGAGCAGATAGACAAGTCCGGCCGCGGCCACGGCCATGCCCAGCCATTGCAGCGGGCGGGGACGTTCACCCGAAAGCAGCCCGGCGCCGATCATGGTGGCCTGCACCGCCCCGAACAGGATGAGTGCGCCGACGCCGGTGTCCAGGCTCAGATAGGCGTAGGCGCAGGCGATGGCATAGAGGAACAGCCACGCCGCCGAACGCCAGGAGCCGTGCTCGTACCGCTCCGCGCGGGGCCGGCCCAAGGCGACCAGTAACGCAAGCACCGCGGCCCCGGAAAACAGGCGCACGGCCGTGTAACTGGTGGGATCGATCGGCTCCGCGCTGCCGAGGGCCATGCGGCACAACAGGGAGTTGCCGGCGAACGCCAGCATGGCAAGGGTGGTCAGCAAGGCGATGTGCATGGCGTGGCGAGACAGGCAGGGGCAACACATGCACTATACCGGCCCCACGGCGCGGAGGCCGCCACCCGAACGGGGTAGGGCGGTTTCCCGAGGCCGCATGCCTGACGCATAATGCGGGCACTGATATCCGGCCAGGGAACGACCATGTACACCTACGACGCGCTTCGTCCACACATCGACACGGGCGATCTGATCCTCTTCTCGGGCAAGGGCGGGCTGAGCGCAGGTATCAAGTGGCTGACCCGAAGCCGCTGGTCGCACATCGGCATGGCGCTGCGGTTGCCAGAGTGGGACGTGGTGCTGATCTGGGAATCGACGCTGCTCAACGACATCGAGGACATCGAGCTGGGCGGTATCCGCCAGGGCGTGCAGCTTTCTCCCCTCAGTCAACGCATCGCCGCGTACGAAGGCGACGTGGCCATCCGCCACCTGGATGTGAAACGCACCCCCGCCATGCTGGCCGCCCTGAATGCACTGCGCCAGGAGGTGAAGGGCCGCCCGTACGAGAAGAGTCATCTGCAACTGCTCAAGTCCACCTACGACGGACCGCTCGGCGACAACGAGGACGACATCTCGAGCCTGTTCTGCAGCGAACTCGTCGCGGAGGCCTACCAGCGCATGGGCCTGCTGCCGGAGCTGCCTCCGCCCAGCGAATACACACCGAAGGATTTCTCCGAAGCCCACGGCCTGGCGCTGCTCAAGGGCCGGCTCGGCCCCGAACTTTCCGTCCGCAGGCATGAACCTGCCGGCCTGCAACGCAATGAGCCCGTTCACGAGGTGCCCATGCCCGCTGCTTCCTCCCGCCATGCCTTTTTCCGCCCGCGTCGCCGGCCGCTGATTCTTGGCCACCGGGGCGTGCCGTACCTGCATCAGGAAAACACCGTGGATGGATTCCGGCGCGCGGTGGAGCTGGGCATCGACGGGGTCGAACTGGATGTGTTCATGACCCGCGACGGCAAGATCGTCGTGTTCCACGACGAAGAGACCGAGCGCCTGACGGGCGTGAAGGGCAACATCACCGAGATGACGTGGGACGAGGTATCGCAGCTGCGTATCCGGCGTCGCGTGGACATGGGCGACGGCACCTGGGTGAATTATCCCCGTGAGCAGCGCATCCCCTTGCTTGCAGAGGTGCTGGAAGAGTTCAAGGGCAAGTTGCTCATCAATATCGAGATGAAGGCCTACGCTCCGCGCTGGGAGCGGCGCCATACGGGCACGGAAGTGGCGCGCATCGTGCGGCAGTGCGGGGCGGAAGATTCAGTGGTGGTCACGTCTTTCGATTTTTTCATGTTGTATTTCCTGGAAAAGGAATACCCCGGCCTGCACTCCGGATTCGCCTACGACGACGGCATGATGGATAACGCCATCGGCGAGTGGTTCACGCGCATTCCGGAACTCGAAACGGACCTTGCCAAGGCCCCGGGCAATCAAAACGACATCAGTTTCCTGAATTTCCTTCTCGAGGCGAACGTGGTGGGTGCCGCGGTCGGCTCCACTGTCGTGGATGCGGAATACACGCTCATCGACTCTGACACGGTGGACAAATTCCACGCTCGGAACATGCTGGTCGGCGCCTACACCGTGTTTCCACTGGACAGCCGCTTCCTGCGCGACACGCACGAGCGACCGCAGGACGTGGTCAAGCGGCTGGTGGCAGAAAACGTGGACTGGCTGGAGACGGACGATCCGGAGCGGTTGCTACAGATGCTGGTGCAAAGCGCCTGAGCGGCTTTGAGAGGAAAAACAATCCAACGCAGAGGCGCAGAGGCGCAGAGAACACAGAGGTGTGGCCGTGCATTGGGATAGGGTCCGATGTCGCCCGCAAGCCCCGCCGCCGAGTTGAATCACTTTCGCTCAGTTGGGCGCAACCATCTCCGCGGTATCGACGTCGAAGTCGGCCTGGCGTAGCGCATCGGCGAGAAGACGATTGAGTCGGTCCGCCTGGATGGGTTTATGGATGACCGCGTCCATACCCGCGGCCATGCAGGCGTGCTGTTGTTCCGGCAATACGTGCGCGGTCAGACCGATGACGAGCACCGGGTTGCCCGTGGCACGCAGACGCCGCGTGGCATCCATGCCGTCCATCTCGGGCATGCTCACGTCCATCAGCACCAGATCGAATGACTCCCGGGCCAGGCGCTCCAATGCGGCGGCGCCGCTGTCGACCTGGGCCACGCGATGACCATCGCGGGAGAGCAATTCGACCGCCACCAGGCGATTGATGCGATCGTCGTCCACCACCAGGATGTCCAGCCGCGGCAGGGCCACGGGCGCCGTCTCAGCGCGTGAGTCGGGCGCCGCGCCGGTCGGCAATGACAGTTCGACCTGGAAATGACTGCCGCGCCCGGGCGTGCTTTCGATGTGGATGCGACCGCCCATCAGCGCGATCAGCTCCTTGGCAATGGCCAGGCCGAGTCCCGCGCCGCCGTAGCGCCGGGCGATGGAACTGTCGGCCTGATGGAAGCGGCTGAAGACTTCGCGCAGCGCCTCGGGACTCATGCCGATGCCGGTGTCGCGAATCGAAAATACCAGACGGTTGCCCTGCGTGTCGTCTGCGCGGCAGGAGAGGTTTACGCGTATCTCGCCCTGTTCGGTGAACTTGACGGCATTGCCAATGATGTTCAGCAACACCTGACGGAGGCGGCCCGCATCGCCCTTCAACACCGGCGGGACATCGGCGTCGACGTGCAGGTGCAGGCGCAGCCCCTTGGCCGCGGCCTGGGGCGTCAGCAAAGTCATCAGCTCTTGCAACAGCGCGCGTGGGCTGAAATCGGCGGCTTCCAGGCGGATGCGGCCGGCCTCGGCACGCGAAAAATCCAGGATGTCGTTGAGCAGGGTCAGCAGCGCCGAGCCGCTCTGACGCACGTGTTCCAGGTACTCCTGCTGCCGCGCGTCGAGCGGTGTCTTGCGCAGCACGTCGACCATGCCGAGCACACCGTTGAGCGGGGTGCGGATCTCGTGACTCATGTTGGCCAGAAAGGCGGATTTCGCCGCCGCGACCGCCTCCGCCGCCTCCTTTTCGCGATGCAGCCGACGCACCCGATCGGCCAGCGCCAGGGAGAGGAAAAACATCTCGAACAACATCGCCCACAGCGCCCAGATGCCCGAATCGGCGCTCAGCGCCACCACCCCGAGCACGCCGAGCATGCCCTTGGCGGTCATGGCCACCAGGCCGCCCCAGCCGACCAAAATGAACAGGGCTTCGCGTCTATGGCGCGCGACACCGATGAGCGCAGCGGCGATCACCAACAGGGCCAGTACCAGGTGACTGCTGCGGATAATGGTGAGGAAGTGATGCGGCTCCACGAACAGCACCAGCATCGGTGCCACGCACATGGCGCCGATGAAGAAGCGGTAGATGCGCGCCAGGCGCCGTGACAGGCTGGGCAAATCCAGGAAGTGGTAGATGAACAGTGCGCCGCTCAGGACTCCCAATGCGATGCCCGGGATGTTGAGCAACAGGTAGCGCTCCATGACCGGCAGGCTGGCGCCGAGAAGGCCGAGGGCCGTGAGCAGATAGACCAGGTGACCGGTGGCGTGCCCCACGTAGAACAGGTAGGTATTGAGGCGCAGGCTGAGCCCGAGGAACAGGTTGTAGCAGATGAGCGCCGCGATAGCGCCCGCCGCACTCCAGATGGCGATCATGTGGAAGTGCGCCTCGGCTTCGGCAGTTGTGGCTGGCTTGATGAACACCAGCCCGTTGTGGGCCACGTCCGTTTCCAGCCGCAGGACCACGGTGCGCGTGCCACCGGCGGGAAGAGTCACCGGGAAATGGTGGCCGACGACGTCGTTGGGGACTCCGGCACGCGCGTCCGCGAGCATGTCGACGGCGTCGCCGTGGACCTGCTGGTCGCCGTCGAACAGGTACAGCTGCACACGCTCAATGGCCGTATTGCCCACGTGCACCATCCACTGCTCGTCATCGGTGGGATTTTCGACCCGGGCCAGCCACCAGTAGCCACGCGTGGCCATGCCGATAGCCGGGTCTTCACCGCTGGCCCGATGTTCAGCAGCGCGCCGCAGCGCTTCATGGGGTGTCAGTTCCCCTCGGGCATCTGCGAGCAGCACGGGGCCGTGCACCACGGGGGAGGGCGAATCGAAAAACGAACGGGTGCTCAGCCAGGCCGCCGCCAGAAATGACAGCAGCAACAGTACTGCGCGGATGATGGGGTGGACGGCTGGTTGCATTCCGTTAGCGTGGAAGGGCTTTCCCTGCGGTATCCCGTCGGTGTGGGCGGACGATTATATAAGCCCGTGCGCGGCAAACGCGAGGCTTCCTCACGGAGCGATCTCGAACATGCGCACCTTGCCCGGAACCAGCGCAATGCCATTCAGCCGGCGGCCGTCGAAGGCGGGATAGGGGGCGGCCGTGCCGTCCAGGCCGTACTCGGTGGCGCGGCTCCCGGTGCGCGGCAGGCGGATCTCCAGCACCGGGTCGCCGACGCGGTCCCACAGGAACAGCACCTGGCGGCCATCGGGGCGGATGAACAGGTGCCGGTACAGGGCCATCTCCTGGCCGGCGCGTACCTGCACGTCCAGCAGGGCATCGGCGACGGTGAGGGTCCCGGTATCCAGCAGGGCGATCAGGCGCTGTACCGTGTGGAAGGCCAGCTTCTTGCGGCGATCGGGGTAGGTCAGACCGAGAAAATAGTTCTCCGGCTCGCCGATGACGTCGGTGCCGAGGGGCCGGTCCCTGATCTCGTAGATGCCCACGTGCTCGACGCGCGGGTCGGCCGCAAAGGTGGCCATGGCGCGTGCCCACCAGTTGGCCTGATCCTCCTCGGTCCTTTTGCCTGGCGTGGTGGCGAAGCCCGTCTCGTTGACCCACAGGGGTTTGCGGCCGCACAGGCGATCGGCCTCCGGCAGGAACTCCGCGTGGAAATTCCCGTCGTGATTGAGCACGGTTTCCACCGCGACGTCGTCCGGCCACGTCTCCGCATACACGTGCATGGGCAGGATGTCGAAGGCTTCGTCGTCCACGCGGCGGCAGACCTGCTCCAGCCAGGGCAGATCCGCATAGGTGATGCCGCCGAGCAGCACATGGTCGTCACCCCCCGCCGCGCGCACGGCCGCACTGCCCAGTGCCAGCACCGTGGCGTAGTCCGCCGCGGAGCCGTCCCACCACATGGGGCTGTTCTGCTCGTTGTAGATCTCGAACGACAGCACGTTGGCATGGCGCTTCATGGCCGAGGCCATTTCGAAGACGAAGCGCTGCCATCGCAGTGCATCGCGTGGAGGATTGTTCCAGGGGGCGTCGTCCGCGCCGCCCGGCGCCGCCGCCCACGCGGGCGTGTAACCGATGTAAGGCCGCAGCGCGATGCCGTGGCGCGCCGCCAGTTCGGCGAAGCGGTGCAACCAGGCGAAGTCGTAGACCCCTGGCTCCGGTTCGTAGTCGTCCCAGCCGAAGCTGCCGCGCCAGGTGGAAACGCCCAGTTCGTGAAACAGGCGGAAGTCCGCCTCTACTTCAGCCAGGGACTCGCCCTTGTCGTAATCCTCGAGGATGCTGAACGACAGGGGCTTTTCGAATACCGGCTGCGGCCGCACCGGCGCCTGCGTGCAGGCGCTCGGCAGCCACAGAACGGCGCCGAGCGCCAGTGACGCCGATGTACGTGTCCATGTGGTGCCCAATGACAAGACGCTCCCTCGTCAGCCACGCCCTGTCAGCTTAGCCCGGCCACGCCCTCATGAAAGCGGCGGACAGCGCTGTGAACTGTGCATCCACGGCCCCAGTTCCTCGGCGGGCAGGGGCGGGGTGCACAGCACTCCCTGATATTGGTCCGCGTCCGCCAGTGCCGGTCCCGCGGCATCCTTGCCGCCCAGGAAGGCGAGCTGCGCCGGATCGCTCACACCCGTGGCGGTGACGGTGAGGTGCAGCGTGTGTCCGAGGGCGATGATGGCGCGCGCCACGGCGGCGTCGTTCTCGTCGCTGAGGATGCGCGCGATCACCGAAGGGGCAATCTTGAGTTTGTCGAGGGGAAAGCGCTCCAGGTGGCTGAGCGAGGTGTAGCCGGTGCCGAAATGGTCCATGACCAGCGCCACACCGAGGGCCTTTAGTGCACGCAGCCGTCCCAGTGTCTCGTCCGCGCTCGCCATCAAACAGCCTTCGGTAATCTCCAGCTCCAGACAGCCGGGCTCCAAACCCGTGTGGCGGAGGATGGTTTGCACGTTTTCCAACCACTCCCCGCTGACCAGGCGCTTGCCCGACAGGTTCACCGCCACCCGGATCGGCAATCCCTCCGCACGCCAGCGGCGCCCCTGAACACAGGCCGTGTTCAAGGCCCAGGTATCCAGTTCGCCCACCAGCCCCACCTCTTCGGCGAAGGGCACGAAATGCTCCGGGAGCAGCATGCCTCTTTCTGGATGGCACCAGCGCACCAGTGCTTCCACACTCATCACCTTGCCGGTTTGCACCTCCACCTGCGGCTGGAAATGCAGCACCAGTTCGGCACGCTCTATCGCGCGGCGGAGGGCCAGCTCGAGGCTGCGCCGCTCGCGTGCGCTGCGGGTCAATTCCTCGGTGTAGAACTGATAGTTGTTGCGACCGGCCTGTTTGGCACGGTACATGGCCACGTCGGCGTTGTGCAGCAGGTCGTCCAAGGCGAGACCGTGCTCCGGATAGATGCTGATGCCGACACTAGCGCCGACGGTCGCCTCGCCGCCGTCGAGGGCAATGGGCGCACGCACCGTCTCGACAATCTGCTGCGCCACGCGCGCCGCATCGCCCGCGCGGTGCAGCGGCTCCAGCAACACGGTGAACTCGTCCCCGCCCATGCGTGCGACGGTATCCTCGGCGCGTACGCAGGCCGCGATGCGCGCGGCCGTTTCCACCAGCACACGGTCGCCAGCCTCGTGGCCGTAGGTGTCGTTGACGTGCTTGAAGCGGTCGAGATCCACGAACAGCACGGCCAGACGCGTACCTTCGCGCGCCGCCCGTTCCAGGGCGTGGGTGAGACGGGCGTGGAACAGCAGGCGGTTCGGCTTGCCCGTGAGCGGGTCGTGGTGCGCCAGTTGGTCGAGGCGCTCTTCCGAGGCCTTGAGCGGGCTGATGTCCGTCAGCACGGCGATGTAGTAGGTCACACGCCCTTCCTGGTCGCGCAGCGCGCTGACGTGTTCCCACACCGGGAGGGGAGCGCCGGACTTGCGGCGGATATGCATCTCGCCCTGCCAGCCGCCTTCGCTCTCGAGTTGCCGATGGAGCGCTTGGATGAACTTCGGGTCCTGCTGCATCTCGAGGACGGTATCGCCGTGACGGCCGACCATGTCCTTCTCGGTAAAGCCCGTGATGCGCGTAAAAGCGGGGTTGACGGCGACCACCTGATAACCCGCGTCCGTGATTATCACGCCGTTGCTCGAGGCCTCGTACACGGATGCCGCCTGACGCAACCGCGCCTCGTCGCGACGGCGCTCCGTCACATCCTCGCCGGAGCTCAAGGTGCCGATGACCCGCCCCGTGTTGTCGCGGAGCGGGGCGGTATGCCAGGCGATGAGCCGTCGTTCGCCGCTGCGCGTGATCGCCTCGCCCTCATGAAACCGGCTTTCCCGGGTTTGCCCCTTGAGCACGTCGGCAAACAGCGCGCGGGCGGCGGCCTGCTGCGGCCCGGGAAGCCTATCGAACCATAGCTGGCCGATGAGCTCCGCTTCCGGTGCGCCGAGTACGGCGGCTGCCTTGCGGTTGATGCTGGTGATGCGGCCTTTCACATCCAGCGCCAGCAGCATCACCTCCGCCACGTCGAAGAAGCCCTTCGCGCGGTCCAGTTCTTTCGCCATCGCATCGCGTGCCAGGTTTCGCACGGTGACGTCGCGCGCCACGTGCACTATGCCCACGGTGCGGCTCGACCAGAAGTACGGCGTCAGGGTGATCTCCTGCCACTGTCCCGGTTCGGGAAAATACAACTCCAGACCTTGCGCGGGTGTGCCCTGGGCGATGGCGTGGCAGACCGTGCACTCGCTGCGCGGCAACCCGGCGGGATGCAGACTTTCGTGACACGGCCGGCCGAGCACGCTCTCGCGGTGGCTTTGCAGCAGCGCTTTGTTGGCCTGGCGTATGGTGCCGTGACGATCGACCAGGGCGGTGGGTTCCGGGAATGCATCGTAGGCGCCGGTCTGCCGGCCGAGCACCAGGAACGGATTGCGCAGCGTGAATTGCACGAGTGCCACGTACACGAACCAGTACGACCAGAACTTCAGGAGGTGACCGATCACCATGGCCGTACTGACGATCTCCACGTACAAGGTGAACACCAACTCGGCGACAGCGGTCAAACCGGCCGCAATGCTGATGAATCTGTTGACGTTCGCATCCATGGACCCGCGGCGCTTTTGTAGCAGCAGGATGGCGCCGAGCAGTATGAGCACGATGGTGTATTCCGAGCCGACCTTGAACCGCGTCAGGCCGACGCCTTCCACGTAGGCCGTCGGGAACACGCCTGTGACGATGAGGCCGCAGAGCAGTACGAATGCCGCGCCCGTGGCACCCAGCACCAGGCGCGGCGCCACCTGCCTGTGCAGGAAAAACGGCGCCGAGAACAGCACCAGGGCCTCATACAGTCGCCCCGCGACCCAGAACTGTGTGGCGGTATTGGCGCCGGCAATCGGGAATACGCCCATGCCGCGGTAGGTGAGGGTATGAATCAGATCCAGCCCTGCGATCCAAAGATAGCCACAGCCCACATAAAGCAGAAAGCTGCTGTATGTGAAAGGGAAGGTGTTCCAGGCCACCACAAACACCGTGACCGCCACACTGATGGCGAACAGTTCCGCGAGGCTGTGAAACAGCAGGAACTGGGTAGCCGCCGTGGCGACGAGGATGAGCGAAAGAAACACCGGCGCGAGCCAGTTACCCCACCAGGGTCCGGGCAGTGCGGCACCGGCGCGGGTCAGGCGCCGGGCAGGGTCTGTCTTGTGGGGCCCTCGAGGCATTCCGGCTCTCCTGTCCCACGCCCCGCGAGGCAAAGCCGCTCCGGGACTGTGCGCATGGGCGCACGGGCATTCCCTGGGCGAAAACGTCCTTGCCTTGTAGGCCCAGACAGCGCAGTCGTCTCCCTATAGCGACACTAGCAGGCTGTGGGAAAACGTTGCGCGCTCGCCCGGAAGACCGGTTGGTCGATAACGAAAGCGGAGGTGGAGGGCGCCGGGACCCGGCGGGCACAGCAGGATGGAAATGGCGGGCGTAGACACAGTGATGAACCGTTGGCGCTTAGCCGCCGTCCTCGACGGTCTCGAAGCGCTGTCCCCTCTGTGCCGGTCTGCCCATCCCGCAGCCGGTAGTCGGCGATGAGCGCGTCCGGCATGAAACCCATTTCGTTCATCTGCGTGATGGCGTCGTCGGCGCTCTCGGCGGTGAGTACGGATGGTCGATTCATCGTCGATAACCAGCACGGCCCGGCCGGCGAGGCCGGACACGGCCACGGTTGCCACCGGCCGTTCGGGCTCTGCGTCGCCAGTGACGGGCACGTAGACCGAAAACGTGCTGCCTTGGCCAGGCAGCGTATGCAACGGAGAGGTTACGTGGATTCTCCTGGAGTGGAGCCCTGTGCGAATGGCATACGGTTCCGTATTTGCACGATGTATTTAGAAAGATGGGTGGGCGACGTTTTTGACTGTGCCAATCTTCGCGACCTTTGTAGCTGTTCGGTTAATGCCTCCGCTGAACGTCATGCAGGCGCTTCGCTTCTGTGCCGAATCCTCCCAGCTCGCACCACTGTCACCCCCGGTCATAGGGCGGGCCGTGCCCGCCGTTGAGCCGACCAAGGCTTGATACGGCCGCATTGGCAACACGTTCGATGCGCCATTCGGCGGTCACGTGAATCTCCTTCGACGACGGTCTGCGTAACACGCACAAAGGATTAGCCATCCGCTAGTCCTTGCTAGTCCGCGGGGAGAATTTACAACGATCTGACCGTGGTCGGTGGCGGTGGCGCCATCGACCTGGCGCTGTTCGGACTGCTTGGCGCCCTGGCGCTGGCACGACGTCGCCGGGCGTGAAACAAGTCGCCCGATGAAGCGCAGCGGAATCCGGGGGAGTGCGTTGAAGATCCCGTATTCCGCTGCGCTCCATACGGGCTACGAAGCATGAAGAACGTCGAGCCGTTTGCCCGCGGCAGCATCGCCCGGATGGAGCTACTACGCGCCCGAATGGCGGCGCAGGCTCATGTGGGCGGCAATCATCGCACGAACCTGTGAGGTGATTTCCTTGTCGAAATTCCGGGCGAGCAGGATGTGCAGCAGGCCGCCCACGAACGCCCAGGTATCCAGGGCGACGGCGAAGGGATCCAGTTCCGAGCGTAACGTGCGGGTGACCGACGCCTTCTTGTAAGCGGTTTCCAGGCGTTCCAGAAATTCCTGGCCCGGTCGCTCCATCTCGGGCTGGACGTCGGCGAACTCGTCGGCGTATTCGCAGCGCAGCACCATGATTTCCAGTATCTGGCGCATGACGGGACACTCGTCCAGGGACACGAACAGCTCGTTGAGGGCCGCTTCGATGGCGTCCAGAGGATCGGCGTAGCGGCTGGTGAGCAGATGGGCGTCGAGGCGCTGGTCCATGGGCTCGAACACGTCCTCGCGCATGGCGCGGAACAGCTCCGCCTTGTCCTTGAAGTGCCAGTAGACGGCCCCGCGGGTGAGTCCGGCGGTGCTGGCGACCTGCTCAAGCGACGAGCGCGCCACGCCGTGTTTGTGAAAGACTTCCCTCGCAGCATCAATAATTTGCTGGCGGGTCAGCAGGGCTTCCGCCTTGGTCTTGCGCGCCATTTCGGCTCCAAAAAAAATGCTGCGGCGAAGTATACATACAAGCGCGAATGTATGTACACTGTCGCGTCCTGTAAAACCACCCCGCTGGAGATTCCTCGATGATCATCGGTTCACCGCGTCATTCGATCCTTGGCCTGGTTTTGGGCACCGTCGCCCTGTCGGCCGGGTTGGCGGGTTGCTCGTCCGGTGACGGGGCCGCGGGCGCCGCCGCACCCGCCCGGCCGCCCATGCCGGTGAGCGTGCTTGAAATGCAGCCCCAGCGTGTTCCCGCCAGTGTCGAGGTCATGGCCCAGACGGAGGGCGCGCGCGAGACGGAAGTGCGTGCACGTGTGGGCGGCATTCTCATGAAGCGCCTGTACCAGGAAGGCGAGACGGTGCGTGCGGGGCAGCCCTTGTTCCAGATCGATCGCGCCAGTTATGAAATCGCCCTGGCCGAAGCCAAGGCGCGCGCCGATCAGGCCGCCCGCGAACTGAAGCGCCTGGAAGGCTTGGTGGAGCAGAACCTGGTGAGTCGTCGCGACTACGACAATGCCGTGTCCACCCACGACATCGCCCAGGCGGCTCTGCGCCAGGCCCAGCTGAACCTGTCGTGGACCACGGTGACGGCGCCGGTCTCCGGCACCACGGGTCGCGCGATCAAGTCCGAAGGCAATCTCATCACCACCGGTGCCGACAGCCTGCTCACCTCCATCTATCAGCTGGATCCCATCTGGGTACGCTTCAGTCTGGCCGAGAGTGACATCGCCAAGCTGCCGCAGGGGAGGTTGGCGGCTGAGAGCATCACCGGCATCGAACTCGTGCTGCCGGACGGTTCCGTATATCCGGTGCGCGGCAAGCTGAACTACATGGCCAGCACCATCGATACCGCGCTGGGTACGCAGCAGTTGCGCGCCGAATTCGCCAACCATGACAACCGTCTGCTGCCCGGCCAGTTCGTGCGCGCGCGGTTGTTGCTCGGCGACCGCGAAAATGTGTATTTGGTGCCGCAGGTGGCGGTGGTGCAGAACGATGCGGGCCGCATGGTCATGGTGGCCGATGCCGAGAACAAGGTGACGCCGCGTCCCGTGCAGACGGCCGAATGGCGCGGTCAGGATTGGGTGATTACCGGCGGCCTGCAACCCGGCGACCGGGTCATCACCGACAACATCATCAAGTTGCGTCCGGGCATGGTGGTGGCGCCCAATCCCGCGCCGGCCCCCGCGCTCGCGGGTGACAAGGCCGCGCCCGCGAAGCCCGCAGTGGCGGCCCCGACCAAGGGCTGACCGGAGCGAATCGCATGTCTTCCAGATTCTTCATCAGCCGGCCGATTTTTTCCTCGGTGATATCCATCGTCATCGTCATCGCGGGCCTGGTGGCCGCGCAGGTGCTGCCTATCGCGCAGTATCCGCAGATCTCGCCGCCCACGGTGATGGTCATCGCCAATTATCCGGGCGCCTCCGCCGAGACCCTCGCACGCACTGTCGCGGCGCCCCTTGAGGAGCAGCTGAACGGCATCGAGGGCCTCACGTATTTCAGCTCCACGTCCACCTCCAACGGCCAGATCATGATCACGGTCAATTTCGAGGTGGGCACGGACGTCGACACCGCGACCCAGAACGTCAACAACCGCGTCAAGGCCGCCGAGCCGCGCCTGCCCGAAGACGTGCGCCGCAATGGCGTGTTGGTGGTGAAGCGCAACATGGACATCCTGCTCATCACCTCCATGTACTCGCCGGACAACACGCGCGATCGCCTGTTCCTGTCCAACTACGCCAGTCTCAACGTGGTGGACGACATCAAACGCCTGCCCGGCGTCGGCGACGTGATCGTGTTCGGCGCGCAGGACTATTCCATGCGCATCTGGCTGAAGCCCGACCGCATGGCGCAACTGGGCGTCACGACCAGCGACATCGCCGCGGCGGTGCGCGTGCAGAACAACCAGTACGCGGCGGGCAAGATCGGCCATGAGCCCACGCCCAACCCGCAGATGCTGGTGTATACGGTGACCGCCAAGGGCCGACTGCTGACGCCCGAGGAATTCGGCGACATCATCATCCGCGCCGACGGCCCGAACGGCGTGCTGCGCGTGAAGGACGTGGCGCGCGTGGAACTCGGTGCCTACAACTACGACCAGAAGAGTACCGTCGACGGTAATCCGGCCGTCGCCTTGGGCATCTTCCTGCAAACCGGCGCCAACGCCCTCGACGTGGCGGATGCCGTTCGCAGTGAAATGGACGAGGTCAAAAAGCGCTTTCCCTCGGGCGTCGATTACATGATCCCATTCGACACCACCCAGTTCGTCACCGCGTCCATCGACGCGGTCGTGACGACGCTGGTCGAGGCGCTGATCCTGGTGGTGGCGGTGGTATTCATCTTCCTGCAGAACTGGCGCGCCACGCTCATCCCCATGATCGCCGTGCCGGTCTCCCTCATCGGCACGTTTGCGGGCCTGTGGATATTCGGCTTCTCCATCAACACCCTGACCTTGTTCGCCATGGTGCTCGCCATCGGCATCGTGGTGGACGACGCCATCATCGTGCTGGAGAACGTCGAGCGCCACATCACCGAACACAAGATGAAGCCGTTCGATGCGGCGGTGACGGCCATGCGCGAGGTCTCGAGTGCGGTGGTGGCCATCGTGCTGGTGCTGTGCTCGGTGTTCATCCCCGTGGCCTTCCTGGGTGGCATCGCCGGTGTGCTCTACAAGCAGTTCGCCGTGACCGTGGCCGTGGCCGTGTTCATTTCCGGCATCGTGGCGTTGACCCTCACGCCAGCGCTGTGTGCGCTCATCCTCAAGCCGAACCACGGCGAGTCGCGGGTGTTCCGGCCCTTCAATCGTGGCTTCGAGGCGTTCACGCGACTGTATACGCGCACGGTGGAGGGCATTTTGCACCACCCGTATCTGGGCACCACGGTGTTCGTGGCCGTCATCGCCATGACGGTGTTCCTGTTCCGCATCGTCCCGGGCGGCTTCGTGCCGCCTGAGGACCAGGGCGTGGTGATGTCGGCGGTGATGTTGCCGGACGGCGCGTCGCTCCAGCGCACCAGTGCGACCGGCGAGCGTTTCCGCCAGATGGTCATCCAGAACGAGGCGGTGGATCACACCGTGCTCATCAGCGGGTACGACCTGATCGGCGGCGGCGCCAAGACCAACGGCGGCACCATGTTCATCAAGTTCAAGGACTGGAGCGAGCGCGACGTTCCCGCCGAGGCGCTGGTAGGTCAGTTCATGGGTATGGGCATGGGCGCGTTGCCGGACGGCATGGCCATGACCTTCAACCCGCCCGCCATCCGCGGCCTGGGTGCCGCCGGCGGCTTCGAGTTCTACGTGCAGAACCGTGCCGATGGTGAAACGCAGAGCTTGAACGACGTGACGCAGACGCTCATCGGCGCATTGCAGCAGCGCCCGGAATTCACGCGTATCAATACCTTCTTCCGCCCGACCTCACCGCAGTTGTTCGTGGAGGTGGACGAGCCGAAGGCGTTGTCGCTGGGGGTTCCGCTCAATCAGGTCTACGAGACCCTGCAGAGCACCATGGGCGCGCTGTATGTGAACGACTTCAACAAGACCGGCCGCGCCTACCGCGTGCAGTTGCAGGCCGAACCCGACTACCGCATGAAGCCGGAGGACCTGGGCAAGGTCTATGTGCGCAGTGCCACCACCGGCGCCATGATCCCGCTCGCGGCGGTCATCAGGGTGAAGGACGTCGTCGGCGCCGAGCAGTTGGAGCGGTTCAATGGCTTCCTGGCCGCCAAGATCATGGGCGCCTCGATCCCGGGCATCAGTTCGGGCGATGCCATTGAGATCGTCGAGGAAGTCGCCGCCGAGGTGTTGCCCCCCGGTTATTCGCTGGCGTGGTCCGGCGAGGCGTTCCAGCAGATGCGCGACGCGGGCTCCTCCGGACCGGCGCTCATCTTCGGCGTGATCATGGTGTTCTTGATCCTGGCCGCGCAGTACGAGAAGTGGTCGTTGCCGCTGGCCGTAATCATGTCCGTGCCCTTCGCGCTCATGGGCGCATTGGCACTGGTGCTCGCACGCGGCATGCCCAACGACATCTACTTTCAGATTGGCCTGGTGGTGCTCATCGGTCTCGCCGCAAAGAACGCCATCCTGATCGTGGAGTTCGCGGCCCAGCAGTACGCCAACGGCAAGAACGTGGTCGACGCCGCCATCGAGGCCGCACGCCTGCGCTTCCGTCCCATCGTCATGACCTCGCTGGCCTTCGTGCTGGGCGTCGTGCCGCTGGCCATCTCCACCGGTGCGGGTGCGGCGGCCCGCCAGTCCATGGGCACCGGCGTGCTCGGCGGCATGATCGCCGCCACCTTCATCGCCACCCTGTTCGTGCCGCTGTTCTTCAAATGGCTCGAACGCGGCAAGCAGATGAAGCCGGTGGGCGACGAAGACATCGAAATGCCGACCATGCCGCATTGACGCGGCATGCATCGAAGGAAAAACGCCGGGCACGACCCGGCGTTTTTTTTGCGCGAGACGCCCCCTCCTGCGCTGTAGGAGTCTGCGCGGCAACGTGACCTACGACGCTTGCGTTTCCCATAGGTCACGTTGCGAAGCTACGTGACATTCTTCCGGCCGAGCCATCACGTCGCCGCTGCGCGCCAACGTGACCTTCTATGAGCCCCGCCGTGTCAACACCTCCACAATTCTTTCTTTAGCATTGGCTCTCGGTCGTTCCGGTATCGGACAAGGCAAAGAGCCCGTCACCACCTTCTATCC
>JALOAT010000031.1 GCA_023228645.1 Gammaproteobacteria bacterium | reverse complement strand
GCGCTCGGCGCGGCGCAGGCGCTCTTCCTGGATCTTGTTCACGCGCCACGCCTGGCGGCGCGTGAGGCGGCGTTTGTTCATGCAGCGCGGCTCAGGGAAAATCGGCCGCGATTATAACGCCGGCTCAGTCGAGCAACGCATTGATGCGTGCAGCACAGATGAAATCGTTGCGCGACAGCCCGCCGATGGCGTGGGTGCTGTAACGGACCGTGCAGCGGTTGTAGCCCACTTCAAGGTCGGGATGATGGTCTTCGCGATGGGCCACGAAGGCGAGGGCATTCACGAAGGCCATGGTCTCGTGGAAGTTGGCGAACGTGAACTGCCGGTGCAGGTGGCGGCAGTCCTCGCTGGCCTGCCAACCCGGCACCTGGGCCAGCAGTTCGTGTACCTCCACGGTGGTCAGGGGCGGGGTGCCCTTGATCGGCGTGCAGTGCTGTTGATTCAGCGCCATGGTCACTCCTTGCAATGGGGGCTGTCGTCATGGGCCTTCGTCGGCGAGCTTGCCGGACAGATTCTGCACCCGCACCGGGGCGGGCGGATGGGAGTCGTGGAACGCGGAATAGAGCGGGTCCGGCGTGAGGGTGCTGGCGTTCTCGCGATACAGCTTCACCAGGGCGCGGATGAGGTCGCGTGCACCGGTCTGCGTGGCGGCGAAATCGTCCGCCTGGAATTCGTGGCGGCGCATGAAGGCGGCCATCAGCGGCTGGGCGAACAGGCTGAACACGGGCGCCACCAACAGGAACAGGGCGAGCGCGGTCCACAGGGACGGCGTGCCGACGCCGAGCCCGGTATAGAACCACGGCTCGCCCATCAGCCAGCCGAGCAGGGCCAGCCCCAGGAGGCTGGTGCTGCCAATCACCAAAAAGCGCCTGCGGATGTGATGATGGCGGAAGTGGCCCAGCTCGTGGGCGAGCACCGCCTCGATCTCCTCGGGCGTGAGCTGGTTGATGAGCGTGTCGAAGAACACGATGCGCTTTTGGTTGCCGATGCCCGTGAAATAGGCATTGCCGTGGCTCGAACGCTTCGAGCCGTCCATGACGAAGATCTCCTTGGCCTGGAAGCCGCAGCGTTCCAGAAGCCTGCGGATGCGCTCGGCCAGGGCCTGGTCCGCCAGCGGCGTGAAGCGGTTGAACAGGGGCGCGATGAAGGTGGGGAAGGCCCACAGCATGAGCAGCGTAAAGCCCATCCACACCGCCCAGGCGTACAGCCACCACAGCGCGCCCGCATGGCCCATCAGCCACAGCACCACCGCGGCAAGGGGCGCGCCGAACAGCAACGCGAGCAGGCCCTGCTTGAGGGTGTCGCTGAGGAACAGGCCCGGCGTGCTGCGATTGAAACCGTGCCGCTGCTCCACGCGGAACACGCGCCAGGCAGCGAGCGGCAGTTCGATGAGGGCGCCGATGACAAACAGGCTCACCAGCACGCCCACGCCGGTGGCGACGGGGCCCAGGCCGGCGCTGCGCCACAGCCCGTCCAGCAGGTTGAGGCCGCCGGCCAAGGTCCAGCCGAGCAGCACCAGGGCGCCGAATATCTGCTCGACCATGCCCAGGCGCACCTTGGCGACCGTATAGTCGGCGGCCTTGCGATGGGCGTCCGGGGAGATGCTGTCGGCAAAGGCGGGCGGCACCGTGGTGCGGTGGGCGCGTACGTGGCGCACTTGGCGGCGGTCGAGCCAGAGCTGGAGCGCCACGGCTGCGCCAAGGGCGAGGAGAAACACGAGGGTGAAGGTATTCATTCCTGGCTGCCCGGTTGCCGCGGGGGCGTTAGGGTTGTTTTCATGGTTCAGAACCGTTCGTATGACTGCGCAACCAGGGCCTTTGATAGAATAGCCGGCACAAGCTGCTGAAAAAACGGAGAAAAAGCCCACATGCCCCAGAATTCCGAAAACCTGATCTGGATCGACCTGGAAATGACGGGGCTCGACACGCAAAACGACCGCATCATCGAGATCGCCACCCTGGTGACCGATTCCCAGCTCAACGCGCTGGCCGAGGGGCCGGTGCTCGCCGTGCACCAGAGCGACGAGGTGCTCAATGGCATGGACGACTGGAACCGCCGTCATCACAGCGCCTCGGGCCTGGTGGACCGGGTGCGCGCGAGCAGTGTGGACGAGGCTGAAGCAGAGCGCCAGACCCTGGCCTTCCTGGAACAATGGGTCCCGGCACGTACTTCCCCCATGTGCGGCAACAGCATCTGCCAGGACCGCCGCTTCCTGGCCCGGCTCATGCCGCAGTTGGAGGCCTATTTCCACTACCGCAACCTGGACGTGAGCACCCTCAAGGAACTGGCACGCCGCTGGAAGCCCGAGATCATGACCGGCTTCAACAAGACCGGTGCGCACCTCGCCCTGGACGACATTCGCGAATCGGTTGCGGAGTTGCGCTATTACCGCGAGCACTTGTTCAAATAGCGTCCGCCGCCCCTTTCTTGCCGGGGCGCGCCATGACATATTTCCGGCGCGCCGTGACTTCCGGCTGCCCCGGGCGGTCAATTCCTTGTCGCTTACCCGGTGGCGCAAGGTAACACATTGAAATCAGGACGCTTCCCGATGTCCTGGAAACTGGCACATGGCTTGCTTCGTGAAAGCAGGCATTTGAGGGAATTCCCATGGCCCAAGCGGAAATCGATCTGGACGCAAAAAAGTCTGCCCAGGGAAAGCGGCCTTTGCTGCTCTATCTGACCATCGGCGTGC
Organism: Gammaproteobacteria bacterium; assembly: GCA_023228645.1. Lineage (GTDB taxonomy): Bacteria > Pseudomonadota > Gammaproteobacteria > Thiohalomonadales > Thiohalomonadaceae > JALOAT01. The sequence goes on along the minus strand of JALOAT010000031.1, from coordinate 42,783 downwards.
TGGCGCTCGGCCTGGGGGGCACGATCACCTTGCTGATCGTGCGATCGGGCGAGCAGGCGGCGGCGATGAATGCGGTGCAGGTCAAGCCCGCGTTGTACCTGCCGCTGCGTCCGCTGGTGGTGAACTTCAGCGAAAAAGGCCCGGCGCGCTTCCTACAGGTGGAACTGCAGGTGATGGCGCGTGACCAGGCGGTGCTCTCGGCCGTGGAGACCCACATGCCCGCCATCCGCAATGACATCCTGTTCCTGCTCGGCAGCCAGACCTACGACACCGTGAGCACGCGCGAGGGCAAGGAGGCGCTGCGTTTGCAGATCCTGCAGGCCATCCAGCGCATCCTCGAACAGAACCAGTTCGTCACCGGTGTCGAGAACGTGTACTTCACCAGCTTCGTGATGCAATAACGATGGCGGTCAACGACCTACTCTCCCAGGACGAAATCGACGCGCTGCTGCACGGCGTCTCGGACGGGGACATCGAAACGGAAAGTGACGAGCGCTACGAGCCCGGCACGGTCCGCCAGTACGACTTCACCAGCGAAGATCGCATCGTGCGCGGGCGCATGCCCACGCTGGAGATGATCAACGAGCGTTTTTCCCGTCACTTCCGCATCAGCCTGTTCAACATGCTGCGCCGCTCCGCGGAGATCTCCGTAGGCGGCGTGGAAATGATGAAGTTCGCGGAATACGTGCACACCCTGTTCGTGCCCACCAGTTTGAACATGGTGAAGGTACGGCCGCTGCGCGGCACCGGTCTGGTGGTGCTCGACCCGAAGCTGGTGTTCATCGTGGTGGACAACTACTTCGGCGGCGACGGGCGCTATCACGCCAAGATCGAGGGCCGCGAGTTCACTCCCACCGAACAGCGCGTCATCCAGATGCTCCTCAACCTGGCCTTCAACGACCTGCACGAGGCCTGGGCGCCGGTGATGAACATCGACTTCGAGTTCATGAACTCCGAGGTCAATCCGCAGTTCGCCAACATCGTCAGCCCCACCGAGGTGGTGGTGACCTCCAAGTTCCACATCGAGCTGGAAGGGGGCGGCGGTGATCTCCACATCACCATGCCGTATTCCATGCTCGAACCCATCCGCGAAATCCTCGACGCCGGCATTCAGAGCGACCGCACCGATACGGACGACCGCTGGATCACCGCCCTGCGCGAAGAAGTGAGGGGCGCGGAGGTGGAACTGGAGAGCACTCTGGCGACCGTGCAACTGTCGCTGCGCGACATCCTGAACATGAAACCCGGTGACGTGATTCCGCTCGAAATGCCCGAACACGTGACCTTGCGCGCCGAGAACGTGCCCATTTTCCGTGGCATTCTCGGCGTTTCCGACGAACACCTGGCGATCAAGATCGTCGAACAGGTGGAACGGCCCGCGGGCCGCTGACGACAGGAGCAGGACATGAGCGACGCGACCAACAGTAACGACGCGATGGACGACTGGGCAGCGGCCCTCGCCGAACAGGCCCAGGGCGAGGCCCCGGACGAGCAGAAGGAGGCGGCCTACCAGCCGGCGGCTTTCGAGAACCTGCGCGACGAAGGCGTGCCGCGCAACGAGGTGAACCTGGATGTGATCCTGGACATCCCAGTGACCATCTCCATGGAAATCGGCCGCACACGCATCAACATCCGCAATTTGCTGCAGCTGAATCAGGGCTCGGTGGTGGAACTGGATCGCCTCGCCGGCGAACCGCTGGACGTGCTGGTCAACGGCACCCTCATCGCCCACGGCGAAGTGGTGGTGGTCAACGAGAAATACGGCATCCGCCTCACCGACGTCATCAGCGCCGCCGAACGCGTGCAGAAGCTGAAGTAGATCACTCCGCGGGAAGAAAAGACAAAAGCATTAACCACGAGGGACACGGGGAACACGGGGGAAGAATCCATGTGAAACCCGTTTTTCTCGGAGTTTTGCCGAATCCAACCAAATGACGTCCAAATGAACGCCAATGTATGCGAGCAGAAGGCAAACACTGCCCAGGGCGTGCGCGGAGAGGAAATGAATTTCCTCCCCCCCGTGTGCCCCGTGGTTAAAGCTTTTCTCTTCCTCTCCCTGACGCTGCCCACTGTCGCACTGGCGGCGGGGGAGAAGGCGCCGGCGGATCCGGTGGGGGCGGGCGGGATCTTGCAGGTGTTCATCGCGCTGGTGTTTGTGCTGGCGCTGATCGTCGGGCTGGCGTTCCTGTTGCGGCGTTTCAGCACCGTGCAGCCGGGCGCGGCCGGCGCCATTCGCGTGCTGGGCGGCGTGGCGCTCGGACAGCGGGAGCGCGCGGTGCTGGTGCAGGTGGGCGAGACCCAGTTGCTCATCGGCATCGCGCCGGGCGAGATCCGCACCCTGCACGTGCTCGACAAGCCCGTCACGCTGCCGACCGGTCCGGTCACGGGCGACAATGGTTTCGCGGAACGCCTCGCTGCTGCAATGCGGCGCGGAGGAAAGCCATGAGATTCCTGGCGCTGCTCGCGTTGGCGTGGTTGCTGCCCGAGGCGGCCTTCGCCGAGGAAGGTCTCAAGGCATTGACCGTGACTACCGAACCGGGTGGCGGGCAGACCTACAGCCTGAGCCTGCAGGTGCTGTTCGTCATGACGGCGCTGACCTTCCTGCCGGCGGCGGTCATGATGATGACGGCCTTCACGCGCATCATCATCGTGCTCGCCATCGTGCGCCAGGCCATCGGCCTCATGCAGGCGCCGTCGGGACAGGTACTCATCGGCCTGTCGCTGTTCCTCACCTTCTTCGTCATGACGCCGGTGTTCGACACCATCAACGACACGGCGCTGCAACCTTATCTGGGCGACAAGCTGACCTTGCAACAGGCGGCCGTGGAGGGCAGCAAGCCGCTGCATACCTTCATGCTGGCGCAGACGCGCGAACCGGATCTGGCGTTGTTTACGCGCCTGTCGGGCCGCGAGGACGGTTACGAGTCGCCGGAGCAGATTCCGCTTAGCGTGCTGGTGCCGTCCTTCGTCACCTCCGAGCTGAAGACGGCGTTCCAAATCGGTTTCCTGATCTTCATCCCGTTCCTCATCATCGACCTGGTGGTGGCGAGCGTGCTCATGTCCATGGGCATGATGATGCTGTCGCCCATGATCATTTCGCTGCCGTTCAAAATCATGTTGTTCGTGCTGGTGGACGGCTGGGCGCTGGTGGTCGGCACGCTGGCCAGCAGTTTCTACGTGCAGTGAGGCCGCCATGAGCCCCGAGACCGTGCTCACCGTGTTTCAGCAGGCCCTCGAGGTCATCGTGGTGCTGATCCTCGTGCTCCTGCTGCCCGCCCTGGCGGTCGGTGTGCTCGTCGCCATGTTCCAGGCCGCCACCCAGATCAACGAGCAGACCATGAGCTTCATCCCGAAGATCCTGGTCACCCTGGCCGTACTCCTCATCGCCGGCTCGTGGATGCTCAACCTGCTGTTGGACTACGCCCGCCGCCTGTTCGACAGCATTCCGATGCTCATCGGGTGATGTGGCGATGGGGAAGAAGAGAACGGCCCAACGCAGAGGCGCAACGGCGCAAAGGACGCAAAGGATTCCAGGGGCATCCATATCCCGGCGATTGAAGCCCGATAGTCATCTTTGCGTTCTTTGCGGCCTTCGTGTCATTGCGTTGAATTCGTCTTCCCCGTGGCAAGCGGCAGACTAGCCATGCACTTTACGGCGGCGGAGATCACGGCGTTTCTGGGCGGCTTCCTGTGGCCGTTCTTTCGCATCGGCGCCATGTTCATGGCCGCACCCATCTTCGGCGCGAAGACGGTGCCGATGCGCATACGCGTCGGCCTGGCCTTCCTCATCACGCTGGTGGTCGCGCCGCTGCTGCCGGCGCCGCCCGCGGTGGACCCCGTCAGCCTTGGCGCGCTGCTCGTCATTCTGCAACAGATCCTCATCGGCGCAGTCATGGGGCTGGCACTGCAACTGGTGTTCAGCACGGTGGTGGCCGGGGCACAGATCATCGCCATGCAGATGGGCCTCGGCTTCGCCGAGATGGTGGACCCGGCCAACGGCCAGCAGACCCCGGTGCTCGGCCAGTTCTACACCCTGTTCACCACGCTGGTATTCCTGGCCATGAACGGCCACCTGCTGCTGCTCGAATTGCTGGTGGAGAGCTTCTTCACCCTGCCGGTCGGCCAATCGGGGCTGGGGCGCGAAGGTTATTTCCTGCTGGCTGGCTGGGGCACCCAGCTGTTTGCCGGCGCACTGTGGCTGTCGCTGCCGGCGGTGGCCTCGCTTTTGGTGGTCAACGTGGCTTTCGGGGTCATGTCCCGCGCCGCGCCCCAATTGAATATTTTCGCCATCGGCTTTCCGGTGGCGATGATCATGGGCTTTTCGGTGCTGCTCATCGTCCTGCAGAGCGTGACGCCGCAGTTTACGTCCATCGCCGAGGACATGATGGGGCTGTTGCGCCAGGTGATCGGGGGAGGGGGCTGACATGGCCGAGAACGACGGCCAGGAACGCACCGAACAACCGACTCCCAAACGCCAGCAGGAGGCGCGTGAAAAGGGACAGGTACCCCGTTCCCGCGAATTGAGCACGGCGGCCACGCTGCTCGCCGGTTCGGGGGCGTTCCTCATCCTCGGCGAACCCATCATGCGCTCGCTCATGGCGCTCATGGCGGGCGGCTTCCGGGTGAGCCGCGAGGAGGTGTTCGACACCTCCTCGCTCGCCACGCGCCTGGCCCAAGGTCTGCTGGACGGGGTCTGGCTGTCGGCGCCGCTGTTCCTGCTGTCCATCGTCGCCGCCCTGGCCGCGGCGGTGGCCCTGGGCGGCTGGTCTTTCAGCACCGAGGCGCTCACCTTCAAGCCCGAGAAGATGGACCCGGTGAAGGGCATGGGCCGGGTGTTCTCGTGGCGCGGCGTGGTGGAGATGTTCAAGGGCCTGGCCAAATTCCTGGTGGTGGCGGTGGCCGCCATGCTGTTCCTGTCCCTGCACGGCGACGAATTCCTGGGCCTCGGCGCCGAACCGCTCATGCAGGCGCTCGCGCACACCGGCAGCCTCATCGGCTGGGCGTTCCTTGCGGTGAGCATGTCCATGCTGGTGGTGGTGGCGGCAGACGTGCCGTTCCAGCTGTGGGACCACAACCGCCAGCTGAAAATGACCAAGCAGGAGATCAAGGAGGAGTTCAAGCAGACCGAGGGCGCGCCGGAAGTGAAAATGCGCCAGCGCCGGCTGCAGATGGAAATGGCGCAGCGGCGCATGATGGAAGAGGTGCCCAAGGCCGACGTGGTGATCACCAACCCGACCCACTACGCGGTCGCGCTGCGTTACGACCAGCGCGAGATGAACGCCCCGGTGGTGGTGGCCAAGGGCGCCGACCTCATCGCCGCGCGCATCCGCACCCTCGCCAGCGAGAACGATGTGCCGATTCTGTCCGCGCCGCCGCTGGCGCGTTCCCTGTACCATACCACCGAGCTCGGCGAGGCCATTCCCGCCGGCCTCTACCGCGCCGTCGCCCAGGTGCTCGCCTACGTCTACCACCTGCGCCAGGGCCCCATCTACAACCGCGATGGCGAGACGCCCGGCCTGGACGACCTGCCCATCCCGGACGACCTGCGGCGGGATTGATTGCGCAAAAAAGCAATTAACCACGGGGGACACGGGGAACACGGGGGAAGATATGAATGCTGGTGCGGCGGTGTGGTTCGAACAGGTGCGTGGACATGACACGACAGGCGGTTGGTCACGGCAAAAGGATAACGCGGGGGATACACCCGCCTTTTTCTTCCCCGTGTCCCCCGTGTTCAGGCTTTTTTCTTCCTTCCTAGGACCGCAGACGGATGGCTGAAGTGAATACCGCGGGGATCCTGACCTTCGTGCGCACCCTGGGCCGTAACGGGCTCGGTGCGCCGCTGGTGGTGGTGATGCTGCTGGCCATGGTGGTGGTGCCGTTGCCGCCGTTCCTGCTGGACGTGTTCTTCACGTTCAACATCGCGCTGTCGCTCATCGTCCTGCTGGTGTCCATCTATGCGCTGCGGCCGCTGGATTTTGCGGTGTTCCCGACCATCCTGCTCATCGCCACGCTGCTGCGCCTCGGCCTGAACGTGGCCTCCACCCGCGTGGTGTTGCTGGAGGGTCACCAGGGCACCGGGGCGGCGGGTCAGGTCATCGAGTCCTTCGGCGAATTCGTGGTGGGCGGCAATTACGCGGTCGGGCTCATCGTGTTCATCATCCTGGTCATCATCAACTTCGTGGTGGTGACTAAGGGCGCGGGGCGCATCGCCGAGGTGTCGGCCCGTTTCACCCTCGATGCCATGCCCGGTAAGCAGATGGCCATCGACGCTGACCTCAATGCAGGACTCATCGATCAGGACGAGGCGCGCAAGCGCCGCACGGAGGTGGGCCGCGAGGCGGACTTCTATGGGGCGATGGACGGTGCCAGCAAGTTCGTGCGTGGCGACGCGGTGGCGGGCATCCTCATCACCGTCATCAACATCATCGGCGGTTTCGCCGTGGGCATGGTGCAGCACGACCTCGCCGCCGGCGAGGCCGCGCAGATCTATGCCCTGCTGACCATCGGTGACGGCCTGGTGGCGCAGATCCCGGCGCTGGTGCTGTCGACGGCGGCGGGCATCATCGTCACGCGCGTGTCGGCCTCCGAGACCATGGGCGATCAAGTCGCCGGCCAGCTGTTCAACGACCCGCGCGCCCTGGGGGTCACCGCCGGCCTGCTGGGCGTCATGGGCGTCATCCCGGGCATGCCCAACTTTCCCTTTTTGCTGCTCGCCGGCGCTGCCGGCGGCGGCGCCTGGTGGTTGAGCCGACACCAGAAGCAGAAGGCCGAGGCCGAGGCCGAGGCCGAGGCGAAGGCCCAACCCGCCGCCGCACCACCCGGGCCCGAGACCCGCGAGCTCAGCTGGGACGACGTGCCGCTGGTGGACCCCATCGGCCTGGAGGTGGGTTATCGCCTGATCCCCCTGGTGGACAAGGCCCAGGGCGGCCAGCTCATGCCGCGCATCAAGGGTGTGCGCAAGAAGCTGTCCCAGGAGCTGGGCTTTTTGGTGCCGGCGGTGCACATCCGCGACAACCTGGAACTGTCGCCCAACGCCTACCGCATCACCCTGCTCGGGGTGAGCGTGGGCGAAGCCGAAATCCACCCGGACCGCGAAATGGCCATCAATCCGGGTCAGGTCTACGGTGAGGTGCCCGGGCTCAGTGGCAAGGACCCGGCCTTCGGCCTGGAGGCGGTGTGGATCGAACTGCGCCACAAGGACCAGGCGCAGAGCCTGGGTTACACGGTGGTGGACCCGACCACCGTGGTGGCCACACACCTGTCGCAGATCATCCAGAGCCATGCCCACGAGCTGCTCGGCCACGACGAGGTGCAGCAGCTCCTGCAACAGCTGGCCAAGGGTGCCCCGAAGCTGGTGGAGGATCTGGTGCCCAAGCTGCTGCCGCTCAGCGTGGTGGTGCGGGTGCTGCAAAGCCTGCTGGCCGAGGGCATTCCCATCCGCGACATGCGCACCATCGCCGAGACCCTGGCCGAACAGGCCACCCGCACCCAGAACGCCGGGGTTTTGACAGCCGGCGTCCGCGCCGCGCTGTCCCGTCTCATTGTTCAGAAAATCAATGGTTTGGCGAACGACTTGCAGGTCATTACCCTGGCGCCCGAGTTGGAACAGATATTGCTCAGAAGCGTACAGGCGTCAGACGACGGTGGCGGCGGCCTCGAACCGGGCCTCGCCGAACGTCTCCACCAGGGCCTGTCCGATACGGCCAAGGCCCAGGAGATGGCGGGACGACCGGCAGTGCTGCTGGTGTCCGGTCCTATCCGCGAACTGCTCGCCCGCTTTGTGAAACACACGATTCCGCAGCTCCATGTGCTCGCGTACAACGAGGTGCCCGAGAGCATGCAGCTGAGAATCGTCGGCACGATAGGTAACTGACCCTCCGCCGATCCGGCTTCCCCCGGCGGCGGGTGACGAGGGCTGCTGGGATGAAGATCAAACGCTATTTCGCTGCCGACATGCGCCAGGCCCTGCAAATGGTCCGCGAGGGACAGGGGCCCGATGCGGTGATCCTGTCCAACCGCAAGCTGGATGGCGGCGTGGAGATCGTCGCGGCGGTGGATTACGACGAGGCGCTGGTGGAGCGCATGACCCGCGGGGAGTCCAAGCCCTCCGTGGTGGAGCCGCCCGCGCGCAAGCCCGCCCAGGCGCAGCCCAGCGCGACCCCCGCACGCCCTTCCGCCGGTGGCGAAGGGGAGCGTCGCAGCGCCGCGGCCAATCGCATCGTCTGGAGCCAGGACCCGGCCATCAGCGCCATGCGCGACGAGATCAAGACCCTGCGCGGCCTGGTCGAGACTCAGCTCACCGGCATCGCCTGGGGCGAGGCGCGCCAGCACCAGCCCTTGCGTGTTCAGGTGCTGGAGCGCCTGACACGGCTTGGCCTGTCCGCACGCCTGTGCAACGAGCTGGCCGGCCAGGTGCGCTATCAGGACGACGCGGAACACAACTGGCGTCAGGCCCTCGGCCAGCTGGCGCGCCGGATTCCCGTCACCCATGACGACATCCTCAGCCGCGGCGGCGTGGTCGCCCTGGTGGGCCCGACCGGCGTGGGCAAGACCACCTCGGTGGCCAAGCTGGCCGCCCGCTATACCCTGCGTCACGGCCCCGATCGCGTGGCGCTGATTACGACCGATTCCTATCGCATCGGCGCCCAGCAACAGTTACGAACCTTTGGCCGGCTGCTGAATGCGCCGGTCTACGTGGCCAACGATGCCGCCGAACTGGCGCACCTGCTCGAAACCCTGCGCAACAAGTCGCTGGTGCTCATCGACACCGCGGGCACCAGCCAGCGCGACGTCCGTCTGGCGGAACAGGCGGCCCTGCTGAACGCGGGGGGCGGGCTGGTGCACACCTACGTGGTGCTCTCGGCCACCACCCAGCGCAAGGCACTGGAGGAGACGGTGCGTGCGTTTGGTAATATCGCCCTGGACGGCTGCCTGCTCACCAAGCTCGATGAAACGGCGAGTCTCGGCGAGGCCCTTTCGGTGGTTGCCGAGCAGCAACTGCCGGTCGCCTACGTCTCCGACGGCCAGCGTGTCCCGGAAGACCTGCAGACCGCGCGCGCCAACAACCTGGTGACGCGCAGCGTGGGCATGATGCGTCACAGTGACGCGCCGGTGGAGGAGGCGCTCGCCTTCAGCTTCGGGGGGCTGGTGAGCAACGCCAATGGCTAACAACGATCAAGCGGAAGGACTGCGACGCATGACCAAACCGCGCCCTGTGCGGGTGATTACCGTGGCGAGCGGCAAAGGGGGCGTGGGCAAGACCAACGTCTCCGTGAACCTGGCCACCGCGTTCGCGAGCCGTGGACGCAAGGCCATGATCATGGACGCCGACCTGGGCCTCGCCAACGTGGACGTGGTGCTCGGCCTGCATCCCGTGTACAACCTCTCGCACGTGCTGAGCGGCGAGCGTACCCTCGAGGAGGTCATTGTGGAGGCCCCGGGCGGCATCCATGTGATCCCGGCCTCGTCCGGGCTGCAGCGCATGGCCGAACTCAGCCCGGCCGAGCACGCCGGCCTCATCCGCACGTTTTCCGAACTGGCTATGGAGGTGGACGTGCTCATCGTGGATTCCGCGGCCGGCATTTCCGACAGCGTGGTTTCATTCAGCAAGGCCGCCCAGGAAGTACTCGTGGTGGTATGCGACGAACCGGCCTCCATCACCGACGCCTACGCGCTCATCAAGCTGCTTAACCGCGAGCACGGCATGCGCCGTTTCCATATCCTGCCCAATATGGCCCACTCGCCCCAGGAAGGCCGCGAGCTGTTCCAGAAAATGGTCAAGGTCACCGACAAGTTCCTGGATGAGGTGGTGCTCACGCACGCCGGCAGCATTCCCTACGACGAGCATATGCGCAAGGCGGTGAAGCGCCAGCGCGCCGTGGTGGAGGTCTTCCCGCGCAGCCCGGCGGCAGTGGCCTTCCACGCGCTCGCCGAGCGCATCGAGACCTGGCCCATGCCGGTGGTGCGGGGTGGTTATCTGGAATTTTTCATGGAGCGTCTGATTCAGGGAGCGGGTGGTGAAGATCCTTTGAGAGCCTTGTTATGAGCGTCATCACCGCGTACGTCGCCAACGGCGCGTCCATCAATGAACGGGTCGAGTACCATGCGCCGCTGGTCAAGCGTATCGCCCACCACCTCATGGGCAGGTTGCCGCAATCGGTGCAGGTGGATGATCTGATTCAGGCCGGGATGATCGGCCTGCTGGAAGCGCTCAAACACTACGACGACGCCCACGGCGCCAGCTTCGAGACCTACGCCGGCATACGCATCCGCGGCGCCATGCTCGACGAGGTGCGCCGCAACGACTGGGCACCCCGTTCCGTGCATCGTAAGGCCCGCCGGGTGGCCGAGGCCGTGCGCGTGGTGGAGGGGCGCGAGGGCCGCGAGGCGAGTGCGCGTGAAATCGCCGCAGAACTGGAGATTCCCCTAGACGAGTATTACGACCTGCTGGCCGACGCCAATGGCCACCGGTTCTTCAGTCTGGATGAGACGGGTGGCGGGGACGACTCCTTCGTTGAGCACATTCCGGACGAGCATGCGGGTGTGGTCGACGGCATCGAGTCCGAGGAATTCCACAAGCACCTGGCGTCCGCCATCGAAGGTCTCCCCGAACGCGAGCGCCTGGTAATGGCGCTGTATTACGACCAGGAATTCAACCTGAAGGAGATCGGCGTGGTGCTCGGCGTCACCGAATCGCGCGTCTGCCAGATCCACAGCCAGGCGCTACTGCGGCTGCGGGCGCGCCTGGGGTCGTGAGCTGTCGGGCATAGAGAACGCGTGGGCTGGAACGACACGCCCATAAAATCGGTATGATTGGACCCATTCCGCCGCGCCTTGCGCGGCGTGCCGGCCACCGGGCCGGTTGAGTTTCATCGGGAGGCTGGCTTGGACAAGAACATTAAGATTCTCATCGTGGACGACTTCTCCACGATGCGGCGCATCATCAAGAACCTGTTGCGCGACCTCGGCTACAACAACACCAGCGAGGCCGACGACGGACTCACCGCCTTGCCGATGCTGCAGAACAGCAGCTTCGACTTGCTGATCACCGACTGGAACATGCCGGGCATGCAAGGCATCGACCTGTTGCGGGCCGTACGCGCCGACCCCAAGCTCTCGGCCCTGCCCGTGATGATGGTCACCGCCGAGCAAAAGCGCGAGCAGATCATCGAGGCGGCCAAGGCCGGTGTAAACGGCTACATCGTCAAGCCCTTCACGGCGCAGACCCTGAAGGAAAAACTGGAAAAGATTTTCGAGCGCGTTGAGGCCAAGTAGGCTCGCGCAGCGGAGCGGTTTATGGCGAATGACACAAGCGTGCTGCACCAGGAATATGTGGCACGCGCGAGAGAAATGCTGCTCCACATGGAGCAGGGCAACGAAGACGAGAGTGCGCGCTTGCTTGATGAACTGGTGCGCCTGCGCGAGGACAGCCTGTTTCGCGAACTCGGCAAGCTGACGCGCGATTTTCACGACGCGCTGAACAATTTCCGGTTGGATTCGCGCATCGCCGACATGGCGGAACACGAAATCCCCGATGCGCGCGACCGCCTGTCCTACGTGATCACCATGACCGAGCAGGCGGCCAATCGCACCCTCTCGGCCATCGAGGATTCGCTGCCCGCCTGTGAGGCGCTGGAAACCCAGGGTGAGGCATTGAAGACACGCTGGGTGCGCTTCACGCGTCGCGAGATGGACGCCCAGGATTTCCGTGTACTGGCACACGACGTGGAGGCGTTCCTGGAGGCCGCCAGCCGGGATCTTCCGCGTCTGCATGAGAACCTGCAGGACGTACTCATGGCGCAAGGCTTCCAGGATCTCACCGGCCAGATCATCCGCCGCGTGATTTCCTTGGTGGAGGAACTGGAGCGTAATCTGGTGGAACTGGTGCGCATCTCGGGACAGAAACTGCTCCCGCCCGAGAAGGAAGCGAAGCCGGATACCAGTGCGGGCGTACACGGCCCCGCGGTGCCGGGGCTGGACACTGGCACCGTCTCCGGTCAAGACGAAGTGGACGACTTGCTATCAAGTCTCGGTTTCTGAAGGTAAACCCATGGCCTTGGACGCAGACGACGAGATCCTCCAGGACTTCCTCATCGAAGCGACGGAAATCCTTGAGAAGCTGAATGAACAGCTAGTGGACCTGGAGCAGCGACCGGATGATCGCGAATTACTCAATGCCGTGTTCCGGGGCTTTCACACCATCAAAGGCGGCGCCGGGTTCCTGAACCTGACCGCGCTCGTCGACGTGTGCCACCGTGCCGAGGACGTGTTCAACCTGCTGCGCAGCGGCCAGAAACGCATCACCTCGCAGCTCATGGACACCATGCTGCCGGTGCTGGACGTACTCAATGCGCAGTTCGAGCACCTGCGTGCAGGTGAAGAACCCGAACCGGCCGAGGCCGCGCTCCTGCAACAACTGGAGGCGCTGAATCACCCCGACGGTGAGGAGGAAGTCGCACCGGCTGCGCCCACTGCGCCACCGCCGGACGCGGCGTCGACAACGCCGGTGGCAGCGGTTGCACCTGCCGCCTCCGCCGCCGAGTCCATGGTGACGGGCGACATCACCGACGAGGAATTCGAGGCGCTGCTCAATGCCCTCGAAACGCCCGCTGCGGGCCAGCCCGTAGCGGCCGCCGCTGTGACTGCCGGTGCGGGCCATGAAGCACCACCCGGCGACAACGACGAGATCAGCGAAGAGGAATTCGAGGCCCTGCTGGATGAGTTGCACGGCAAGGGCAAGTTCACCGGCGTGCCCGCGGCGGCGCCCCAATCCGTGGCACCGGCGGAAGCGGCGACACCGAGCGACGACATCACTGAAGAAGAATTTGAGGCCCTGCTGGATCAACTGCACGGTAAGGGCAAGTTCTCGGGCGTCCCGCAGACCGCACCACCCGCCGCGTCGGCACCCCAGCCAGCGGCGGCAGCCCCTGCACCTGCACCCCAGCGCACAGCTGCCGCCAAGCCGGGCGGCGAGGGCGAAAAGAAAGCGGCGGACACCGCCCAGCAGGAAACGTCGGTGCGCGTGGACACCAAACGTCTCGACGACATCATGAACCTGGTCGGCGAACTGGTGCTGGTGCGCAATCGCCTCGCCACTCTGGCGCAGGGCGCCGGCGCCAGCGGCCGGGAAGAAGTGGCCAAGACGGTCGGGAACCTGGACGTGGTGACGGGCGACCTGCAGGCGGCGGTCATGAAGACGCGCATGCAGCCCATCAAGAAGGTATTCGGGCGTTTCCCGCGCGTGGTGCGCGACCTCGCCCGCAACATGCAGAAACAGGTCAACCTGGTCCTCGAGGGCGAGGAGACCGACCTGGACAAGAACCTGGTGGAGGCGCTCGCCGACCCACTGGTGCACCTGGTGCGCAATGCCGTGGACCACGGCATCGAAGTCCCGGAGAAACGCGAGGCCGCGGGCAAGCCGCGCACCGGCACCTTGCGCCTGGCGGCGCAGCAGGAGGGCGATCACATCCTGCTGCTCATCGAGGACGACGGCGCCGGTATGGACGCGGAGGTTTTGCGCCGCAAGGCGGTGGAGAAGGGCATGATGGATGCCGATGCTGCCGCGCGCCTGGATGAGAAGGAGTGCTATCACCTCATTTTCGCCGCCGGCTTCTCCACCAAGGCGCAGATCTCCGACGTGTCCGGCCGCGGCGTCGGCATGGACGTGGTGAAGACCCGCATCGCCCAGCTCAACGGTATCGTCGACGTGGATTCGGCCCTCGGCAAGGGCACGCGCATCATCATCAAGGTGCCGCTGACCCTCGCCATCATGCCGACACTGATGGTGAAACTGCGCGGCCAGACCTTTGCACTGCCGCTGCCCAGTGTGAGCGAGATCTTCCACCTGGACCTCACCAAGACCAACATTGTCGACGGTCGGCGTGTGGTGGTGGTGCGCGACAAGGCGTTGCCGTTGTTCTATCTCACCCGCTGGCTGGTCAAATCCGCCTACAGCGCCCCCCTGCCGGACGAGGGCCACGTGGTCATGGTGCATATCGGCAACCAGCAGGTGGGCTTCGTGGTGGACGAACTCATCGGTCAGGAAGAAGTGGTGATCAAGCCCCTGGGCGCGCTGCTGCAAGGCACGCCCGGCCTCGCCGGCGCCACCATCACCGGCGACGGCCGCATCGCCCTGATCGTCGACGTCCCCAGCCTGCTCAAGGCCTACGGCCAGCGCCGACAGTGAAAGACGACATGAAAGAAACGGCCCAACGCAAAGGCGCAAAGGACGCCAAGAACGCAAAGGTATTTGGCGTTGGGAACTCTTTGCGTCTTTGCGTAGAATTCTTTTTCTTAGAAGGTTAATGGATGGCAATCCGCGTATTAGTGGTCGATGACTCGGGCTTTTTCCGTCGGCGGGTGACGGAGATGCTGAAATCCGATCCGCGCCTGGAGGTGATCGGCGCGGCGGAGGACGGTGCGCAGGCGGTGGAGATGACCGCCCGGCTGAAGCCCGACGTGATCACCATGGACATCGAGATGCCGGTGATGGACGGCATCACGGCGGTGCGGCGCATCATGGCTGCGACGCCGACGCCCATCCTTATGTTTTCTTCGCTAACCACGGACGGCGCTCGCGCCACACTCGATGCGCTCGACGCCGGCGCGGTGGATTATCTGCCGAAGAAGTTCGAGGATATTTCGCGCGACAAGGACGAGGCCAAGCGTCAGCTGTGTGAACGCGTCCATGCCATCGGCTCGGGCCGTCGCCATCAGACCGTACGGCCGCACGCGGTTTCCGCGCCGGCCGCCGCGGCGGTCAAGCCGCGCGGCGTTGCACCCGCCTTCGCTGCACGCCGCGGCCAGCACAAGATCGTCGCCATCGGCACGTCCACCGGCGGGCCGGTGGCCTTGCAGGAGGTGCTCACCAAGCTGCCGGCCAATTTCCCGCTACCCATCGTGCTGGTGCAGCACATGCCCGGGTCGTTCACGCCGGCTTTCGCCCAGCGCCTTAACCAGCAATGTGCCATCACGGTGAAGGAGGCCGCAGACGGTGACCCCATCGAACCGGGTGTGGCCCTGCTTGCGCCCGGCGGCAAGCAGATGCTGGTGGAACAGCGTGCCGGGCGCGCATTTATTCGCATCACCGAAAGCACGCCGGGGCAAACCTACAAACCGTCGGTGGATACCACCTTCACATCGCTCGTGCGCAGCTTTCCCGGGCAGGTGCTGGCGGTGGTGCTGACCGGCATGGGCGCGGACGGTCGCGAAGGCGCGCGTCTGCTCAAACAGGGCGGTTCCGCGGTCTGGGCACAGAACGAAGCCACCTGCGTGGTGTACGGTATGCCGGCGGCCGTGGTGGAAGCGGGGCTGGCCGATCAGGTGCTCGCCCTGCAGGACATCGGGCCAGCGCTGGTACAGCGGGTCTAAGCCATCATGGACATTCTTACCATCATCGGCCTCATCCTTGGTTTTGGCGCCATCCTGGGTGGCCAATACCTGGAAGGCGGCAGTGCCAGTACGCTGGTCAATGCACCCGCGGCGCTGATTGTGCTCGGCGGTACCCTGGGCGCGGTGATGCTGCAATCGCCGCTCACCACCTTCATGCGCGGCCTGCGCATGATCCCCTGGGCCTTCGTCCCGCCGCGCCTCGCGGCCGATGAGGCCATCGAAAAGATCATCGAGTGGAGCAACACGGCCCGCAAGGAGGGCCTGCTGGGCCTGGAATCCATTTCCGAGACCGAGGCCGATCCCTTCGCCCGCAAGGGGCTGCAACTGCTGGTGGACGGCAGCGAGCCGCAGGTGATGCGCGCCATCCTGGAAGTGGAGGTGGACACCAAGGAGACCGCGGACCTCGCCGCCGCCAAGGTGTTCGAGAGCATGGGCGGATACAGCCCCACCATCGGCATCATCGGCGCGGTGATGGGCCTCATCCAGGTCATGAACAACCTCTCCGACCCGAGCAAGCTGGGCCATGGCATCGCGGTGGCCTTCGTGGCGACCATCTATGGCGTCGGCTTCGCCAACCTGCTGTACATTCCACTGGCCAATAAGTTGCGCAGCGCCATCCAGGCACAGGCGCAGTTTCGCTACATGGTGATCGAGGGCATCGTGTCCATCGCCGAAGGGGAAAATCCGCGCAATATCGAGACCAAGCTGCAGGGCTATCTGCACTGAGGGGCAACGGGATGGCGCGCAAACGCAAACGCCATGAAGAGCACGAGAACCTGGAGCGCTGGATGGTCTCCTATGCGGATTTCGTGACGCTCCTGTTCGCATTTTTCGTGGTCATGTATGCGATCTCCTCTATCAACGAAGGCAAGTATCGCGTGCTGTCGGACACCTTGATCAGCGCATTCAACACCACCCCCAAGAGCCTGCAGCCGGTGCAGGTGGGGGACGACGGGCTGTCGGGCACACCGAAGATCATCGAGCCGGTGGAATTGCGCGCCGGCGATCCGCCGGAAAATCCCGTCGACCAACTGGTGCAGATCGCCACGGATTTCGAACTCGCCATGCTGCCCTTCATTCAGGACGAGATGGTGAGCGTGCGGCGCGAGGACCTCTGGGTCGAGCTGGAGCTCAACACCTCGTTCCTGTTCGAGAGTGGCAGTGCGCAACTGGAGGCCGAGGCCATTCCGATTCTGCGGCGCATCGCCGATGTGCTGAGAAAATATCCCAACCAGATCAAGGTGGAAGGCTTCACCGACAACGTGCCCATCAATACCTATGCGTTTCCGTCCAACTGGGAACTGTCGGCCGCGCGTGCGGCCAGCGTCGTCCACGTGTTCATGAAACAGGGCGTACGGCCCGAAAACATGGCGGCGGTCGGCTTTGGCGAATATCACCCGGTGGCCGACAACGCCACCACGGCCGGGCGTAATCGCAACCGCCGCGTGCTCGTGGTGGTGCTCGCGGAAAAGGATTCTCGCCGCCTGGTGGAATTGCAGCGCGCGGGGGCTCAGTGATGCGGGTGTTCGCCGTTGCGAATCAGAAGGGCGGCGTGGGCAAGACCACCACGGCGGTCACCCTCGCGGGCCTGCTCGCCCAGCGCGGCTATCGCACGCTGATGGTCGATCTGGATCCCCACGGCTCGCTGACCACCTATTTCGGCCTGGATCCGGACACCCTGGATCACAGCGTCTATTCGCTGTTCCAGAACGCGCCTCATCCCGACCCCGCCGCTCTGGTGCGCGCCACACGCTTCGCCAACCTGCACCTGATGCCCGCGTCGAGCGCACTGGCCACCCTGGACCGTCAGCTGGGCGCCCGCGAGGGCATGGGCCTGGTGCTGGCGCGTGCGCTGATGCAGTGCGCGGCGCAGTTCGACGCGGTGTTCGTGGATTGCCCGCCGGTGCTGGGCGTGCTCATGGTCAATGCCCTTGCTGCCAGCCACGAACTGCTGATCCCCGTGCAGACGGAATTTCTCGCCATGAAGGGCCTGGAGCGCATGCTGCACACCCTCGGCATGATCCTGCGGGCACGTAAGCGGCCGCTGCCCTATCTGGTGATTCCGACCATGTTCGACCGCCGCGTGCAGTCGTCGTTGGAAAGCCTCGCGGCCCTGCGCGAGCGGTTCCCGGACGTGTTGTGGAATTCGGTCATCCCGGTTGACACGCAGTTCCGCGAGGCGAGCCAGCACGGGGCACCGCTCAATTACCTCAATCCGCAGGCGCGCGGCGTGATCGCCTACACCGCACTGGCCAATCACCTGTTCGCGGGCGACGCCCCCGTGGCGAGGACCGCGCCATGAGCAAGTCGCTTGCCAAGACGCAGACGCTGGTCGATGAGCGCCAGGCGCTGGATCTCTATTTGGAGGCGTTGCTGCGTGAGGTCCCGGACGTGGTGGAGGACGAACCGGCGCCGGCGCCGGCGGTTGCGGCCGAGCCGCCCCGGCCCGCCGCTGTGGTCACGGCGCCAACCGCGCCCGCCGCGGCAGCGGCGGCGGTGCCCCAGCCAGCGCCCGTGCCGGAATGGGGGCAGCGTCGTTTCCAGGCCATGCTGTTTCGCATTGCGGGCCTCACGCTTGCCGTGCCGCTCGTGGAACTCTCGGGGGTGCAGGAATGGAGCACGTCTCCGGTCACGCCGCTGCCGCGGCACGTGGACTGGTTCCTCGGCCTGGTACGCTACCGCGGGCGCAGCGTGCCGGTGGTCGATACGGCGTTGCTGGTACTGCCGCAGGACCGCCGTGCGCTTCTCTCCGGTACACCGGACGAGCGTTTCACGCGCATCGTTTTCATCGGTGAGGGCGACTGGGGGCTGGCCTGTGATGCCGTGGCCGAGGTGGTCACCCTCGAACCCGACCAGGTGCGCTGGCGCACCAGCCGCACCACCCGCGGCTGGCTGGCTGGCACGGTCATCGAGCACATGTGTGCACTCATTGAACCGAGCGCGTTCGCACGCCTGCTGGCCCGCGGCGCCGCCGACGCGGGATTGGCATGGACGGACGACGGAGATAGTGGAGACTTGCCATGAATACGGCCCGTAAAGAAATGGAACAGCGCCCCGACAACCGTGTAACCCAGGGCGCCAACCGGTTCGTCACCTTTCACCTCGATGCAGAGAAATACGGCATCAACGTGATGCAGGTGCGCGAGGTGCTGAAGGTGAGCGAAATCGCGCCGGTGCCCGGTGGCCCGGATTTCGTGCTCGGCATCATCAACCTGCGCGGCAACGTGGTCACGGTGATTGATACGCGTCAGCGCTTTGGCCTGCAACCGCGCGACATGGACGATGCCACGCGCATCGTCATCATCGAGGAAGGCGAGCAGGTGGTCGGCATGGTGGTGGACAGCGTGGCCGAGGTGATGAACATTCCGGCCAACGAAATCGAGGTCGCACCGAACGTGGGCAACGATGAAAGCGCCAAGTTCATCCATGGCGTCAGCCATCAGGGCGAGGAGCTCATCATCCTCATCGACAATGCCAAGTTATTCGCCATGGAGTGAGTGCTATGGCAGATGTGGGCCGCATTACGCCGACGAAGATCATCTGGCCGGAACCCCACCGGGATCCGCTGGAGCGCCAGCGTGAAGAGCAGCAGGAGAAGGAGGCGGAGCAGCGTGACGAGCCCAGGCAGAACGACCCCTCGGACGATGGCCCGGAAGCACCGGCCGACGGCCACATCGACGAATACGCATGAGCACTGACATCGTCCTTATCGCAGCCCTGGTGCTGGCCCTCGCGGCGCTGGCATCCAGCCTCGTCCTGTCCCGCCGCCATCATGCGCAGCAAGTGCGCCTCGACGCGATGCAGAGCGATCTGCGCGCCCTGTGCAATGCCATGATGAGCCTCGCGCAGCGGCAGGGGCTGGTCGAACAGCAACTGCGTCAGATCGCCGCGCGTCAGGAAGAGCTGGGCCTGCGCCAGCAGCAGCACGATGACCCGGACGCACGCTCCTACGAGCAGGCCGATAAGCTGCTGCGCAAGGGCGCGAGTGCGGAAGAGCTGGTGGAAATCTGCGGCATTTCGCGCGGCGAAGCCGAACTGCTGGTGATGATGCGCCGGCTCGACGGTGGTACGTCATAGGGCGGCCCATGGCCGCCATCCTGGTTTCATAGGGCGGCACGGCGGACACGGCCCGCCCTATGGCGTCCGCCCGGTCACCCAAAACGCAAAGGCGAGCACCTCCGCCACCGCCACATACAACTCCCGGGGAATGGATTCACCCAGATCGAGCCGTGCAAGCAACCGGCACAGTTCGGCGTTTTCCTGAAGCGGAATGCCGTGCTCGCGGGCGCGGGCGAGGATCTCCTCGGCCACCTCGCCGTCACCTTTGGCAGTGAGACGCGGTGCGCTCTGGCCGTCGTACTTCAGAGCGACGGCGGTCTTTTCGGCGGGGCGCTTGCGCTCCTTCATACGCGCTCCTTCACCAACCCGTCAGGCAGGGGCTCTTCGCTCACCACGCGGCCCACGTGGGCTTCGAGCGTCTGCACGTCCAGTCCCGCCGCACGCAAGCGCGTGTCCAGAAAATCCAGGGACGTGGCGATGCGTTCCGCGAGTTCGGCGCGCCCGGCAAAAAAGCGGGTGCTCACCGCCTTATCGCGCAGCGCAACCACCGCACGCAAGGGTCCGCAGGTACCGTCGCCCAGCTCGAGGGTGATCGTCCACGGCCACACGCCGTCCGCTGCATCGTCCTGCTCCTGATCGCGGCGGATGCGCAAGGTGAGGGTCTCCACGTCTTCACCCTGGCGAAACGGCAGTTCGAGCACCCAGGCCGGATCCGCATCGGCACGCTCCGGCAGCGCGCGAAACTGCTGCAACTCGATGCGCGCGAGCGCACCTTCGGCATGACGGGCCAGGGCGCGCAGCGTTTCCAGCGCCTGGCCGCCGACACGGTCGTCATGGGTCTTGTCGTGTGCCGTACCGGGGGCGCGCAACAAATTCAAAAGCCGCAGTAGCGAACCCTTCAGATCCGTGGCCATGGGCACCGTGCTTGAAGCCACGGCCGTGATCGCCTTTTCTCCTGTACCGCCGAGCGTTGCCGGCTGCACGGGCGAGAGCGGCGCCGGTGTGGTGGTGCCGGGCAGCACATCAGGCGGTGTGCTGGCGGGCACCTGAGAGGGGGCGGCGCGCGAGGTGGTGATGGGGGCCGGTGTAGCCGCGGTTACCGTGGTTGTCACAGACGCCGAGGGTGATGCCGGTCCAGACCCCTGAGGCGCAGAGGTGAGAGGTACCGGCGCAGATGCGGGCGAAGTCGGCGCAGACGCGGGAGGCGCAGGTGTAGCGCTGATACCAAGCGGTTGCGCTCGCGGCGCGGCAAGGCGTGCCTCCAGGAAAATCCCCGATTTTTCCACGGCCTCGCGTAACCCGGTGGGCGTGGCGAGGCGCTGCGGTGGAGGGATGTATTCGTGCAAACGGACCAGCGCCTCGCGTAGCGGTGGTGGCAGGGCCGGCAGCTTCGCGGTGTCGCAGAGGGCGCGCAGGGCCGGGGCGAGCGGTTGCTGGCGCGGCAGGATCTGCCGCCAGGCCTGTTCGAGCGGCGCCAGCGGTGGCGCCTCGCGCCGGCTCAACTGCCAGTGGCCTTCGCGGGGTTCGGCGGTGAGCAGCAAGCGTTCACCGACGCGCAAGGCCGCCTCGCTACGCACCTCCAACTCGCGTCCCTGGATGGCCAGCCGTGCGATGGACTTGGTCGGGTCGCTGGACACCACCACGGCCTCCAGCAGGGCCCCGGCACGCCAGGCCGAGGCGAGGGCCGGCGCCGCCGCGGTGAGCAGCGCCAGTGAGATCTGTGCGGAGGAAAGCGGTATGTCCATGGTGCCCTGTGATTGCGGATGTATCCGTGCTGCGAACGCTCATTTATGATGCGCCAAACGGAGGCCCGAGCATGAAGAATCTTCAGCACAATTTGTACGTGCGCCGCGCAGGCCGGGTGACCGGACCTTATCCCTTCGGCCTCGTTTCGCGCTACGTCCTGCTTGGCCGCATCCGACTCGACGACGAAGTCAGCAGCGACCGGGCGGAGTGGTTCCGCGTGCGCGAGCTCGACTCACTCATTCCCGAGGTAATGCGCGAGGCCGCGGCCCACCCGGAAGACCCGGAGACCATCGAAAAGCTGGAATCGGCGCGGCGCTGGGCCGACGAGCGGCGCAGCACAAGCATGCCTCCCGTGGGCGCGGAGCGCCGGGCCGAACCGTCGAGCCGTGGCCGCCAAGCCATTGAGCCCGCTGTGATGGTCATCCGCCCGCGGCACTACGCCATTCTCGCGCTGATCATCGCCGCTGTCATAGCGATCCCGTTCCTGCTTCCGGAATCCAGCGATGGCACGCTCGCCAACTGTGATGCTGCGCCGGCGCCTGGCGTGAACTGGAGCAGCTGCCTGCTACCCGGCCGCGATCTCGCCAACGTGGACCTCGCCGGCGCCAACCTGCGTTCCGCCGACCTGAACACGGCCAACCTGCGCGCCGCCAACCTGCGCGGCAGCGACCTGGCCTACGTGAATTTCGCCCTGGCGAACTTGCGTGGCGCCAATCTCGCCGAGACCAACATGCTCGGCGCCAACCTGCGCGGCGCCGACCTCATCAACGCCAACCTGCAAGGCGCCGATCTCCGCTACGCCATCCTCACCGACGTACGCCGCAGCGGCGCCAACTTCACCGGTGCGCGCCTCGATCACGCTGAGTGGGAACCGGGGATGCAGTGCCTGCCGGATTCGGTGGGTACTTGCCGGCGCGAGTAGAAAGCCGATCTGCGGTAGGTCACGTTGGCGCATCGCGCCTACGTGACAAGCACAGACGGGCATACGCTCACCAATGTGCAAAGAACGCCAAGTAATGAAGGAATGGGAATGGTGTTCCTCTTGGCGACTTTTGCGCCTTCGTGAGGGCGTTCTGGGGCTTGGAGGTTAAAGAGGGGCGCCTGGCGCCCCTCCGGGAGGTCATCAGAACCGCAGGCCGAACTGTGCCGCGGCGCCCAGTTCGTCGTCGCTGGCGGCCACCGCCAGATCGATGTGGACGCCGAAGGGCGACAGGCCGAGGCCGGCGGAGGCGACGCTTCGGTCGCTGTTCACCATATCGGCGCGGTAACCCAGGCGCAGCTGCGCCCAGTCGAGCGCGTTCAGTTCCATGCCGAAGGCGGCGTAGCGGGTCTCGTCCTCGAAGCCGATGGGGTCGTTCTCGGTCAGGTCCACGTCCAGGCCGGCGGTGAACCAGCTGTTCTGGTACGAGACGCCGGCGCGCGCCTGGGGCTTCAGTTCGATCTCGCCGGTCTTCTCCTTCACGCCGGTAGCGGTATTCTTGCGCATGAGATCGTAGGTCTGGCCGATGATGTTCTTGACCACCATGCCCGCGCGCCAGCCGTTCTCGAAGTCCTTGGCCACGCCGATGTCCATGTTGAAATTGGTGGTGTCGTTGGTGTAGTCGTCGGCGTCGAAGTCGTCGTCATCGGCATCGTTTACCGAGGCCTTGTAGTTCAGGGTGATGGCGCGGACGTACTTGGGCGTCACGCCCAGGGCGAACTTGCTGCCGCCGATGTTGAACTCGCGCGACAGGGACAGGCCGACCTCGTTCAGGGAGATGGCGCGCAGTTCGACGGTGGACTTGATGTCTCTGTCGGGGTCGAAGGCCAGCTCAAGGTCACCGACAGTATTCCGATCGATGTACTGAAGGTTGGGGTCGTTGCTGATGGCCGCTTGGCATGCTGCATCGCTACCGCAACTAGCTACTCCGTCGAGATAGGCAGCATACGCATCCGCATCATCGGCAAGACCGGTCAACAGACCGGCATCTTCGTATTTCACAATGGCGCTGCCCACGTTCCAGGAATTGAACACCAGCGCCCCGCCGAACTTGCGGCTAGGGATGCCGATGACCGTACCGACGCCCAGTTCCAGATTTAGTGCCCGATCGCTGAGAGTGGAGAAGCCGGTCGACAGGGTCCGGGTATCTCCCGAGACTGAACCGAGTGCATCTCTCGCGTTGGCGGCGGCGGTCTGAATTTGCGCCTGAGTCGCGCCCGGGGGGAGATCATTAATTGCGTCGAATGCATTCTTGGCAATGTCCACGCTGGCATTGATCACCAGATCATCGTTGGGGTCCACCAGCGCCGGGTTGTCCTGAAATTCGTCCACGCTATCGATGAAGTCGTCCGGGTCGTACAGACGCGCGCCGATGATGGGCAGTTCCATGGCGAAGTCGTCGTCGTGATCGGTGGTGGAAAGCAGCGACGGATTGAAGAACGGCGCCGTGGCGGTGTTGCCCACGGCGGTGCCGGCACCGCCCATGGCCATGGAACGCGGGTCGAAGGAATTGAACGGTGCCGCGTGGGCGGAGCCCACCCCCAAACAGGCGGCGCTGACCGCCACCGCAAGCATCTGCCTCATCATGAGCATCTCCCCCGGGGAATTAGGAATTTTTCTTGGATCGCCCGCGCTACGTTAACGGGAGACCGGACGCTTGCAGCCTAACATCAGGTCCAGGACGAAGAAAGACTTTCAGGGGGATATGGACGGGTGTCCGTGTTCGTACCGCGAGTTGGGAAAGCGCTGTGTGGCGGCGGCGCCGCACAGCGTAATTACCGGCGCACAGGTGCGCCGAAACTCTCGGTGGTGTAGCGCTCGAAGTGCAGTGTGTCGGACCAGTAATCCGGCGCCAGGCCGGCCTTCATTTTCAGGTGGGCGAGGAAGGCGTGGGCGTCCGGCAGTTGTTCCCACACGCTCGGCAGGAAGGTGCTGCGGCGTGCACCGTCGGTGAGGATTAATCCGTCGGTGCCGGGGCGGAGCTGGGCGATGAGTTCCTGTTCCGAATCCGCCGGCAGCGGGGTGGCCGGGTTCAGGATGGCAATGGACAGGGTGAGTGTCGCCAGTTCGGATTCGCGCACGGGCAGGAAGCGCGGGTCTTCGAAGGCGGCGGCGAAGGCATGGCGGGCCACGTCCTCCACCAGCGACCACTGTGCCACCAGACCGCCGATGCAGCCGCGCAGTGTGCCGGCCTTTTCCAGCGTGACGAAGGTAGCGCGCTTTTCGCGCAGGCGTTCGGGATAGTCGGCGGCGTTCACCGGCAAGGGCAGGGCGTGGGTGAAGCCGTGGCGGATGGAGCGGACGGCCACATCCATGAGGGTGGCGCGCAGCGCCGCAGGGAGTTCAGTGGAGCACATAGGCGCCGTAACCCACCACGCGGTCGCGCGGCCCAGCGGTGTCGCCGGAGTTGCGCAGGTCCACGGTCTCGATGGTGTAGCCATGGCGGCGTGCGAGTGCGAGCAGGCCGCGGATGGGATTGCGCCCGCAGGCGTCCTCGTGATGCAGGGCGTCCGGGTCGAGGGATTCGATGGCGCGGCTGGTGACGGCGTCCTGGCGCCGGGCCGTCGCGTAGGGCTGGTAGTGGCTCAGGTCGGAACTCACCACTACCAGTGTCTCCGGGCCGCCCCACAAGGTCTCCAGTACCTCAGCCACCGCATCGGCGTCCGCATCGCCCACCACCAGCGGCACCAGGTTGAACTCGCCGAGCACCTCCTGCAGAAACGGCAGTTGCACTTCGAGGCTGTGCTCCAGGCGATGGGCTGCGTCGAGTTCGCGCACCTGGGGCAGGGTGCGCAGCGCCTGCACGGCGGCGGTATCCACCGGGATGTCGCCGAGCGGGGTGCGGAACAGGGAGGCGCCCGGCAGGGCCAGGCCGTGGAAGCCGACCCGGTGCGAGGGGCCGAGCAGCACCACGCGACGGATCCGGCCGCGGGCCGCGGCGAGGCGCGCATACACGCTCGCCGCCACGGGGCCGGAATAGATGTAACCGGCGTGAGGTGCAATGATGGCCTTGGGCACGCGGGCGTCGGTGGCCGCCGTCACCAGCAGACCGCGCACCTCGGCGCGCAGCGCCTCCGGGTCTGCAGGGTAGAAGCTTCCGGCCACGGCGGGTTCACGAATGTCAGGCATGGGGTCTCCTCGGTTCATCTGCAACGCCCGGGCGGGTTTGTGGTCCAAGTTTTGGTTTGCGAGGTTTCTTCAATGATGAACCAATCCCAGGGCAACATCGATCCAGACACGGCCGTGCCCACCCGGCACTGGCACGCCCTGGACGGCGGCCGTGTGCAATGCGACCTGTGCCCGCGCTTATGCCGTCTGCATGCGGGCCAGCGCGGCCTGTGCTTCATCCGCGGCAACCTGGACGGGCGCATCGTGCTCACCAGCTACGGGCGTTCCAGCGGGTTTTGCGTCGACCCCATCGAGAAGAAGCCGCTCAACCATTTCCTGCCGGGCACGCCGGTGCTCTCCTTCGGCACGGCCGGCTGCAACCTGGCCTGCAAATTCTGTCAGAACTGGGACATGAGCAAGTCGCGCCACATGGACACGCTCATGGACCAGGCCAGCCCCGCGGCCATTGCCCGCGCCGCCGAGCGCCTGGGCTGCCGCAGTGTGGCCTACACCTACAACGACCCGGTGATCTTCCACGAATACGCCATCGACGTGGCGAAGGCCTGTCGCGAGCAGGGCATCAAGTCTGTGGCCGTGACCGCGGGCTACGTGTGCGCCGAGCCGCGCAAGGAATTCTACGCCCACATGGACGCCGCCAACGTGGACCTGAAGGCCTTCACGGATGCGTTCTACCTGAAGCAGACCGGCGCCCACCTGCAGCCCGTGCTCGAAACCCTGGTGTACATCAAGCACGAGACCCGGGTCTGGCTCGAACTTACCACCTTGCTCATCCCGGGTCTCAACGACTCGGACGAGGAGCTGAATCTGATGACACGCTGGGTGGTGCGTGAACTGGGCCCGGACGTGCCCATGCATTTCACCGCCTTCCACCCGGACTGGAAAATGCACGACATCCCGCCCACACCGCGTGCGACATTGCAGCGCGCCCGGCGCATCGCCATGGACAACGGCGTGCGCTACGCCTACACGGGCAACGTGCACGACCCGGAGGGCGGCAGCACCTTTTGTCATCACTGCGGGCAGGAACTGATTGGGCGCGACGGTTACGTGCTCACCGCGTGGAACCTGACTCTCGACGGGCGTTGCGACCGCTGCGGCACGCCCTGCGCGGGGGTATTCGGGCCGAAAGGGGAGTGGGGCGCCCGGCGCCTGCCGGTGCAGATCGCGTAGATTTCGAGGCTACGGCGCGGCCGTCTTCTTCTACGCCACGGTCCCGGATTCCGCTGCGCTGCATCCGGGCTACGTTGAATAGACGCTATAATGCCCAACCCGTTTCGTCCGACAGCCTGTCATGACCGCACAAAAAGTACGCATTGGCATCCTCACCGTCTCCGATCGCGCCAGCCGCGGGGAGTACCAGGACGAGGGCGGCCCGGCCATCCAGGCCGAACTCGGCAGGATCCTCACTACGCCCTGGGCGCCGGTCCCGCGCGTGATCCCGGACGAACAGCCGCTCATCGAACAGGCGCTCAAGGAACTGTGCGACGTGGAGGGCTGTTGCCTGGTGGTGACCACCGGCGGCACCGGCCCGGCGCTGCGCGACGTGACGCCCGAGGCCACCGAGGCGGTGTGCGACAAGATCCTCGACGGTTTCGGCGAACAGATGCGCGCCGTCTCGCTCAAGGTGGTGCCCACCGCTATCCTGTCGCGGCAGATCGCCGGCATCCGCGGGCGCTCGCTGATCATCAACCTGCCGGGCAAGCCCTCCGCCATCGCCGATTGCCTGTACGCCGTGTTCCCGGCGGTGCCCTATTGCATCGACCTCATCGACGGGCCCTATCTCGACACCAATCCGGACGTGTGCCTGGCCTTCCGCCCCAAGCATGCGCGCAAGCCCGGAGCCTGACATGCCGAACATCGACGAGGCCATCCAGGACCTGCGCACGGTGCGCGATTTCGTGCGCTGGGGCATGAGTCTGTTCAACACCGCCGGCCTGCACCACGGCCACGGCCTGGCCGATGCCCAGGACGAGGCGGTCTATCTGGTGCTGTACGCCCTGCATCTGCCTCACGACACGCCGCTCGCCTGGTTCGACGCCCGCCTCACCCGCGAAGAGCGCCGCACGGTGGCCGAACTGCTGGCCCGCCGCGTGCGCGAGCGCCGGCCGGCCCCGTACCTGACCGGCGAGGCCTGGTTCGCCGGCCTGCCTTTCCACGTGGACGAGCGCGTGCTGGTTCCGCGCTCGCCCATCGCCGAACTCATCGACAACCGCTTTGAACCGTGGATTGATGCGGAACATGTCGAGCGCATCCTCGACCTGTGCACCGGCAGCGGCTGCATCGCCGTGGCCTGCGCCATGGCCTTCCCCGAGGCGCAGGTGGACGGCAGCGACCTCTCCGCCGACGCCCTGGAAGTGGCTGCCCGCAACGTGACGCGCCACGGGCTGGAAGAACAAGTGCGGCTGGTGCAGTCGAACCTGTTTGAGGGCCTGCGAGGCGAGCGCTACGACGTGATCGTGAGCAATCCGCCCTATGTGGACGCCCAGGACATGGCCGCCCTGCCGCCCGAGTTCCACCACGAACCGCAGGCCGCACTGGCCGCTGGCACCGACGGTCTGGACTTGGTGCGGATCATCCTGCGCGAGGCGCGCGGGCATTTGAATCCGGGCGGCCTGCTGGTGGTAGAGGTGGGCAACAGCGCGGAGGCGTTGGAAGACCTGTATCCCGAGGTGCCGTTTACCTGGGTGGAATTCGAGCACGGCGATGCGGAGGTGTTCGTGCTGACGGCCGAGGAGCTGGAGGACTACGGCGCGCTGTTCGCTGCCGCATGAAATGTGGAGGTCCAGGGAGATGGACGCACCGGAAAATGCCTTGGACTCGCGGGCGCGCGCACTGCGCGAGCAGTGAGGCGGAAAGAAGGTTGTGGCGGCATTTGCGGGTACACCGCTTCGATGGTTACAAGTTTCGCCGCCAGGTGGTGATTGCGCCGTACATCGTCGATTTCGTGTGTTTGGAGGCGATGCTGATCAACGAGGCTGATGGCGGCCAGCATTCCGGGCAGCAGGCCTACGACGAGAAGCGTACCGCGACGCTTCAACGCATGGGTTACCGCGTGCTGCGTTTCTGGAATCACGAGATCCTGGGCGATACGGAAGCGGTGCTTGAACGGATTGCGTCGGTGTTGCGGGAGCGTTGCGGTCGCTGATGTTTGAACCCCTCTCCCCAGCCCTCTCCCGGAGGGAGAGGGGGCATCAAATTCCGACACTCAGCCCCGTGATTTGGAGGTGCTGCCAGCTCCCCGGCACGGAAAAACTGGATTCTCACGCGCAAGCCGCCACGCTGATATGGCGGCAACGAGGTGCAAAGCTGTGACCATGAACCAGACCATCGTCTTCGACGAAGCCCTGATCAAGCGCTACGACAAGTCCGGGCCGCGCTATACCTCGTATCCCACGGCGCCGCAGTTCCACAGCGGTTTCGACGCCGACCGCTATACGGCCATTGCAAAGGCCACCAACCAGGAGAACCCGCAGCGCCCGCTGTCGCTGTATTTCCACATCCCGTTCTGCGACACGGTCTGCTACTACTGTGGCTGCAACAAGGTGGTCACCAAGGACCGTACCCGCACCAGCCCGTATTTGGAGCGTTTGTTCAAGGAAATCGCCATGCAGGGCGCGCTGTTCGACAAAAACCGCACCGTCGATCAGTTGCACTGGGGCGGCGGCACGCCCACCTTCATCAACCATGAGGAAATGACCGCCCTCATGGACACCACGCGCCAGCATTTCAAGCTGCGCGACGACGACACGGGCGAGTACTCCATTGAGATCGACCCGCGCGAGGTGAAGAAGGACACCATCGCCCTGCTGCGTTCCCTCGGCTTCAACCGCATGAGCCTGGGCGTGCAGGACTTCGACCCGCGCGTGCAGAAGGCGGTGAACCGCATCCAGAGCGAGGAGGAGACGATGTTCGCGTTGCAATCGGCGCGCGACACCGGCTTCAAGTCCATTTCCCTCGATCTGATCTACGGCCTGCCGTTCCAGAGCGTGGACAGCTTCGGCAAGACCCTGGACAAGATCCTCGCCATCTCGCCCGATCGCCTGTCGGTGTTCAACTACGCGCACCTGCCGGAGTTGTTCAAGCCGCAGCGCCGCATCAATCCCGACGAGCTGCCCTCGCCGCAGGAAAAACTGAACATCCTGCACATGACCATCGAGCGACTGACCGCGGCGGGCTACGTGTACATCGGCATGGATCACTTCGCCAAGCCCGGCGACGAACTGGCCGTGGCCCAGCGCGAGGGCACGCTGTACCGCAATTTCCAGGGCTACAGCACCCATGCCGATTGCGATCTGGTGGGCCTGGGCGCCACCTCCATCGGCCAGGTGGGGCGCAGCTATGCGCAGAACCTGAAGGAGCTGGAGGAGTATTACGCGGCCATCGACGCCGGCAAGCTGGCGGTGTTCCGCGGTATCGAACTCACTGACGACGACGTGCTGCGCCGTGAGGTGATCACCCAGCTCATCTGCCACTTCCACCTGGACAAGGCCGCAGTGGGCAAGCGCTTCGGCATCGATTTCGATAGCTACTTCGCCAGCGAGCTGAAGGACCTGGAAGGCATGCAGACGGACGGTCTGTTGACCCACAGCGCCGGCGCCATCGACGTGCAGCCCGTGGGCAAGCTGCTCATCCGCAACATCTGCATGACCTTCGACCGCCATCTACGCGAGAAGCAGGGACAGCGGTTCTCCAAGGTGATCTGATGCACGCGCGCCCGGCCTCGGCGCGGTTTCGCCTTGCGCCATGTCGTCGTAAACTCCACGTTTTTCCGGGAATGGAATTCTTCGTGCGACGCCTCTTGCCTTTCATCGCCGCCGTCCTGCTGAGCGCCTGTGCCGCCAACGTGGTGACGGACTCGGCCGAACTGCGGCGTGCCGCGGTTTCGCCGGTCGCCGTGGTGGCGGCGCCGGATGCGGCGGAGGTGAACCTTGTGTCGCCGGACTCACAATCCCTCATGGTGGCCGCCGCGGATGGCGCACCCGCGACCGGCGTGCGCTCAAGCAAGGCCCTGCGGGTGGCGCGCGATGCGGCCACGCGTATCGCGCCGGCGGTGCGTGAGCAGATGACACGCGCCGTCGAGACCTCCAACCCGGTGTGGCTGGTGCATCCGGGATCGGCGGCGAGCACCGTCACCATCACAGCCAGCGAGATCGGTTTCGAGGAGGCGCAATACGTCTACGGCGGCCAAGCGCTTTATCTGGTCGTAGCGGTGGAATGGCTGGAAGCCGGACGCACGCTGGTTGAGCGCCGCTTCGTGTATCGCAGCAGCGAGCGTCCGTTGAGTGCCTGGACCGAGGCATTGACGCTTGCTGAGGTCAGCGCCGGGGCGACGTCCCTGGGCGACCGCATCGTCGAAGCCTTGTTCATGGCGCCTGACATCGCCCCTGCGGTGGGCAGCGCCTGCGGGCTGCAGTGGCTCGCGCCGTCGCGACTCTACCGCCCGCAACTCGGCCCGCGGCCAACCGACTGGAATCGTTTCATCCTGCTCGACACACGCACGCCGACCTTGGCTTGGGAATCCTTTCACGCCTATGCGCGCCGTGCGGGTGCCGAGGCGTTGGCGGACAATGCGCGCGACGTGCGCTATGACCTGCGGGTATGGCGCGCGCTGCCCGCGGCACCCTTGCTGGTGTACGAGCGCCAAGGGCTCACGGCGACCGAACACACCCTGGACATGCCGTTGACCGCCAACGCGAAGTTCTACTGGAGCGTGCGCGCGCGCTTCAAGGTGGAAGACGGCAACGTGCGCGCCACGCCGTGGAGCCGCTTTCGGCTTCCCTATGCACCCGTGAGCCGCGCCGCGCTGGACGACGCGGACGAGGCCGGGCGGGTGCGCGACCCCTGCCTGTTGGATTACATCCCCGAAGCCAATTACTACCGGTTCGCCACGCCGACGTCCTAGGCTCAAGGCCGAGAGAAAACGGCCCAACGCCGAGGGCGCAGAGAATGCAAAGGAAGAGAACGTCCCTAGCCCGGCTCTTGTGCCGATTCACCCGTTCCCTGCGATTGCCAGGGCTTCGGCGTGCGGGGTAGGGTAACGCAAGCCCATCGTCTGTGTTGATCATGAAGCGCTTCCTGCTGTTTGCTCTGCTGTTTGCATGGTTGCTGCCCGTCGCCGCGGAGACTTCCGCCGGAGATACGACACAGGTCGAGCTCTACGTGTTCTGGTCGCAGACCTGTCCGCACTGCCAGGAGGCGCTGCCGTTCGTGGGCCAACTGGCCGCCCGTCATCCCTGGTTGCAGGTGCACTCGCTGGAACTCACCGCCAGCCGGGCCAACGTGCAACGCTACATCGAGATGGCCGGCATGCTCGGGCGCCAGGCCAGCTCGGTGCCGGCCTTCATTTTTTGCGGCGAGATGCACACCGGCTACGATGCACCCGAGGGCATGGGTCGGTTCCTGGAAGAACGCCTGCTGGCATGCCGCGACGTCCTCGCGGGCCAAGCGGCCGCACAGGCGCCGGACGCAACGTCCATAACGCTGCCGCTGCTCGGTAAGGTCGATACCGCCGCGTGGTCCTTGCCGCTGGTCACGGTGGCCATCGCCGCCCTCGATGCCTTCAATCCCTGCGCCTTTTTCGTCTTGCTGTTCCTGCTCAGCCTGCTCACCCACGAGCGCACCCGCACGCGCATGCTGGTCATCGGCGGGGTGTTCGTGCTGTTCTCGGGGCTGGTGTATTTCGTGCTTATGTCGGCCTGGTTGAATGTGTTCCTCATCGCCGGCGAACTGCGCCTGGTGACCATCGCGGCGGGCCTGCTGGCGGTGGGCATGGCGCTGGTGAACGTGAAGGATTATGTGTGGTTCAAGCGTGGCATCTCCCTGTCCATTCCAGACAGCGCCAAGCCGCGGCTGTTCGAGCGCATGCGTCGCCTGCTGCGCGCCGACAGCTGGCCGGTCATGCTCACGGGGGCGGTGACGCTCGCCATCGTGGCGAACAGCTACGAGGCCCTGTGCACGGCCGGCTTCCCCATGGTGTACACGCGCCTGCTCACCCTGCAGGATCTGCCCACGTCCGGTTACTACCTCTATCTCGCCTTCTACAACCTGGTGTACATCGTGCCGCTCGTCGCCATCGTGCTCGCCTACGTGTACACGCTCGGCTCGCGCAAGCTGAGCGAGGCCGAGGGACGGGTGCTGAAGCTGGTCTCGGGCGTGATGATGCTGGGACTGGGCACCGTGCTGCTGGTGGCGCCCGAACGATTGAACGACCCGCTGCTTGCCGTGAGCCTGCTGGCGCTCGCCATCGGCAGCGGCGTTGTCGCCTGGCGGCACGAGCGCAAGGGACGCGACGCCGTTCGCATGTAGCATGAAGCGAGGCGAAATCCGGGTCTGCTTGCCACCTGGTTCTTCGGATTTCGCGTTGCTGCATCCGGCTACGATTGCGCGGCTACCGGCCTGTTTTCTCCCGTCTAGAGTAACGAGAGCGGCGCCACAACGTGCGCGCGGCGTCGTTAACGGGAGGAGCGGGCCTCATGAAAATCATTATCGTGGGTGGCGTGGCCGGTGGCATGTCCACGGCGGCGCGGCTTAGGCGCCTGGACGAGCATGCCGAGGTGGTGATCTACGAGCGCGACCCCTACGTGTCCTTCGCCAACTGCGGGCTGCCTTACCACATCAGCGGCGACATCGCGGATCGCAACAAGCTGTTCGTGGTGACGCCCAAGGACCTGGAACGCACGCTCGCCCTGCAGGTGCACGTTCAGCACGAGGTCACCGGCATCGACCGTAGCCGCAAGGTGGTGCGTGTGTTCGATCACGCCAGCGGCCGCACCTTCGAAGATCACTACGACAAACTGGTGCTCGCCCCCGGCGCGAACCCGGTGCGACCGCCGCTGCCCGGTGTGAACCACCCGCGTATCCACGCCCTGCGCAACATCTCCGACATGGACGCCATCAAGGCGGTGGTCGATCAGGGCGCCTTCAGCGCCGTGGTGGTGGGCGGCGGCTATATCGGTCTGGAAATGGCCGAGGCCCTGCGCCGGCGCGGCGTGCGCGTGGACCTGGTCGAGCGCTCCGATCAACTCATGCAGAACCTGGACCCGGAGATGTCGCGCGACCTGGCCTACCACATGGAAAGCCACGGCGTGAATGTGCATCTGGGCACCAACGTGCGTGAGTTCCGCGACGCCGACGGGCGCGTGGAGGTGGTTCTCGCGGGCGGCGCCCACCCGGTGGCGGACCTGGTGGTGCTGGCCGTGGGCGTGCAGCCCGAGAACGAGCTGGCCAAGATGGCCGGGCTCACCATCGGCACGCGCGGCGGCATCGTGGTGGATCAGCACATGCGCACTTCCGATCCGGACATTTACGCCGTCGGCGACGCGGTGGAGGTGCGCGATGCGGCGACGGGCGAGATGGCGGTGATTCCGCTGGCGGGGCTCGCCAACCGCCAGGGCCGCGTCGCGGCCGACCACATCGCAGGTCGACCGTCCGCCTTCCAGGCGGTGCAGGGCACGTCGGTGATCAAAGTGTTCGACATGACCGCCGGCGGCACCGGCGCCTCGGAGAAGGCGCTGCGCCGCGCGCACATGTCCTACACCAAGATCTACATCCATCCCAACGGCCACGCGGGCTATTACCCGGGCACCCATCCCATGCACCTGAAGCTGCTGTTCACGCCCCAGGAGGGCCGGCTGCTCGGTGCGCAAGTGGTGGGCTTCGACGGCGTGGACAAGCGCATCGACGTGCTGGCCACGGCCTTGCGCGCGGGCATGACGGTGTACGACCTGGAGGACCTGGAACTGGCCTACGCGCCGCCCTACGGCGCGGCCAAGGACCCGGTGAACATGGCGGGTTTCGTCGCCGCCAACGCCCTGCGTGGCGACGTGGAGCTGTGGTATCCAGAGGAATACACGGACCTGCCGGACGATGCGCTTCTCATCGACATGCGCAGCCCACGCGAGTACGCCGGCTGGCACATCCCCAAGGCCATCAACATCCCCATGGGCGAGCTGCGCCAGCACATCGCCGACCTGGGCGATCACAAGGACCGGCCCATTTATCTCTACTGCCTGAGCGGCTTTCGCAGCTATCTGGGCACCCGCGTGTTGCGCCAGTACGGCTTCCAGAACGTGAACAACCTGAGCGGCGGGCTGAAGACTTTCATCGCGTTCCACCGCAACCCGCTCACCTCGGCCCAGCCGGCGGTGCCGTTCGAGCCCCATGCGGAAGACCGCACCGCCGAGAGCGAGCGCATCCCAGTCACGTAGCCCGGATTCCGCTTCGCTTCATCCGGGCTACCTTTATGGAACAAGGGCCAACGATAGCAAGAGGTGGAAACGTGGACTCGCAACAGATTTCCAGCATGCTGCATGACGGGTTCGAGCAGTGTGACGTGAACAAGATCATGTCGCTGTACGATGACCATGCCCAACTGAGCATCATCGACCACAACCACCCGCCGAGCTCGCCGCGTGTGCTGTCCGGCAAGCAGGCCATCTCCGAGTACTTCAAGGACGTGTTGAGCCGGCCGTTGTCCCATCACGTGGACGACGTGCTCCTGGCGGACAGCCACATGGCCTTCACCGACAGCTGCGAATACCCGGACGGCTCGCGGGTGTACACGTCCTCGATGGCTACCATGAAGGACGGCAAGATCGTCAAGGAAGTGGACGTCCAGGCCTGGGACGAAGTCTCCCCCTCTTGAGGGCGGCTGAAAGGCATTAACACGGGGAACACGGGGAATCCCGTTCCTCCTGTAGCGGCCTCAGGCGGCGATGCGCGGCTTGAAGGGCAAGTCGCGGTCTGAGGCCGCGCCGGCATCCCAAAGAGAAATCAATTTTCCCCGTGTCCCCCGTGTCCCCCGTGTTCAGGCTTTTTTTTCCCCGCGCGCCGGCAGGCAGAAACCGCTACAATGCGCGCCCATGTCTGGAAACTCCATCGGCAAGCTTTTCACCGTCACCACCTTCGGCGAGAGCCACGGGCCGGCGCTGGGCGCCATCGTGGACGGCTGCCCGCCGGGGCTGGAGATCACCGAGGCCGAGCTGCAGGTCGACCTGGACCGGCGCAAGCCCGGCACCTCGCGTCACACCACCCAGCGGCGCGAGCCCGACCAGGTGAGGATCCTCTCCGGCGTGTTCGAAGGCCGCACCACCGGCACGCCCATCGGCCTGCTCATCGAGAACACGGACCAGCGTTCCAAGGACTACTCGTCCATCGCGAACACCTTCCGTCCCGGGCATGCCGACTACACCTACCAGCAGAAATACGGGTTGCGCGACTACCGCGGCGGCGGCCGCTCCTCGGCCCGCGAGACCGCCATGCGCGTGGCCGCCGGTGCCGTCGCCCGCAAGTGGCTGCGCGGGCAGGGCATCGAAATCCGCGGGTACCTCGCGCAGCTCGGTCCCATCGCACTGGCGCTGAAGGATTGGGACGCGGTCTACCAAAACCCCTTCTTCAGCCCGGACCCGGAGGCCGTGCCCGAGTTGGAGGCCTACATGGACGCCCTGCGCAAGGAGGGTGATTCCGTGGGCGCGCGGGTCAACGTGGTGGCCACCGGCGTGCCGCCGGGCCTGGGCGAGCCGGTGTTCGACCGCCTGGACGCCGACCTGGCCCACGCCCTCATGGGCATCAATGCGGTCAAGGGTGTGGAGATCGGCGACGGCTTCGACGTGGTGGCCCAGAAGGGCACCGCCCATCGCGACGAGATCAGCCCGGAGGGGTTTTTGTCCAACCACGCCGGCGGCGTGCTGGGCGGTATCTCCAGCGGCCAAAACATCCTCTGCTCCATCGCCCTCAAGCCGACCTCCAGTCTGCGCATCCCGGGCCGCAGCGTGAACCTGGCCGGCGAGCCGGTGGAGGTGATCACCGAAGGCCGCCACGACCCCTGCGTGGGCATCCGCGCCACGCCCATCGCCGAGGCCATGGTGGCCATCGTGCTCATGGACCACTTCCTGCGCCACCGTGCTCAGAATGCCGACGTGCGTTCGGCGACGCCGCGCATTCCTGCCGGGGAGTGAAGGAGCGGGGCGTTGGCCCGATTACGCGGGTTTTGCTCGGTTGAGCGCCTCATCCTGTCCTTGTGCTACGAACCGACGATCTTCATGAACCGACCCGTTTCCGAAGGTCGGCGCGGAACTGTTTGGATCCCCTCTCCCCAGCCCTCTCCCGGAGGGAGAGGGGACAAGAAGTGAGCGGTTTCGGGTGGTGCAGCAGCTCGATTTATCGTCCCCTCTCCCGGAGGGAGAGGGGGCAAGAAGTGAGCGGTTTCGGGACGGTGCAGCAGCCCGATTTGACGTCCCCTCTCCCTCAGGGAGAGGGGACCAAAAACACCGCGGCAGTACCTCCTCATGTGATCCAAAACCGAAGGAACACGACCCGAAACACCATGCCCTACTGGCGCCTCTCCAGCTTTTATCTCTTTTACTTCGCCAGCCTCGGCGCGCTGCTGCCCTATTGGTCGCTCTACCTCCAGCAGCGTGGTTTCACTGCACTGGAGATCGGCGAACTGATGGCCGTGCTCATGGCCACGCGCATTGTCGCCCCCAACCTGTGGGGCTGGCTCGGCGATCGCACGGGCCGGCGCATGACGGTGGTCAGGCTGGGCGCGCTGCTCGCCATTCTGAGTTTCGGCGGCGTATTTCTGACGCGGGGTTACTGGGAGCTGGCCCTGGTGATGTTTGCGTTCAGCTTTTTCTGGAACGCGGTGCTGCCCCAGTTCGAGACCAACACCCTGGTTCACCTGGGCGAGCAACACCACCGTTACAGCCAGATCCGCCTGTGGGGCTCCATCGGTTTCATCCTCGCCGTGGTGGGGCTCGGTGCATTGTTCGACGTGACGGGGCCGGCGCTGCTGCCGGTGGTGTTGCTGTGCATGTTCGCCGCCATCTGGGCGGCGAGCCTCACGGTCCCCGAATCGGGTATGGCGCGGACCACCGGTGGCGAGCGTCCCATCGGACAGGTGCTCCGGCGCCCCGATGTCGTCGCCCTGCTGGTGGCCTGTTTGCTCATGCAGGCGAGCCACGGGCCGTACTACACATTTTTCACCATTTACATGGAAGACCACGGCTACACGCGCACCGCTATCGGCCAGATGTGGGCCATCGGCGTGGTGGCGGAGGTCGGCCTGTTTCTGGTGATGCATCGACTGCTGCCGCGCTTTGGCGCGCGCGGACTGCTGCTCGCCAGTTTCGCCTTGGCGTCGTTGCGCTGGGCGCTCACCGGCTTGTTCCCGGAGGTATTGTGGATCGTCCTGCCGGCCCAGGCCCTGCACGCAGCGTCGTTCGGCATCTACCATGCGGCGGCCATCACGCTGTTCCACCGCCATTTCGCCGGACGCAATCACGGCCGCGGCCAGGCCCTCTATTCCAGCGTCACCTTCGGCGTGGGCGGTGCGCTGGGCGCGTGGTACAGCGGCGTGCTGTGGGATTCCGCGGGTCCCGTGGTCGCCTTCCTCTCGGCTGCGGCGTTGGCAGGCGTTGCGTTCTTCATCGCCCAGCGCTGGATCGGCGACGAACGGCTTAGTGCATCCGGTTAGCCGCAGTGTCCGCCGTCCCGGCGAACTGTGAAATCCAAAGGTTGTTGGACCCGATGACGGTGGACGCCTGCGGTGATCATGAGCGTGTCGCTGGCGTTGTAGATCCACGTTGGCGCGCGAGCGCCTACGTGACACACGCGGCAGAAAGAATGTCACGTAGCTCTGCAACGTGACCTACAAGGCCGGCGGAGTTCCTCATTCCGATGAAACCGAAAAGTCCCGGGGTGACGGTGAGTGTGGATGCGGGCGTCTTCACGAGCGTGCGCCCACCCGTGGACCTTGTCATCAACGACGCGCTGCGCAGGTGATGATCTCGCTGGCGATGGCGTGCAGCGGGACCAACCGGTCCACGGCGCCGCGCTTCACCGCTTCCTTGGGCATGCCGAACACCACGCAACTTTCTTCGTCCTGGGCGAGGGTGTGGGCGCCGGCCTGGTGCATTTCCAGCAGGCCCGCCGCGCCGTCGTCACCCATGCCGGTCATGATGATGCCGAGCGCGTTCCCGCCGGCGCTGTGTGCTACCGAGCGGAACAGTACGTCCACTGAAGGGCGGTGGCGATTGACCAGTGGACCGTCGCGCACTTCGACGAAATACTGCGCGCCGCTGCGCCGCAGCAGCATGTGGCGTCCGCCGGGAGCGATGAGGGCGCGCCCGGGGATGACGCGGTCGCTGCTTTGCGCCTCGCGGACCTCGATAGCGCACAGGGCGTTCAGGCGCTCAGCAAACGCTGCGGTGAACTTCTCAGGCATGTGCTGGACGATGACGATGCCGGGACACACGCGCGGCAACGTGCTGAGCACCGTTTCAAGGGCCTGGGTGCCGCCCGTGGAGGTGCCCATGGCCACCACCAAATCCGTGGTCTGCGCCATGGCCCGCTCTGTCGCGGGCAGGATGGCGTCGGCGGTGAGCTTCGGCGTGGGATTTACCGAGCGCATCTTCGCGGCAGGAGTGAGCCGCTTCAGATTGGCATGCACGGCGCCCTTGACGGTGGTCGTCAGGTCCGTGGATGCGTCCACGAGATAGTCGCGCAGGCCAATCGTGGGCTTGGTGACGATGCCGACCGCGCCTGCTTCGAGGGCCTGGATGGTAGTCTCGGCGCCGGCACCGGTCAGGCTCGAACAGATCACCACCGGCGTGGGCCGCTCGGCCATCACTTTGCGCAGGAAGGTGATGCCGTCCATGCGTGGCATCTCCACGTCGAGCACGATGACGTCGGGCCATTCCTTCTTCATCTTCTCCAGGGCGAAGATCGGGTCCGCCGCGGTGGCGATGACGTTGATCATCGGGTCGGACTCGAGCACGCCCGAAAGCACCTGCCGGACCACGGCCGAGTCATCGACGATAAGGACCTTGATCTTCGAGCCTTTCATCACGGGCAGACCTTGCCGGGTGCGCGACCGGCGGGCGAAAGATCGAACTGCTCGACATGGATCTCCCCAGTGTTCAGGTCCATGGTGATGCGGCGATGGCCGATGCCGCCCAGGTGTTCCCGAGTCACGCGAAAGCCGTGAGCGTGAAGCAGCCGCCAGCCCGCATCGATATTCATCTGCGCCACATCGAAGGGCGCGGTGGCGAGGTGGAACATGTGTCCGCCGCCGAACAGCCCGGCCTGGTACTCCTGGACCGGCCGGCCCAGCTGCTGAACCTCGCGCATGAAAAGAGTCATCACTTCCTCGGCATAGAGGCCGGCGCTCTCGGTGCTGTTTTTCGGGCGCCGTGGCAACAGGTAGTGGCACATGCCGCCTGCCTTGCAAACGGGTAGCCAGACAGTGAT
This sequence comes from Gammaproteobacteria bacterium, assembly GCA_023228645.1. GTDB lineage: Bacteria > Pseudomonadota > Gammaproteobacteria > Thiohalomonadales > Thiohalomonadaceae > JALOAT01. The sequence continues at coordinate 3,230 of JALOAT010000031.1, read as the reverse complement.
CGCTACGCAGGTGCCGAGAATCGTGCGCACGTGCACATCGCCCGTGCCGAAATAGAACCCGCCCGGTTGCAGATAGACGTCAGCCACGCAGCAGCCTCACGGTTTGCGGTACACGGAAGGGGCGATCTGTTCGAGTGCGTCGCTGATGCCATGCAGCGTCTCGGAATGGCTGACGATGAAGATGCCGCCGCTGCGCAGCGTCGCCGCCACCCGCGCGACTACCTGCTGCTTGGTCGCCATGTCGAAGTAGATCATCACATTCCTCAGGAATACCACGTCGAACGGACCGATGTTGCCGAGCGCGGCGTTGAGGTTGATGGGCACGAATCTCACCCGGTCGCGCAGGAAGCGCTCGATGAGAAAGGTGTCGGTCTTGCTGCCGATACCCCGCAGGCAATAGCGCCGCAGGTACTGTGGGGGGATGTGCTCCGCCCGTTCCATGGCATAACAGCCGCCTTGCGCCCGCGCCAGTACGCGCCGGCTGATGTCGGAGGCCACCACCTCCCAAGGGCCGTCACCGAGGCATTCCGCCAGCACCATGGCGATGCTGTACGGTTCTTCACCGCTGGAACAGGCCGCACTCCATGCCCGGAACATCAGGCCGGGACGGCGTGCCGCCTGCACATGCCGTGCAAGAAATTCGAAATGTTTCTTCTCCCGGAAAAAGAACGTCTCGTTGGTGGTGAGCAGGTCGACGGCGGTTTGCAGCTCATCCTGTGCGTGCCGGCCGGCGAGACGTTGCAGATAGTCGCCGTAGGAATCAAGGCCGAGCTCGCGCACGCGCTTGGCAAGGCGCCCGCAGACCATAGCTTTCTTCGCCGGCGACAGGCTGATGCCGGCGATCTGGTGGATGAGCCGCTGAAACTGGGCGAACTCGCGGTCAGTGATCGGCTTCAGTTCCATGGGGCATGGGGTCGCGGAGCGTGTGTTCCACTCACGTGGGCCGGAGGCGGGATGCGCACGCATGCACCCCGCCCCGGAGGTTTGCGGACGATCAGGCGGGCACGGGCGCCTCCTGCACACCCGTCGCCGTTTCGGCACCCGCCAGCACGTGCTGCTCCAGCGAAGCCAGTTCCTCGGCAGACAACACGCGGTTGACGTTCAGGATGATGACGAACCTGCCATTGACCTTGCCCATGCCGTGAATGAAGTCCGTGCGGATCTTCGCGCCGAATGCGGGTGCAGGCTCAATCTCCTCATGCGGGATCTCGAGCACTTCATTGACCGCGTCCACGACGACGCCGATGTCCTGGCGTTCATCTGAATCGGTCTCGATCTCGAGAATCACGATACAGGTGCGCTTGCCCACCGATGTGGACGTCTGGCCGAACCGCACCGAGAGGTCCACTACCGGTACCACCCGCCCGCGCAGGTTGATTACCCCGCGGATGAACCCGGGCATCATCGGTACAGCCGTGACCTGGCCGTACTCGATGATCTCCTTGATGTGCAGGATGCCGATGGCATAGGTTTCGCCGCCCAGCATGAAGGTCAGGAACTGCTGCTGTTGCAGGAGAGCGCCTTCGTTCTCTACCGGTTTGCCGGTCAATGATGCCATTGATGTGCCTCCTCGAAGCGTACGTATTCCTTTTCATCCCGCTCGCCGTTATCTGACTGGCGCGGCTTGTCGGGCATGCCGGCGTCACTCCTGCGAGCCACCTTGCGCGATGTGCCGGCTGCGCCGTTGATGGTGAAGAACGCCATGAGTTCCTGCAGCTGCTCGGCTTGCCCACTCATCTCGCCCGCGGTGGATGCCAGTTCTTCCGAGGCCGACGCGTTCTGCTGCGTGGTCTGGTTGAGCTGTGTCATGGCGCCATTGATCTGTGCCACACCGGACGATTGCTCGTTGGATGCGGCTGCGATCTCCTGCACCAGATCGGACGTCTTTTGGATGGCCGGTACGATGGCGTCCAGAAGTTGTCCCGCACGCTCCGCCAATTGCACGCTGCTCGATGCGACTTCACCAATCTCCTGTGCCGCCACTTGGCTGCGTTCGGCGAGCTTGCGCACCTCGGCAGCGACCACCGCGAATCCCTTGCCATGTTCACCGGCGCGGGCCGCCTCGATGGCCGCATTGAGTGCCAGCAGGTTGGTCTGATAGGCGATGTCGTCGATGATGCCGATCTTGTCGGCGATACTCTTCATCGCCGAGACGGTATCGCGTACGGCATTGCCGCCTTCCGACGCCTCCTGGGCCGCCTTGGTGGCCATACCGTCGGTGACCTTCGCGTTTTCGGTATTCTGATTGATCGAGGCACTCATTTCCTCGACCGACGCGCTGGTCTCCTCGACACCGGCAGCCTGTTCCGTGGTCGCCTGGCTGACCGATTGTGCGGTGGCGCTGAGTTCTTCGGCGGCCGTCGACAAGGCGTCCGCCGAGCTGCGCACATTGGTCATGGTATCGGCAAGGCGTTCGATGGTGTTGTTGATGGCGTTCTTTAGATCGTCAAAGGCCCCCGAGTATTCCCGCTCGATCTTGCGCGTCAGATCACCGTGCTCGACTCGCGCCATGATGGTCTTGATATCGTTCACCGGCGTGTTGACTGCTTCCATGATTTGATTCATTCCATTGACCACCCGCTGGAAGTCGCCGCGGTGTTTTGCCTCATCGCCGCGAAAATCAAGGCGTCCGTCGATGACTGCCTGGGATAGTGCGTTGGCGTCGTCTATCAATGCCTTGAGCGGTGTGATCACCGCGTCCAGCGTGTTGTTGACACCCTCGACGATCTTGCGATAGTCACCCTGGTGCTTGCTGGCGTCGGCGCGCGTATCGAGACGCAACTCGACTGCGGCCACGGCCAACATGTCGGCATCGGCCACGAGCGCCTTGATGTTGGCGATGCAGGTGTTGAGGTTGTCCTTGATGGTGTTGAAGTCTCCGTTGTATTTGTCAGTGATGGCCGATGGCAGATCACCCTTCGAAATGCGATCGACATAATCTGCCGCCACATTCAAAGGACCGATGACCGCATCCAGGGTATCGTTAACGCCCTGGACGATCTTGCGGTAGTCGCCCTGATGCTTGGTGGCATCGGCACGGGTCGCGAGCTTCCCTTCCACCGCCGCCTTCGCGAGCATCCCCGCATCAGCCACGAGCGCGTTGACGGCGTCGATGGCCATGTTGAGGTTGTTCTTGATGGTGTTGAAATCACCGTTGTAGGTGTCGGTGATCTTCGGCGGAATATCGCCCTTGGCGATGCGATCCACGTAGTCCGCGGCCACATTCAGGG
>JALOAT010000030.1 GCA_023228645.1 Gammaproteobacteria bacterium | reverse complement strand
GCGACTATGCGGGCGCCGCCGCACTGTTCGGCAAGGCCCACGGCCTCTATCGCAGTCTCGATCACGGCGAGGGCATGACCCTCGCCGCCATCAATCTTGCTGAGACGGCGCTGCTCATGGGCAGCTATGCGCGCGCCGACGCGCAGATCCGTGCCGCCGATGCCATGGTCACGGCGCGCGGCCTGCAAGCGCGTTTCAGTGCGCGTCTTGCCCTGCTCGAAGCCACCGCCGCCTATGGCCTCGACGAAAAGCAGCGAGCACTCGCACGCCTCGCGCCGCTGCTGCCCGCCTTCGCGGCCGACCATCGGCCCACCAGTCCCGTTCAGGGTGACGTCGGCGTCGCGGCCGTGATCCTGCGCACGCGCATGGCCTTCGACGCGGGTGAGGGCGAATCGCGCTGGATGTACCGCCTGGAAAACGTCGTGCGCAAGACCGCGCCCGATGACGCCATGGTGCGCGCCCGCCTGTGCCGCTTCCAGGGACTGCTCGCCCAGCGCGCCGGCGACAACGCGCTCGCCCGCGAACGCTTCGAAGCGGCCCTCGCACTCTATCGTCAACACGCCAACCGCCCGGGTACCGCCGCGGTGCTGTACGAGTTCGGTCAACTGGCCCTGGCCATGCAGCGATGGGGCGAGGCGCAGGACTATCTGGAACGCGCGCTCTACATCCATACCTGGATCCTCGATCGGCCCGGCGCCGCCCAGTCCTTGCAGGCGCTGGCGGAAGTGCACCAGGCCACCGGCGCCGAGGGGCAGGCCCGCGTCGCTGCGCACTGGACCGAGGCCTTGCGAGGAAACGGCGAGGTGAACTGGCCCGACCTCCGCGACCAGGTCATCCCCGCGCCCTGACGGAGAAGAAACGGCCCGCCTTACGCGCGCTCAGTCGCTTGGCCTGCGCGCGAGCGCGGCGGCGATCGCCCGGTGGTAAGCCGCGAGCCCCGCGCTCACCGTGACCGGATACGGCGGGTCGGCCGGTGCCAAGGCGCGTACGCGGGCCGGTAGCCGCGCGATACGGGCGCGCGCGGCGTCGCGCAGGGCCGACAAGTCCGCAGGCGCCGGGGCGAGAGGCGTGCCGCCTTCCATCACCTTTTCAAGCAGCGGACGACCGGGCAGCTGTTCATCCCAGCGGCCGATGAAGTCGGCCACGTCCTCTTCGCCTTCGCGCACCCGGAAGACCTGTTTGCGCCCGGGCAGGATGGGTTTGCCCGTGGACAACTTCAGGCGTCCTTCGCCGCCGTACTCGGCGAGCTTGTAGGCGATGTCCAGGTCCGGCGCGTCGTCCGACACCCCCATGCTGGTGCCCACGCCGAAGGCGTCGATGGGCGCGCCCGCGGCGAGCAGCTGCGCAATGGCGTCCTCGTCCAGGCCGCCACTGGCGAAAATCGCCACCTGATGCAGGCCCGCCGCGTCCAGCAGCGCGCGGCTCGCGCGAGCGAGCGCGGCCAGATCACCGGAGTCGAGGCGGACGGCGCTCACGTTGAAGCGCGGCCCCAGGCGTTCGGCCAGGGCAATCACGTTGCGCACGCCTTCGAGCGTGTCGTAGGTGTCCACCAACAGTACGGTGCCGGGATAGCGCCGCGCGTAGGCCGCGAAGGCGCTCATTTCATCGGCGTGCGCCTGCACGTAGCTGTGCGCCATGGTGCCGGCCACCGGCAGGCCGTGGTCGCGGCCGGCGAGCACGTTGGACGTGGATCCCACGCCGGCGATGGCAAAGGCGCGCGCACCCTTCAGCCCCGCGTCGATGCCGTGCATGCGCCTGAGACCGAAGTCGACCACCGGATGGCCCTGTGCCGCCGCCACGACGCGGGCCGCCTTCGAGGCGAGCAGGGTCTGGAGATGGATCTGGTTCATCACCAGGGTCTCGATCCACTGGGCCTCGGGCAGGGGCGCGACCACCTCCAGGATGGGCTCGTTGGCGAACACCGGTGTGCCCTCGGGCACGGCGTAGACGTCACCCGTGAACCGCAGGTCCGCCAGCCGCGCCAAAAAACCCGGCGAGAACCGGTCGAGGGACGCGAGGTAGTCCAGGTCGCGAGCACCAAAGCGCAGCTGTTGGAGCTGGGCGAGCACCGTGTCCAGGCCGCAGGCGAGCAGGAAGTTGCGGCGCTTCGGCAGGCGGCGCACGAACAGCGTGAACACGGCGCGCTGGGTCATCCCCTCCTCGAAATAGGCCTGCAGCATGGCCAACTCGTAGAGGTCGGTGAACAGCGCCAGGTCAGCACCCGGTTCGGAAGCGACTCCGTGGTTTTGCTTGCGCATGGTGCGACGCCCCTGCGCCGGCGCGGTCTAGGTGGTCCGTTCGCTCAAGAACCGTGCCTAGCGCTGCCCGCCATCGGTGTGTGGAGCACGAAACGGCCACGCCGCCCATGAAACATAGGCCACGCTGTCGGGCGATGGGATCAGGGGTGCGCCCGGCCGAGGCGCAAGGCCCAGCCTGCGGCAACGAGAGCAGCGAGGAAGGACACCAGCGACCAGTTGGCCAGCGACAGGCCAAAAATCACCAGGGCATTGTCGGCACAAAAGCCCGTGGCGAGGAACAGCGACGGCACCTGCTGGCCCAGCCAGTCCACCAGCCGTTCGAGCAGGCTCGGGTCCGCGGCCAGGCAGGACACGCTCGCCGGCGGCTGCGCCTGCAGCCAGCTCTGGTAGGCGGCGGTCGCCGCACCGCCGAGCCCCAGCAGCACGACCAGGCTGCCGGCCACGGGGCCCGCGCGGCTGAACGCGGCCAGCAGGCCGAGCACCGCCATGAGCATGAACAGCAGGCGCTGGAAGATGCACAAATGGCACGGGTGCAGCCCCAGCCAGTCGGTGAGCAGCAGGCTGCCTGCCGCCAGGGCGGCGCTGCCGAGGCCGATGGCCAGCCAAGTGTAGGACGTCTTGGACATGCGCGTTGGGGAACGGGGTGACGGGGTGGAAGGTACCGCACTTATGGACCATAACGGAACAGCGGCGGTTCGCTGCGGTGCGTGTCATCGGTCATGCTTTGAAGCATGGACGATGCCCCTCGCCTCTGGACCGTGGGTCACTCGACCGCCCCTGTGGAGGCCTTCCTTGCGCTGCTGCGCGCCCATGCCATCGAGTTGCTCGTCGACGTGCGCAGTTTCCCCTCGTCGCGCCGCCACCCCCAGTTCAACCGCGACGCCCTGCGCAACACACTCGCCGATGCCGGCATCGACTACGTCCACCTGCCCGCCCTCGGCGGCCGCCGCGCGGCCCGGCCGGATTCACACAACACCGCCTGGCGCAACGCCGGTTTCCGCGGTTACGCCGATTACATGGAAACCGACGAATTCGCCGCCGGCATGGCGGAGCTCATGGCCCTGGCGCACACCCGGCGCACCGCCGTCATGTGCGCAGAGCAGCTCTGGTGGCGCTGCCACCGCTCGCTCATCGCGGACTGGCTGAAGGTGCGCGGCTGGGAGGTGCTGCACATCCTGAACGCGCAGCAGGTCCAGTCCCACCCCTGGACCCGTGCGGCACGGGTGGAGAACGGTCGTTTGTCCTACGCCTCGCCCCGGCCGTAGGCCAGGTTGTGAGGCGACGTGACATCTTTACGCTCACCTGGCGTCCCGCGCTCGTCCATGCTCTAGGCATGGAGTATGACCTCGCCATCATCGGTGGCGGCATCGCGGGCCTGTCCCTGGCGCACGGGGCGGTGCAGCGCGGCTGGCGCACGGTGCTGTTTGAGGCCGAGCCGCGCCTGGGCGGCGCGCTGCATACCTGCCGCCAGGAGGGTTTCTGGCTCGAACTCGGCGCCCATACGCTGTTCAATTCCTACGGGACGATCCTCGGCCTCATGGATGCGGTCGGACTGACCGGGAAGGTGGTGCGGCGCCGGCCGCTGGCGTTCCGGCTCTGGAGCGATGAAGGCGAGGCGTCCATCGCGGCGCGTCTGCGCTATCCCGAATTGCTGCGCCATGTGTGGCGGGCGCCTTTGCTGCGGCGTGCCGACCACAGCGCAATGGAATACTTCGGCGCGCTGGTCGGACCGCGCAATTTCGCCGAGGTGGTCGGCCCGGCGCTCGATGCGGTGATCTGCCAGCCTGCGCGGGATTTTCCCGCCGACGTGCTGTTTCAGCGCAAGCCGCGGCGCAAGCGGGTGCCGCGCAGCTTCGTGCTGCCCGGGGGCATGACCACCTTGACGGAGACCCTGGCCGCTGCACCCGGGCTGGAGGCCCTGCCCGGGCAACCGGTCACCCGGCTGGCCTGTAGTGGCAGCGGCTTCGGGGTGTTCACCGCACAGGGCGACTGGCGGGCGGACCGTATCGCCCTCGCCATCCCGCCGCAGCAGGCGGCGGCGCTGCTCGTGGACGTGCGACCCGGCCTATCAGAGCAGCTCAGCCATATCGGCGTTTCGCGGGTCGAGTCCCTGGGCGTGGTGGTGCGTGCCCGCGACGTGCACCTGCGCCCGGTGGCGGGGCTGATCGGCCGCGGGCAGCCGTTCTATTCCATGGTTTCGCGCGACGTGGTGCCGGGCGGGGAGTGGCGCGGCTTCACCTTTCACTTCCGCCCTGGCGCCCTCGGCCACGAGGACAAACTGGCCGTCGCGGCACGGGTGCTCGGCACGTCATCGACACGCTTTGGGCACGTGGCCCTGGCCGGACACGTGCTGCCCACGCTGCGCAAGGGGCACGCCCGGCTGCGTGGTCGCCTGGATGCCCTGCTTGCGCGTTCGCCGGTGCTGCTGACGGGCAACTATTTCGACGGCGTCTCCATCGAGGCCTGCGCCAGCCGCTCCATGGCCGCGCTGTACCGCAATCACGACTGAGGGCTGCGGTCGAATAGGCGGTGACTTCCGGCCAACTTCGCTTCTTTGCGATCTCTGCGTTGCGCCGTTTCTTCTTACCGATGTATGCATGTCGCGGGTGCGGCGGGTTACAGTGGCGCGGTGGGGATTCTGGAACACAGCCTATGAAATCGCTCGCTCAGCGCGTCGCCATCACCCTGGCGGCCATCGGCATGGTGACCCTGGCCGCACTCGGCACGGTGGATCGCCACGGCTTCGACTACACGGAACAGGGCCTGCGCCGGGCCCTGGTGACCTTTGCCGTGGCCCGTGGCCTGAACGGTGTGATCTCGGTGGCGCAGGGCACGGAGGTGGCGGTGCAGCCGGCCGGTGTCGGTGTGAACTTTGCGCCCGGGCAGATCCTGGATCCCGTCAACGACCTGGTGGAGCAGTTTTCCTGGGTGATGCTGGCGAGCGCCACCTCGCTTGGCCTGCAACGCCTGCTCATCGAGGTGTTCGCCACGCCGATCGTTTCCCTGCTGCTGGGTGCGCTCGCGCTGGTGCTGCTGATCTTCCTGTGGAGGCCGCGGCTGTCCGCCTCGCCCTGGCGGAACCGGCTGCTGCGTTTGACGCTCGCCATGGCATTGCTGCGCTTCGCGGTGCCCGCGGTGGCCTTTGGCAGCGAGGGGATTTATGCATTGTTCCTGGCCGAGCGCTATGAGGCGTCCACTCAGGCCATTGAGCAGGCCGCAGACGCCATCGCTCGTATCAACAGCGGCACGGCAGCCCACCTGGAACCGCCCGCGGACGAATCGGTGGTGGACAAGGCGAAGCGCTGGTATGACGCGGCGGCGGCCGCGGTGGACGTGAGCGCCTACGTGGAGCGCTACCAGACCGCAGCGGCGGATGTGAGCGAGCAGATCGTCAACCTGACCGTGGTGTTCGTGGTGCAGACCATCGCGTTGCCGCTGCTGTTTCTATGGGGCGTGATGAAGGCCGTCCGGCGGTTGCTGAGTGCAGCGCCGGCTCAGCGGGAGACCAGATAGCGCATGGCGCCGCGCACATCGGTGTTGCGTGGCAGCTTGGTGCGCAGGACTTCCGCGAGCAGGGTGTCGAGGGTGTCGTCGGCCGGGCGGCCGACGCGGCGTTGGCGCAGGTACAGGCGCAGGCTCGACCAGTCGGCCAGCCAGGTCTCCACCATGTCATCGAGCAGCGACGGGTTCTTTTCTATTCGTTTGTCCATGTCGGTTTTCCTCTGAGCAGTTCCTTTCGTCTATTACATGATAGGCCCGCGATCGCAGTTCTGAAGTGAAGGCGGTCACGAACGGATTCCGGGCAGTCATACCTGTGAAACAGTGCACGGGCATTGTCGGGCCCGCGTGTTACCGCCCTGTGAATCGCTCACCATTGATGGGTGAGCATTGCATGGTCTATTCCACTCGCCTTTGTCGTCGACGGTCGCTCCAGCATCCACGCAGTCGTCCAGGAGAGGGGGAGAGTACTTCCCACCAAAGTGGATGCGTCCCTTCTCGGGATCGATCCGATACCTCAGTGTGTCCTATTGAATCGTTTCCCTGGAAAAGGTTCAGCCGCTGCGCGGCGGTTTTTTTGAGGAATAGGAAAACTACCCAGGGGCGGGCGGCGAAGTGGACACGCGGCTGCCATGCTTTGCAGATTAGCCTGCGACACGCTCGGAGGAGCGGTCATGATAATCAGTCCCTCGGCCGACGACGTGCGGCGCCTGCTGCGGCAGGTGCAGGAGCCTTCCCTTGGTGAAGACGTGGTGGAGCTTGGCCTGGTGTACGAGGTGTGGATCGGCGAGGGCGGCTATGTCCACGTGAACATGACCAGCCCGCAGCCCGGCTCGGCGGGCGCCGATCACCTGGCGCTGCAGGTGCGTGATGCGTTGCTGGCCGGACTCCCCGGATCCCGGGTGGAGGTGTCGGTCGTTGCGGACCCGCGCTGGGAGCCGGCCATGATGACCGATGCCGTGCGCCGCCGGCTTGCGTTGCCCGAGTGAGTACGTCGAGGCGGCGCGCACCCTGGCACCCTCCGTTGGCGCTGCTTGTCATGGCGCTGCTGGCCGGCTGCGCCGGCGCCCCGCAGACCCGCCACCTCCTGGCGGCGCCCCCGGCACAATTGCCGCAGCGCATGGAGATCGATGCGGTGCCCTTTTTTCCACAACAGGCCTTGCAGTGTGGCCCGGCGGCGCTGGCGACGGTGTTGACCCACGCCGGCGCTGCGATTCATCCGGATACCCTGACGCGGCAGGTCTTTATTCCCGGCCGTGCAGGCAGTCTTCAGCTGGAACTCATCGCCGCCACGCGCCGCCAGGGGCAGGTGCCCTACGTGCTCGCGCCGCGCCTTCTGGACCTGCTCGCGGAAGTGAGCACGGGCCGGCCCGTGCTGGTATTGCAGAATCTTTCCCTGGACGGGTTTCCCCGCTGGCATTACGCGGTGGTGGTGGGCTTCGACCTGGGCGAGCAGGTGGTCGTGTTGCGCTCCGGGCGGGAACGGCGTCACGTGGTGGCCATGGATACCTTCGAGCGCACCTGGGCGCGCGGCGGGCGCTGGGCGCTGCTGGCCGTGCCGCCCGGCCAGGTCCCGGACACTGCCGAGGCCGAGCCCTTCCTGCGCAGCGTGGCCGCCTTCGAGCCGCTCGGCGCATGGTCCGTGGCGCGCACCGCCTATCGCGCCGCCGTGGTGCGCTGGCCCGGTAACGCCGCGGTCTGGCTGGCCCTCGGCAATGCGGAATACGGGATGCATGAGCCGGTCGCGGCGGAACAGGCCTGGCGGCGGGCCCTCGCCCTCGCGCCTGACTATCCGCCCGCGCTCAACAACCTGGCGCAGCTGCTCGCCGAGCAGGGACGCATCGCCGAGGCGCTGCCGCTGGCCGAGCGCGCCGTGGCGCTGGAGCCCAGGCCCACCCACCTCGACACGCTGGACGCCATTCGCCGCCCCGCACGTCGGCAGCCGTCGGCTGAATAAGGCGACGCCGCTGACGCTTCGGCAGGCGCCGACCCCGCCGGCACCCGGCAGCGAGACGCAGCCACCTCCAGGCGTTCAGCGGCGGAAGCGGAACTTCAACACCAGCACCATCACGGCGAGCACCAGGGTGACGCCGTTGGCGACGATGACCGGCAGGGCGTTCAGGACGATGCCGTACAGCAGCCACAGCAACACGCCGGTGCTGAACAGCAGGAACATGACGGTGGAGATGTCGTCGGCGGAGCGTGTCCGCCAGATCTTCACCACCTGGGGAACAAAGGCGAGGGTCGTGAGGCTGCCGGCGACGAGGCCGAGGGTGTTGAGGGTATCCATGGCGCCGGATTCGAAGGGTGCGCCAATGGTAGTCGATCAGTGCAGGATGCGGTCGGCCTTATCGCTTGGGCCTTCCACTTCCTTCATCTTGGTTTCCCATACCCGGAAGGCGTTCACGAACATGATGGCCGCCTGAAACGGGTCGGCGAAATGCTTGGGGTTGTACATGGACCAAAAACGCTGGCCCAATTCGAACTCGCCCACGCCTCGGGCGATGTTGCCGTCCGCCGGTTCGAAGTGAAACTCACCGGAGGCGTCTTCGTGCAGTTCGACCAGAAAATTACAGGCGCTGCTGACCAGATATTCCAGCGCAACCAGCTCTTGCCGCTTCGGCTTTCTGTCCATCATGCCCTCCGGGGGTGGAGCGCATGCTAGGTCCGGCCTGAACAGGCGTCCCTGCACTGTCTCACAGTTTGGGGGCCGAAGTTCCGAAACTTGAACCACGTACCTCTCGCCAAGACGCCAGGATCCCAAGGAAAGCCGGGGCTGGGAAACACCCTTCTCCGGCTTCAATCCTTGGCGCTCCGTGTTTTGGCGAGGGGGTGGGTTTAGTTGGCCGCCTCGACCGCCGCCCGTGCGCGGCGTCGCTTGTGGGCGATGAGATTGAGTGCCTCGACGCCCGTGGAGAAGGCTATCGCGAAGTAGAGGTAGCCCTTCGGCACATGGAAACCGGCACCTTCTGCCACCAACGCCATGCCCACCAAAATAAGGAAGCTGAGTGCCAGCATCTTGATGGAGAGGTGCTCGTTGATGAAACGGCTGAGGGGCTCCGCGGCGAAGATCATGATGATCACCGCGATGATGATGGCCGCGGCCATCACGGACAGGTGCTGGGCCATGCCCACGGCGGTGATGACGCTGTCCAGGGAGAACACGATGTCCAGGACGGCGATCTGCACGATCACCCAGCCGAAGCTGCTCACCTTCACTTCGCGCATCTCTTCTTCGACGCCTTCCACCGTGGCGTGGATTTCGGTGGTGCCCTTGGCGAGCAGGAACATCCCGCCCGTGAGCAACACGATGTCGCGCAGCGAGACCGCGTGCTCGCCCAGGTGGAACAAGGGTGCCGTGACGCCCGCCAGCCAGGCGATGGTGGCCAGCAGCATGAGGCGGGTGACTACCGCCAGGGCGAGACCGCCGCGGCGCGCCGCCGCCTGCTGGTGGGCAGGCAGGCGCGAGGAAATGATGGAAATGAAAACCAGGTTGTCGATGCCGAGCACGATCTCCAGCGCGGTAAGCGTGAGAAGGCTGGCCCAGATCTGCGGGTCGAGCAGGAATTCCATGGGGGGTATGAAGGAAATGCGGGCAGGGTGCCCGGGGGGCGCAATTATGCCACGCGAATCAGAGGGCGAAACGCTCGCCGATGCACGCCGTGACCATCCAGCGGGCGAAACCCGCCGCCGCAGGCGCGCCCTCGCGTGGCGCCCAGGGCGCGAAATCCTTGTCCGAAATGGCCTGGTAGGGGCCGGGTTTCAGCTCCAGCAGCACCGTGCCGGGCGCGAGTGCCGCGATGGTGTGCCACACGCCCGGCGGGATCTCCAGGCCGCGCAGCGGACCCGCGGCCGCCACCTGCTCGCGGCCGAGCACGGTGCCGTGCTCGTCGAAGATGAGCACCAAGGCAGCACCCGCCAGGGCGACGAACAATTCCCACTTGGGCGGCTGCGTATGGCGATGCGGGCACACGTAACTGCCGGGTTCGATGGCGTTCAAAAATCGCTGCACCGGGTCATCCGGCCCGGCGTGCAGGTTCTCGTTGGTGCGCCCGCGCGCGGCGCTGCGGGCGCGTGCGGCAAGTTCGTCGAACAGGGGTGAATCGAGGCGTTTCAGCATGGGGGCGAAGCATAGCATTGGCTTGACACCTTCCCGATGCCCGGGCCAAATGTACGCCTTTTCCGACCAACCTCCCGCGGGAAACCCTCATGCGACGCCTCCCCGTCCGCGCCCCGGCGCTCTGGCCCGCCCTCTTTCTTTTTGTGCCCGACATGGCCTCTGCGGCCGGGTTCGCGCTCAGCGACAAGAGCGTCAGCGCGCTGGGCTATGCCTTCGCCGGCACCGCGGCCTTCGCCGAGGACCCCTCCAGCCTTTACAACAATCCCGCCGGCCTCGCGCATTTGGATGGCAGCCGGCTGTCCCTGGCGGCGCACGTGATCCACAGCGAGGCCACTTACCACGAGCAGAACTCGAACGTGGCGGGCCCGGATACGACCGACATCAGCAGCACCACGCTCGCGCCGAACCTCTATTACATGGATGCGCCCACCCCGGACCTGCGCCTGGGCCTTGGCATCTACGCGCCGTTCGGTACCTTCTCCGACTACGACACGGATTGGCGTGGCCGTTACCACTCCCTGTACACGGATCTGAAAGCCGTGAACCTGAGCCCGGCCATGGCCCTGCGCGTGAACGACCGCTTCAGCGTGGGTGCTACCGTCGATGTTCAGTACCTGGATGCGGAGCTGCGCCAGGCGGTGGATCTCGGACCGTTGGGCGACGCACAGCAGACACTCAGTGGCGACAACGTGGCCGTCGGCTTCAGCCTGGGCTTCACCTGGGATGCGAGCGAGGCAACACGTCTTGGCGCGGTGTACCACTCCGACGTGCGTCACGACATTGAAGGTGAGTCGGATTTCTCCGGTGTCCCCGCCAGCCCGTTCACCGCTCATCTGACCGACAGTGGCGGCCGAGTCACCGTGCACCTGCCCGAGGTGGTGAGCCTCAGTCTTGCCCACCGCGCCAATCCGTCGCTGACCCTGCTCGCCGACGCCACCTGGACGCGCTGGAGCCGCTTCCAGGAACTGCGCGTGAGCTTCGACAACGGCCTGCCGGATGCGGTCTCGCCCCAAAACTGGCAGGACGTGTGGCGCTTCGGGCTCGGTCTGGCCTGGGACGTGAACGAACGCTGGCGCCTGCGCCTCGGAGTGTCCGATGAGGAGGGCGCGGTGCCCGACCGGGAACACCGCGCGCCGCGCTCACCCGATGGCCCGCGCCGCATGTATGCGCTCGGCTTCAATTACGCACGGTCCGACGATTTCTCGCTGGACGTCAGTTACGCGCGGGTGCTGCTGCCCGACATGGGCATCACGGCCGTGGACGCACTCAATCACCGTCTGGAAGGCGAGTACGACGCCCGCAGTGAACTGCTCAGCGTACAGGGCAACTGGCGTTTCTGACGGGATTTTTTCCTATCAGCCCAGGCGAAGATTACTGCCCGGACCATAATTGTTTCAGGGGGAACGGCAAACATTCGGTCCGTGGGGTGATGATTGTGGAAACCCGCCTTCACAGTGTCCCGGCCCTGAAAGTGATGGACTCGGTGGTCGCGGCCAAGCACTACAACCGCGTCCGTCTCGCCCTGGCGCGGCTGGACAATCCGTTGCGTTTTCCGCTGCCGCACCTGCGCGGGCTCGACATGCTGCTGAGCGACGAGGCCTGGGTGTGCGTGGATCGCACCCTCGATGATCTGCCGGTGCTCGCCTGGACCGACTTCCAGGTGCACGGGCGCCTGGCCCTGCACGCGCCCGTGCCCTGCCGCCTGCGCTTCTTCCACGCCTATGCCGGGCTCATCGTGGGCACGCTGTTGCAGGACGTGGCGGTGATCCTCGCCGAACGCCTGGTGCGCGCCCAGCGGCCTCTGAAAAAGCGCGTCACACCCCTTCCGCTTATCCGCCGTTGACCACCCAGCACCCCCGGGCTATGCGTTACCGAAACCGGGGTGCGCATCATGATCCGATTACCCGATGCACCGATCCTGTCCAACCACAGCGCCTCGGTCGATGCGTTCGAGTACAACCTCATCCACCTCGCCCTGGTACGCTTCGGCGCCCCGCAGCTGGTGCGCCTGGGCGCCCGCGACCTCGATATCCTCCTGGAGCACGACCTCTGGTTGTGCAGTGACCGCCGCCTCGACAACATGCCCCTGATGGCGTGGACCCGCTTCGCCCGCGGCGAGCGCCGCGGCCCCTACGCCCCGGTGCGCTGCCAAATCATCTGCTATCACGCCTACGCCCGCGTGGTCGGCCGCCAGGCCCTGACCGACGTGGCCCGTCGCCTCGACGACGCCTTGCGCGAGGATGTGCGCGGCCACACCCGGGTGCTGCGCTGGCGGGTGAGACGTGACCGGTGACTGTTGAACGCCCATTCCCGGTCGTGACAAGCACCGTAAGACGTCACGTAGCTTCGCAACGTGACCTACGGCGAGAGCGAAGGTCACGTTGGTGCGCAGCGCCTACGTGACACGCCGTGGAAAACGTCACCATGTCCGTGCTGCCATCCAAGACAGCACTCAACGAAATCAACCAATTCCTGATCGAGCAGGAGCCGTACTACCGCGCCGTCGGTAACGAGATCGCGCCACGACACCCGGCGCGCCGTGGGGGAATTGGCGACGCGCGGCGTGACCACCTACGGTCTTACCTTGGACCCGCAGGCGGATGGTTACGTCTCACGCCTGTTCGGGCCCAGGCACTACACCGCGGACGATCACGTGCAGCACCTGCCCGAACGTCTGCCTGCCCTGTTCATGAGTCTGACGCGCTGAGCGGCCGAACGAACAGGTAGGTAGTGCGGAAGACGCGCGGATTCGCCGGGAAATTGACCGCCATCAAGCCCCTGTCTATACATCCCAAGGTCCCCGGGAGGTTTGTATGAAGCCAGGTCTGCCGAATGTCCCCGTCATCAAGTCCTTTTCGGCAACAGTGGATGCGGCCCAGTACAACCGCGTCCGCCTGGTGCTCGCCCGCAACGGCGCACCGCACGAACTGGTACTGGGCTCGCGGGGGCTGGCCGTGTCGCTGGATCGCCGCGCCTGGGTACTCACCGACCGGCATTTGGAGGACCTGCCGCTCATGGCCTGGACCCAGTTCGACCGGCGTCGCTCCGGGCTCCACGCCCCGGTCCAGTGCAGCATCCTGCTCTACCACGCTTATGCGCAGGTGGTGCGGCGCAACGTGCTCGCCGAGGTGGATCGCCGCCTGCAAGCCCTGCTCCTCGGGCAACGCGTGTCGGGCCCGCAGGCACAACTGGTGCCGTTCCGCCGGACGCCCCGCGATGCATAAATGATCCGTTATAAACACCATTAAAATATCGAAGTGGCCTTATAAACCTAACCCGTATACTCTTTCCCTCAACGAAGCCAAGGGCCCTTCCCGGCACGGGCCGGCCCCGACGCAAGCCGATTTCCTTTTACGACAAACAAGGGTGGAATCAATGGACCAGTCGAACCGCTACGCGCGCCTTGACCTCAAGGAAGCTGATCTCATCAAGGGCGGCCGCCACGTGCTGTGCGCCTACATCATGAAGCCCAAGGCCGGCTACGACTACCTGTCGACCGCCGCCCACTTCGCCGCCGAGTCCTCCACCGGCACCAATGTGGAAGTGTGCACCACCGACGATTTCACCCGCGGTGTCGACGCCCTGGTGTACGAGATCGACGAGGCCAAGGAGCTGACGAAGATCGCCTACCCCATCGAGCTGTTCGACCGCAACATCATCGACGGCCGCGCCATGCTCGCCTCGTTCCTCACCTTGACCATCGGTAACAACCAAGGCATGGGCGACGTCGAGTACGCCAAGATGTACGACTTCTACGTGCCGCCCAAGTACCTGCAGCTGTTCGACGGCCCGGCCATGAACATCGAAGACATGTGGCGCGTGCTCGGCCGCCCCATGGTCAACGGCGGCATGGTGGTCGGCACCATCATCAAGCCCAAGCTCGGCCTGCGTCCCAAGCCCTTCGCGGACGCCTGCCATCAGTTCTGGCTGGGCGGCGACTTCATCAAGAACGACGAGCCGCAGGGCAATCAGGTGTTCGCACCCCTGAAGGAAACCATGCGTCTGGTGGCTGACGCCATGAAGCGCGCCCAGGACGAGACCGGCGAGGCCAAGCTGTTCTCCGCCAACATCACCGCCGACGACCCGTTCGAGATGATCGCCCGCGGCGAATACATCCTCGAGACCTTCGCCGAGAACGCCTCCCACGTGGCCTTCCTGGTGGACGGCTACGTGGCCGGCCCGACCGCCATCACCACCTGCCGCCGCTACTTCCCCAACCAGTTCCTGCACTACCACCGTGCGGGCCACGGCGCCGTCACCTCGCCGTCCGCGAAGCGCGGCTACACCGCCTTCGTGCACTGCAAGATGAGCCGCCTGTCCGGCGCCTCCGGCATCCACACCGGCACCATGGGCTACGGCAAGATGGAAGGCGACGCCAAGGACAAGAACATCGCCTACATGCTGGAGCGCGACAGCGCGGACGGCCCGTACTTCCACCAGGAGTGGCTGGGCATGAAGGCCACCACGCCCATCATCTCCGGCGGCATGAACGCCCTGCGTCTGCCGGGCTTCTTCGACAACCTGGGCCACTCCAACGTGATCCAGACCTCCGGCGGCGGCGCCTTCGGTCACAAGGACGGCGGCACCGCCGGTGCCAAGTCCCTGCGCCAGGCCCAGGACGCGTGGCAGAAGGGCATCAACCTGGTCGACTACGCGAAGGAGCACCCGGAACTCAAGGGCGCCTTCGAGAGCTTCCAGGCCGACGCCGACAAGATCTACCCGGGCTGGCGCGACGCGCTCGGCATCAAGGCCACCGCCCACAAGTAAGTCACTCCTCGTTTCAGCTTCACCTTGGTCAGAGCCCCCGTGCGAACGGGGGCTTTTTTTTGGGTTCTTCAGGCCTTCCCGGGAAAAGCGGCCACGCACTTGCACCAGAGGCCCGACAGCCTCTCAGATTCCACTGATCGAGAGATCGCTTGGATAGCCCCCATCAATTTCAAATGACTCTGACCCCACTGGTTGGGGGTGGTGGCCTCTGGCCTAGTGTTGCAGGCAGGCGCACTATCGTCGCCGTCAGATCATCGGAAGGGACAGTCGCATGGCAAGGATTCGCCAACCGTATTTTCTTCTTTTCCTCGCTGTTTTCCTCGTGCCATCGTGGGCGGCGGAGGAGCCTGCCCTCATGCTCGCCACGGTCTGGCAGAAAGCTGCCGATCCTGGCGGTTGGTGGATGAGCGAGAAGTTCGACGGGGTGCGCGGGTACTGGGATGGTCAGCGCATGTTCACGCGCCAGGGGGAAGCGATCGCCATTCCCGATCGCCTGCGCGCGGCCCTGCCGGACTTCCCCCTCGACGGCGAGCTATGGATCGGACGCGGCCGCTTCCAGGAGACGCTGGCGACCGTGCGGGATGCGCAGCCCGGCCCGGGGTGGGCTTCGGTCCAGTATCGGGTGTTTGACGCGCCGGACCACCCGGGGCCGTTCGAGGCCCGCCTGGCCCGGGTGGAGGCCTGGCTTCGCGGGCACCCCTCGGCGCCTATCCGCGTCGTGGAACAGGTCCGTTGCACCGGCAGACCACACCTGGCCGCATTTCTCGCCGAGGTGGAGCGCCAGGGCGGCGAGGGCGTGATGTTGCGCGCCCCCGGTTCGCCCTACGCCGCCGGCCGAAGTGAGCACTTGCGCAAGCACAAGTCCTTCGACGACGCGGAGGCCGTGGTGCGCGGTTATAAGCCGGGCAAGGGCAAGTACGCGGGCCTGGTCGGCTCGCTGCGGGTGGAACTGCCGGACGGCACGCGCTTCTCGGTAGGTTCCGGCCTGACGGACGACGACCGGCGCAACCCGCCGCCCATCGGCAGCACCATCACTTTCAAGCACCATGGCTGGACTGACGCCGGCAAGCCGCGCTTTCCGGTGTTCTGGCGTGTGCGCGAGGCCGCCCGCGAACGTGAGTAACCCTTATCAACCCGCCGTTGCTGAATAAGCAAAGCCTTATCGGAGGAATCAAAACCCCTGACTGGCCGAATCCGAACACCCCGGTAAACTACCTAGCAAATTACTTGGCTACTGCGCCGGTTTGCACGGGGGATGAACATGGTCGACGTCGAGCAGTACAAGGTCAGGAAGGCGCCTTACTACGAGGTGCAGGGCGACGAGGTGGCCATTTACGAGGCGGCCTATGCGGAGCGCCTGCCCATGATGCTCAAGGGGCCCACCGGCTGCGGCAAGTCGCGTTTCGTGGAATACATGGCCTGGAAGCTCGGCCGGCCGCTCATTTCCGTGGCCTGCAACGAGGACATGACCGCCTCCGATCTGATCGGCCGCTTTCTGCTCGACAAGGACGGCACGCGCTGGGCGGACGGGCCGCTCACTCTGGCCGCGCGCCTGGGGGCCATCTGTTATCTGGATGAAGTGGTCGAGGCGCGCCAGGACACCACCGTGGTCATCCACCCGCTCACCGATTATCGCCGCACCCTGCCCCTGGACAAAAAGGGCGAGTTGGTCGAGGCCCACCCGGATTTCCAGCTGGTGATCTCCTACAACCCCGGCTACCAGAGCCTGATGAAGGACCTCAAGCAGTCCACCAAGCAACGTTTCGCCGCGCTGGAATTCGATTACGCCAAAGCCGAGACCGAGGCGCTCATCGTTGGTAAGGAGACCGGCGTGGATGCCGCCACGGCGGAAAAACTGGTGCAGATCGGCGCCCGCGCCCGCGCCCTCAAGGGCCACGGCCTCGCCGAAGGCATCTCCACGCGCCTGCTGGTTTATGCAGCGCGCCTCATCCAGCGCGGCGTCGCCCCGCGCACCGCCTGCCGGACCGCCCTGGTGCACCCCATCACCGACGACGCCGACATCCGCGACACCCTGGAACACGCCATCGATGTGATCTTTTTGTGAGTGGCGCAACGCAGAGGACGCGAAGACGCGGAGGGCACGGAGATGCAAACGGTGTTCCTTGCGTGTGCATCGCGGCGTGCCCGGTTGCACCAAAAACGCATTCCTCCGCGTCCTCCGCGTCTCCGCGAACTCCGCGTTTCGTAACGTGAGAATTACATGGAACTGACCGCCTACCGCGAACGCCTGCGCTGCAATGTCGCGCGCGTTGATGAGATTTTTCCTGCGGCCCTGGCCGAGGCGGGGCAGGTGTTTTCGCCGGCGGGGCTGGAGAGTTATCTGGATGCGGCGTCGGCCATCTGCGGCATGGGTCGCGGGCAAGCGCTGCCGGTGCTTTTCCTGGAGGGCATGCCCGAGGTGGCGCGCCATTGCGGAGAGGGCATCATCGATGAGGTCGTGGCAATGGTGCGTCTCCTGTCGCGCACCAGCAACGCGAACGCCATTCATCCGTTTCTCGCCACCTTGCCCGCGATCGCCACACGGCTGCGTGCGCGCGACCTCATGGATGTGTGGTTCAGCGTGATCAGCCGTCTTGCACAGACCGCCGCTGAAGGCTTGATACCGATGCTTGCGCATGTGGAACACCTGCTCGGCGACCTGACCATCGGCGCGTTGGACACCTGGGTTTCGCAGGGCATCAAAGGCTATGAAAACCAGCCTTGGCGCTTCGGCGACTGGTTCAGCCTGCAGACCGCGGACAGCCGTGCGGCGTTGCAGCGCCTGCGTCACGGCACCTTGTTCATCGATAACGAGGCGCGCATCGCGCACACCCTGCGCGCCTTGTGGGGCTCGGAAGAAAACTGCCATCCGTACTCCGCCGCCTTCGACATTCTGCGCAAACCGGTGCCCTATCTCGACTCGAAGGGCCTGCACATGCCCGACGTGTATCACGACCAGAACGGCATCCGCGGCATCGATCGCTATCGCGCGCTGCTCGCCCACCTGGCCGCACACCGCACCTGGACGCGGCCGTTCATTGCAGACAACTTCAACCGTTATCAACAGCTCGCCATCGAGACCTTCGAGGATGCGCGCGTGGAATGGCTGGCCATGCAGCGTTACCCGGGGCTGCGGCGGCTGTGGCTGGCGCTGCATCCGCTGCCAGTTGAAGGCGACTGCCCGACCGGGTGGTCCTGCCTGCGCCACAAACTCGCCATGCTTTTGCGCGCGCTGCTCGACCCGGACCATCCTTATACGGACGCGACCTTGCGCGACTTCGTCGCACGCTTTCACGCGCGCATGGCGGAACATCCTCATGACACGCGGCTGGTGACGGAGCTGGCGACCGCCTACGTCGTCGCCGTGCACGAGGTGGATTTCCGCTCGCCCAAGGTGTGGTTCGAGGACACCGAGGTCTCGTACCGGGACGACAACCGCTTCATGTGGATCTTCCTGGAAGACACCAACGACGAGGACGACTTCCACTCGGACCACAACGTCTCCAACCCGCGCGAGACTGAGAGCGAACAGCCGCCGCTGTTCGTGCGCCACCAGCGCGAATGGGACGTGGACGAGCAGCGTTACAAGCACGATTTCGTCACCGTGCAGGAGCACATCGCCCCGGACGGCGATCCGCGCCGCATCGACGCACTGCTCGAACGCCACAAGCCGCTGGCCAAGCAGCTCAAGCGCATCGTCGACCTGCTCAAGCCTCAGCAACACACGCGCGTCCGCTACCAGGAGGAGGGCAGTGAGCTGGACCTGGACGTGGCGGTGCGTGCCATGGTGGACCACCGCGCTGGCGTGACGCCCGATCCGCGCATCCACATGCGCCACGTCACCGCCGGGCGCGACATCGCCGTGATGCTGCTGCTCGACCTGTCCGAATCCGTCAATCAGGTGCCGGACGGGGCCGCCAATTCCATCCTGCAACTTTCGCAGGAAGCGGCCGCGTTGCTTGGCTGGGCCATCGATGCTCTGGGCGATGCCTTCGCCATCGGCGGCTTCGCCTCCGACACCCGCCACGAAGTGCACTACCTGCACTTCAAGGGCTTCAACGAACCCTGGGGCGACGGCCCCAAGGCGCGACTCGCCGCCATGCAGGGCGGGCTGTCCACGCGCATGGGTGCGGGGGTGCGTACGGCGGGGCACTATCTTTCCAAGCGCAGCAATGCGCGCAAGCTGCTGCTGTTGCTCACCGATGGCGAGCCCCACGACGTGGACGTGGACGACCCGGCCTATTTGCGCGCGGATACCAAGAAGGCGGTGGAGGAGCTGGCGGGCAAGGGTGTGGCCACCTATTGCATCAGCCTCGACTCGAACGCCGACGCCTACGTCTCCGAGATCTTCGGCGCCGCCAACTACACGATCGTCGATCACATCGAACGCCTGCCCGAACGCCTGCCGCGGCTGTTCATGGCGCTGACGAGATAGCGAGCACGCCTGTGCCTGAAAGGCGTGTTTTTATGGTCGTGGCAGCGTTGATGATCATCCGACCAGGACATTGATGCGGCGCTCGCCTGGATCCAATCCCTGTGGTCGCCCGAGGTGCATGCGGTCGGGCCGGAAATGGACCGTCGTGCCCGTCTACCGTGATGGCCGCCCGCTAAACTGAAGGCACGCACACGCCAGCAAGGAGATGAACCATGAAAAAACTTTACGCATGGTCGACAGGGTTAATGGCGCTGCTGTTTGTTGCCACCATGGGTGTGGCCTCGGCGCAGCCATGCCCCGGCGCGGGCTGGGGCATGGGCCCCGGGATGATGGGCGGTCAGGGATACGGCATGGGTCCCGGAATGATGGGCGGTGGCCCTGGCTACGGCATGGGTCCCGGTATGATGGGGGGCATGGGCCCCGGCATGATGGGGCCGGGCTACGGCGCAGGCCCGTGGGGGCTGGCAAGGCTCGATCTCACCGATGACCAGCAAAAGGCCATCAACAAGATCATGGACGACCACCGCAAGCGTCAGTACGAGTTGTTCGGCAAGCTGGCCGACCAGCAGGCCCGTCTGCGTGATCAGTACCAGCGGGAAAAATGGGATGCGGACGCCATCAACAAGATCTACGACCAGATGGCCGACGTGCGCCGCCAGATGATCCGTTCCCGCGTGGAGATGCGTAACCAGATCTTCGAACGCCTCACGCCGGAACAGCGACAGCAGTTTCGCCGCGGTTGGGTGGAGTAAAAAAGAACATACCTTCAAAGCCGTAGCGATGGAGCGTCACGGAAGCCGGGCTACGACCCTTCGTTACCCGGCGAAAGTGATCCGTCACCCCGGCGAAAGCTGGGGTCCATCTTGTGCACTCGTAGCGGGATTGGACGATAACGAACTCCGGGTGTAAGTTGGGCGTCCCGCTGATCTGCCTGGTTTGCCGTCATGATGCTGCCCGTCGATTCGCCTTTCCATCCGGACAACACCGAAGCCTATCGCCGCTGGCGTGATGAGAAACTTGCCGACTATCCGCAGCGCGCCGAAGACCTGTTCGTGGAATTCGCCGATCCCTTGCGGTTGAGCGACGCCGAATACGCCGCCGCGCTCGCGCTGGTACGCAAGACCAACATGGCAATTTACCTGACCCCGCGCGCGGGCGATCCAGACAAGGCCATTCCGCGCGCCATCGGCCGCCGCTTTGGCCTGGAGCGACTCGATCACAATTTCCTCGCCGACGATGACGCCATCACCTCTATCACGGTGAATCCCGAGGGCGAGCACCCGAGCTTCATCCCTTACACCAACCGCCCCATCAAGTGGCACACCGATGGTTACTACACCGTGGGCGAGGAAAAAATCCGCGCCATGGTCCTGCACTGCGTGACCAATGCCGTGGAGGGCGGCGAGAATGCCCTGCTCGATCACGAGATCGCCTACATCCTGATCCGTGAGCACGACCCCGACATGATCCGCGCGCTCATGGCCCCCGACATCATGACCATCCCCGCGCGCGAGGACGACGACGGCATCGCGCGCCCGGAAGTGACCGGCCCGGTGTTTTCCCTCGACAAGGCCGGCAAGCTGCACATGCGCTACACCGCGCGCAAGCGCAACATCGCCTGGAAGGACGACCCCGCCAGCCGCGCGGCCGTGGCCTGCCTAGAGCACGTGCTCGATAGCGATTCGCCCTACGTATTCCGCGCCAAACTCCCGGACGGTGCCGGCCTGCTGTGCAACAACGTGCTCCACGACCGCGCCGGTTTCACCGACACCCCCGGCCACAAACGCCTGCTCTACCGCGCGCGCTATTTTGATCGCATCGCGGGGAGTTGAGCGTTTTCAGCGCAAAGGCGCGTTCGCACTTGGGGTACTTGGCGCTCTTGGCGTCTTTGCGTCTTTGCGTTGAGTCCTTTGTTCTTGCCCGCGTGACTATGCTGGAGGAGTAGGAGAACAGGAGCGGCGCGATGATCTTCAGGCAGCTGTTCGAGCCGGATTCGAGTACTTACACCTATCTGCTCGGGTGCCGGCGCACGCGCCAGGCGGTGCTTATCGACCCCGTGCTCGATACGGTGCACCGTGACCTGGAGGTGCTGCGCGAGGAGCAGCTGACCCTCGCCTGCACCCTGGACACGCACATCCACGCCGACCACCTGTCCGGGGCGGCCAAGCTCAAGGCCATCACGGGCTGCTGCATCGCCTACCCGGAACCGGAGGCGCCGGAGTGTGCCGATGTGCGCCTGCGCGATGGCCAGGTGTTCGACGTGGGCGACGTGCCCATCGAGGCGGTGTTCGCACCGGGCCACACCTCGCATCACTTCTGCTACGTGGTCGACGACGGCACCCACAAGCTGGCCTTCACCGGCGACGTGCTGCTCATCGACGCCTGCGGCCGCACCGACTTCCAGTCGGGCGATGCGGCGGCGCTTTACAAGTCCATCCACGAGCGCTTGTTCACGCTGCCCGACGAGACGCTGGTCTATCCAGGTCACGATTACGAGGGGCGTTTCGTCTCCAGCATCGCCCAGGAAAAGAAGCGCAATCCGCGCCTCGGCGGCGGCAAGACCCTCGACGAATTCGTGGCCCTCATGAATGCCCTCGATCTGCCCTATCCACGCAAGATCGATTTCGCGGTGCCGGGCAACCGCCAATGCGGCCAGTGTCCGCCCGACGTCCCCGAACAGTACCGCGCCCCCTGCGACACACACGAACAGGGCTGATCGCCCACGCCTGAGGGAAGGATTGTTCTACCTGAGGGAGCGCCCACAGGCGCGATGCTTCGATCACGTACGAACTGCTCAATAGGCGTTTTTCTGTTTGTTTACAGGGAAGTAGGCCCGTCTCGCTTGACCGATATCAAGGCTGGAAAAAAGCACACTCCGGCATACTTGCGTCACCTGACTAGCGGAGCGATGACCATGGGTTGCCTGACTGATTTTCTGCACGAGGATCACGTGCGCTGCGACGATCTTTATCTCGCGGCCGAGCGCTATGCCGCCGACGGCGATGTTCCTGCGGCGGGTGCCGCGTTCTCCGCTTTCAGTCAGGCCATCGCGCATCACTTTGGCATGGAGGAGAACGTACTGTTCCCGGCCTTCGAGGAGGCCTCGGGCAACACCCAGGGGCCCACGGCGGTGATGCGCCACGAGCACACCCAGATGCGCGAGATGTTCGAGGCCATGCACATCACGCTCACCCGTCAGGACACCGATCAATTCCTCGCCCTGGCCGATACCCTGCTGGTGCTCATGCAGCAGCACAACGCCAAGGAGGAACGCATCCTCTATCCCATGACCGACCGCATGCTCGCCGATCCGCAGGCTGTGCTCGCCGACATGAAGGCCCATGGCTGAACACGTTCTCGATGTGAGTGAACTGGAACCGCCCGAGCCGCTGGTACGCACACTTGAGGCGGCCGAGGCACTGGCGCCAGGCGATTATCTGCGCATGCTGCATCGCCGTGACCCGTGCCTGCTGCCGGACAACCTGCGCAGCCGCGGTTTCTGTTTTCAACAGCGCCCCGGCGTACGCACGGCCGTGGAGGTGTTCATCTGGCGTGAGGGCGATGCCCTGGGCGAGCAGGCGGCGCGACAGGCGTGTGACGGGCCATGAACACGGCGCGCCTGTCCCTCAGTCAGACGCCGCCGCTCACCGTGCCGGCGCCCTATCTGCTCGCGGCGCCGTGGTTCGTGGTAGCCGCCGGGCTCTGGCTGGCGGTCGCCCCGGACGCCTTCGCCGACCGCTGGTCATCGGTGCTGCTCGGCGTAACGCACCTGATCACCCTCGGCTTTTTGGCCATGGCCATGCTCGGCGCCTTCCAGCAATTACTGCCGGTCTTGCTTGGGGTGCCGCTCGGACGGCCCCGCGCACTGGCCTGGAGTGTGTTTCTGCCGCTCGCCCTCGGCACCCTGCTGCTGGCGACGGGCCTGGGACTGGCCCAGAAGGGGTTGCTCTTGGGGGCCCTCGGTCTGCTCGGTGCGGCGCTGGGCGTGTTCCTGTGGAGGGGTGGTCGGGCCTTGTTACGCGCACCCACTGTGCCGGGGACCACGCCCGCCATGCGCGCGGCGCTGCTGGCCCTGGCGGTGACGATCACGCTCGGCCTGCACCTGGCCGGCGGCCATGCGGGCGGCAGTGTGGCCCGTCAGCTGACCGATGTGCACCTCGCCTGGGGTCTGGTGGGCTGGGTCGTCCTGCTGGTGGCAGGGGTGGCCTACCAGGTGGTGCCCATGTTCCAGATCACCCCCGAGTACCCGCGTGCGCTGATGCGCTGGTTGGTCCCGGTGCTGTTGGGTGCGCTGGTGTCATGGTCTGTCGCTCGCGCGCTGATACCGGCGTGGGCCGCGGCCCCGGCCTGGCTCGCCGCCCTCGCGCTGGTGGCGTTTGCGGTCATCACGCTCCGCTTGCAGATGCGCCGGCGTCGCAGCCTGCCGGACGTGACCGTGGAGTTCTGGCGTCTCGGCATGCTCTGCCTGCTGGGCGCGGTGGCCCTGTGGTTGGCCCGTCCGTGGATCGTGGGCTACGACGTGCTGGTAGGGGTGCTGTTCGTGGCCGGTTTCGCCATGTCGGTGGTGAGCGGCATGCTCTATAAGATCCTGCCTTTCCTGGTCTGGCTGCACCTCAACAACCGCCTGCACGAACACCCGCCCGGCCAGCGCGGCCGGATCCCGACCATGAAGCAGATCATCGGCGAGGCGTCGGCGCGTCGGCAGTACCGTGCCCATGCCCTGGCGGTGGCGCTGCTGTGCGCCGCGAGTGTGTGGCCGGTAGTGGTGCGCCCGGCAGGCCTTGCACTGGCGCTGTCCGGCGTGCTCCTGGGGGTCAACCTGGCGGATGCCATTGGCGTTTATCGACGTACCCGGGCGGGCACTCATCCAGTCCCTTTGGGATAGGGTCCTCTGGATCCACGCCGCCCCCAATCCGCATAACCGCTCCGGCGCAATCGGGCCTGTGCGGGGCCGGCCCTCGTCATTCCGGCGAAAGCCGGAATCCATTCTTCGCGAGGAGTGGACCCCGGCTTTCGCCGGGGTGACGGATAAGTTCCGCTGGGGAAATTTTGCCGGGACGACGACCAAGGCCGTCGGGTGAGGCTCAGGCCGTGGCGAGCGTTTTTTCGCGCGGGTCCTGGCCGGTGAGCAGGAAGTAAAGCAAATCGTGCACCGAGCGCATCTGGTCGCCGAAGGGCAGGGACTCGGAGCCGCGGAAGAACAGGCCCTTTTCCACGTTGCCGTGAACCGCGGCCTCCAACTGGGTGTCGATACAGAACTGACCGGAGGAACTGTCGCCGTCCTTCAGCCCGCAATGGGTCAGGCATTCGAAGCTCACGGCGCAGGTGCCTTTCTCTGGGGTGGCGCGGGCGCGCACCTTTTCCTCGCGCGCCAGGTATTTCTTCAGCCACGGCGTCAACACGGCGCGGCAGGGCAGGCCCGCGGTGCTCATGAAGGTGACGATGTCTTCCGCGCGGGCTTCCAGCAGTACCTTCTTGAAGTTGACGTGGGCGTCGCCTTCCTCGGTGACCGCGAACGGGGTGCCGATCTGCACGCCGCTGGCGCCCATGCCGAAGAGGTCCTTGATCTTCTGGAAGGAGTTGACGCCGCCCGCCGGGATGAGCGGGATGTGATCGATCTTCAGTTGCTCGAACACCTGGCGGATCTCGCCGAGCACGCGCTTGAAGTCGAACCTGGGATCGTTGATGTCCTCGGGCTTGGGCGCACCCAGGTGGCCGCCCGCGTAGCGCGGGTGCTCGATGACGATGGCATCGGGCAGTATGCCCTTGCGCATCCAGCGCTTCAGCACCGCGCGCACGCCGCGCTCCTCGGACAGGATGGGAATGAGCGCCACCTTGTCCTCGTAGCCCTTGATCATCTCGGGCAGATCGAGCGGCAGACCGGCGCCCATGATGATGGCGTCGGCGCCGCTCTCGCAGGACTGCTTCACCATGTCCGCGTGGCGATCCACCGCCTTCATCACGTTGACCGCGATGAAGCCCTCGGGGGCCATGTTACGGGCCGCCTTGATCTCCCGATCGAGCGCCTCCAGATTGGCCGAGTCGATGAGATTGCGATCCTTGGTGCGATGGGTGCGCTCCATGAGATCGGGATGGTGGACCCGCAGATCGATGCTTGCGATGGTGCCCATGGCGCCTTCGCGGGCAACCGCGCCCGCGAGCCGGTGTGCAGAGATGCCGACTCCCATTCCTCCCTGGATGACGGGCAGCAATTCGCGTCCGCGAATCTTGAGTAGGGGGAAAGGGATCGAAAACATTCGCCACCTGACGGTCAAAAGGAGGCAGTATCATACATGAAGGCACGTTCCCAAGCGCCACCCACCGCACCGAGCCCGTCCATGCATTCGACCCGACCCGTTCCGCCTCCCGAGCCCACCCTGAGCTACGAGCTGCACGGCAATCTCTACCTGAACGTCACCTGGCACTGTACCTTGCGCTGTGCCTTTTGCCCCAAGTTCAACGGGGAATGGGAAGTCCAGGGTTACGATCTGCGCCTGCGCCGCGAGCCTTCGGTGACCGAGCTGATCGAGGCCATCGGCGATCCGGCGCCTTATCACGAGATCGTCTTCTGCGGCCTGGGTGAGCCCACACTCCGCCTCGATGTCTTGCTTGAAGTGGCGGCGGCCATGAAAAAGGCCGGCAAGCGGGTGCGCGTGAATACCGACGGACTGGCCAATCTGGTACATGGCCGCGACGTCACGCCGGAGCTGGCCCGGGTGGTGGACGCGGTATCCATTTCCCTCAACGCCCAGGACGAGGCCACCTACGTGCGCCACACCCGCCCCAAGCGCGCAGGGGCCTTCGCCGCGTTGCAGGACTTCGCCGCCCGCGCCCGCGATGCGGGCATGGAAGTGACCCTGTCCGCCATCGACGGCCTGGACGGCGTGGACATCAACGCCTGCGAACGCATCGCCCGTGACCTCGGCGTGAAGTTCCGCCGACGGGTGCTGGATGCGGTGGGGTGAAGAGAACAGATTCAACACGGGGAATTGGAGAATCGGTTCTTCCCACCTGTAGGAGCGGCCTCAGGCCGCTCCTACAGGTTGTTCCCCCCCCGTGTTCCCCGTGGTTAACAGCTTTTTCCAAAGGTTTGATTAAGAGACTGAGCAAATGGAACAGACGTACCGGCTTTCCATCGGTGGCATGAGTTGCGCGGGCTGCGTGGCGGCGGTGGAGGACGCGCTGCGTGCGGCGCCGGGGGTGACCGAGGCCACCGTGAATCTCGCCGAGCGTACGGCGCAGGTGCGCAGCACGGCGGACGTGGCGGCGATCATCAAGGCGGTGGCCGCGGCCGGTTATGAGGCCGCCGAACTCAAGAGCCTGGAAACCGAGCAATCGGAACGGGAGGCGCAGGAGGCGGCGTGGTACCGCAAACTGCTGCGCAAGGCGGCCGCCGCCGCGGCCATCGGGTTTCCGCTCATGATCGCCGAGATGTCGGGCTGGCTCCCCACCATCCAGGAATCACCGGCGTTCTGGCTGGCGACCGGCGTGGTGACGCTGGCAGTGATGATCTACTCGGGCGGCCGCTTCTTCACCGGCGCCTGGAAGTCGTTCACGCGCCACAACGCCAACATGGACACCCTCATCGCCATGGGCACCGGCGCGGCATGGCTGTATTCCATGGCGGTGGTGTTCGCACCCGACGCGGTGCCGGTACTCGCACAGCACGCCTATTTCGAGGCGGCCACCATGATCATCGCCCTGATCAACTTTGGCGCTGCCCTGGAGACCCGCGCGCGCGGCAAGACTTCCGAGGCCATCCGTCGTCTCATCGGCCTGCAACCGAAGACCGCCCGCGTGGTGCGCAATGGTAAGGAACTGGACGTGCCCATCGCCGAGGTGGGGCTGAACGAGACCCTGCGCGTGCGTCCCGGTGAGCGCATCCCCGTGGACGGCGTGATCATGGAAGGCCATTCGCTGGTGGACGAGTCCATGGTCAGCGGTGAACCCCTGCCGGTGGCCAAGCAGTGCAGCGACGAAGTGGTGGGCGGCACCGTCAACGGCAGCGGCACGTTTCTCTATCGCGCCACGCGCATCGGCAAGGACACGGTACTGGCGCAGATCATCGACATGGTGCGCCAGGCGCAGGCCAGCAAGCCCGCCATCGGCCGGCTGGTGGACCGTGTCGCCGGGGTGTTCGTGCCCACGGTGCTGATCGTCGCCGTGATCACCTTCCTGCTCTGGTACAACCTGGGCCCCGACCCGCGCGTGTCGTTCGCCATCGTGGCCACCATGACCGTGCTGATCATCGCCTGCCCCTGTGCGCTCGGTCTTGCCACGCCCATTTCCATCATGGTCGGCGTGGGCAAGGCCGCGGAGCACGGCGTGCTGATCCGCAACGGCGATGCCTTGCAGCAGGCCGGACGCCTCACCACCGTGGTGCTCGACAAGACCGGCACCGTGACCGAAGGCAAGCCGCGCGTCACCGCCATCGTCACCGTGAATCTGTTCGATGAAGCGCAGGCGCTCGCCATCGCCGCTGCGCTCGAGACCGGCTCGGAGCACCCGCTCGCCGCCGCGGTGATCGCCGCCGCCCGCGAGCGTGGGCTGGCGCTGCCCAAGGTGGAACGCTTCGAGGCCGTGTCGGGACGTGGTGTGCGTGCGCAGGTCGACGGCCGCACGGCGTTACTCGGCAATCAGCGCTTCCTGGAGGAAAACGGCATCAACGTGATGGCCCAACAGGCCGACGCAGAACGCCTTGCTGCCGAGGCGAGCACGCCCGTGTATCTGGCCGTGGACGGGGCAGTGGCCGCGCTGCTCGGTATCTCCGATCCGGCCAAGGCCGATTCCTACGAGGCCATCGCGCGCCTGCATGCGGAAGGCATGAAGGTGGTAATGATTACCGGCGACCACCGCACCACCGCTGAGGCCGTGGCACGACGGATGGGTATCGACGAGGTGTTCGCGGAGGTGTTGCCGCAGCACAAGGCCGAGAAGGTGGCCGAGTTGCAGGGGCGCGGCGAAACCGTCGGCATGGTGGGCGATGGCATCAACGATGCGCCCGCCCTGGCGCGCGCCGACGTGGGCTTCGCCATCGGCGGCGGCACCGACATCGCCATCGAAAGCGCCGACGTGACCTTGATGCGCGGCTCGCTGCACGGCGTGGCCGACGCCATCGCGGTGTCCAAGGCCACCGTGCGCAACATCAAGCAGAACCTGTTCGGTGCCTTCGTCTACAACACCCTGGGTATTCCCGTTGCCGCAGGCGCGCTCTACCCGTTGCTTGGCCTGCTGCTCAATCCCATGATTGCCGGCGCAGCCATGGCCCTGTCCTCGGTGACCGTGGTCAGCAACGCCAACCGCCTGCGGCATTTCCACGCCGCCCGGGAGCCTCGCTCATGATGGTCAATCTCGCCGGCCTCGCAC
This sequence comes from Gammaproteobacteria bacterium, assembly GCA_023228645.1. Lineage (GTDB taxonomy): Bacteria > Pseudomonadota > Gammaproteobacteria > Thiohalomonadales > Thiohalomonadaceae > JALOAT01. Next base: position 18,429 of record JALOAT010000030.1, on the reverse strand, counting down.
TCATCGCCTTCATCGTCTGGTGGTTCTGGCTGTCACGTAAGTAATCGTCCCGCTTGTGGACGGGTAGGCCTGCCGTTAGCATCATGCGATTCCGCGTGGGGGAAGTCGCATGAACTGGTGGGGCAAACTGATTGCAGGGACGCTGGGATTCGTACTCGGCGGCCCGCTCGGTGCCGTGCTCGGGCTGGTGCTCGGCCACCAGTTCGACAAGGGCGTGGCGCGCCTCACCGGAAACTCCCCGGACGATCACGCCCGCGTGCAACTGGCCTTCTTCTCCGCCACCTTTTCCGTGATGGGCCGGGTCGCGAAGGTGGACGGGCGTGTGTGCGAGGACGAGATCGGCTTCGCGCGCACAGTGATGGACCGCATGGCGCTCAGTGACGATCAGCGCCGCGTCGCTATCGGGCTGTTCAACCAGGGCAAGTCACCCGACTTCGACCTGGACGGCACGTTGGCGCAGTTCCGACGCGAGTCCCGCCATCGTTTGCACCTGCTGCAGATGTTCATGGAAATCCAGCTGCAGGCGGCCTATGCGGACGGCAGCCTGAATGACGCCGAGCGCAGCCTGCTGTTGCACGTGTGCGAGGCCCTGGGCATCAGCCGGCATCACTTCGATCACCTCGAGGCGCTGGTGCGCTTCGCACGTGATTTCGGCAGCAGCGCCCCGCCGCGTCAGGCCGCATCGGACCAGCGGCTCGCCGAGGCCTACCGCATCCTCGACGTGAAGCGTGATGCTGGCGACGCCGAGGTGAAAAAAGCCTACCGCCGCCTGATGAACCAGCACCACCCCGACAAACTGGTGGCCAAGGGCCTGCCGGAAGAGATGGTCCGCCTCGCCACCGAGAAGACCCAGGAGATCAAACGCGCCTACGAGGCCGTCAAGGCGGCGCGGGGCATGCGTTGAGATGGTGCACCCCACACCGCTCCTTCTGTTGCCGGCGTAGGTCACGTTGCGCAGCTACGTGACGTTCTTCCTGCCGCGTTGTCACGTAGCCGCTGCGCACCAACGTGACCTACGGCACCACACCACCGCCCCAGCGAAAGAGCGCCGGGGAACCCGGGATTGCCGCGGTCCGATTAACCCGAATTTCGCTGCGCTCCATCCGGACTACATCGGTGCGAGGCGAAGCTCACGCGAGCGGCTGGCCCGGGTCGATGAATTCGCCCTCGGCGTAGTCCACGTCCAGCTCCGCGAGGCGGGCCAGGGTGGCTTCGTCGTTGACCTCGGTGGCGATGAGGCGCAGGCGCATGATGCGGCCGATGCGGCTGATGGTCTCGGCGATGACCCGCTCCACCGGGTTGTCATGCAGGCTGTGCACCACGGTGCCTTCCATCTTGAGGAAATCCACCGGCAGCTGGGTGAGGTGCGCAAACGAGGTGCGGCCGTAGCCGAAGTTCTCGATGCCGATGCGGCAGCCGAGTTCCTTGAGGGCCACCATGAGTAGCGACACGTCGGTGAAGTTGCCCATCAGGTCCGACTCGTCCACCACGAAGCACAGCGCCTCCGGTGCGGTCCCGCTGCGTTCGAATTGCTGCCGGGCGAATTCCAGGAACTGTCCCTGGGTGAGGGTCTGCCCCGACAGGCTGACGCCGTACACGGCGCCGGTCGGCGGCGTCTTGGCCAGCACCGCAAGCAGGGTGCTCAGCTTCCACTCGTCCACGCGCGCCAGCAGCCGGTAGCGCTGCGCCGTGGGCAGGAAGGCGGAGGGCGGCAGCAGTTCACCCTGATCGCCGCGCAGCCGCAGGCTCACCTGGCGGAACTCGGGTGCGTCCGCATCCTTGGTGAGGCGGCGGGCGTGATGTTCGAACAATACGAAGCGGTCCTGGTCCATGCCTTCGCGCAGGCGCGCGAGCCAGGTGCTCGTGGCAGCCGGTTCGGCGCTGGTCTCGGCTTCAGGCTGGAAGACGTGCACGCGGTTGCGGCCTTCGCTCTTGGCCGTGTAGCAGGCGGCGTCCGCCTGGCGCAGCACGTCATCGGTGCTGCCGCTCTCGGCCATCACCGGCACCAGCCCGATGCTGACGCCCAGCTCGAAGCTGCGGTCCTGCCAGACGAAACGGTAGGCGCTGATGTCTTCGCGGATGTGCTCCGCGACGCGTTCGGCCGCCTCCAGGGAGCAGGCGTACAGCAGGATGGCGAATTCGTCGCCGCCGAGCCGCGCGAGGATGTCGCCGGCACGCAGCAGGTTCTGCAACCGCGTGGCCACCTGGCGCAGTACTTCGTCGCCCGCGCCATGGCCGCAGGTGTCGTTGATGATCTTGAACTTGTCGAGGTCCAGGTAGCCGAGCACATGCTGCTTGTGCTCGTCCCGCGCGGTGGCCAGGGCCTGCTCCAGGCGCGCCTGGAACTCGCGGCGGTTGTACAGGCCCGTGAGCGCATCGTACTTGGCCTGTAAGGAAATCTGCCGCTCCACCGCACGGGTTTCCGACACGTCGCGGAACACCACCACGGCGCCGACGATGTGCTGTTCGCGATCGCGGATGGGCGTGGCGGTGATGTGCAGCCCGAACTCGCGCTGGTCGGTGCTCACCAACACGGCGCGGCGCGTGATGCTGATCACGCGGCCGAGGCGCAGGGCGCGCTCCACCGGGTCCTTGAGCGGTTCGCGGGTCTCCTCGTCCAGGAGCTTGAATACCTGCGTGATGGGCATGCCCTGGACGTCTTCCTTCATCCACCCCGTGAGGCGCTCGGCGACCGGGTTGATGTAATCGACGATGCCCTGCGCGCTGGTGGTGATGACGCCGTCACCGATGGATTCCAACGTGACCTGCGCACGCTCCTTGGCCTCGGCGAGGGCCTGCTCGGCGCGCTTGCGGCCGGAGATGTCCACCAGGAAGGTGGCGGTATGGGATGGCTCACCGTCGCTGGTGAGTTCCGCCACGTTGGCGAGCAGGGTGAGGGTTTCGCCGTGGCGGCGGGCCACGCTGATCTCCACGCCGCCCACCGGTGCGCCCGGTGTGCTCGGCCGGATGTCGCGCCAGACCGCTTCGGGCAGCAGTTCGAACAGCGAACGGCCAATGCTGTGCTGGGCATCGGCGCCGAACAGTCGTGTAAAGCCGGGGTTCACGGAGCGGATCACGTGGTCGGCATCGGCGATACAGACCGCCACCGGCGCGTCGTCGAGGATAGTGCGCAGCCGCGCCTCTGTATGCATCAGCGCCTCGACCTGCGCGTGACGGGCAGTGACGTCGCGGATCTGCGCGGTAAAGTGGGTGACGCGTCCACCGGTGTCGGTGAGCGGCGTGAGTGACAGCTCGCTCCAGAACAATTCGCCGTCCTTGCGTCGATTGTGCAACAGCACGTGGCAGGGCTTGCCGGCGTGAATGGCCGCGGTCAATTCGCGCACGCCCTCCTGAGCGCGGTCGTCGCCGTGCAGAAAGCGTGGATTGCGCCCGAGCAGCTCGTCGAGGGCATAGCCGGTGATGCGGGCCGCCGCAGGGTTGGCGTGAATGACGGCGTTGTCCTGTGCCGTGTCGGTGATGAGCAGGCCGTCACCGGACAGCTCGGCGCTGCGGCCGAGCAGGCGCAGCGCGGTTTCCTCACGCTTGCGCTCGGTGATGTCCCACAGGGTCCACACGCGGCCGAGCGGTTCCTCGCCCAGCGGCCCGGGCAGCGGTGAGGAATGCCACAGTACGTCGACCAGGTGCCCGCGCCGGGCGAGACGCTGGGTTTCCATTTCGAAGGGCTCGGCGGTGGCGTGATCCCGGGCGAGTTCTTCCTGGCGCCAGGGCGGCACCAGGCGTTCCACCGGCTTGCCCACCAGTTCGCCGCGCGGATAGCCGAACAGCTGCGCGGCGGCGGCATTGGCGAAGCTCACTACGCCGCGCGGGTTCACCACCAGCAGGGCAATACCGCTGTAGCGGGCGGCCTGCTCATCCGAGGTGTGTTCCTCGGTGGTGGAGCTTGGCTCGACGGCCGGACGGGGCAAGGCGGGGCGTTCCTCGCGCAACAGCTCCTTGAGCAGGGGCGAGAGCGGCGGCACCGTGGTGCGCTGCAGTCGCCGCAGTTTCTGGCCCATCCACACGTTGGCCATCACCACGAACAACACCAGGCCGGCGTTCAGCAGGATCCACGGGATGCGCAGTGCGCGCCAGTAGGGCGCCGCGAGGGCGGCGGTATCGAACACCACCAGCAGGCGGCCGTTGTTGTCCGGCAGCAGCGCGCGTGCCTCCAGTTGCGGGCCGCTCATGAGCTCGGCAAACCACGCCGGGGCGCGTGTGGCGTCCACGGCAGGCAGCTGCACCCGTATGCGCTCGCCGGTCGCGTCGGTGAACAGCACCGCGGCGGCGTGGGCGGGCGCCGCCTGGGCGAGCATTTCCTCGGGCGGGGCGTTCCGCGGCAGGACCGCCGCCACCCGGGCTGCATAGTCCCGGGCCTGGCCGCGGGCGTGTTCATCGAGGAGCAGGAGGCCGTCGGACATGCTCCATACCAGGAGCACACCGTTCAGGAGCAGCAGAGCGGTGAGCAGGATGAGGAGCGTGCGAATACCAGGGATCGGTGTCGACATGAAATCGCTTTCATTGCACCAGCCTTACTTCGCCGGCGCTTGCATGGAGCACAGTGACATCAGCGCTGCCAATCTGCAAGCCGAGCTGTTGGAGCAGCGGTCCCAGGAGCCCGCCGAGGAGGCCGTCGAGCAGAGGCTGCAGGCCTTGTGCCAGTGTGCGCGTGATCGTGGTCAGCGGTATATCGAGGCCGAGCAAATCCACGTGCACGTCCAGGGTCGAAAGCAGCGTGCCCAATCCTCCGGCCAGGGCAGTACCGATGTCCGTGCCCAAGGTCTTGGTATTGGCATCCGCGAGCTCGAACTCGAACGGGCCATCGAAATCGAGGGTTTCGGACCGGCCCCTCCCTAGCGAGGTCTGGGCGTGAGCAGTGGCAGAAATACCCTGCAGGACCTTGGCGGTGACATCGAGCCGCAGGTCTGCCGCGCTCGTGGTTGCGCCGACCCGGGCGCGGCTGCGGGGCCGCGAAGGTGAAGCGTGCTCGACGGACTCGAGCCAGGCCTCGGCGGTCGCCGTGCCCAGATTGAGGTGGAGCTCGACGGAGAGGAGTTGCGCGAGCAGGCCCTCTTTGGGCTCCAGGGAAATCTCCAGATCCACCTGCCCGGTACGGGCCTTGGTATACCAGTCCCCGGTCTGCGGGTCGCGGCCGGGTGGGCCGACTTTGATCTGAGGCGCTTGCACGATGCCGAGCCGCACATTGAGGTCGGCCAACCCAAGCGCCGACAGCAGGCTGCCGGCGCCGCCGAGATCAAGGTCGATGGCCCGCCCTTGATTCGCCAGTTGCGCCGAGGCCATGAGCAGATCGAACACGTTCAGTTCGATATCGTGCGGGCCGCCTACATTGGAAATCGCCAGTAGCTCGCCCACGGCGAGGTCCAGATTGCTTCCTACCTTGAGGGCGATGTTGTTCAGCGTCACCCTCGCAAGGCCGCTGGGCGGTAACGCATCGACCGTGGCTTGCAGGAAGTCGCGCAACCGCACCTTGAGGTCGACGAGCCCGTCCGGGCTCCCCACCCTCAGCCCTGCCATCAGGTCGCCCAAGCCCACTTGGGCACCGAGCAAGGCGTCGTAGCCCAACAACCCGATTTCCAGGTCTACGCCGAGCAGCCCGCCGAGAACCTTGTCCAGCAGTTCGGATTTCGCCGGGTCGAGGCTGGCTACCCTGCTGGCCACGCGCAGCAAAGCGCTGCTCTCCTTGTGCGCCACGGCGTGGGCGCTTAGACGTACATCACCGTTCAACAGGCCGCCGGCGACCAGGCTGCGCGGCACCGAGCGCGCGACTTCCGCTCGTACCGCATTGTAGGGCGCCGACGGATACGGCGGCGCCGTGTAACGCGGGCCCGACTGAAAGGTTCGCAGGCCGTTTTCATATACCAGATGGCCGATGTCGAGGGTGACTGCACCGTTGGTGTAGCCGTTATGTTCGGCTGCCCTCTTGGCCGCAGCCGACACGCCCGACAGGTCGCCGTCCACGGCCAGCACCTGCGCCCCCGCCAGCGCCGCCGCATCCGCCGCCGCCTGCAAGCGCTGCTTCTCCAGAATGATGCGCCCGATGTCCAGGGCGAGGGCCACGACGAGCACCGACACCACGAGGGTGGCGGCGGCGATGATGCTGATGGCGCCGCGCTGGCGGTGCATGGCTTTAACGGCCGGTCATGCTGCGGTCTTCGAAGTGCTCGGGGATGGGCGCTTCGAAACTCTGGAGGTAGCGCTGGTAGGCCCGCGACGTCGCGTCGCCCGGCATGGGGCTCGGCTTGCCGGCATAGTTGCCGGTGCGCTGGATCTCCAGCCAGGCGGCGGTGTCGGCGCCGCGCTCATCCGCGCGGGTTGGCGCCGGCTCGTTGGCCGCGGGTGCGGCGTGCGCACCCGCGAGGGGCAGCAGGCAGGCGAGCAGCGCGAGGGTCGGGCGGTTCATGGTTTGGCCTCCGGGCGTTGTTGTTGGCGGCGCAGCTGTTCCGCATCGGCGCGCAGCCGTTTCATGTCGTTGGACGGCAGGCCGACCCGCTCGGCGAGGGCCTCGGCCTCGTCCTCCTCGCCGGCGACCAGCAGCGCCAGCAGCAGGTTGGCCGTGGCGCGTTCGCCGCCGCCCAGTTCCCAGGCGGTCTGGAACTGGTGGCGGGCCTCGCGGGCGTGGCCCGCGAGCAGCAGCGCGTAGCCGTGGTCGTTGCGGATGCGCGGATCCGTCGGGCGCTCGCGCTCGGCCGCAGCGAACTGTCGCAAGGCCTCGGCGGTGCGGCCGGCATCCACTTCCAGGCGCGCCAGCCCGTGATAGCCGAGTCCCGCCAGGCAGCTCGTGGTGAGGCCTTGGAACAGCGCGTGCGCCTGCGCCGGATCACCGGCACGTCGCAGCGACTCGGCGCGCAGGAAGCGGGCGCGCGGCAGTTCGGCGCCGGCCTCGCCGAGCGCATCCAGGTGGGCGAGGGCGGCGTGATAAAGCCCCTGGCGCTGCATGTCCTCGATGAGTTGCAGGTGCAGCACCACTTCGTGTGGCGCGTGCTCCTCGCCGCAACGTGCCTCGCCGCGTCCGGGAAAGGCGAGGTCCGCCGCCATGGGCGCGTCCTCGGGGCGCACGTTGGGCGCACTGCAACCGCTCAGCAGGAGCACCGCGGCAATGAGGCACAGCGGGCCGGCCGCGGTGCGTGTCCAGGAAAAACGCCGCGCTTGCGTCATGTCAGCCTCCGAAGCCGGTCAACATCTTCAAAATCGAGAGAAAGCCCGGCCCCGCCAGGAACACCAGCAGGGCCGGAAACAGGAACACCACCATGACGATGGTCATGGACCCCGAGAGCTTGCTGACGCGCTCCTGCAGGTCGGTGCGGCGGCGCTCGTCGAGCAGGTCGATGAAGGCCTTGATGGGCTGCTGGATGCCGCCGCCGTAGCGGTCGATCTGCCGCAGCATGGTGACCAGGTCGGTGAGGTCCTGCACGTCGAGCAGCCGCGCCACGGCGGCCAGCGTCTCCGAGCGATCGGCGCCGCGGCTCACCTGGCGCATGACCGGGCGCAGCTCGGCGGCGAGGTTCGGGATCATGTCGGCGTGTTCGGTGGCCACGGTGAGCAGCGCCTGATCGAGGCCGAGGCCCGCATCGAACAGCACCTTCAGCACCTGGGCGAGCAGCGGCACTTCCTCACGCATGGCGCGCTGGCGGCGCGTGGCCAGTGCCCGCAGCACATAACGCGGCGCCAGCCAGGCGAGCGCAGGGGCGGCGAAAAACGCCAGCAGCGTGCGCATGGAAAAGCCATGGCCGCCGCCCAGCCAGAGCACGAACATCAGCAGCACGGCGGCCGCGGGCAGCACCAGTTGCAGGCCGAAGTACATCGCCTGGTCCTGCTGCCGATGCCAGCCGGCGCGTGCCAGCAGCCGGTTGACCTCGGGGTCTTCGCCGTGGCTGGTGATCCACGCGCCGCCCAGCCGCGCCAGGTGGCCCGCAAGGCCGTGCAATTCCGTGTGGTGCTGTTCCGCGCCCATGCCGAGCGCCCCGCGCAGGCGCATGCGCAGCGCACGTCGCCGCTGGTCCTCGCGCAGCGCCAGGGCGACCAGCCCCAGACTGAGCAGCAGTGACGCGGTACCGAGGGCGTAGAGCAGGGCGGTCATGTCAGAACGCCCGCATCATGCGCCAGAGGATCAGCGCACCCAGGCTCTGGGCGCCGAGCCCGAAGCCGAGGATGGTGCGTCCGGTCGGGTCCTGCCAGAGCACGCTCAGGTAATCGGGGCTGGTGATCAGCGTGAACAGGCCGATGGCCACCGGGGTGAGCCCGAGCACCCAGGCGGACATGCGCGTCTCGCCGGTGAGCGAACGGAACTCGCGCCGCGCCGCCTCGCTGCGGCGGATCATGGTGACCACGCTCTTCAGCAGTTCCTGGATGCTGGAGCCGTAACGCCGGTTCACGGCCACTGCCAGGGTGAGCACGCGCAGTTCCTGGATTTCGTAGGTGCGTGCGCTCTGTTCGAGGGCCTCTTCCAGGGCGCCGCCGAGGCGGATCTCGCGCACCACCCGTTCCAGCGCACCGCGCAGTGGAGGCTGCACCTCCAGGGTGGCCGTGGCGAAGGCGGCGTCGAGGGTGTTGCCGGTGCTCACGGCGCGCCAGAGGTAATCGATGAATACCGGCAACTGCTCGATCATGAGCCGCCGCCGGGCCGAGGCGCGGCGCAACAGCAGCAGGTATATGGCGCCGAGCAGCAACAGCGGGTAAAGCAGCAGGCCGAAGCTCCCTTGCAGCAGGGCACCGGCGAGCGCTGCAATGGCCATCGCGCCGGTGGTCATCCATGCCTGCCAAGGCGCCGGGACAATGCCGGCGCGCCACAGCAGGGCGATGACCTGTTGTGCCAGCCAGTTGTCCGCACGGTGCTGGGTCTGCGATGCGCGGGTGTCGCCGCCGATGAGTCCGCGCAGGCGCAGCAACAGCGCGTCGCGACGTTTGCGGCGCAACTCCATCATCCCCACTGCGGCGAAGCACAGCGCGGCGGAGATGACGGCGGCGAAAATGGCGAGGCTGCTAAATGACATAACGACTCGCGACGAAGGGTGCCGTTTGTGACTCTTCCGCCTGCAACTGACGTTGCAGTTTCGGGTTGTGCGGCTTCAGCTCGGTCTGCATGAATTCCTGGCGCGTGGGGTCATAGCGGAACAGCTCCTGCATCAGGTAGTTGTTGTCGGCCATGCCGGTCACCTCGTGGATGTGCAGCACCCTGCGCTCGCCGCCTTGCATGCGGCCCACCTGCACGATGAGCTCGATGGCCGCGGCCACCTGCTGGCGCAGGGTGAATTCGCTGCCGCCGTAGCCGGCGAAACCGGCCAGCATCTCCAGGCGGCTAAGCGCGTCGCGCGGGCTGTTGGCGTGCAGTGTGCCCATGGAGCCCTCGTGGCCGGTGCTCATGGCCTGCAACATGTCGAGCATTTCCGGGCCGCGCACCTCGCCGACGATGATGCGGTCGGGCCGCATGCGCAGGGCATTGCGCAACAGCGCGCGCATGTTCACTTCGCCCTGGCCTTCCAGGTTGGGCGGGCGCGATTCCAGGCGCACCACGTGCGGGTGATCGAGCGACAGCTCGGCCGCGTCCTCGATGGTGACGATGCGTTCTTCCGGCGGGATGTAGCCGGACAGCACGTTCAACAGCGTGGTCTTGCCGGCGCCGCTGGCGCCGATGACCAGCAGGTTGCAGCGCGCGCGCACCGCGGCGCGCAGCAGCTTGAGCATGGGCTCGTTGAGGGTGCCGTAGGTGAGCAGATCGCCGGCGCGCAGCGGTTCCTTGCGGAACTTGCGGATGGACAGGCTGGGGCCGTCCAGCGCCAGCGGCGGGACGATGGCGTTGACTCGGCCGCCGTCGGGCAGGCGTGCGTCCACCATGGGCGAGGTCTCGTCCAGGCGGCGCCCGAGCGGGGCGAGGATGCGGTGGATGATGCGCAGCACGTGGGCGTCGTCGATGAAGCGCAGCGGCGTCTTGAGCAGCTTGCCGCGGCGCTCCACGTAGATCTGTGTCGCACCGTTCACCAGGATGTCGTTGACGTCCTCGTCCTCGATGAGGCGCTGGATGGGGCCGAAACCGAGCAGCTCGTCGATCATGTCGCCGACCAGCGTTTCCACCTCACGACGATTGATGGCCAGGCGCTGGTCGGCGATGAAGAAATGGATCTTCGCTTCCACGTAGTCGCGCACTTGGTCGTGCGACCAGTCGCCGGGATTGACGTTCTCTTCCTCCACCATGTTGAGCAGGAAACGGTGTAGACGGCCCTTGAGCGACTGGTACTGTTCGCTCTGTTGCAGGTCGTCGTGCGCATGCGAGGTCAGGAAGTCCATGGCGGAGGTCTCAGCCCAGCAGCCGGTTCAGCAGTCCGCGCCAGCCGTCGCTGTGCTCGGCCGGACTGTGCTCCAGGCCGGTCAGTCGCGCGGCGAGGGCGCGCACCGCCTTGCTGTAGGGATCGTTGCCGGCGATCTCGAAGATGCTGCGTCCCGCGTTGAGGGCCTTCAGTCGCACCATGCCGCTGGCGGGCAGGGCGTGCTGCAACGTCAGCCCGAGCAATTCGGCGATATCGCTGCATTCAAGGCCCACGTCGGGGGAATAGCGGTCCACGATGAGCCCGATGCCGTCGGTGGGGTAATCACGGGCCGACAGGAAATCGAGCAGCTGCTTGCTGGCGTGGCAGCTCGGCACCGATTGCTCGACGACCAGGAACACCTCATCGGACTTGCCGAGGATCAGACGCACAAAATCAGAAGGCGTGACACCGCCCAGGTGAATGACGATGCGGCTGAAATAGGCGCGCAGGATGTTCAGCAGGATCATCACGTCGGCGGAGGTGACCGCTTCCATCTCCTTGGGATCTTCCGGCAAGGACAGGATGGTGAGTCCGCTCTTGTGGGTGGTGAAGGCGGTACGGATGAGGGTCTGGTCGAAGCGGCGTACGCTGCGGATCGCGTCCACGAAGCTGTAGGTGGACTTGAGGCCGAGGATCAGCAGCGAGTCGGCGGGCGGCATGCCGAGGTCGAGCAACAGTACGCGGCCTTCTTCCTCCTGTTCGAGCAGCGCGAGCGCGGTATGCACCGCCAGGGTGGTGATGCCTTCGTAGGGACGCGCCGAGAGGAAGGAAAACACCTGCGAGCGCGGCGCCACGGGCGCGGCGTCCTGCGGGCTTTTCTCGTCCAGGCGATAGACCAGGGCGAGCACGTCGCGCGGGTTGCTGCCCACGCGCAGGAAATCGCGTGCGCCCGCGCGCATGGCCGACAACAGCAGGGTGTTGTCGATGCTGTCGCTGATGGCGACGATGCCCAGCATGGGCTTGGCCGCGAGCAGGCCCTCGATGAGGGCGGTGTGGGAGCGCTTCTCGCCGCCGCCCAGTTGCACGAACACCAGGTTCGCGGCGGTGGCGTCGATGAGTTGCAGCACGCGCTCCACGGTGTCCTGGTCGGCGACCACGACCTCCCGTTCCTTGTCCAGGGCATCCATCAGCCACTGGACGTAATCCTCGCGCTGGGTGACGACGACGACGCTGGCCATGGGGGGCTCCTAACGGGATGCTTTGTCGTTGAGCCGGTCGAAACGACCGGTTTCCAGGAACAGCAGATCGGCGAAGCCGGGCTGGTAGCGCCCGAAACCTTCGCCGGGCAGCGCCGGCGTGGGCGCTCCGCGCGCCATGGCGCGCACCAGGTGCGGCGTCACCACCATGATGAGTTCCTTGTCTTCGCGCTGCACGCGCGTGGATTTGAAAAACGCGCCGATGATGGGCAGGTCGCCCAGGAACGGCACCTTGTCCACCGCCGCCACGTTGTTGCGGCTGATCAGCCCGCTGATGACGAAGCTCTCGCCCTCGGCGAGCTGGATGGTGGTCTCGGTGCGGCGCACGCGCAAAGCGGGGACCTGGCCGCCGGCCGTTTGTGCCGTGGTGCTGAAATCGAGCTCGCTCACCTCGGGCGCCACTTTCAGCACGATGCGATTGGTGTCGAGCACCGTGGGCGTGAGCATCAGCCGTACGCCGAATTCCTTGTAATCGATTTCGATGCCATCTTCGCCCTGGATGGGGATGGGGAACTCGCCGCCGGCGAGGAAGGTGGCGGTCTGACCGTTCATGACCGTCAGGCTCGGCTCGGCCAGGGTATAGGCGAAGCCGTTGTTTTCCAGCACGCTGACCACGCCCAGCAGGCCCTTTTTGGCGTTGCCGGCCACCAGGTTGAAGGCCTGTGCGATGGGCAGGAAACCGCTGCTGCTTTCCAGGGTGAAGCCGGAGCCGCCGAAGCCTTCGGCGCCCGCCGTGGACGAGGTGACGCCCGACAGGCTGCCCGGCGCGCCGATGGCGAGGGTGGTGTTGCCGGCGTTCTTGCCGAGCATCATGCCCGACTGCATGAGCGCCTGCCGGCTCACCTCCACCACCTTGATGTCGGTCTGCACCTGGCTACTCACCGCGTCGCGATTGGACGCGCCCGGCGCTTCCACGATGATGCGGTACTCCTCCACGGGCGCGCCCTTGGGCCACAGGCGCAACTGGGTCTCGCCCAGTTGCTTGCCCACCACCAGGAGTTCGCGGGCCGAGAGCAGCTCCACGTCGGCCACCTCGGGGTTGGCCACCGCCAGCCGCGCCACGCCGCCCGGGCGCGTCATCAGGTGATGGCCGCCGGCCTCCACGCGCAGCACACCGGGTTCGGCGTGGAGCAATCCTTGCCACAACAGCAGGCAGAGCATCCCGGCCGTGCGCAGTGCATTGAGTCTTGTCATGGGAGGCCTCATTTCACGACGCGGCTTTTTTCGCCGGCACGGTAGACGGTGACTTCCTCGCGGGTGCGCACGGGGGCGCGCACCACGGGCGTGCGGTCCAGATCGCGCAGCAAGGCGGCGGGCAGCGGCGCGGCGGCGTCCGCCGGGCGCGCGCCGTGCAGGGCGAGGCGCAGGTCGCCGGCGTTGGCGGCGAGCACCAGGCGTGAGACGTCCTTGGTGGGCACGGCGAGCACTGCGGTGCGATCGCTGGCGCGCGCGGCCCCGGCGTCACCGCCGTAGGCGAGGACCCGCAGGCGCTCGAGCGCCACCTGGGCCTGCGACAGCTTCACCTGACGACCATCCGCGGGTACGTAAACCAGCACGTCCACGTAGTCGCCCGCGCCGATCAGTCCGCCCACGCTGACCACCTCGTTGACCTTGATGGCGACGGCCCGTTCGTGCTCGCCGAGGGCGCGTGACAGATCGCTGCCTTCACTGAAATGGCGCTGTGTGAGCGGCTCGCCGGTGCCGATGGTGGCCACCGGCGTGCGGCCGACCACGTCCTCCAGGCGGGTGAAGCCCTCGGCCGGCGCGATGGCCACGGGCACCAGCTTCACCGCCGCCTCGGTGATCGCCTGGCCTTGCGGCAAGGGTGTCAGCGCCACCACCGCCTTGCTCCAGTGGGACGGGCCTTGCAGGGATTCGGCCTCCAGGAGCTGTTGCCGCGCCTGCTGTTCACGGCTGGTCTGGAAGGCCAGATAGGCGAACAGCAGCGCCGCGACCGCGGTGACGACGGCGAACAGCTTGAGTTGTTGGCTGTTCATTGAGGCTCCTTCATTGACCCGGTTACAGACGCAACCGGGCGCGCCCGGTCAGGTCCGTGAGTTCATCGAGGGAAAGAAATCCCGCCAGGGTGGACAGCGGGTGTTTGTCTTTGGGGAGGGTGACGGTCACGTTTACCCAGTAGACGTCGCTTTCCGAGGTGACCGTGGAATTCACCGTGATACCGGCCGGCATCGACGCCAGGGCGAGATCCACTTCGGCCTTGACCCGCTCCTTGACCTTGGCTTCGAACGCCGCCGGGGTTGGGAATTTTTCTGGGTCAACGGCCAATCCGGCGCGGGCGGCGGTCTGTGCGGCGTGGGTGAGGTTGTGCTGCAGCGTGAGGCTGATGCCGAAGAACACCATGCCGAAGAACAGCAGGAGGAACAGCGGGAACACCAGGGCGAACTCGATGGCCGCAGCGCCGCCTTGGCGGGCTGCACCAACGGGTCCTCCGGTTCGGAGCCTTGTCACGGCACTTCCTCGTCAGTAGATGCCGCCGGGCATGTGCTCCATCACGACCACGGCGGCAGCGAACGCCAGTCCATGCGCCGTGCCCCAGGGCACGACGCGGGGGGGATCACCGGGCTTGCGCGCGCGCTGCGCCCGCCAGCCCAGCGCCGCGAGCAGCAACCCGCCGGCGCCCAGGGTGACCAGCGCGGCCTTGAGCCCACCGAGCAGGCCAAAGGCGACGCCCAGCTTCACGTCGCCACCGCCCACCCAGTGCCGCGCATAGGCGGGCAGCAGGAACAGCAGGAACAGGGCGGCGGCGAACAGGTTGGAGGCGGGCTGGGTTTCCAGCGGACCCTGCCCGAACCCGGCCAGGTAGAACACCGCGATGAGCGCGGTACCGAGCGTCAGCGCATTGGGGAGGCGGCGAAAGCGGGCGTCCAGAACGGCGACGGCCATCGCCCAGGCTGCTAGCACGGGGTATGCCCAGCTCATGGCGGAGACCAATAACTAGGACTAACCGCTGGTCGTGGGGGTGAGCGCCGTCAGGATGTTTTCAAGAATGGTTTTGATTTGATCGCCAATCGGGGTGAGTGCGCCAGCAATAACCACTGCAATTAACCCGGCAATCAGCGCGTACTCAATAGCGGTTGCTGCTTCTTCGTCACGGACAAAACGGCGAATCATGGCGCGCATGGGAAGGGTCTCCTGAAAATGTGAGCAGGTTCACAAAAACCTTCATCATCATTTCCTTATTCGCCCTAGGAAAGCAACACGGGTGGCATAAGAATATGCCGTATCGACAAGGACTTAGACGCGTTCTAGACGCTGGCCACGCCCGTCGCCCCTCGACGGCGTACGTCTCCCTCTTGGCGCATTCTTCGCTTCCGCGAGGCCAAAAAGTGTGAACTGGTTCACGGTTGTTGAAGGTCGTGACGAGGGGCTTGAAGGAAATCGCAATACCCCTGACGGGAGGGCGCAGGGGCGCACGCCATGGCAGCGGCGGGCGTGGCGTGGGCCCCGGCTTTCGCCGGAGTGACGGACAAGGCGGGTGTTTCGTTACATCGTCATTCCGGCGCAATCCGGAATCCATCTTCGCGGCGTCGGTGCGCCGCAGGCCGATCAGAAATAACGGCCACCGGCGGCGATGGCCGTGGTCAGCAGGCCGAGCAGCAGGTTGATGCCGACCACCTGGCGGATGCGCGCCAGGGCCTCGGCGGCGGCGGGCCATTGCCGCTCCGCCACGCGCCAGCTCAGGCGGCGATAGGGCACGACATAGAGCCAGGCGAACAGCGCCATCATGACCAGGCCGATGCCCAGCATGGCGTGCACGTGCCAGCCGACCTCCGCCATGCCGCCGTACACGGCGAAGATGATCCAGAAGCCGGTGGCGAGCAGCAGCGCGATGGCGGCCCAGACCACGGGGAAAAAGCGGTCGAAACAGCCTTTCCAGAGCACCAGGCGCTCGGGTGGTTCGAGCCGGCTGGCGGCTACCGGGCGCAGGATCTGATGGGCGAAGAACATGCCGCCGACCCAAAGGACGGCGGCGAGCAGGTGGAGGGTGATCGCGAGGCTCATGGCGGGCTCTCTTTTTCTGGTTATGCTGGAAGTGGAGCGGCGTAGTCGCCCATTATAGGCGCCGGCCTCGGCGCCGCCCCCTCCCATCGGGGTAAGTACCCCATGGGGCATGGGCGGGTAGAATCCCGAGTCCTTCACTGCGCCGAAGAGCGCAAAACAATCAAGAACGAGGCAACCTCTATCATGGATTTCCAGATCGCCCCGTCCATCCTGTCAGCGGATTTCGCCCGTCTGGGCGAAGAGGTGGATAACGTGCTCAAGTCGGGCGCGGACATCGTCCACTTCGACGTGATGGACAACCACTACGTGCCCAACCTCACCATCGGCCCCCTGGTGTGCGAGGCCCTGCGCAAGCACGGCGTCACCGCGCCCATCGACGTGCATCTGATGGTGAAGCCGGTGGACCGCATCGTGCCCGACTTCGCCAAGGCCGGCGCCACCTACATCACCTTCCACCCGGAAGCCAGCGAGCACATCGACCGCACCGTCGGCCTCATCAAGGACAGCGGCTGCAAGGCCGGCCTGGTGTTCAACCCGGCCACTCCCATCGACGTGCTGGAATACGTGCTGCCCAAACTCGACATGGTGCTGCTCATGTCCGTAAACCCGGGCTTCGGCGGCCAGAAGTTCATCCCCTACGTGCTCGAAAAGGCGCGCAAGGTGCGCCAGATGATCAGCGTCGGCGGCTACAACTGCCGCCTGGAGATCGACGGCGGCGTGGGCCCGGCCAACATCCGTGAAGTGGCCGAGGCCGGCGTCGACACCTTCGTGGCCGGCTCCGCCGTATTCGGCGCCGGCAAGGCCGAAGACCCCAACCGCTACGACTCCGTCATCGCCGCCATGCGCGCGGAACTGGCGAAGGCCGGCAAGTAAGCCGAAGAGCACAGCCCAACACAGAGGCACAGAGACACGGAGAACACAGAGAAATTCTCCGCGTCCTCTGTATCTCTGCGTCTCTGCGTTGAGGTATTTTTCCCGTGAAAAAACCGGAAATGATCCTGCTGGACCTGGACGGAACGCTGGTGGACAGCGTGCCGGACCTGGCCTTTTGCGTGGACGAGCTGATGCGTCGGTTGGGCCGGCCGCCGCGGGGCGAGGACCAGGTACGGAACTGGGTGGGGAACGGCGTGGAGCGCCTGGTCAAGCGCGTTCTCACCGGCGACATGACCGCCGAGCCCGAGCCGGCGGAGTTCGTGCAGGGCCTCGCCATTTTCAATGAGCTGTATCTGGCCAACAGCGCCGTGCGCAGCCGGCTGTTCCCCGGCGTACTGGACGGCCTCGAACGCCTGCGCAGTGGCGGTTGCAAGCTGGGTTGCGTCACCAACAAGGCGGCGCGCTTCACCGAACCGCTGTTGCATACGCTCGGTATCCGGGATTTCTTCGGCATCGTGGTGAGCGGCGATACCACGCCCCACAAGAAGCCCCACCCCGGGCCCTTGCTCCATGCGGCCGATTTCTTTAAAGTCGGGCCGCAGCATTCGCTCATGGTCGGGGATTCCCGGCACGACGTGGAAGCCGCCCGCGCCGCCGCTTTCAAGGTGGTCTGCGTGAGTTACGGTTACAACCACGGCGAGGACATCCGCAGCGCCGCGCCCGACGCGGTGATCGATTCCCTGAGCCGGTTACCGGATCTGTTCGACTGACCCGCCAAACCCATGGTGAACACCGCAACGACACTGGAACGCAAGGCATCGCAGCGATGGCGTGGCTGAGGCCGACCATTTCCGTGCCCGTGCCTGTCTTCCTGTCGTAGGTGTAACCATGACTGCTGATCGCTTTACCGAGCTGGCCCGCCAGGGCTTCAACCGTATTCCCGTGACCCGCGAGGTCCTCGCCGACCTCGATACGCCGCTTTCCGTCTATCTCAAGCTGGCGGAAGGGCCGTATTCCTATCTGTTCGAATCCGTGCAGGGCGGCGAGAAATGGGGCCGCTATTCCATCATCGGCCTGCCGGCGCGCACCGTGGTGCGCGTGCACGGGCACGAGGTGAGCGTGGAGGAAAACGGCCGTGTGGTGGAGCGCGCCGAGGTGGCCGATCCGCTGGCGTGGGTCGAGGCCTTCCACGGGCGCTTCAAGGTAGTGGAGCAGCCGGGCATGCCGCGCTTCAACGGCGGCCTGGTGGGTTACTTCGGTTACGACACCATCCGCTACATCGAGCCGCGCCTCGCCAGGGCCGAGAAGCCCGACGCCATCGGCACGCCCGACATCCTGCTCATGGTCTCGGACGAGGTGCTGGTGTTCGACAACCTCGCCGGCAAGCTGTTCGTCATCGTGCTCGCCGATCCGGCCACACCCGATGCGCTCGAAAACGCGAACGCCCGACTTGACGCGCTGGTGCGCCGACTGCACGGCACCACGCCGCGCCGTGTCCCGACACGCGCCGCCAAGGTGAGCGAAACCGATTTCGTCTCCGGCTTCACGCAGCAGGGTTTCGAGAACGCCGTCGAGCGCACGCGCCGGTACATCATCGACGGCGACATCATGCAGGTGGTGTTGTCGCAGCGCCTGTCCATTCCCTTCCAGGCCCGGCCGCTGGATCTCTACCGCGCGCTGCGCAGCATCAATCCCTCGCCGTACATGTATTACCTGGACCTGGAAGGCTTCCACGTGGTGGGTTCCTCGCCGGAGATCCTGGTCCGTCTGGAGGACGGCATGGTCACCGTGCGTCCCATCGCCGGCACCCGCAAGCGCGGCGCCAGCGAGGCCGAAGACCTGGCTCTCGAAGAGGATTTGCTCGCCGATCCGAAAGAATTGGCCGAACACCTCATGCTCATCGATCTCGGCCGCAACGACGTCGGCCGCATCGCCGAGACCGGCAGCGTGAAGCTCACCGACAAGATGGTCATCGAGCGCTACTCGCACGTGATGCACATCGTCTCCAATGTGGAAGG
>JALOAT010000028.1 GCA_023228645.1 Gammaproteobacteria bacterium | reverse complement strand
TCCGCCGGGCACCACGGTCGAGGTGCGCGACCTGTTCCACAGCGTGCCCGCGCGGCGCAAATTCCTGCGTGCCGAGCGCACCGAGCTGGAACATCTGGAAGAGACCGTACGGCGGCTCGCCCTGGGACGCTTCGATGCGGCGTTCACGCTGCGCCACAACGGCCGCACGCTGTTTTCCCTGCGCGCCGCCGCCGACCCGCGCGAGCACGAGCGCCGCCTCATGGCCTTGCTCGGCAGGCAGTTCATCGACCACGTCCTGGCGCTGGACTTCACCGCGGCGGGCCTGCGGCTCACCGGCTGGATCGGCCGCGGCGACTACGCGCGGCCCCAGTCGGACATCCAGTACGTCTACCTGAACGGCCGGGTAATCCGCGATAAGGTGGTGAACCATGCGCTGCGCCAGGCCTACGAGGGCCGCCTGGAACAGGGGCGCTTCCCCGCCTTCGTGCTGTATCTCACCCTCGACCCGGCGCAGGTGGACGTGAACGTGCATCCCACCAAACATGAAGTGCGCTTTCGCGAGGCGCGCCTGGTGCACGATTTCCTGGTGAGTGCCGTGCGCGACGCCCTGGCCCGCGGCGGCGATTCCGCCGCGCCGCCGCCGGTTGAACCGGCCCCGCGCGCCCCCGCGCCGCGTGCGGTGCGCGAACCGCCCACAGCGGCTTATGCGCGCGCGCCGGCGCGCCCTGCCGAGGACCCTGCCTGGCGCCCCCTGACCTTGATCGACGGGCGCTTCCTGGTGGCCGCCGGCCCCGAAGGCCTCGGACTGGCCGACCTGGAACGCCTGGCCCGCTATGAGGCGGCCGTGGCCTTCGCCGGTGCCGCGTCCGTTGCGTCGAGCCCGTTGCTGTTTCCGGTCACGGTGAAATGCCGGCCGGAGGGCATCGCAATGCTTGAGGCCTGCGGCGATCTGCCGGCGCGGTTCGGCTTCGACATCAGCGCCGTCTCCGAGGACGCAGTGCTGGTGCGCGCCGTCCCGGGTGTGCTGGCCACCGCGCCCGAACAGGCTGTGGCGGCCCTGCTCGATGCGCTGGCCGAGCGCGCCGACCCGGGCGTGCGCCTGGCCGCGGCGGCATGCGCGCCGGTCCTGCCTACGGACGAGGCGCAGGTCCGCTGGCTGGAGCGCGCCAGGCAGTCCGGTGCGGCGGGCGTCTGGTGCGCCCTGTCCCCGGAGCGTCTGGCGCGCCTGATGGGGGAGCGGGCATGACGGCGCTGCCGGTGGTGCTGCTCATGGGGCCGACCGCCAGCGGCAAGACCGATCTCGCTGTGGCGCTGACGGAGCGTCTGCCGTTCGACATCGTCAGCGTCGATTCGGCCATGGTGTTCCGCGGCATGGACATCGGCACCGCGAAGCCGGATGCCGAGGTGCTCGCCCGTGCGCCGCACCGGCTCATCGACATCCTCGATCCCAGCGAGAGTTACTCGGCGGCGCGCTTTCGCGACGATGCCCTGCGCGAGGTCCGCGCCATTCACGCTGCCGGACGCATCCCCCTGCTGGTGGGCGGCACCATGATGTATTTCCGCGCCCTCCAGCAGGGCCTGGCCGAGCTGCCCTCTGCCGACCCCGCCACGCGCGCCCGCATCGAGGCGCAGGCGGCGGCCGAGGGTTGGGAGGCCTTGCACGGGCGCCTGCAGGCCATCGACCCGGCCGCCGCGGCCCGCATCCACCCCAACGACCCCCAGCGCCTGCAACGCGCCCTGGAGGTGTATGAACTGACCGGCCTGCCGCTCAGCGAGCTGCTGACGCGCGGGGCGGAACAGGCCTTCCCGTACCGGGCGGTGGAACTGGTGGTGATGCCGGCGGAGCGCGAGGTCCTGCGCCGGCGCATCGCCGGGCGCTTCGAGGCCATGCTGCGCGCGGGTTTCATGGACGAGGTGGAGGGGCTGTTCCGGCGCGGAGACCTGTCGCCCGCGCTCCCCTCCATCCGCTGCGTGGGCTATCGCCAGGCCTGGGGCCATCTGGCCGGGGACTACGACGCGGGCACCATGGTGGAAAAGGCCGTCGCGGCGACCCGCCAGCTCGCCAAGCGGCAACTCACCTGGTTGCGCCAGTGGGAGCGCGCCCGGCGGCTGGATAGTACGAATCCGTATCTTTTGGATCGGGCATTGAAATGGCTGGCCGAGAACTCCATTAACCCGGATGTTGTCTGAATCGTCGCTGCCCTGGCCACAGCTGTAGACGGGCTCCGCCCCGGGAGGGGTATGCTACACTTCCCACGGTAAAAGGCCGCGGCCGGTTGACGTCATTTTTGGTTTTTTGGGCAGGTAATTTTGCCCCCGAGATAATAAAAAGGAGACATACCCATGAGTAAAGGGCAGGCTTTGCAAGACCCCTTCCTGAATGCCCTCCGCAAAGAACGGATCCCTGTTTCCATCTACCTGGTGAACGGAATCAAGCTGCAAGGCCAGGTGGAATCATTCGACCAATTCGTGGTGCTGCTGAAAAACTCCGTCAGTCAGATGGTCTACAAGCATGCGATTTCGACAGTTGTCCCGTCCCGTCCGGTGCGCATCAACACGGCGAGCACCGCGGGCGGCGCTGCGACCCCGGATGAGCCTGCACCGTCTCAGCCGCCGCGCTTCTGAACCCGTACACCGGGTTCCCCCGGTGACGCCTATCAGCGGAGGCCCGCTTGTTTGAACGACCGAAGAACGGCGAACGCGCCGTTCTGGTGCATCTCGATCTCCAGCAGGAGAAGGACAGGGAAGACCTCGAGGAAATACGGGACCTGGCGATTTCCGCGGGCGTAGAGCCCGTGGCCGTGGTGACCGGAGCCCGTCGCGTGCCCGAACCCAAGTATTTCGTCGGCAGCGGCAAGGCCGAGGAGATCCGCGCCATCGTGCAGGCGCATGCGGCCGAGGTGGTGCTGGTCAATCATGCACTCAGCCCGGCGCAGGAACGCAACCTGGAGCAGCTGATCCAGTGCCGCGTACTGGATCGGACCACCCTGATTCTCGACATCTTCGCGCAGCGTGCCCGCTCCCATGAGGGCAAGCTGCAGGTGGAACTGGCGCAGCTTCGGCACCTGTCCACGCGCTTGGTGCGCGGCTGGACCCACCTGGAACGCCAGCGTGGCGGCATCGGCCTGCGCGGCCCAGGTGAGACCCAGCTGGAAACCGACCGCCGGTTGCTCGGCGAGCGCATCCGGCAGCTCAACAAACGGCTGGATAAAGTGGACAGGCAGCGTGAACAAAGCCGGCGGGCACGAAACCGCGCCGAGATTCCCGTTGTCTCACTGGTCGGTTATACCAACGCCGGCAAGTCCACGGTGTTCAACCGGCTCACCGACGCCGCCGTGCTCGCCGCCAACCAGTTGTTTGCGACCCTCGACCCGACCATGCGGCGGGTGCCACTGGCCAACGGCGAGGCCATGGTGCTGGCGGACACGGTGGGCTTTATCCGCCATCTGCCGCACGATCTGGTGGCAGCGTTCCGCTCCACGCTCCAGGAGACGCGCGACGCCGACCTGCTGCTGCACGTCATCGACGCGCACGACGGCGAGCGCCAGGAAAAGACGGCCGAGGTGAACGAGGTTCTGCGCGAGATCGGCGCCGAAGGCGTGCCGCAGATCGAGGTGTTCAACAAGATCGATCTGGTGGACGGCGCCATGCCCGGTGTCGAGCGCGACCAAAACGGCCGTGTGCGGCGCGTGCATGTGTCAGCCCTCACCGGGGCGGGTTTCGATCTGCTGCTTGCGGCCGTCGGCGAGTTCCTGCGGCCAGCGGTGGTGCGGCAGGCGCTGCAGCTGCCGCCGAGCGCCGGACGTCTGCGGGCGCAGTTGTATGCCCTCGGCGCGGTGCGTACCGAACACGTGGAGGAGAACGGAGACTGGTGTCTTGAGGTCGAACTGAAACCGCATGCCTGGTCGCAGCTGCGCAAAACGCCGGATTACGCCGCGTTTCTGCCGGCCCCCTGACCACGATTGCGATGCCGATTGGTCATTCCTAAAATCGCGGACTGCTTACTTATGAATTCCACCTTCCACAACCACGAGGGAGACTCCCATGGCCTGGAATGAGCCGGGCGGCTCCAAGGATCCCTGGAGCGGCCGTGGCGGCGAACAAGGGCCGCCTGATCTTGATGAAATGATGCGCAAGCTCCAGGAGCGCTTCGGCGGCCTGTTCGGGCGGCGCCGCGGCACCGCGCCGGGCGGTTTCAACCTCTCGGGCGTGGCGTTCATCGTCGGCGTGGTGTTCCTGGTCTGGGCACTGTCCGGCATCTACATCGTGAACGAAGGCAAGCGCGGCGTGGTGCTTCAGTTCGGTGCCTACCACGAAACCACCGGCCCGGGTCCGCACTGGTATCCGCGGCTCATCCGGTCGGTGGAGGTCATCGACGTGGATGCCGTGCGCAGTGTCGAACTCGGTTATCGGGGTGACGAAGGCCTGATGTTGACCCAGGACGAAAACCTGGTGGACATCAAGTTCGCCGTCCAGTACCGCATCAAGGACGCCCGCGATTACCTGTTCAACGTACGCGATCCCGACGATACCCTGCGTGCAGTGACCGAAACGGCCATTCGCGAGGTGGTCGGCAAGAGCGAGATGGATTTCGTGATCACCGGCGGACGCTCGGAGATCGTCGCCCGTGCCCAGCAGTTGTTGCAGGAGACCCTCGACCGTTACAAGTCCGGCTTGCACATCACCAGCCTGAACATGCAGAACGCCCAGGCGCCCGAACAGGTCCAGGGTGCGTTCGCCGATGCGGTAAAGGCGCGCGAGGACGAGCAGCGCCTGATCAACGAAGCGGAGGCCTACGCCAACGACGTCCTGCCGAGGGCCCGCGGTGCCGCGGCGCGCATCATCGAAGAGGCCAATGCCTACAAGGAACAGGTGATCGCGGAGGCGGAGGGTGAGACGAGCCGCTTCCTCAACGTGCTGGTGGAGTACCAGAAGGCCCCGAACGTGACGCGCCAGCGCCTTTATCTCGACTCGCTGGAATCCGTGCTCAAGCGCAGCAGCAAGGTGCTTGTGGATACCAAGAGCGGCAACAATCTCATTTATCTGCCCCTCGACAAGATCGTGCAGGGCGCGCAATCGCCAACGCCGTCCCCCGCCACACTGCCGTCGGCGGTCGAGCAGGTCGCTCCGGCAGCGCCGGTGGATGCGCGCAGCCGCGATGCATTGCGCCGTAGGGAGGTACGCTGATGAACCGCATTTCCATGGTGCCCGTTATCGGCATCCTCGTGCTGGCCTGGCTGGTGTTCCTGTCCGTGTTTACGGTCAACGAACGCGAGCTGGCCATCAAGTTCCGGCTCGGCGAATTCGAACGCGCGGACTACGCGCCGGGCCTGCACTTCAAGATCCCGGTGATCAACAACGTGCGCAAGTTCGATGCGCGCGTGATGACGCTGGACATGGAGCCGGCGCGCTTCCTGACCCTGGAGAAGAAGAACGTCATCGTCGACGCCTTCGTCAAATGGCGCATCAAGGACGTCACGGCCTTCTATCGCACCACGGGCGGTGACGAGATGCGCGCCAACCAGCGCCTGTCGCAGGTGGTGGTGGAGGGGCTGCGCAATGAATTCGGCAAACGCACCATCCAGGAGACCATCTCCGGCGAGCGTGCGCAGATCATGAGCATCATCACCGAGCAGTTCGCCGAACAGGCCAAGCAGTTCGGCATCCAGGTGGTGGACGTGCGCATCAAGCGCATCGAGCTGCCGCCGGAGGTGAGCAGTTCGGTGTACCAGCGCATGGAGGCCGAGCGTGCGCGCGTCGCCAAGGACCTGCGTTCGCGCGGTGCCGAGGCGGCGGAGCGTATCCGCGCCGATGCCGACCGCCAGCGCACCGTGCTGCTGGCCGAGGCCTACCGCGATGCGGAGCGCACGCGAGGCGAAGGCGATGGTCGTGCGGCGGAAATCTACGCCAAGGCGTTCGGGCGCAACGAGGACTTCTACAAGCTGTACCGTAGCCTCGACGCCTACAAAAACGTCTTCAGCAACCAAAATGACGTGTTGGTCGTCGACCCGGGCTCGGAGTTCTTCCAGTTCTTCAAGAACGCCCAGGGTCGATAATCGGGAGAATCCCACCGGGCGGCGCAAGCCGCCCGGTTTTTTCGTTTGGAGCATGACGTGGAACTTTGGGTCGCGCTTTCCCTGATGCTGGTGCTGGAGGGCCTGCTGCCGGCGCTTTCGCCAGGGCTGTTCAGGCAGGCCCTTGTTACCATGGCGCAGATGGACGAACGTGCGCTGCGGATTTCCGGGCTCACGAGTATGGCCCTCGGCGCCGTGCTGCTTTACCTGATCAGGAACTAACCATGCGCGAGAACGATCGCTGGCTGCTGCCCGAAGGTATCGGGGAACTCTTGCCGCCGGAGGCGGCACAACTGGAGCGGCTGCGCCGGCGCCTGCTCGACCTGTTCGGCTCGTGGGGTTACGAGTTGGTCGAGCCGCCGCTCATCGAATACCTGGAATCACTGCTGACCGGCACCGGTAACGATCTCGACCTGCACACCTTCAAGATCACCGATCAGCTCACTGGCCGGCTCATGGGTGTGCGCGCGGACATGACGCCGCAGGTGGCGCGCATCGACAGCCACCGGCTCAAGCTCGCTGCGCCCACGCGCCTGTGCTATCTGGGTGCCGTGCTGCGCACCCGGCCGCAGGAACTGGGGGGCACGCGCAGCCCGTTGCAGGTAGGTGCCGAACTGTACGGCCACGAGGGCATCGAGAGCGACCTGGAAGTCATGAGCCTGATGGCCGAGGCGCTGCGCTGCGTCGGGGTGACCGACCTGCACATGGACCTGGGCCACGTGGGCATCTTCCGTGGCCTGGCCCGCGAGGCCGGGCTCAGCGCCGACGTGGAGGCGCAGCTGTTCGATGCCCTGCAACGCAAGGCGCGCCCGGAAGTCGAGGCCATCCTGGCCGATGCGCCCATCGCCCCGGCCGATCGCGCCCGGCTCGCCGTACTCAACGAACTCAACGGCGGCCGCGAGGTGCTCGACCAGGCCGCCAGCCTGCTGCGCGGTGCCGGCCAGGCCGTGCAGCACTGCTTTGCCAACCTGTCGGCGTTGGCACTGGCGGCGGCCCGTCGCCTGCCCGACGTGCGCTTCCACATCGATCTCGCCGAGCTGCGTGGCTACCACTACCACACGGGTGCGGTGTTCGCCGCCTTCGTGCCCGGACGCGGCCAGGCCATCGCGCAGGGCGGGCGCTACGACGACATCGGCCGGGTCTACGGCCGGGCCCGTCCTGCCACCGGCTTCAGCATGGACCTCAAGGCGCTGGTGGCTTATTCCAGTGACGATTGCGCCGTGCTTCGTGGTATCTTTGCCCCCCCTGACGAGGACCCCGCGCTCGAGGCCGAGGTGCGCGCATTGCGTGCTGCCGGCGAACGTGTGGTGAGGGCGTTGCCCGGCCAGACGGGTAGCGCCGCGGAGGTGGGATGTGATCGCCTGCTAAAGCGCCGTGCGGACGGCTGGCAGGTTGTCGCCCTCGATTGAGTCTGTTTGGCACACCAGGCGCGAGGCGCCGTAGAGAGAACAACATGGGCAAGAATGTCGTAGTCATCGGCACGCAGTGGGGCGACGAGGGCAAGGGCAAGGTCGTGGACCTGCTCACGGATCGCGCCCAGGTGGTGGTGCGTTTCCAGGGCGGCCATAACGCGGGGCACACGCTGGTCATCGACGGCGTCAAGACCGTCCTGCATCTGATCCCTTCGGGCATCCTGCGCGAGAACGTCATGAACCTCATCGGCAACGGCGTGGTGCTGTCGCCGACAGCCTTGTTCAAGGAGCTGCGCGAGCTGGAAGAACGCGGCGTCCCGGCACGCGAGCGCCTGCGCATCAGCGATTCTTGCCCGCTCATCCTGCCCTATCACGTGGCCCTCGACCTGGCGCGTGAAAAGGCACGCGGCGCCAAGGCCATCGGCACCACCGGCCGTGGCATCGGCCCGGCTTACGAAGACAAGGTGGCACGCCGCGGCCTGCGTCTCGGCGATCTGTTCCACCGCGAGCGTTTCGCCGCCAAGCTCGGCGAAGTGCTCGATTATCACAACTTCAACCTGCAGCATTACTTCAAGGCCGATACGGTCGACTTCCAGCAGGTGCTGGACGAGACCCTCGCGCTGGCCGAAGACCTGCGCCCGATGGTGGCGGACGTCACCGAGCTGCTGCACCAGGCCCATGCCCGCGGCGACAACATCATGTTCGAGGGTGCCCAGGGCGCCCTGCTCGACATCGACCACGGCACCTATCCGTTCGTGACCTCCTCCAACACCACCGCGGGCGGCGCCGCCACCGGCACCGGCATGGGTCCGAACTACCTCGATTACGTGCTCGGCATCACCAAGGCCTACACCACCCGCGTGGGCTCCGGTCCGTTCCCCACCGAACTGTTCGATGAAATGGGCGAGCACCTGGCGCGCCGCGGTCACGAGTTCGGTGCGACCACCGGCCGTGCCCGCCGTTGCGGCTGGTTCGATGCGGTGGCCCTGCGCCGTTCCATCCAGATCAACAGTGTATCGGGCCTGTGCATCACCAAGCTCGACGTACTGGACGGTCTCGACACCCTGCGCCTGTGCGTCGGCTACCGCTGCGACGGCCAGGAACGCCTGACCCCGCCGGCCGGCGCCGAGGCCTTCGAGGCCTGCGAACCGATCTACGAGGAAATGCCGGGCTGGAAGGAATCCACCGTGGGCGTGAAGCGCCTCGAGGACCTGCCAGCCAATGCCCGCGCCTACCTCAAGCGCATCGAGGAGCGGGTGGGCGTGCCCGTCGACATCGTCTCCACCGGCCCGGATCGCAGCGAGACCATCGTCCTGCGCCATCCGTTCGACTGAGGATGACGAAACGAAAAAGCCCGGGTGCATGCCCGGGCTTTTTGCTTTAGAGGGTGGTGGAAATAGTGCGGGTTGAAACGCGGAGGTCGCGGAGGCGCGGAGGACGCGGAGAAAGCCGATTACTGGGGCGCAGGTGACTGGTGTCTAGTCGTTCTTGATGCCGTATTCCCTTTGCGTCCTTTGCGTTGAAATCTTCTTCCGGGGCCGGAAATGAAAAGGCCGCTACGAGAGCGGCCTTTGTTCACAGCTTGGGCGGTGTGTGACACCTTGATCTGGTGCCGAGGAGAGGACTCGAACCTCCACGGATCGCTCCACTAGTACCTGAAACTAGCGCGTCTACCAATTCCGCCACCTCGGCGATGAGGCGCGCACTTTACCCATCCCCACGGGCGTTGTCAACGACCAGATTAAACTGGCCCATGCATGTAAGGCGACTGATAGAATGCGGCTTAACGAGCTGTACCTCCAAGGAAAAACCACCTAAATGGCGAAAGACCTCCCTTCCTCCGATCCGTTCCGCGAGCGCGAGTCCCAGAAATACGAAAATCCCATTCCCAGCCGCGAATTCATCCTCGCGGTGCTCGAAAAAAAGGGCAAACCCCTCGATCGCGAGCAGATTGCCCGCGCCCTGCACCTGAAGGGGGACGAGCAGCTCGAGGCGCTGCGCCGCCGCCTGCGCGCCATGGAACGTGACGGGCAGATCATCCAGAACCGTCGCGGCGCTTACGGTGTCATCGACAAGATGGACCTGATCCGCGGGCGCATCATCGGCCATGCCGACGGTTTCGGCTTTCTCGTCCCGGACGAGGGCGGCGACGACCTGTTCCTGTCGGCCCGCGAAATGAACACCGTCATGCATGGTGACCGCGTTGTGGCGCGCGTCTCCGGGATCGATCGACGCGGCCGGCGCGAGGCCGCAGTGGTGGAGGTCCTGGAACGCGCCAACAAGCAGGTGGTCGGCCGCTATTTCATCGATCAGGGTGTCGGCTTCGTCGAGGCCGAGAACAAGCGCATCAACCAAGACATCATCGTCCCACCGGACCAGACCTACGGCGCCAAGGCGGGGCAGTTCGTGGTGGTCGAGATCATGGAACACCCCACCGCCCGCCGCGAGGCGCTTGGCCGGGTCGTGGAAATCCTTGGCGATCACATGGCGCCGGGCATGGAAATCGACGTGGCCATCCGTGCCCACGGCTTGCCCAAGGAATGGTCACCGCTGGTGGAGTCCGAAATTGCCGACCTGCCGCCGGATGTACCCGAGGAGGCCAAGGCCGGCCGCACCGACCTGCGCGATATCCCGTTGGTTACCATCGACGGTGAAGACGCCATGGACTTCGATGATGCGGTTTTTGCAGAACCGCGCGGCAAGGGCTGGCGGCTCATCGTCGCCATTGCCGACGTGTCCCATTACGTGCGTCCCGGCACCGCACTGGACGCGGAGGCCGTGAGCCGCGGCAATTCCGTGTACTTCCCGGGCCGCGTGGTGCCCATGCTGCCCGAGGCGCTGTCCAACGGCCTGTGCTCCATCAACCCCGATGTGGACCGGCTGTGCATGGCCTGCGACATGGAGGTGAGCGGTCAGGGCAAGCTGGTGAGTTACCGCTTCTATCCGGCTGTCATGCGCTCCCACGCGCGTCTGACCTACACCAAGGTCGCCGCCATGCTGAACGACGGCGATAAGGCCCTGCGCGCGGAATACCGCGAGATGGTGCCGCACCTGGAATCCCTGCACGCCCTGTTCAAGGCGTTGTACGCGCGGCGCCTCAAGCGCGGCGCCATCGACTTTGAGACCACCGAGACCAAGATCGTCTTCGGCCCCGGCAAGAAGATCGACGCCATCGTGCCGGTGGTGCGCAACGACGCCCACCGCCTCATCGAAGAATGCATGCTGCTCGCCAACGTGGCGGCGGCGGACTTCCTCGCCAACGCCGGCGCCCCCGCGCTCTACCGTGTCCATGAGGGCCCGGCCGAGGCGAAGCTGGCGGACCTGCGCGAATTCCTCAAGGAACTCGGGCTCAAGCTCGCGGGCGGGGATAAACCCGAGCCCAAGCATTACGGTGCCGTGCTCGAGCAGGTGCGCGGGCGTCCCGATGCCCACCTGATCCAGACGGTGCTGCTGCGCAGCCTGTCGCAGGCGGTGTATACACCGAAGAACGCCGGCCACTTCGGCCTCGCGTTCGAGGCCTACGCCCATTTCACCTCGCCCATCCGCCGATATCCCGACCTGCTCGTGCACCGCGCCATCCGCCATGTGCTGGCGGGCGGCACGCCGGAGACGTTCCGCTACAGCGGCAACGAGATGGAGATGTTGGGTGAGCACTGTTCCAACACCGAGCGGCGCGCCGACGAGGCCAGTCGCGACGTGGTGGACTGGCTGAAGTGCGAGTACATGATCGATCGGGTCGGCCAGGAATTCGACGGCATCATCACCGGTGTCACCGGTTTCGGCATCTTTGTCGAGCTCAAAGACATCTTTGTCGAAGGCCTGGTGCACGTCACCGGCCTGGGCGACGACTACTTCCACTTCGAACCGGCGGCACACCGTCTCGTCGGCGACCACACCCGCAAGATCTTCCGGCTCGCCGACAAGGTGCGCGTGCGCGTGGCGCGCGTGTCGCTCGACGACCGCAAGATTGACTTCGAACTGGTGAAGAAGCGGTGAGTGGCGATGCGCTGGTCTACGGCCTGCATGCCGTCGAATCGGTATTGCGCACCCCCGGGCGGGTGCGCGAGGCCTGGCTCGACGAGGGCCGCCGCGACCAGCGCCTCCGTGGCCTCGCCGCGCAGTTGCAGGACGCGGGCGTGCCCCACGCCTGGGTCCGCCGCGAGCGCCTCGACGAACTGGCCTGCGGTGAACGTCACCAGGGCGCAGTGGCCCGCGTGCGTCCCGCCCAGAGCCTGAACGAGTCGCACCTCGAACAGCTTCTGGTCCAACTGCAGGAACCCGCCTTCCTGCTGGTGCTCGACGGGGTGCAGGACCCGCACAACCTGGGCGCCTGCCTGCGCAGCGCCGACGCCGCCGGCGTGCACGCGGTCATCGCCCCGCGCGACCGCGCCTGCGGGCTCACCGCCACGGTGCGCAAGGTGGCGGTGGGCGCCGCCGAAACCGTGCCCTTCGTGCAGGTCACCAACCTGGCGCGCACCCTGCGCATGCTGCGCGACAACGGCGTGCGCATCGTGGGCACGGCGGGCGAGACCGAGACCTCCCTGTTCCAGGCCGACCTCACCGGTCCCCTGGCCCTGGTGCTCGGCGCCGAGGAAAAAGGCCTGCGCCGCCTCACCCGCGAACACTGCGACCAGCTCGTCCGCATCCCCATGCGCGGCAGCGTGGAAAGCCTCAACGTCTCCGTCGCCACCGGCATCAGCCTCTTCGAGGCCCTGCGCCAGCGATTGCCGTCCTGATCGGAGATAAACGCGGAGGGCGCGGAGGCGCAGAGGACGCGGAGGGAATGCCTGAGCCCAAGAATCGAAAGGAGCACATGGTCGTGTGTTGTTCCTGATGCATTCGGCCTTTCTCCGCGTCCTCCGCGCCCCCGCGTTCTCCGCGTCCAACCCGTCTGCCGCAGATACAGCTGTTTGCGCAGGGCAGGGGCGGTGGGTACAATAGCCGGCTTTTCGGGGATGGGCCCCGAGAATACTCCTTGCCTTGGACCAGAATCCAAGGCTGCCAATCCGTGAGGAGCACACAGTGAATCATTACGAAATCGTGTTCCTGGTCCACCCGGACCAGAGCGAACAGGTTCCCGCCATGATCGAGCGCTACCGCTCGACCATCGAAGCCGGCGAAGGCAAGATCCATCGCCTTGAGGACTGGGGCCGCCGTCAGCTGGCTTACCCCATCAACAAGGTCCACAAGGCCCACTACGTGCTCATGAACATCGAGTGCACCGTCGAGACCATGCGCGAGCTGGAGTCGGCGTTCCGCTTCAATGATGCCGTGCTGCGCAACCTGATCATCTCTCGCCCCTGCGCCGACACCGAGCCTTCCCCGATGGCCAAGGCCAAGGAAGAGAAGGAACGTGATGAGTCCCACCGTTATCACTCCGAGCGTGCCGAGCGTGAATCGGCTGATCAGTCCACGCCCGCAGCCGAGTCGGCCGAGTGAGGTCAGGTGCTGTGCCGGCTGACGGTCGGTGCAGAACGAGTGTTGGAAAAAATTCAGGAGCGTAGACAATGAGCCGCTTTTTCCGTCGCAAGAAGTTTTGTCGCTTCACGGCCGAGGGCGTGAAGGAGATCGACTACAAGGATCTCGCCACGTTGAAGAACAACGTCAGTGAGAACGGCAAGATCGTGCCGAGCCGTATCACGGGCACCAAGGCCAAGTACCAGCGCCAATTGGCCACCGCCATCAAGCGCGCCCGTTTCCTGGCCCTGCTGCCGTACAGCGATCAGCACTGATCCCGGCCTCCGGGGAGAAGGTGCCATGAAGTTCCTGGCGGGCTACGCCATGCGGGGCCCGATGCAGGCGGTTCTCGTGGCGGCGGTCTGTGCACTGCTTTCACTGGTTGTGCCGCCGCTCAGTTATCTGGGCGGCGGCACAGTGGCCTTGGTCACATTACGGCTGGGGTCCTGGCAGGGCGCCAAAGTGATGCTCGGCGCGGCGCTGGCGGTGACGGCGTTGTCGCTGCTGGTGCTGCGTAGCGCCGTACCGGGTCCGGCCTTCCTGGTGGCCCTCTGGCTGCCGGTGTGGGTTCTGGCGCTGGAGCTTCGACGCAGTGTGTCGCTGCGCCATGCGATGGTCGTGGCGGGCGGTTTCGGCGCCCTGTTCGTGATCGTGCTGTACGGTGCGCTGGATAATCCGGCGGCCTTCTGGCACGAGGTGTTCGAAAAGGTATTCAGCGAGGCCGGTGGCCAGGCCGGGGATGCCATGGCAGAGGCGTACGGGGTGATGACCGGCGCCTTGGCGGCCGGTTTCACGCTGAGCCTGCTGGGCAGCCTGTTCATCGCGCGGTGGTGGCAGGCGCTGCTGTATAACCCGGGCGGGTTTCAGAGCGAGTTCCACGCACTGCGCTTCGGTCCGCTGTTGGGGCTGGGCACGCTGGCCGTCGCCAGTCTGGCCTTCCTCGGTGACGAGAGGCTCGCGGCATTTGCCTCCGACCTGGTCATCGTGTTGATCGTCTTGCTGCTGCTGCATGGCATCGCGGTGGTGCATGGGCTGGTGAGGCTCAAAGGCGTGCATGGGGCCTGGCTGGGACTGATGTACGTGCTGCTGCTGTTCATGCTGCCCCAGACGGCGATTACGCTGTCGGCGGTGGGCCTGGCGGATGCCTGGTTCGATTTCCGAGCCTTTTTCGGCGCCAAGCGCGAGGAAGGCGGTAAATAACGGGTGCTCCCACCTTTGTCCGGGTGCGGGAAGTCAATTGATGAGGTGAAACGATGGAAGTCATTCTGCTCGATAAAGTGCGCAACCTGGGCAACCTGGGCGACAAGGTCAAGGTGCGCAACGGCTATGGCCGTAATTTCCTGATTCCGCAGGGTAAGGCCGTGCTGGCCACCGCGGATAACCTGGCCAAGTTCGAGGCCCGCCGTGCGGAGCTCGAGAAGGCCGCCGCCGCTGAAGTCGCCGCGGCACAGGCCCGCGCCGAGAAGCTCGCGGCCCTCGCCGAGGTGACCATCGGCGCCAAGGCCGGCGAAGAAGGCAAGCTGTTCGGTTCGGTGGGCACCGGCGACATCGCCGAGGCGATCACCGCCGCCGGCGTGGAAGTGGCCAAGGCCGAGGTGAAACTGCCGGACGGCGCCCTGCGCCACACCGGTGAGTTCAGCGTCGACGTGGTGCTGCACTCCGATGTGACCCAGGCCATCACCGTCAAGGTGGTGGCGGCGTAAGCCGTGGTGCGCCCGCCGGTGTTCAGGCGGGCGCACTAGCATCACCGGCGCAGTTCGTATTGCGCTGTCACACCGCTGCACGGTACAACGCTGGCATGCCCGAAGCCTTCCTTCAGAGTCATGATCGCGCGGTGGATGGCCTCAAGGTCCCGCCCCATTCCATCGAAGCGGAGCAGTCCGTCCTCGGCGGCCTGATGCTCGATAACGGCGCCTGGGATAAGGTCGCCGATCTGGTCGGCGAAAAAGACTTCTACCGGCGCGACCACGCCTTCATCTTCGGCGCCATCCGCTCCCTCGCCGAACAGAACAGCCCCTTCGACGTTGTCACTCTGGCCGAGTGGCTGGACAAGCGCGGCGAGCTGGATGGCGTCGGTGGCATCGCCTACCTGGGCGCGCTCGCCTCAAACACCCCGAGCGCCGCCAATATCAAGCACTACGCCGCCATCGTGCGCGAACGCTCGGTGTTGCGCCAGCTCATCGGGGTGGCCAATGCCATCGCCGACAGCGCCTTCAGTCCCGAAGGCCGCAAGGTCGAACAGCTGCTCGACGAGGCCGAGAAGCGCGTCTACGAGATCGCCGATCAGGGTGCCCGCTCACGCACCGGCTTCACCAGCATCAAGGACCTGCTGGTCAAGGCGGTGGACAAGATCGAGACCCTGTTCGAGCAGGACAACCCGATCACGGGGATCCCCAGCGGCTTCACCGACTTCGACGAGAAGACCTCCGGTCTGCAACCGTCCGACCTCGTCATTGTTGCGGGCCGCCCGTCCATGGGCAAGACCACCTTTGCGATGAATCTGGCCGAAAACGCCGCCATCAAGGCGCGCAAGCCGGTGGCGGTGTTTTCCATGGAAATGCCCGGCGAGCAACTCGCCATGCGCCTCATCTCGTCGCTTGGCCGCATCAACCAGCACAGCCTGCGCACCGGCAAGCTCGATGATGACGACTGGCCGCGCCTGACCTCGGCGGTGCAACTGCTCGCCGAAGTGCCGCTGTACGTGGACGACACGCCGGCGCTCACCCCCACCGAATTGCGCGCCCGCGCGCGGCGCCTGGCTCGTGAACACGAGCACGGGCTCGGGCTCATTGTCATCGACTACCTGCAGCTCATGCAGGTGGTGGGCTCCGGTAAGGAAAACCGCACCGCCGAAATCTCCGAGATCTCGCGCTCGCTGAAGGCCCTCGCCAAGGAACTGAACGTGCCGGTGATCGCCCTTTCCCAGCTGAACCGCAGCCTCGAACAGCGCCCCAACAAGCGCCCGGTGATGTCGGACCTGCGTGAGTCCGGCGCCATCGAGCAGGATGCGGACGTCATCGTGTTTATTTACCGCGATGAGGTGTACAACGAAGACAGTCCCGACAAGGGCATTGCCGAAATCATCATCGGCAAACAGCGTAACGGTCCCATCGGCACCGTGCGCCTGACCTTCCTCGGCCAGTTCACACGTTTCGAGAATTTTGCAGGCGGTTACCGCGACGAGGAGTACTGAGCATGCGCGCCACCCGTGTGGAGCTCAAGCTTTCCGCTTTGCGCCATAACCTGCAGATGGCGCGCCGCGCCGCACCGCACAGCCGCATCATGGCCGCCATCAAGGCGGATGGTTATGGACACGGCATGGTGCGCGTGGCGCGCGCCCTCGGCGCGGCCACGGATGCCCTTGCGGTCGCCTCCATCGGCGAGGCCGTGGCGCTGCGCGAGGCGGGCATCGAAACGCCCATCGCGCTGCTGGAAGGCTTCTTTCACGCCGATGAACTGGCGCTCATTCAGCAGCACCGCGTCACCACCGTGGTGCACCACCACGAACAACTGGCCATGCTCGAACAGGCGCCGCTCAACACGCCGGTCCAGGTGTGGCTCAAGGTGGACTCGGGCATGCATCGGCTCGGCTTTCTACCCGAGCATGTGCAGGAGGCCTGGGCACGGCTCGGGCGTATCGCCGGCGTGAAACGCCTCGGCTTCCTGACCCATCTCGCCAACGCGGACGATCGCAGCGACCCGGCCACGACGCGCCAGTTACAGGCCTTTGCCGAGGCCACGGTAGGGCTCGAAGGCCTGCGCTCCGTGGCCAATTCGGCCGGTGTGCTCGGCTGGCCCGCCTCGCATACCGAGTGGGCGCGGCCGGGCATCATGCTGTATGGCGTATCGCCGTTCGTCGGTCGCGTCGGTATGCAGGAAGGCCTCGAACCGGTGATGACGCTGCGCTCGGAGCTCATCGCCGTGAATCACCTCAAGCGCGGTTTTCCTGTCGGTTACGGCGGCACCTGGACCTGCCCCGAAGACATGCCGGTGGGTGTGGTGGCCGCCGGTTACGGCGACGGCTATCCGCGCCACGCGCGCACCGGTACCCCCGTGTTGGTCAACGGCAAGCGCGTGCCGCTCATCGGCCGTGTGTCCATGGACATGCTCACCGTGGATCTGCGCAGCCAGCCCGACGCCCGTGTCGGTGATCCGGTCGTGCTGTGGGGCGATGAACTGCCGGTGGAGGAAGTGGCCGAGTGCGCCGGCACCATCGCCTATACGCTGTTGTGCGGCATCACCCCGCGCGTCGCGCGCGTGGAGATCTGAGGCGCGCATGACGCCGTCCCGCCAAGGACCGGTGCTGGGGACGGGCGCCATCGTACGCCGCGGCGGCGCCGTGCTGCTGGTGCGCCGCGCCAAGCCGCCGTATGCAGGCGAATGGGCGATCCCCGGCGGCAAGGTCCGCCTGGGCGAAAACTTGCAGGCCGCTGCCGAACGGGAAATCCTCGAGGAAACCGGCGTGCGCATCCGCGCAAGCCGCCCGGCCTACACCTTCGAATACATCGAGCGCGCAGAGGAACAGGTGCGCTGCCACTACGTGGTCGTGGACCTGTTCGGCACCTGGCTGGAAGGGGAGCCCCGCGCGGGCAGCGACGCGGCCGAGGCCGCGTGGATCCCCCTCGCCGAACTGGATCGCTTTCCCGTGAATGCCGAAACCCGCCGCGCCCTCGCCAGCGTTTTTCCCGATCTCCCCGGAGGGAAGCCATGAAGCTCACATGGAGGCTGTTGCCCATCCTGTCCGCAGCCGTGTTGCTGAGCGGTTGTGAGGCGCTCAAGTCACCCGGCGGTCGCGTGACCCTGCTGGTGTTCGTACCCGCCGCGCTCATCTTCGGCGCGCTCTGGCTGCTGCGCCGCCGCGACGCCGGCAAGACCCACGGCCGCGGCCCCCGCTACCCCGATTACGACGACCGCGACTGATGGCCAAGGCGAAGAACCTCTACACCTGCACCGAGTGCGGGGCGCAGGCGCCCAAGTGGGCCGGGCAGTGCGGCGAGTGCGGCGCCTGGAACACCCTGGTGGAAACTGTGGCGGCACCGAGTACCCCACGCGGCGGCCGCTTCGCGGGCTATGCGGGCACGGCAGGTAACGTCGAAGTCCAGGCCCTTGCCGCGGTGACCCCCGACGATGTGGCGCGCCTGCCCACCCGGCTCGACGAATTCGATCGGGTGCTGGGCGGCGGTCTGGTGCCCGGTTCGGTGGTCCTCATCGGCGGTGACCCGGGCATCGGCAAATCCACCTTGTTGTTGCAGACCCTGGCCACGCTCTCCGAGCGCTGCGGCGTGCTGTACGTCACCGGCGAGGAATCACCCCAACAGGTGAGCCTGCGCGCCCACCGCCTCGGCATCGCGGCGCAGCGCGTGCGCCTGCTGGCGGAAACCCGCGTGGAGGGCATCCTCGAAGCGGCAACCCGCGAGCGGCCGCAGGTGTTGGTCGTCGATTCCATCCAGACCGTGTTCACCGAATTGCTGCAATCGGCGCCCGGTTCGGTAGCCCAGGTGCGCGAGAGTGCGGCCCAACTGGTGCGCTACGCCAAGCAAAGCGGTGCGGCCCTGTTTCTGGTCGGCCACGTCACCAAGGAAGGCCAACTGGCCGGCCCGCGCGTGCTCGAACACATGGTCGACACCGTGCTGTATTTCGAGGGCGATGCCGGCAGCCGTTTCCGCGTGGTGCGCGCCTTCAAGAACCGCTTCGGCGCGGTCAACGAATTGGGCGTGTTCGCCATGACGGAAAAGGGCCTCAAGGAGGTGAGCAATCCCTCGGCCATTTTCCTGTCGCGCCATGAAGAGGAAGTGCCGGGCAGCGTGGTGATGGTCACCCTCGAAGGTAGCCGGCCACTACTCGTGGAAGTGCAGGCCCTGGTGGATGAGAGCCACCTGTCCAACCCCCGTCGCGTGACCCTCGGCCTGGAACAGAACCGCCTGGCCATGCTGCTCGCCGTGCTGCATCGCCACGGCGGCGTCGCCACCTACGACCAGGATGTGTTCGTGAACGTGGTGGGCGGCGTGCGCGTCACCGAGACCGGCGCCGACCTGCCGGTGCTTCTTTCCGTGCTTTCCAGCCTGCGCAACCGCGCGCCGGCTCAGGGGTTCGTTGCGTTCGGCGAAGTGGGCCTCGCCGGCGAGATCCGTCCCGTGCCCAACGGCCAGGACCGCCTGCGCGAAGCGGCCAAACACGGCTTTACCCGCGCCATCGTCCCCGAAGCCAACGTCCCCAAGCGCCCCCCCGAAGGCCTCGAAGTCATCGGCGTCCGCCGTTTGGCGGATGCGCTGTCGCAGGCGTGAGAGACACAACGCGGAGGGCGCGGAGACGCGGAGAACGCGGAGAAACGATATTGTTGCTCAGCGCCTCAGATACCTTCGGCGGGAACAGCTCTCTCAGGCAAAACACTGCCTGTACCGGCATTTCCTCTGCGTCCTCCGCGTCTCCGCGCCCTCCGCGTTGACACGTCTTAGCTGGAATGAACCGCAATGAGCTCGCTGAGTTCGCGTTCGAGCTGGCGTTCGTCGCCCAGGTTCAGCTCAACCATGCGCTTGAGGTGGGAGATGCTGGTGAGATCGATGTGCTCGCAGCGATAGCCGAGCAAGTCCGCTCCGCGGTGTACCACGCGGCCTTCCATGTTGATGACCACGTCGGAATCGGGCAGTGAGATGGTCAGCCGGGCGACGTCGCCGTCACGGCAAGGGCATCCCGGCGGGGTGGCGATCAGCGCGCCGCTGAGCGAGATGTCCACCAGTTTTGCGTCATAAGTGCCGCCATCGCTTTCGATACGCACGTGGGCGTCCATAGCAAAGCGCAGGAAATGGCGGCGGTCGTCGGTATCACTCATTCGAAGTAGAACTGCATTCGGACATTGCCGATCTGGATGATGTCGCCGTCGTTGAGCGGCCAACTCTTGTCGCCAATGGCCACGTCGCCGACCTTGGGTGACTGCTCGCCTTCCAGGTGCGAGAGGAAATAGCCGTCGTTGCGCTTGGCAATGATGGCGGTCTGGATCCCCGGGGTGCCCAGGTTGGTCAGCTTGCGGTTCAGGCTGATGTTCTTGCCCACATTGTGGCCGCTCATGATCTGCAGCCAGGCATTCTTGACCTTGGTCGCGACGGCGAATTCGTCGAAATTGATCTCGGGCTCGGCTTCCGTGGCGGCGGCCGGTACTGGCGCCGGCGTTGCGACCTCCGGCAGCGGCACGGCTTTCTTGTCCGGCGGTGCGAAATGGAACACGAGATTGTGCTTGCCGACACGGATGTCGTCGCGGTCCTTGAGCACGCGCTCGGTCACCTTTTCGTTGTTCACGTAGGTGCCATCTGGCGTGGCCAGATCGCGCAGGACGCTCTCGGTATCGTGCGTGCGGACACTGGCGTGGCGAGGCTGGATCGCCAGGCTATCGATATGGATGGCGCAGGACGGATCGCTACCGATGATCATCTCGCCCGGGGCAAGCGGAATCACCTTCAGCTCCATGCCTTTGAATGACAGTGTCAACGTGGACACCGGGCCCCTTTCCTCATATCGAACTCAATGACTGACAAGGCATTATATGCATTGTCTCTCGCTGGTTGTACAACCAGTGCGCAGGCGGGCGGGTCTGGCTGGTCCGGGTTCTGGTATCGGGTTCACACTTCTGCATCGGCTGCCGTATCGGAGCGGCCCCTGGCTTGATAGGTGGGGTCAATCCGCACGGTCTTGACCGCATGCTCGCCGGTTTGCACTACCTCGATAGGCTGGCCTTCCAGGAGGAAGGTGGTACCCGGTTCGGGGATGGTTTCCAGGTATTCCATGACCAAGCCGTTGAGAGTCTTGGGGCCCTCGGTGGGCAGCGACCAGCCCAGGGTGCGGTTGAGTTCACGCACGCCCACCGAACAGTCCACCAAATAGGTGCCGTCGGACTGGGGATGGATGGCGCGGTTCGCCATGGCCGGGTCGGTAGTAAATTCCCCGACGATCTCCTCAAGGATGTCGTCCAGGGTGACCAGGCCCAGGATGTCGCCGTATTCGTCCACCACCAGGCCGGTACGCTCCCGTTGCTGCTGGAAATTCAACAGTTGGGTATTGAGCGGCGTGCCTTCGGGGATGAAATAGGCCTCGCGGACGATGCCGAGGAAATCCGCCTTGGTGACTGCGGCCTTGTGCTGCAGGGCGAGGAAGTTGCGCAGGTGCACGATGCCGACCACGTGATCGATGTCGCCTTTGTAAACCGGCAGGCGCGTGTGCTGGCTGCTCACCAGTTGCTGGAGAACACGGTCCCATGGCTGGTCGATGTCGAGGCCCAGGACGTCGTTGCGCGGCACCATGATGTGTTCCACGGTGACGTTCTCCAGATCGAGGATGCTGAGCAGCATCTGCTGGTGGCGCTGGGGAACGAGGCTGCCGGCCTCGTGCACCACGGTGCGCAGTTCGTCGGGGGAAAGGTGATGGTGTTGTGCCTTGTCGGCCGTGATGCCGAACAGGCGCAGCAGGCTGTTGGTGATGCCGTTCAGCATCCACACCAGGGGATAAAAGATGCGCAACAGGGCGTCCAGGACGTAACTCGCGAGGAACGCGATGCGCTCTGGATTCAGCGCCGCCAGGGTCTTCGGGGTGACCTCGCCGAAAACGAGCACCACCAGGGTCAACAAACCTGCGGCAATCGCGATGCCCGCATCCCCGAACAGACGCATGCCGATGAGCGTCGCGGCGGAGGAGGCGAGGATGTTGACGAAGTTGTTGCCGAGCAGAATCAGGCCGATGAGCCGGTCCGGACGCTCCAGCAGACGTTGTGTACGCTTGGCGCCGCGGTGACCACTCTTGGCCCGATGGCGGAGCCGATAGCGGTTGATGCTGAAAAGGGCGGTTTCCGAGCCCGAGAAAAAGGCCGAGAGCAACACCAGGACGACGAGGGCGGCGATGAGGACGCCTATGGGTATTTCGCTTATCAACGCGGGGCCGGCAGTAGTGTGGAAGCGCTATTTGAAGGGCAGGAGGCCTGCCGCGTCAACCGAGGATGAGTTCCAGCACGAATTTGCTGCCGAAATACGCCAACATGAGCACGACGAAGCCGACCAGGGTCCAGCGGATGGCCGTGCGCCCGCGCCAGCCGAAGTAATGGCGTCCCCACAGCAGCACGCTGAACAGCAACCAGGCGAAGATGGAGAGTGTGGTCTTGTGCACCAGGTGCTGCGCGAAGATGTCTTCCAGGTAGTGCACGCCGCTGACCAGCGCCAGCGTCAGCAGTACGTAACCCACCGCAATCATCTGGAACAGTAACTGCTCCATGGTGTCGAGCGGAGGCAGGGCGCGGATGAAGCCGCCGGGGCGGCGGTTGCGCAGGTGACGATTCTGGATGGCGAGCAGCACGGCCTGCACCGCCGCAATGGCGAACAGGCTGTAGGCCAGGATGGAGAGCAGGATGTGCGCCTGCAGTCCGGGATTGCCGTAGCCGATCACGCCGCCGTCCGCGGGTACGGCGATGCGCACCAGCGCGGCGAGCGCCGCCATGGGAAGCACGAATACGCCCAGGCTCTCCACCGGACGCACAACGGCCGTGGCCAGCAGCACCAGGGCGATGACGTCCATTACCAGTGACACCATATTGAAGAACGTCAGGTGCAGGCCGGAGGGAGTAAGAATGTCGGCGTACAGGCTCGGCAGGTGGACGGCCAGGGCGGCGAACCAGAGCAGCAGCGGCGCCGCTTTTGAGGTGACCTTGGCCTCGGCCCCCTTGATCAGACGCAGCCCCAGCAGCACGGCGGCGCCAATATAGAGGAAGGCAGCGATGACGGGGAGGCTCATGTTCATGGTTGGGGTCCGTTTCCGTGCGCATGATGGCACAGTTCGGCACGCGCGTTAAACTCCGACTATCGTTGGGAACGGCGTCCCGGAAATCGTGTCAATCCGGTGATGAAATGCTGACACCCATGGGCAGCGGGTTCGCCACGGTCTCTGTGACAAGCGCCTGGGCAGCATGTTAAAAAAGCATCCAACAGGCGGCCCCGGTCGCTCGGTCAACCATTTAGGGCGCTGCGAGGGCGCCATGGAGAGTCGGGTCAGTATGGAGCTTCGTGTTCTGGGGTGCAGCGGCGGTATCGGGGCCGGCCACCGAACCACATCGTTTCTGGTCGACGGCGAATCGCTCATCGACGCGGGTAGCGGCGTCGGCAGCCTGACGCTCGATGAAATGGCGCATGTCCGCCGGATCTTCCTTACCCATTCCCACCTCGATCACGTGCACTGCATCCCGCTCATGGTCGACAGCATCTTCGACCTGGTCCGCCAGCCCATCGAGGTGTATGCCCAGGCCGATACCCTGCGGGCCCTGGAAAAACACCTGTTCAACGGCGTGATCTGGCCCGATTTCACCCGCCTTCCCCATCCAGAGCGCCCAGTCCTGAAGTTCATTCCCATGGATGCGGAACATCCGGTGCGGGTCGGGGCGCTCAAATTCCGCATGATCCCGGTGAACCACATCGTTCCCACGGTGGGTTACTGCGTGAGTGGACCCACCGGGACCTTCGCCTTCAGTGGCGACACCACCACCAACGACTCCTTCTGGCAGGCGCTCAACGCCGAACCCCGACTCGATCTGCTGGTGGTAGAGGCCGCGTTTGCCGATGACGAGATGGAACTCTGCCGCATGGCCCGGCATTACTGCCCAACCCTGCTGGCCCAGGACCTGCGGAAACTCCATCATCGTCCCAAGGTCTACCTCACACACGCCAAGCCCGGCGAGGAGGAGACCATCGCCCACGAATGTCGCCAGCTCATCAGCGATCGCGACGTGGGCCAGCTCTCCGGCGGCGAAGTCTTCACGCTATAATTCCGCGCTTGCCCGCACCCGGGGCCGTTGCCGGTCCCGCGCTTTCCATTTGTTGAGGTTTCCATGTTCGACGGCCTGACCGAGCGACTTACCCGAACCCTTCGCGACCTGCGCGGCGCCGGCCGCCTCACCGAGGACAACGTCAAGGAGACCCTGCGCGAGGTGCGCATGGCCCTCATCGAGGCCGACGTGGCCCTGCCGGTGATCCGCGAGCTCATCGACCACGTGCGCGAGCGCGCCGTGGGCCAGGAAGTGCTGCAAAGCCTCACCCCCGGCCAGACCCTGGTGAAGATCGTCCATGAGGAACTGGTCCGCATCATGGGCGCCGAGACGGTGGAGCTGAACCTCAACGCCCGCCCGCCGGTGACCATCCTCATGGCCGGCTTGCAGGGCTCCGGCAAGACCACCACCGTGGCCAAGCTGGCGCGCATGCTGAAGGAGACGCGCAAGAAATCCGTGGTGGTGGCCAGCGGCGACGTCTACCGCCCCGCCGCCATCGACCAGCTCAAGACCCTGGCGGGCGAGATCGGCGTGGACTTCTTCCCGTCGGACCCGAACCAGGACCCGGTGGCCATCGCCCGGGCCGCGGCCGACTATGCCAGCAAGCACCACAAGGACGTACTGATCTTCGACACCGCCGGCCGTCTGCACGTGGACGAGGCCATGATGGGCGAGATCCAGCGCCTGCATGCCGCCCTCGAGCCCACCGAGACCCTGTTCGTGGTGGACAGCATGACCGGCCAGGACGCGGCCAACACCGCCAAGGCCTTCAACGACGCCCTGTCGCTCACCGGCGTAGTGCTCACCAAGACCGACGGCGACGCCCGCGGCGGCGCGGCCCTGTCGGTGCGCCACATCACCGGCAAGCCCATCAAGTTCATGGGCGTGGGCGAGAAGACCGCCGCCCTGGAGACCTTCCACCCCGACCGCGTGGCCTCGCGCATCCTCGGCATGGGCGATGTGCTCACCCTGGTGGAGGAGGTGCAGCGCAAGGTCGACCAGGAACAGGCCGCCAAGCTGGCCAAGAAGATCACCAAGGGCAAGGGCTTCGACCTGGAGGACTTCCGCGACCAGCTCCAGCAGCTGGGCAAGATGGGCGGCATCATGAGCATCATGGACAAGCTGCCCGGCATGTCGCAGGTCCCCGAGCACGTGCGCAACCAGGTCAACGACAAGGAATTCAAGCGCATCGAGGCGATCATCAACTCCATGACGCCCCGCGAGCGCCACCACCCCGACCTCATCAAGGGCTCCCGCAAGCGCCGCATCGCCTTGGGCTCCGGCACCCAGGTGCAGGACGTCAACCGCATGCTCAAGCAGTTCGCCCAGATGCAGAAGATGATGAAGACCATGCAAAAGGGCGGCATGGCCAAGATGCTCCGCGGCCTCAAGGGCCGGATGCCTGGGATGCCTTTCTAAATCTAAGAAAAAAGCCCTAACCACGGGGGACACGGGGAAATCCAGGATGGCATGTACGAGCGGCCTCAGGCCGCGATGCCCGGGTTGAAGGTGAATCGCGGCCCGAGGCCGCTCCCATAAACCTGATTCCCCCCGCGTCCCCCGTGGTTAAATCTTTTCCCCGCTGCCGTTTGCCACCGGGAAGGCGCTTGCGTACAATACCCGGCTTTCGTTTAGCCCGGGTCGCCGTGTTGCGGCCCTGTTCGTTTGTACGACGAGGAACAGAAACACCATGGTGATCATTCGTCTCGCCCGTGGCGGTGCCAAGAAGCGCCCCTTCTACAGCATCGTCGTGACCGACAGCCGCAACCGTCGCGACGGCCGCTTCATCGAGCGCCTG
The DNA here is from genome assembly GCA_023228645.1 of Gammaproteobacteria bacterium. Lineage (GTDB taxonomy): Bacteria > Pseudomonadota > Gammaproteobacteria > Thiohalomonadales > Thiohalomonadaceae > JALOAT01. The sequence goes on along the minus strand of JALOAT010000028.1, from coordinate 22,370 downwards.
GGTTTCTTCAACCCGGTGGCCAAGGGTGCCGAGCAGCCTTTCGCCATCAATGGCGAGCGTCTGGCCTACTGGCAGGGCAACGGCGCGCAGGTCTCCGAGCGCGTCGCCACCCTCCTGAAGAAGCAGGCGGCTGCCTAAGTAACGGCGTCGACCGCGTCCGCGGCACCTAATCCGCATGACGCAGGAAGACGAATACATCGAAATGGGCCGGATCTCCGGCCTGTACGGTGTGCGCGGCTGGGTGCGGTTGTATTCCTACACCGAGCCACGCGAGAACATTCTGAGCTACGACACTTGGTACCTGCGCCGGCAAGGGCGCTGGGAGCCGGTGGCGCCGCTCGACGGCCGGATGCAGGGCAAGGGCGTGGTCGCACACCTCAAGGGGTTCGACGATCGCGATTTGGCCGCGACCTTGGTGGGCAGCACCATTGCCATCAAGCGCAGTCAGTTGCCCAAACCCGCACCGGGTGAATATTACTGGTCCGATCTCATCGGTCTGCGGGTGGTGAACCTGCAAGGCGTCGACTTCGGAACGGTGGTCGACTTGATGGAGACGGGCGCCAACGACGTACTGGTGGTGCAGGGTGAGCGGGAACGCCTCATTCCCTACATCCCGGGCGAGGCGGTGCAGTCCGTGGACTTGCCGGGTCGGCTGCTCACGGTCGATTGGGACGCCGAATTCTAGGCGCGAAAACTGACCATGCGCATCGACGTGGTGACCCTGTTTCCCGAGATGTTCGAGGCGGTCACCGGCCACGGCATCAGCGGCAGGGCGTACCGCAACGGGCTGTTCGATTTCGGGCTGTGGAATCCGCGGGACTTCACGGCCGACAAGCACCGGCGCGTGGACGACCGGCCCTACGGCGGCGGCCCCGGCATGGTGATGCAGGTGGAGCCGTTGCGCGAGACCATCCGCGCGGCGCGCGGAAACGACCGCGATGCCCGGGTGGTGTACCTGTCGCCCCAGGGCGGTCTGCTGACCCAGGCCAAGGTGCGCGAGTTGGCGGCGGTGCCGCGGCTCATCATGGTGGCCGGGCGCTACGAGGGCGTGGACGAGCGGCTCATCGAGAGCGAGGTGGACGAAGAATTGTCCATCGGCGATTACGTACTCTCGGGGGGCGAGCTGGCGGCCATGGTGGTGATCGACGCGGTGGTGCGGTTGTTGCCGGGCGCCCTCGGCCACGACCAATCGGCGGAGCAGGATTCATTCAGTGACGGTTTGCTGGACTATCCGCACTACACACGCCCCGAGGTGATCGACGGGCGGACGGTGCCGGCGGTGCTGCAAGGCGGGAATCACGCGGCCATCCGCCGCTGGCGTCTGAAACAGGCGCTGGGACGGACCTGGCTGAGGCGGCCGGATCTGCTGGCCGCGGTTGAGTTGGACGACGAGCAGCGCGTGCTGCTTCAGGAATTCATTCGGGAACACGAGCAGGACTGAATCGGATACAATCCGCGCAGCCTTTTGGGAGCGAAGCAGCAATGAGCAACATCATCGAACAACTTGAGAAAGAACAAATGACCCGCGAGGTCCCCGCCTTCGGCCCGGGCGACACCGTGATCGTGCAGGTGAAGGTGAAGGAAGGCGAGCGCGAGCGTCTGCAGGCCTTTGAAGGCGTCGTCATCGCCAAGCGCAACCGCGGCCTGAACTCCGCGTTCACCGTGCGCAAGGTCTCCCACGGCGAAGGCGTGGAGCGTGTGTTCCAGACCTACAGCCCGGTGGTGCACAGCATCGAAGTGAAGCGCCGCGGCGCCGTGCGTCGCTCCAAGCTCTACTACCTGCGCGAACTGACCGGCAAGGCTGCGCGTATCCGCGAGAAGCTCTAAGCGTTCGGGCCTCGGCCCACACGCGGATAAAAAAAGGCGGACGTCTTCGAGACGTCCGCCTTTTTTGTTTGGTTCTGCCGCAGAATTCGTAGGCAAAGGGCTGCCGGACACAACGCCTCCCTCGCGTCATATACTTGGCGCCCACCGCGAGCGAAACGTCGGCCCCGCTGGACTCTGTTTCCCGGGTTGCCGTTCGGAACCCCGTGGCTTCGGCTTGTGAGGAACGACCATGAGTGAGCACTTCGACGCAATCATCGCCACGCCTCTGCCGGGCGGGTTGCGGCTCGGTATCCGGGTCGACGCGGGTGCCATCACGGATATCGATTTCCTGCCCGCGGACGAACCGCTCAAGCGGCCATCGGCCGCGGCGGAAAACGCCGTGTCGGTGCTGAAGGCCTATTTCACCGATCCGCGCCTCGGCAAGGAGCCGCCGCTCCACATCGAAGGCACGCCGTTTCAGCGGCGCGTGTGGGCCGCCATGCGCGCGATCCCCGTGGGCGAGGTGCGCACCTACGGCGAACTGGCGGAGCAACTGCACAGCGGTCCGCGCGCGGTGGCCGGTGCCTGCCGCGCCAACCGCATCCCCATCCTGATCCCCTGCCATCGCGTGGTCGCGCGTGAGGGCCTGGGCGGTTACATGGGGGCGTTGTACGGCGACCCGCTCACCTTGAAGGAGTGGCTGCTTCACCATGAAGGCGCCTGCTGACGGGGACCCGGCCATTCTGGAGCGTTTCCTCGACGCCCTGTGGATGGAGCGCGGACTGTCCGGCAACACGCTCGCGGCTTATCGTCGCGACATGGAAGGCCTCGCCCGCTGGCTGGCGCCGCGGGGCAGCCGTCTGGACATCGCCTCACGCGAGGAACTGCTGCGCTACCTGCAGGAGCGCACCGCGCAGGGCGCACGCCCGCGCAGTACGGCGCGCCTGCGCTCCACCATGCGGCGTTTCTACCGTTACCTGGTGCGGGAACGCGTTCGCGACGACGACCCGAGCGCGCGCATCGATGCGCCGCGGCTCGGCCGTCCGCTGCCCGATACCCTCACCGAGGCCGAGGTGGAGGTGTTGTTGGCGCAGCCTGATACGGGCGATCGCCTGGGCCTGCGCGACCGCGCCATGCTGGAACTGTTGTATGCAACCGGACTGCGCGTCTCGGAACTGGTGGGCCTCACCCTGTCACAGCTGAGCCTGACCCAGGGCCTGGTGCGTGTCATGGGCAAGGGCAGCAAGGAGCGGCTGGTGCCGCTGGGTGAAGAGGCCCTGGCGTGGACAGAGCGCTACCTGGCGCAAAGTCGCCCGGCACTCGTCACCGGACAGCCCAGCGAAGCGCTGTTCGTCAGCCTGCGCGGCGATGCCATGACCCGCCAGACCTTCTGGCACTTGATCCGCCGCCATGCACGCGCCGCCGGCATCACCAAGAAGCTTTCACCCCATACCCTGCGCCACGCCTTCGCCACGCACCTGCTCAACCATGGGGCGGACCTGCGCGTGGTGCAGCTGCTGCTGGGTCACAGCAGCTTGTCCACCACCCAGATATATACTCATGTGGCCCGCGAACGTTTGAAATCCCTGCACGCGCGCCACCATCCCCGTGGCTGAATGCCACCGGAAGCGTGCGACAATGTGCAGCGTTTCACAATCGGGTGCGCCTGCCAGTAGGAGGACGAGCCCTGCGACCCTATGATAGGCCGCAGCATGGTTCGCGCTTGAAACCAGTCATTTTGGAAAGGAAGAGGACCCATGCCGTCGTTCGACATCGTCTCGGAAGTAAACGAGCACGAACTCACCAACGCCATCGACCAGACCAACCGCGACGTGACCGGCCGTTTCGACTTCAAGGGCTCGGATGCAAAAGTGGAACGGGAAAAGGACGCGTTGGTCTTGCATGCGCAGAACGAATTCCAGATCAAACAGATGAAGGATATCCTTCATCAGCGCCTCGCCAAGCGCGGCATCGACATCCAGGCCCTGGAGGAACAAGCCCTGGAGGAGACCGGCCAGCGTGCGCACCAGCGCATCAAGGTGCGCCAGGGCATCGACAAGGAACTGGCGAAGAAGATCGTCGCTCTCATCAAGGACAGCAAACTCAAGGTGCAGGCCAGCGTGCAGGGCGAGCAGGTGCGCGTCACCGGCAAGAAGCGTGATGACCTGCAAGAGGCCATCGCCCTGTTGCGCGGTGCCGAGCTGGGCCTGCCGCTCCAGTACCAGAACTTCCGCGATTGACGCGGGTCGAAATCCGCAGACTAAAGAAAGCAAGGAAATCTCATGAAGCGAATCGTTATCGTGGCCATCGCCGGCCTGGCCTTCACCATGGGCCCTGCCGTAGCGGGTGACAAGGACGACCAGGCCACTATCCGCCAGGCGCTTGCCAAGGTCATCCCGGAAGACCCCGACACGGTGCAGAAGACGCCCGTCAACGGTCTTTACGAGGTGAGCTACGGTACGCAGCTTTTCTACGTAAGCGCCGACGGGCGTTTCCTGCTGCAAGGCGACCTCGTCGACCTGAAGTCCCGCACCAACCTCACCGAGGGCCGCCGCTCAACCGCGCGCCTGAGCGCGCTGGAAAAGGCCGAGGCCAGCATGATCGTCTACAAACCCAAGGGCCAGACCAAGCACACCGTCAGCGTTTTCACCGACATCGACTGCCCGTACTGCCGCAAGCTGCACGATGGCATGAAGGAGATGAACGACCTGGGCATCGAGGTGCGCTACCTCGCCTACCCGCGCGCCGGCGCCGGTTCAGCCTCCTGGAAGAAGGCGGCGTCGGTCTGGTGCGCCAAGGACCGCAACAAGGCCATGGACACCGCCAAGGGCATGGGCGACGTCGAGCCCGCCACCTGCGACGACCCGGTCGCCGCACACATGGCCCTCGGCCAGGCCCTCGGCGTCAGCGGCACCCCCGCCCTGGTGCTCGAAGACGGCCGCATGGTGCCGGGCTACATGCCGCCGGAGCGGCTGTTGCAGGTGCTGGAAGGGAAGATCTGATTCGGCATTCCTCGCGTAGCTCGGACGAAGCGAAGCGAAATCCGGGGCCGTGGCCGGGAAGAAAACGGCCCAACGCAGAGACGCAGAGGGCGCAGAGAACGCAAAGGAATGTAGATCACGTTGCGAAAGCTGCGTGACGTTCTTCCGCCTGACATAGGGCGGCCCGTGGCCGCCATCCCACGGACGTGTCCACGGGCCGACCTGAGCGGCGGGCTCGGCCCGCCCTATGCAGACGCTGTGAAGGGTCCGGCGGCCGAGGCCGGAAGAAAACCGCCCAGCGCAGAGACGCACAGGACGCAAAGAACGCAAAGGAATGCAGATCACGTAGACAAAAGCCGCGTGACATTCTTCCGCCGTCTGACATAGGGCGGCCCGTGGCCGCCATCCCACGGACGTGTCCACGGGGCGACCGAAACGGAAGCACGGCCCGCCCTAAGCAGACGCTATGAAGAGTTCGAGGCCGGAAGAAAGCAGCCCAACGCAGAGACGCAGAGGACGCGAAGGAATGCAGGTCATGTTGCGAAAGCTGCGTGATATCCTTCCCCCGCCAGCATCTGCATGTTGGGTCTGCAGCGACCGAGGCGTGGCTGTGCGCACTCGTCGTACATCCGCTTGCATGGTGAAGAACCTCTCCAAAATCGCAAGTTGCGCTACCGCAGATTGGCGAAGAAAGCCCACAGCTGCTCACGCTGTTTTGCTTTGACAACCTCCTCTTGGCAAAGAGATGGTTGTTAACCAAACAGGAGGGTGCCCTCGGCAAAAAATACAGTGTGATTCGCCAAATTCGGCTGAACTAATGGCTTTCTAGCGAAATGAATTCCGAGGCTTCGACGCGCTGAGGGGGCGATTTGTTCAACGCTCCTATCGCAGGGCTTGACAAAGAAAGCGATACACGTTTAGCTTCACCGGACTCATGGAGTAAGTTTCAGAGGGATTTGAACAATGATTCGCCTACCACGCCTAACACTTGCCAGCATCGGCTTGTTTTTCATCACCTCGTGGGCTGCAAATGCAGAGGCTATTTTCAGGATGTGTAGTTCCTTTTTTGCCCCCCTGACAACTGAACGTCTGCGACCTCAGAAACGGAAGTATTTCAAATTCACAGAGCTCTTGGATTCCGGAATTGCAGTTATAGTTTTTCAAAGAGAACGAAGAAAAAATATTCTTTTCCTTATAACGCTCTTGTTGGGGATTGTCGCCTTTGATGAAGCGGCGGCAGTGGTTCAGCCGTGTCACACTGTAACCCATGCGACAGTGGATAACCCGGCGGAGGTGTGTGATCAGGATCGTAGCGATACTCGGTGGGGTGGTGGTTGCATTGTTCCCAATGATGGGAATATTCAGGCGAACATGTGGGGAGGATGGGATTCCTGCGGGTCAGGGTCTGACAGCCATGGCCAGTACACGTGGTTTATTACTTGGACTTTCTCTCATCCAATTTATTACAGCTATCGCCATAAATATTACCTTTCTGCTTGTTCGCCCAGCGGAGGCACCGTTACAGGACTAGTCGAAGATCTGCAAGATAACTGCTACAACGGCTGCACCGTCAACAACCTCAGCCCCACCGCAAGTAACGAATGGGTGCGCACCCTGCAAGGCACCACCACCGGCGCGACCTGCACTGACAGCACGGCTAACAGCGGCGTTAACGCGAAAAAAATGCTCGCCTGCGGCACCGTGGGAAGCAGCAGCTACAGCACCAAAACCGCCAATCCCGTTGACTTTGCCATAGGCAACAAATTCTTCCGCGATACCGATTACCGCGGCAGCGGCAGCTTCCCTATCGTCTTCACCCGCACCTACAACAGCCTTGACTTGGGCTGGCGGTTTTCGTACACCCAGCGCATCGACAGTCTGTCGCCGCAGAAGGTGGTGGTACGCCGTGCAGGCGGGCAAACCTTCGAATACCTCCTGAGTGGCAGCCAATGGCAACCCGACCCCGACGTGGTCGAACGGCTCGAATGGTTGCCGACCGCCAACGGCGGGGCTGGCGGCTGGCGCTACACCCTCGCCGACCACTCCCAGGAATTCTACGACGCCGATGGCCGGCTCATCGCCATCCGGAATCCCGCCAAACTGGAACAAACACTGGCCTACAGCACCGATGGCCGGCAACTCTCAGTTACCAGTCCTGAAGGCGATACCCTGCACATCGAGCTTGACGCCGATGGCCGCCTGCCAGCGCGCATTACCGACAGCACAGGCCGCAGCACCCTCTACACCTTCGATGGCCTGCAACTGCACCAGGTCACCCATCCGGACGGCACCACCCAGCGGTACCTCTACGAACAGCCCGAGCGCCCCTGGCTTATCACCGGCATCATCGACGAGAACGGCCACCGCAGCCATACCGTGGCCTACGACGCCCAAGGCCGCGCCATTCTGAGCGAGCGCGCCGATGGCGCCGAGCGTGTCGAGATAAGTTACAACGGCGATGGCACCACCACCCTCACCAATGCCCTCGGCAAGCGAACCACTTTCCACTTCGAAACCATCCACGGCGTGAAGAAAATCGTGCGCGTGGAAGGCGAGCCCACCGAGACCTGCCAAGGCTCGGCCATGGACTACAAATTCGATGCCAATGGCTTCCTCATCGAGAAGACCGATGCCGAAGGCGTCACCACCCGTTACACCCGTGATACCCGCGGCCTGGAACTGTCGCGTACCGAGGCTTACGGCCTGCCCGAGGCGCGCACCGTAACCACCGAGTGGGACAGCGACCAGCGTCAGCCCCTGGTCGTGCGTGAGGGGAACCGCGAAACCTCCACCACCTACGACGACCAAGGCCGTATCCTTACGCGCACCGTCACCGACACCGCCACCAGCGCAAGCCGCACCACCGGCTACAGCTACAACGGCCTTGGCCTCATCGCGACCATCGACGGCCCACGGGAGGACGTGGCGGACCTGACCACCTACGACTACGACGACCAAGGCCGCCTGGCCGCGGTCACCAACGCCCTTGGCCACCGCACCGTGATACTTGAGCGCGACAACCACGGCCGCCCCACCCGCACCCGCGATCCCAACGGCCTGGAGACCGTGCTCAGCTATGACCTCAAGGGCCGGCTCATCGAGCGCCGCGAAGGCGCCGAGACCACGGTCATGGCCTACGACCCGGTGGGCAACCTGAAACAGGTGACCACCCCTGGCGGCGAGACACTCCACTACGCCTACGATGCGGCCAACCGCCTCACCGGCATGGCCGACAGCGAGGGTAACCGCATCACCTACACCCTTGATGCCATGGGCAACCGTACCAGCGAGCAGGTGTCCGACGCCGGTGGCCACCTGGCCCGCACCCAACAGAAGGTCTACGACGAGCTCAGCCGCCTGCTGCGCAGCATCGGCGCCGACGGGGCAACCACCCACTACGGCTATGACCGCAACGACAATCTCACCAGCACCTTCGACCCGCTGTGGCGGCTGCACGCCCGGTCCTACGACGCCCTCAACCGCCTCGTCGAACAGACCGGCCCCACGGGCGGCCTCACCCGCTACGGCTACGATGCCCTCGACCGCCTCACCACGGTGATGGACCCGAACGGCAACACCACCACGTATACCTACGATGCCCTCAGCAACCTCCTGCGCCAGGACAGTCCGGATACCGGCACCACCACCTTCACCCACGATGCGGCGGGCAATGTGCTGAGCAAGACCGATGCGAAAGGGCAACTGACGCGCTACCAGTACGATGCCCTCAATCGCCTCATCGGAGCACGCCACGCCGATGGCAGCGTGATTACCTACGCCTACGACACTGCCGAGAACGGCATCGGCAGATTGGGGAGCATTCAGGATTCGAGCGGCAGTACCGCCTTCCGGTACGACGCCCATGGACGCGTCACAAGCCGAGCGCAAATCATCACCGTGAACGGCACGAGCGTCACCCGTACCACTGCCTACCAGTACGACAACACAGGCCGGCCCACGGGCATGACCTATCCCTCAGGCCTCCAGGTGGCCTACGGCTACACAGCCGGGAAAATCAGCAGCGTCACCATTAACGGTCAGCCGGTCCTCACCGGCATCACCTACCAGCCCTTCGGTCCCATTGCCGGCTGGCATTGGGGCAATGGCACACCCCACACCCGCGACTACGACTTAGACGGCCGACTCACAAGGCACAGCCTGGGCGCGGACCAACGCACCTTCAGCTATGACGTGCTCGGCAACATCACCGCCTTGCAGGACCGGCTCACTGACTCCGCGTTCGACTATGACGAGTTGAACCGCCTCACTGCCGTCAACGACCCGGCCTTCGTCCTGGGCTGGGATTACGACGCGAACGGTAACCGCCTGCTTCAAGTGGCCGGCCTCGAAACCACCACCTACGGCATCGAGCCCACCAGCAACCGCCTCATTTCCATCACCGAAGGCGACCTCACCCGCACGATGGCCTACGACCTCAACGGCAACACCGTGGCGGATGGCGAGCACAGCTACGGCTATGACGCGAGAGACCGCTTGGTTTCTGTCGATAATGGCCAAACCGGGCAGTACCGCTACAACGCCCTCGGCCAACGCGTGTACAAATGGGCCATAACCGCCAACACCGCCACCCCGGACCTCAACGGCGATGGGCGCGTCACCGAAGCGGACTTGCATGTCTTGCAGGAGTACATTCGCCGCGGCAACGCCCCAAGCCATGCCGACCTGAACGGCGACGGCAAGGTGGATGGAAAAGACACGCCCTGCATCGCAACGCTCATTGGCGCGGAAAAGTCGCAAGGGAAAGGCAAGGGCAGTAAGCCGACGAAGCACGGCTGCCTGCCGGCGGCCATGCCTCAAGAGCGGCTGTTCGTGTACGACGAATGGCGGCTGCTGGGTGAGTACGGCTTGAACGGCTCAGCCGTGCAGGAAACCGTCTGGCTGGGCGACCTGCCCATTGCCACCGTTCAAAATGGAGAAATCTACTACGTCCATCCCGACCACCTGGGCACGCCGCGCGTCATTACCGCGCCTGGAACAGGCACGGAAATCTGGCGCTGGGATTCGGAGCCGTTTGGGAGTTCGGCGGCGAACGAGGATCCGGATGGGGATGGGAATGCCTTCACCTACAACTTGCGGTTTCCGGGGCAGTATTTTGATCAAGAGACTGGCCTGAACTACAACCTCAACCGTACCTATGACCCAGGTACGGGGCGCTACGTCGAATCCGATCCGATCGGATTGGATGGGGGATTTAACACCTATGCATACGCGGAGCTTAATCCCGTTCGCTATTCGGACCCGTTAGGGCTTTGGGTTAAGCGATGTGCAAGAGGACTTGGAGATAAGGATAAACCTGCAAAGAAGCCCAGCGGCAATCCCTTGCGCCATGACTACATTAGCGTTAGCGGGCAAATTGTGAGCTTCCAAGCTGGAGATGGTGCGAGTGCAATGCTTTGGAGTCAGGGGCGCATAGATGACAATGAGTACCCGGATAATCCTAAATGCGAAATGGTCTGTAGTGACGATAAGTTCGACCAGTATGTTTTGGAGGCGGCAAGAGAAATCGGGGCGCCGAGTTATTGCGTGACGGCTTATCCCATGACGACGCCTTGGATATATGGGGCGAGAAATTGCCAGACGTGGGCTGATGACGTTTTGATATTGGCGAAGGAGAAGTACCTGGAGAAAGAGAAATGCCCGCAGTGCTTCAAGTGACTTCTTTATGAAAGAGTTCTTTCTTATTTTGTTTTTTGCTAGGACGGTTCTCTTGACTCCGGAGCCAGTCGACTTGCATGGACAACTAGTATTGACGCCAGTCAAGTCGCTCGAAGCAATAACGCCCGGGGCAAGCGTTCAAATAGACGTGTCGTCATTGATTGAGTGGGGTGAAGAAGACATCTTGGCTTTCCGGAAGCGGCTGGTAGGGCAGTTTCCGCCCGGTAGTATTGGTGCCAGACTTATCGGAAGGGACAGTCGAGAGGTGGTGTTGCGCTATGAAGGCAATCATCAATTCAACGAGAATAGCGTGATGCTGTCACTTTATGCAGACGAGGGCGTCCCTACGGATATCGAATTTACAAAGGTGGTCTTGGAAAGCGATGTCGAATTGAAGGGGGTCCGAGTTTTTTGGAAAAACTACAAGCATTAGTGTTTCGCGCCCGCTCCATTTTAAGCCCCGCTAGCCACCTGGCCAGCGGGAAAACCATGTCGGGACACCCAACTCCTTACAGGAGTAACCGGGGTCAGGTCTCGCCTTGTAGCATCGCTCGGCGGATGACTGGCTCAACTCGCGAGATGGATGTCGAAAACGACGTGTTGAGCGCGAAAGGGGTTGAGGTCTATCTCTGCGCTAGCAACAAGGGGTCACCTAGCACTAGCAACAAAAGGTCAGGAGTAACCGGGATCGGGTCTTGCCTTTTGCCTCACTAGAATCCAACGGGATCAGTTCTTGATCGTGCCCCCGGAGTTTCGCAACACGCCCAATCCAAACCCCAAGACGCAGAAAGCTAGCATTATGCCGAGGGAGCAGCGGCAAGCCGCTGCTCTCCCGACTGGGCGGTGGTGCGTCTAGCCGTCCAATTTCATTGCGCTGACAGCCGCCACGGCATATACGGACTTCAGTGGGCTATCGGCTGCCAACCCGCGTGGTCGAAATGTTCCGCGTAGGCGTCGAGGGCCTTGATGATTTTCACGGCCCCGGAACGCCGGTCGTCCCCTTCACGCATGCCCGCCAAGCCGGCGTAGATGTCGCTCAACACGATGTGCAACTGGGCATCCGCATCCGGGGGCAACTTGCAGTTCTGGATGATGCCGTTGAGGTGATCATTCACTTGCGTCGCCAATGCCTGGTATTCCCCCGCAGGCAGGCGGTTTTCGTGGATCTCCGGCAGGGCGGCGGCGATCTTGTTGCGAACTCCAGTCATCCCCTGGCGCAGTGCGGCATCGGTCTGCCATTTGGCGCCATCGTTGAGCCGCAACTGTACGGCGTCGGCATGGTGGTCATCGTGTCCGTGGTGGTCATCCGCGGCAACGACATTACCCGCGACGCCGACGGCAAGGAGCAGTACCATCAAGCGGTTGGAAAACAATCGGAAAAACATCTTCAAACCTCCTGCGAATTGAACCGGCGCGCCCGTCGAGCCGGTGTGTCCAGCGTAGAAAGGGTTTCTTAACGCATCCTTAACACCGGTGGTGGGTGACAGAAATGGTCAAGTACGGCGCATCATGGAGGCGTTCGTGAGATTGCGCAACGTATCGCGAGCGCACGGGTTGTCCTTATGGCCGACCCATGACGGTAACTCCAGCCATGGCCCATGTGACCCAGGCCGAAGAATCGCCCGGAGGCCAGGCTCCTACGGAAGGTATGGGGCACCGATAGCGCCGGTGTTAAGTCAACTTTAAGGTTTCCCGAGTTAAGCTCACGTCAAAACAACCTGGCAAAGGACAGCGCCAATAATGAAGAGCAAGAACCGTCGTTTTCTCCCGCTCGCCATCGTGTTCCTCGCCTTCAGCACCGCAGTTCCTGCGGCGCAGGCGCCGGATGTATCCTGGGCCACGGACCAAGGCGAGCTCCCCCTGGAGCAGCTGCGTGGCAAGGTGGTGTATCTGGACTTCTGGGCGTCCTGGTGCACGCCGTGCCGCCAGTCGTTTCCCTGGATGAACGAGCTTCAGGCACGGTATGCCGAACAGGGATTGGTGGTCGTGGGCGTCAACCTGGACAAGGATAGGGTGTTGGTCGAGCGATTCCTCGCCAAGTACCCGGCACAGTTCACCGTGGCCTATGACCCCAACGGAGACTCGGCGGCGAGTTTTGCGGTCAAGGGCATGCCCAGCAGCTACGTGATTGATCGCGATGGCGAGATACGTCTGTCGCACGTGGGCTTCCGCGAGAAAGATCGTGACGCGCTGGAGGCCCGCATCCAGGAGGTGCTTGGCCGTTGATTGGGTTTGCTTGTGATAACTGCGAGAACACCGTGTTTCTTGCCGTGATCGGTCCTAGAAATGCGGAGCGTCTGTTTAAGAGACGTTAGGGGGAATCGGAATCCATGCGTATGTTGATTGCGAGCGCCACGCTCGGCCTTGCCGTGGTGCAGTCCGGATGTGCCTTCGAGCCCGTTCAGCCATGGGACAAGGATGTGCTGGCGCAAAGGAAGATGCAGCTCGAAGGTTATCCGCTGGACACCTACCTGGATGACCACATCTACTTCAGCAAGGAAGCCTCTTCCGGGGGACAGGCCGTCGGTGGGGGAGGCTGCGGATGCAACTGAAGAAAGAACCCAAGTCCGTCCGCGGGGCGCTGGCCCTTGCGACCTGCTCGTTGCTGGCGGGTACATCCCCGGCGCACGCCGCCAAGGAATGGGAGGTCGATTCGGCCGTGCTGTTCTATTCGGAGGGCAGCGATCGCATCAGTCTGGTCGAGCCGGTGGTCGGCTTGCGCAAGGCGCTGGGTGACGACGAGTACGTTGGTATGCGCATTGTGATCGATGCGTTGACCGGGGCATCGCCGAACGGCGCCATCGCCACAGATGCGGTACAGACCTTCACCACGCCGTCGGGGGACGCGTCCTATACGGTGCAGCCGGGCGAGACGCCGCTCGATCCCACCTTCAAAGATCACCGCATCGCGCTCAATGGCGTATGGGAGAAGCCGCTCAGCGAACGCCTCAAGGGCGTCTTCTCGGCCAACTTCTCCACTGAGTACGATTACCAGTCCATGGGCGTGACCGCCACGCTGGCGCGCGATTTCAATAATCGCAACACCACACTTTCAGCGGGCGCGTCCTACAGCGCGGACACCATCGAGCCGGTGGGCGGGACGCCCGTCGGGCTTGCCTCCATGCCGGTCTTCCCCGCGGTGAAGCAGACCCAGGGGGCGAGCGAGGACAAGACGGTGACCGAGTTCCTGGTGGGCATCACCCAGGTCCTGAATCGGCGCACGCTCATGCAGTTCAACTACACCCATGGCATGGACGATGGCTACCTGACCGACCCCTACAAACTGCTCAGTGTGGTGAACAGCGCGGGGAACGTGAGCGGTTATCGCTTTGAAAAGCGCCCCGAGGAGCGAACCCGGCAGACGGTCTTCTGGCGTACCTTGCACCAGTTCACCGAAGACGTGCTCGACGTCTCCTATCGCTATTACTGGGATGATTGGGGCGTCAGCTCACATACCCTGGATACGCGTTACCGCTACGAACTGGGCGGCGGGCATTATCTGCAACCGCATGTGCGGCTGTACCAGCAAAGCGCCGCGGACTTCTATCGCTTTAGCCTGGCGGAAGGGGCCACGCCGACGCATGCGAGCGCCGACTACCGGCTCGGCGACATGACCACGACGACCTTTGGCCTGAAATATGGCTTCGCCGTGAGCGAGGACAAGGAGTACAGCATGCGTATCGAGTACATGAACCAGTCGGACGACAACGGCCGATTCGAGGACGTGGATGCGATCATCGTGCAGGCCAGCTATTCCTTCCTCTTCTGATTCCCCGTAAGGTCTAGCAGCCTGTCGGATTTAGGATGCTCCTACTGCGCCGGTTGGATAGCGGTTCAAATTTTCCCCGGTTTCTCGTTGCGTAGAACCACTATGCGCCTCGAAACCGGGAAAAATTTGATCTCGCTCTCCCATCTTGCTCGCTACGGGCACCTAAGTCCGACAGGCTGCTAAGCCATGGCGCGGCAGTTGAGCCGCGCCACCCTTTTCCATGACCAAAGAATCTTCCCTCACACGCGTTCAGGACTACTGGCTGGGCCGTTTCCAGGCGATGGCGAGTCCGTGCGAAATCCTCATGGACATCGACGACGGGCGGCTGGCCCGGCGGCTGCTCGACATCGCACGGGTGGAGGCCTCACGTGTCGAACGCAAGTTCAGCCGCTATCGCGAGGACAGCGCCGTGCAGCGAATCAACCGCTCGGCGGGCCGGCCTTTGGAGGTTGACGAGGAGACGGCCGCCCTGCTCGATTATGCGGCCCAGTGCCATGACCTGAGCGCGGGCCGGTTCGACGTCACCTCGGGGGTGCTGCGGCGGGTGTGGCAGTTCGACGGCAGCGATCGTGTACCCACGCCGGAGGCGGTGGCCGCCATCCTGCCGCTGGTGGGCTGGCACAGGATCACCTGGGAGCGGCCGGCGATCACGTTGCCGCCCGGTATGCAGATCGACCTTGGCGGCATCGGCAAGGAGTACGCCGTGGATCGCTGCGCGCGCCTGATCACCGAGGAGAGCGGGGCCAGTGTATTGGTGAACTTCGGCGGCGATCTCTATGTAAACGCCCCGCGACGCAATGGCCGCGGTTGGTTTGTCGGCGTCGAAGATCCGGCATCCAGGCTGCCGTTGGGCGACAGCGGCAGCAGTCGCCATCGCCTGGAGCTGCAGCATGGGGGTGTCGCGACAAGCGGCGATACCCGGCGCTTTCTGCTCAAGGACGGCGTGCGTTACAGCCACATCCTTGACCCCACCACGGGTTGGCCGGTGCAGGGCGCCCCGCGTTCGGTCACCGTCGCAGCCTCGACCTGCACCGAGGCCGGCCTGCTCGCCACTTTCGCCATGCTGCGTGGTGCCGAGGCGGAGAGTTTCCTTGAAGGTGAAGGTGTGCAGTATTGGTGTGTGCGGTAGCGCTGCTTGCAGTGGTCAGACCGCATCTCTCCTGGTTGTCTCTTGGGTCGAAACCCTCCGCGATGGGAGCAGCCTCAGGCCGCGATTTCTCCAATTGATGTTCCTTTCGCGGCCTGAGGCCGCTCCTAGTCGGTAGCCTACGCTTCGTCGGCTGAAGAGACGGACTCGGGCGCCTGGGCACACGCCGCTACTCAGAAGGGAACTGGCATCCGTTTCGATCCCCTCGCCCCGCCCTCCCGGAGGGCTGTCTCTTGGTCATACTACGCAAGGAAAAAGGTACGTGATGATGAGTCGTCTAACTCGACAGCAAGCCCCCTCTGCCTCCGGGAGAGGGCCAGGGAGAGGGTATCCACGCATGTACTTCTGTTGAGATGTCGTCATAACTCCCCTCTCCCCAGCCCTCTCCCGGAGGGAGAGGGGGCAAGAAGGTGCCGATTGGTCACTTGCCCGCATCTTCGCTTTCCCGGGCCTCATTGAGCAGGCGCAGATTCACCCCGGCCTGCATCTGCGCTGGATCGAGGGCCAGTGCCTGTTGGTAGGCGGCGCGTGCCTCCTCCGTCCTCCCCGCGGTTTGCAGCGCATAACCGAGATTGTTCCAGGGGCGTGCCTTGGCCGGCGAGGCCTGCACCGCCGCCTGCCAGAAGCGGACCTCGTCGCGATAGTCCAGATTGCGCGCGAAGGTCGCTGCGGCGAGTAGCGCCACCACCGCAATACCCATGGAGAGCGCGGCCCGCCGCGGCACCGCAACGAGTGAGTGCGCGGCGATCCAAGCCGGACCCATGAGCGCGAGATAGAGCTGGCGCTCATTGGCAAGGTCGAGGCGCGCGATCAGGGAATTGGTGGGCAACAGGTGCAGAAAGAACCAGAGGATGCCGAACGCCAGCCAAGGCCGTTGTCGCCATTGGTGGAAACCCAGCCACAGAAGACACGCCAGTACACCCGCCTTTGCGGCCGTGAACATCAGCGGCACATCCAGGCTGACCTGCGGGTCGCTGTTCATCTGCAGGCCGAGCAGCGGCCGGGTGATGAGATAGAACACACCGTGGATCTGCGCGGCCAGGTTTTCGAGCGGCGGGCGCGTGGCGAGGCTGACGCCGAGCAGGTAGCGGTAGTCCGGGCTGGACAGCACGAGGGCGGCTAGACCAGCGAGCACGGCGAAATGCCGCGCCAGCGGCGCGGCCGCGTCGCGCCAGGCGGCCTGCCGTTGCAAGCGTTCCCAGAGCAGCAGGGCGAAGGGCAGGGTCCAGGCGGTCTCCTTCACCAGCATGGCTGCGACGAACAAGAGCGGCGAGATCACGCCGTGGAGCCAGGGGCGATTGTGCTCACGCCCCTCCACATAGGCGAACACCGCGCCGAGATAGCACACCGCCATGAACGAGACGGAGCGCCCGGAGATATAGGTGACCGCCTCGGTCTGCGCAGGATGCAGGGCGAACACGAGCGCGGCGAACAGCACCGGCAGGCCATGCATCGCGGACGGGGGCCTGGTGAAACGCCGCAGCAGCACGAACACCAGCAGGGTGCTGCCGAGGTGACAGAGCAGGTTGAAGGCATGAAACGCGGCGCTGCCCGCGCCGACCGTCCAGCTGAGCACATAGGACAGTTTGAGCAGCGGCCGGATGCCCGGCATGGAAGCGAGCCAGGCGCTCCAGCTGTGCACCCGCGGGTTGTCGACGATGACGCGGTAGTCGTCGAACTGGAACGCCCCATCGAAACTGTTCAGGTAGGCCGCGACGACCAGCGTGACCAGCACGATCACCTGGGCGCTAACGCTGAGCGGGCGCGTGTTCAAAGGCGTTTTCCAGCACGCCGACCGCGTCCCACCAGCGGTCCTGTGCGTTCAGCATGATGAGCAACACCTGTACGCCCTTGCGCTCCACCAGCGCGGCGATGCAGCGTCCCGCGCCGTTGGTAAAACCGGACTTGATACCGAGGGTGCCCGGATAGGTGCCCACGAGGGCGTTGGTATTGCGAAGCGTGTAACGCCCGCCGCGCGCATCCTGGATCTGCACGTCGCGCTGTTTCACCAGCTCGGCGAACACGGGGGACTGCATGGCAAGGCGCGCGAGTGCGGCCAGGTCGCCGACGGTGGAGTAGTGCCCCGGCGCATCAAAGCCGCAGGCATTGGCAAAGCGGGTATCGTTCAGGCCCAGGGTTTCCGCGCGCCGGTTCATGCGCGCGACGAAGGCGGTTTCACTGCCTGCGTAGTGCTCGGCGAGGGCGAGGCAGGCGTCGTTGGCCGAGCGCACCAGGGTGGCGGCCAACAGATCGCTCACCTTGAGGCGCGTGCCCGCGCGCAGTCCGACGCGTGCCCCCGTGGCGGCCGCGGCACGCGGACTCACGGTGACCCACTCGTCCGGGCGGTAATCCTCCACCACCAGCAGCGCGGTCATGAGTTTGGTGAGGCTGGCCGGGGGCAGGCGCCGGTCCTGGCCGCCCGCCCACAGCGTGGTCCCGCTCACTTCCACCAGGTAGGCTGCGGCCAGATCGGGGTAGCGATCCTCCGCGGCGAGCGCCGCTCCGCTGAACGCGGCGAGCGTCAGGCAGAGCGCGCGCAAACGGCGGCGCATTACCCTAGAAACCGAACAGGCCCTTCAGACCTTCCTTCACGCCTTCCTTCAGCATCTGCATGCCCTGACCGCCATCGCTGGCGTCGGTTTCCGTGGGTGCGGCCGCTTTCCGCTCGCCCTTCGCCACGTTGTCTTGCGCGTAGGTGACGCAGATGGGGGCATATTCCGATTCCATGGCACTGGTGTACGTGCGGCCCGCACAATGCTTCGCGGCGAGGGCCTTCGCATCGGCTTCGCAGAAATCGGCAACGAACTGCCAGTTCTTGGTCTTGTTGGCGCGCTTGCAGGCGTCTGCCTGTAGCGGCTTGGGATCCACACCGCAGTGGCTCAGGGCTTCGTGCCAGCCCTCGTTTTCGCCGGCAGCGTCGGCGAAGCGCGCCGGATCGCGCATATCCTTGGCGAGGTTCTTGACGTGTTTGCAGAAGGCGTCGCGGTAATCGGCGCAAACGTTGTTGGCTTCGTACATGCGCCATTCCAGGTTGGCCTCACGTGGGTCACAGATCCTGTCCAGGTCGGCCTTATGTTTGGCCTGCATGTCCGCAATCTTCTCGCTTGGATCCTCGTAGGTGCAGTTGCCTATGCGCTTGCCCGAGTAGCTCTGCTTCATTTCGAAGGAGACGCCGTCGCCGTGGCCCTTGGCCTGCATGCTCCCCTTGTAGCTGTTGCCGGCCATGGTCGACTCGCCCTGGCCGCTCATGGTCATGTCACCGCTGCACTTGAAGCGATAGCTGGTCTTGTTGCCCGACTTCTTCACGTCATAGGTCGTGCAGTTCTCGTCCATCTGCGCCGTGCCCTCCATCTGACCCTTGGGCACGCACACCTCCACGGTTTGCGCCGGCAAGGCAAACGGCATGCCGGTCATTTCCACCTTGACGGTCACTTCCCAGAGTTCGTCGGGTCCGTTTGCTGCCAGCGCCGAGCCCGCTGCGGCGCAGCCGAGCAGCGCCACCGTCACCACCTTACGCACGTCCATTTTTCCCCCTGAACCCTCTGGTCTGTGTGTGGAAATGGCCCCTTTTAGCACAGGCGCGCCGCAAGCAGAAACGGAAAACGCAAGGCTGTGGCGGGTTTCGGGAAAGCCTTGAGAGCGAGGGTCGCAGCGCGGGGCGCACGGCTGCGGCCCCGGCCGTTGCAAGCCGGAAAAATTCAGTGCAGGGCGTTGAACATGAGACCGCGGTAACGGCTTACCAGCTCTTGATCGCCAAGGAGCTGGAACACCTTGAGCATGTCCGCGCGTGCCGCATCACGGTAGTTGCGGTCACGCTTGAGCAGTTCGAGCAGATTGTCGAGGGCGGCCTCGTTTTGGCCTGCAACGAGCTGGTGTGTCGCGAGCTGATGGCGTGCTTCACTGTCGTCGGCGTTGGCCTGCACGCGCGCGAGCAATGCTTCAAGCGGCGGGATGTCGGCGGCGCGATCGGCGAATTCGAGCCGCGCCTCGATACGCGCCACGGTGTCGTCGCGCGCGGCGACGGGCAATTGTTCGAGCAGCACGCGGGCTCGGGCGCTGTCACCGGCATGCAGTGCGGCATCGGCCAAGGCAACCAACAAGCGGCTGCTGCCCGGCTCCGCAGCCAAGGCCGCTTCGAGCCTTTGTGAGGCCTCCGCCACCTGCCCGGCCGCGAGCAAGGCCTCGGCTTCCGCGGCGATACGATCCGATTCCCGTTCGATGTGTCGATCGAGGAAGGCGCGCACGGTAGATTCGGGCTGGGCGCCAAGGAACTCGTCAACCACCTCACCGTTCTTCACCAGCTTGACCGTGGGCACGCTGCGTACGCCGAAGCGGGTGGCGAGCTCGGGTTGCTCATCGATGTTGACCTTGGCCAGCACGAACTGGCCGGCATATTCCTCAGCCAAACGGCTCACGATGGGCAACAGCATGCGGCAGGGGCCGCACCAGGCGGCCCAGAAATCCACCAACACCGGGACGCGGCGGGAGGTTTCCAGTACTGCGGTGAAGTTGTCCATGGTTACGTCTTGGATGTGGGGCGAGCTTGCCATCAGGACTCCTGGGGACGAATCGGCACTAGCGGCAGGAGGTGGGGACGGATCATGCGTATTCAAGCGGCTGGGTGCGGTGTTCGGGTTGTAGGAATATTCCGAAAAGCGGGTAGGTCAAAATCGGCTTTTTGCGTCAGGCGGGCAGGACGTGAACCTGACCTTGCGGATGTAAGTCGCTGTATGGCAAATGAATAGTGGCAGACCCGCGCGGCGGGCGGCGACAAAACCACGCTCTGTAGGGTCTTGTCACCACCGGTCGGAGTGCCTAGTTTTAGCTCGCACGGAGGGGTAGTCAGGGAACATCACGGATGATTGGTCACATGATGTGACTGCGGCCAGGAGGCCTGATGGATTGAAGGGCGACCTATGGGTCGCCCTTTCTTGTTTTTGGCTCAGCGCTCCAGATAGCCCAGCTTGTCCGGTACACCGTCCCATTCCTGTGCGTCGGGCAGTGGCGCCTTTTTCTGCGACAGCACCGGCCAGACCTTCGCCAATTCCGCATTCAGTTCCAGGAAATGGCGTTGGGCATTCGGCACGTCATCACCCGCGACAATCGCACCGACGGGGCACTCCGGCTCACACAGACTGCAGTCGATGCATTCTTCCGGATCGATGGCGAGGAAATTCGGTCCCTCGTGGAAGCAGTCCACCGGGCACACGTCCACGCAATCCGTGTACTTGCAGCGGATGCAGTTCTCCGTAACCACATACGTCATTGCGCTCTCCCGGGTAAGCAAAAAGCACCACGGCCAACCAATCAGGGTTTTTGCGCCCGTCGCGCCTTTGCGTTGGGCTGTTCTCTTCTTCTTGGCTCCCAGAGCTTAGCCGGAAGCCAGCCGCTTGAGTTCGTACAGGGCCGCGAGGGCATCACGCGGGGTGAGCTGGTCCGGGTCGAGGCGGTCCAGCGTTTCGCGCAGCGCGTCGGGCCGTACGAACATGTCCATTTGCGCCGCCACGGGCGCGGCCTTGCTCACGTTGCCGTCTTCCAATTCACGCAGTTTGGCGCGCGCTTCGCCGATGACGTGGCGCGGCACGCCCGCCAGTGCGGCCACGGCGAGTCCGTAGCTCTGGCTCGCCGGCCCCGGTTTGACCGCATGCAGGAATACGATGTCATGGCCGTGCTCCACCGCATCCAGGTGGACGTTGCGCACGCCCGGTAGTTGCTCGGGCAGGGCGGTCAGTTCGAAGTAGTGGGTGGCGAACAGGGTGAAGGCGCGCCGGCGCGCCAGTTCCACGGCCGCGGCCCAGGCCAGGGACAGGCCGTCGAAGGTGCTGGTGCCGCGGCCGATCTCGTCCATGAGCACCAGGCTCTCGGCGGTGGCGTTGTGCAGGATGTTGGCGGTCTCGGTCATTTCCACCATGAAGGTGGAGCGCCCGCTGGCGAGGTCGTCGGAGGCGCCGATGCGCGTGAAGATGCGATCGACCGGGCCGAGGCGCGCCGCGTCGGCCGGCACGTAGCTGCCCGCGTAGGCCAGCAGCACGATGAGCGCGGTCTGGCGCATGTAGGTGGACTTGCCGCCCATGTTGGGGCCGGTGACCAGTAGCATGCGCGTGTCGTCGGTGAGGCTGAGGTCGTTGGGCACGAAAGGCGCCTCGCTGGCCTGTTCCACCACCGGGTGGCGGCCGGCGCGGATGACCATGCCCGGCTCGGGACTCAGTTCGGGTCGCACCAGGCGCAACGCGGTGGCCCGCTCCGCGAGGTTGGCGAGCGCGTCCAGCTCGGCGAGCGCGGCGGCGGTGTCCTGCAGGTCGGCCAGACGCGTACCGAGGATGTCCAGTAATTCCTCGTAGAGCTGCTTCTCGCGCGCCAGGGCGCGCTCGCTGGCGGACAGCACCTTATCCTCGAAGGCCTTGAGCTCGGGGGTGATGTAACGCTCCACGCCCTTGAGGGTCTGGCGGCGGATGAAGTCGTCGGGCACGCGCTCGCTGTCGCGCCGGCTCACTTCGATGTAGAAGCCGTGCACGCGGTTGTAGCCGACCTTCAGCGCGCCGATCCCGGAACGCTCGCGCTCGCGGGTCTCCAGTTCCACCATGAACTGGTCGGCGTTGTCCTTGAGGGTGCGCAGTTCGTCCAGCTCCGCGTCGTAGCCCGGGGCGATCACGCCGCCGTCGCGAATGAGCACCGGCGGGTTGTCGATGATGGCCCGCGTGAGCCGGTCTTCCAGTTCCGGGAAGGCCTGGATGCGTGCGCCGAGGGCCGTGAGCAGCGCCACGTCCAGGGCGCACACCTGCGCATGCAAGTCGGGCAGCCGGCCGAGGGCGGTGCGCAATTGGGTGAGGTCGCGCGGGCGTGCGGTCTTCAGCGCCACGCGTGCCAGGATGCGCTCCACGTCGCCGATGCCGCGCAACTGGCCGCGCAGCTCGTCGCAGGCGTCGGCCTCGAGCAGGGCCGCGATGGCGTCATGGCGCGCGGCGAGCACCGCCTGGTCGCGCAAGGGGCG
>JALOAT010000090.1 GCA_023228645.1 Gammaproteobacteria bacterium | reverse complement strand
GCGCGTTGTCGTCGTACCAGTAGTGATCCAACCGCTTCACGTCAGACGGCAGCGGACGCCGGCGCGTCGGCGAACTGCATGCGGTAGAGATTGGCGTAAGCGCCGTTGCGCGCCAGCAGTTCCTCGTGGCGCCCGGACTCCACGATGGCGCCCTGCTCCATCACCACGATGCGATCGGCCCGTTCGATGGTGGAGAGCCGGTGCGCGATGATCAGCGTCGAGCGGTTCGTCATGAGCTTTTCCAAGGCCGCCTGAATGTGACGCTCGGAGGCCGTGTCCAGGGCCGAGGTGGCCTCGTCGAGGATCAGCACCGGCGCATTCTTGAGCAGCGCGCGGGCGATGGCCAGGCGCTGGCGCTGTCCGCCCGAGAGCAGCACGCCGTTTTCGCCGACCAGCGTATCCAGTCCCTCAGGCAACTGGCGAATGAACTCCATGGCGTGCGCCGCCTCTGCCGCCGCGATGATCTCCTCGCGCGTCGCCGCCTTCAGGCGCCCGTAGGCGATGTTGTTGGCGATGGTGTCATTGAACAGCGTGATGTGCTGGCTTACCAAGGAGATCTGGTCGCGCAGGCTGACCAACCCGATGTCGCGCACATCGATGCCGTCGAGCAGGATGGCGCCGGACTCCAGTTCGTAAAAACGCGGCAGCAGGTTCACCAGCGTGGACTTGCCGCTGCCGGAGCGGCCTACGAAGGCAATGGACTTGCCCGGTTCCAGGCTGAAGCTCACACCCTTGAGAATTTCCGGTCCGGAGGCGTGATAACGGAAATGCACGTCGCGGTATTCGATGGCGCCCCGTGCGCGCTCCACCTGCACGGTACCGGTGTCGTTCTCTTCCTTTTCGTCCATGAACAGGAAGATGGTCCCGGCGGCGGCGATGCCGCGTTGCAGGGAGGCGTTCACCGAGGTGAGCCGCTTGATGGGCTGGAGCAGCATCATCATGGCGGCGATGAACGAAACGAAGGTGCCGACGGTCAGGGTGTCGAGCATGTTCAGGGCCGTGTAGATCACCACCGCAGCACCGGTTGCCGAAACCAATTGCACCACCGGGGTGTTGGCGGCGCTGGCGGCGATCATGCGCATGTGCAGATGACGGTTGCGTTCGTTGGCCTCCTCGAAGCGGCTACGCTCATACTCCTGCCCCGAGAAGATCTTCACCACGCGCTGGCCTTCGATGGTCTCCTCGCCGATGTGCGTCACGTCGGCCATGGAGGTCTGGATGCGCGTGCTGTAACTGCGGAAACGCCGGCTGATCTTGCGGGTGAGGTGGGCGATGAGCGGGCTGCCCACGAGCAGGATGCAGGCGAGCATCCAGTCGATATAAAACATCCACGTGAGCAAGCCGACGATGGTCAGGGAGTCACGCACCGCAACGGTGATCGCCTGGGAACTGGCCTGGGCCACCTGTTCCACGTCGTACACCAGGCGCGACAACAGGTTGCCGGAGGGCGTGCTGTCGAAATACGCGACCGGCAGGCGCAGGAGTTTTTCGAACACTTCGGCGCGCAGGGTCTTGATGACACGCC
The DNA here is from genome assembly GCA_023228645.1 of Gammaproteobacteria bacterium. Classification (GTDB taxonomy): domain Bacteria; phylum Pseudomonadota; class Gammaproteobacteria; order Thiohalomonadales; family Thiohalomonadaceae; genus JALOAT01. The sequence goes on along the minus strand of JALOAT010000090.1, from coordinate 7,591 downwards.
GCGCCACCCAGTTCATCCAGTAGGTGGAGAGATAGGACGCGATGCCGCCGATGATGAAAATCAGCACCAGGCCGATGGGGGCGAAGCGGATCACGCCCGCATCCCGCTCCACGAAGCTGCCGTCCACGAACGGTTTGATGAGCGCCGCGAAGGTGGTCTGAGCGCCCGCTTCCAGGATCATGCCGAGGGTGGCCAGGGCAAAGGCACGCCAGTACGGCACGACGTAACGCATCAGGCGGCGGTAGACGAGCACGCCGTTCAGATCAGCAGTGGCTGCGGGCATGGAATCGGCCTGTCAGGGGAAGGTGGCGGCAGTGGGTAGCGTTCGAGGAGGTGCGTTTCATTCGTCCGGCTTGGCGGTCGCGATGGTGATGTGCAGATAACCGAGCTGTCCTGCGGCATCCATGGCCTGTACCACGGCCTCGTGGGCGGTCTTGCGATCGGCGCTGAGAATCACCTTGGGCTGCGCCGTCTCCCCCGCCGCGCTCTGCATGGCACGCATCAGCGAATCCAGTCGCGTGTTGACGACTTCCTGTTTGTTGACGTAATAACGGCCCTGGGCATCGATGGTGACCTCCACCACGTTGCCTTCCGCATCGATGGCCGCACCGCTCGACTCCGGCAGTTCCACGCTGAGTTGGGTCTCGCGCTCGAAGGTGCTGGCGACCATGAAGAAGATGAGCAACAGGAACACCACGTCGATGAGCGACGTGAGGTTGATCTCCGGCTCGTCGGCACGACGCCGCTGCAGGCGCATCAGGCGGCCTCCGCGCTGTCCTGTTCCCGCTCGCCGTGCAGCACCGCGATGAGTTTCAGGGCTTCCTCTTCCATCTTGAGCACCAGGGTGTCTACCCGGGCGCGCAAATAGCGGTAAAAGAACAGGGAGGGAATGGCGATGGCCAGGCCCGCGGCCGTGGTGATGAGCGCCTCGGCGATACCGCCGGCCAGGACGCTGGGATTACCCACGCCGGCGGCGGTAATGGCCGAAAACACCTTGATCATGCCGAGCACGGTGCCGAACAACCCAAGCAGCGGCGTGATGGCGGCGATGGTGCCGAGGGCGTTGAGGAAACGCTCCAGATCCGCGACCACCTGGCGCCCCACATCCTCGATGGCCTCCTTCATGACCTCGCGGCTGTGCTTTTGATTGATCAAACCTGCTGCGAGCACGCGCCCCAGCGGCGACGAATCGCGCACCATGGCGATACGGCGCTGGTCCAGTTGCCCCGCCTGGTGCACCTGGATGATCTGGGCGACGAGATTGGCCGGCGCGATGCGTTCCTGGCGCAGGCTCGCGAAGCGTTCCACCACGATGGCCATGGCGGCGATGGAGCAGACGATGAGCGGCACCATGACCCAGCCGCCCGCAACGAGCATCTCAAACACACGAATCTCCTCGGAAAAGCGCCGCACACTTTACCAAAGCCGGCCGGGGCGCGCCTAGATAACGGTCCCGTACCAACAAACTGGGAAACAGCCCAACACAGAGGCGCAGAGACTCAGAGACGCAGAGGACGCAGAGAACCTCGGCTGGCAGGCAAACCGACGTGCCGACGCGTGCCAGGGCGCCGTGATCGCGTCGTCCTCGCGAGAAAAGCTGTTCCACAGAACCCCTCTAATCCTCTGCGCTCTCTGAGTCTCTGCGCCTCTGTGTTGGGCCTTTCGCTGCCCTCTTCTCAAGGCCGCCAGTGGAAATACCGGCGCCCCTGCTCGCGCCAGGTCTCGGCCTGCAGGGTGCCGTCGGCGGTCAGGCGCACGGTAATGGCGCCGTCCCGGGCGCTGTCCAGCAGGGCGATGTCCCGCGCCCGGTAGCGCTCGACCACTGCCGGATGCGGCAGCCGATAGCGGTTGCGGTAGCCCACCGGCAGCAAAGCAAGCTCGGGAGCGACCGCATCGATGAAGGGCTCCGTGGACGAGGTCTTGCTGCCGTGGTGGGGGACCACCAGTACACGGGCCCGCAACGGCGCCCCCTCGGCGAGCAGGTCCGCCTCGGTGGATGCCTCGATGTCGCCGGTCAGCAGCAGCGCCCCTTGCGGGGTGCCGATAAGCAGCACACAGGAGCCGTCGTTGCCGCCCGCGGCCTGGGGCGGGTGCAGCACCTGGAACCCCACGCCGTCCCAGGTCCATTGCTGACCGCGCTCGCAGGGCTCATTGGCGGTCCAGTTCACCTTTTCCGGTACGCCGGTGAGCAGGCGCCCCACGGACCAGCTGTCGGTGAGCGAGCGGGCGCCGCCGATGTGATCGAGATCGCCGTGGCTCACCACGAGTGTGTCGATGCGCCGCGCGCCGCGGGCGCGCAGGAACGGGTCCACCACCGCCTCGCCCGTGTCGAAGCCGGGACTGAAGCGCGGCCCGGCGTCGTAGACCAGGGTGTGTCCCGTCGTCTCCACCACCGTGGCGAGCCCCTGCCCCACGTCGAGCAGGGTGAGCCACACCTCACCTGGCATGGGCCGCGACGGGGACCACAGCAGCATGGGCAGCAGCCAGATCACGCCCACGGCGCGCGCGGGCCAGCCCCGCGGCGCCAAAAGCCAGGCCGCGCCGATCCCGCCGGCCAGTACGGCCCACCCGGGAGGACTCGCGAAGCGCGGTGCCGGAGCGAGCGCGGCCAGCAGGTCCAAAAACGGCCACAACAGGGCCATCAGCCCGTCACCCCATTGCAGCAACAGCCGGGCGACTTCGGGCAGCACGGGTGCGGTCAGCGCGCCGAGAATGGCCACGGGCACCACCAGGAAGCTTACCCAGGGCACCGCCACCAGGTTCGCCACGGGAGCACTGATCGAGGCATTGCCGAAGAACAGCACCAGCATGGGCGCCAGGGCCACCGCCACCACCACCTGCACCCGCCCCCAGCGCCACCATACCCCGCCCGCCCCGAGCCGCCCGCTCATGGCGTGGAAAATAGCCGCCACCGCGCCGAAGGACAGCCAGAAACCGGGACTCAGCACGGCCATCGGGTCGAGCAACAACACCGCCAACAGGGCGAGCGCAAGGCCGGCCACCGGGCGCACCGCCCGTCCGGTCATCAGCGCCAGGGCGACCACGGCGATCATCACCAGGGAACGCTGGGTGGGCACGGAAAAGCCCGCGAGCAGCGCATAGCCGATGGCCGCCCCAAGTGCCGCGCCGGCCGCCGCCTTCTGGGCAGGCAGCCGCAGGGCCAGCCTGCCGCGCCAGGCGACGCGCACCAGCACGCCCGCCAGCACGGCCACCAGCCCGACGTGCAGGCCGGAGATGGCCATGAGGTGATTGGTGCCGGTGGCGGTGAAAACCGCCCACTGATCCGGATCGACACCGCCCCGCTCGCCGATGGCCAGGGCGAGCAGCACGCCGGTGAAGGGCGCCTCCCCTGCCAAGGCCCCGACCTTGGCAGCGATGGCGGCCCGTAGCCTGTCCACCGGCGCCTCCCACCACTGCGGGCCGGCGACGAGCCGATTGCGACCGGCCGCACGCACGTAACCGGTGGCGCGGATGCCCTGCTGGAACAGCCAGCCTTCGTAGTCGAAGGTGCCCGGGTTGGCCATGCCATGGGGCCGCTTGAGCTTTACCGTGAGATGCCAGTGCTCGCCGGGAGCCAGCGGTGCCGGGTGGTCGTACCAGGCGAGACGCAGGCGCCCCGAGAAAGGTAACACCTGTCCATTCAGCTCAAGGCGCGATGGTTGGAACAGAAAGCGCAACCGGCGGTCATCTCTTTCGGGCAGACCGACAACCATTCCGTCCACCTGCAGGTCAAAACCTTCCAGTGCCGCAGGCAAGCTGTCCGACTGGCGTGCTGCCGCGTGCAACCACGCCCAAGCGAAGCCAAGGCACAAGCAGGCAAGCCAGCAAAGGAAGATACGCCCACGGCCGCGCCGACGAAGCAGGACCAGCATGAACCATGAGAAGGGCGCCACCACCAGGGCGGCCGTCCAGGTGGCTGCAGGCAGCTGCGCCAGTTGCTGAAGCGCAATGACTCCCAGGAGAAAAGCGATCGTCCGTGACGCCATATTCTTGTTCCGCGCCTGATCGTGGATAATTCCCGCTTCTCAGGAACCCCACCCATGCCCAAGAACTTCATCAAACGCTTCATGCCGGACCATCAGATGGTCCGCAATCATCGTCATTTGCGCTTCCTGGGCAACCTCCTGCACGACCCCAACCTGTTTCACCTGAACCGCCGCTCGGCCTCGGGCGCCTTCGGCGTCGGTGTATTTGTGGCCTTCGTGCCAGTACCGTTTCAGATGGTGTTGGCGGCAGCATTTGCCGTGCTGTTTCGGGTGAACCTGCCCATCTCCGTGGCGCTGGTGTGGCTCACCAATCCGGTCACCATGCCGCCCATGTTCTACTTCGTGTACAAGGTGGGTGCCTGGCTGCTGGACACGCCGGCCCGGGAACTGCAATTCCAGGCCACACCCGAGTGGCTGATGCAGGAGATCGGCGCTATCTGGCAGCCGTTTCTGCTCGGCTCGTTCGTGGTCGGCATCCTTTGCGCCTTCGTGTCCTATTTCGCCGTCCGCGGCCTGTGGCGGCTCCGCATCGTGCGCCACTGGCAGCGCAAGAAGGATGAGCGGGCGGCGCGCCAGGACTTCTGACTGACCTTCGCCCACCCCGGTGTTCTATTTATTGACCAGCACCCCGCCCTCAAGGCCGAGCATGCGATCCATGCGTCGCGCCAATCCCCAGTCGTGGGTCACCACCACGAAACTGGTGCCGAGTTCACGATTGAGTTCGAGCATCAACCCGTACACCCGCTCGGCCGTGGTCTGATCCAGATTGCCGGTGGGTTCATCCGCCAGCACGCAGGCCGGTTGCGTCACCAGCGCGCGCGCCACGGCGGCACGTTGGCGTTCGCCACCGGAGAGTTCGCCGGGCTTGTGCATCAACCGCGCGCCGAGGCCAACCCGTTCAAGCATGGCCGCGGCGCGTTCCCGTGCCTCGGCGGTGGCCACACCGCCAATGAGCAGCGGCATGGCGACGTTTTCGAGTGCAGTGAATTCGGGCAGCAGGTGATGAAACTGGTAGACGAAGCCGAGGCTGCGGTTACGCAGCCTGCCGCGCGCGGCTTCGTCGAGCTGGGCCATGTCCTGGCCGGTCACCTCGATGCGGCCTTCGGTGGGCACATCGAGCCCGCCGAGCAGGTGCAGCAGCGTACTCTTGCCCGAGCCGGAGGCACCCACGATGGCGACGCGCTCACCGCGCTGCACGCTGAAGTCCACGCCCGTGAGCACGTCTACGGCCAGACCGCCTTCGCGGAAACTTTTCTTCAGGCCGTGGCAGGCCAGCACCACTTCACTCATAACGCAGCGCCTCCGCGGGCTGGGTGCGCGAGGCGCGCCAGGCCGGATACAGCGTCGCCACCAGGCTGAGCATGAAGGCCACGCCGCAGATGCGCGCCACGTCCTCCCAGTGCAATTCCGAGGGCAGGTCGCTGATGTAATACACGTCCGCCGGCAGGAACTGGATGCCGAACAGCCGCTCCAACGCGGGCACGATGGTCTCCACGTTGAGCGCCAGGCTCACGCCGCCCGCCAGACCGAGCAAGGTGCCGATGATGCCGATCACCGTGCCTTGCACCATGAACACCATCATGATGCTGCGCGGGCTGGCGCCGAGGGTGCGCAGGATGGCGATGTCGCTCTGCTTGTCGGTGACCACCATCACCAGGGTGGAGACGATGTTGAATGCGGCCACCGCGACGATGAGGAACAGGATGACGAACATCACCGTCTTCTCGGTGCGGATGGCGCGGAAGAAATTGGCATGCTGCCAGGTCCAGTCACTCACCTGGTAGAACCCGGGCAGATGCTGCGCCAGCTCACGGGCCACGAAGGGTGCGCGGAACAGGTCGTCGATACGCAGCCGCACGCCGGTGACGCCGTCGTCCAGGCGGAACAGGCGCTGCGCGTCTTGCAAGTGCAACAGGGCCAGGGCACTGTCGTATTCGTACATGCCCACCTCGAATACACCCACCACGGTGAAGCGTTTGAGGCGCGGCAAAATGCCCGCGGGACTCACATTGGCCGAGGGCGTCACCAGGGTTACCTTGTCCCCGGTCGTGACGTTGAGCAGCCGCGCCAGGTCCCGCCCCAACACGATGCCGAACTCACCCGGGCGCAGGTCGTCGAGCTTGCCGATGACCATCTTCTCGCCCACTTCCGAGACCTTGGGCTCCTCGCTGGGAAGCACGCCGCGCACCACGGTGCCGCGCACGCGGCTGCCGTAGGTGAGCATGCCTTCGGCCTGGATATAGGGTGCCGCGCCCAGCACCTCCGGCTGCTGGGCGGATATCCTGGCCAGGTCCTGCCAGTCCTCGATCGCATCCCCATAGCCGCCGATGGTGACGTGCGAGGTCATGCCGAGGATGCGGCTGCGCAGCTCCTGTTCGAAACCGTTCATCACCGATAGCACGGTGATGAGCGCCGTCACGCCCAGGGCGATGCCCACCATGGAGATGAGCGAAATGAAGGAGATGAAATGATTGCGGCGCTTGGCGCGGGTGTAACGCAGGCCGATGAAGAGCTCGAGCGGTCGGAACATGGGGCGCTATTGAACCACAACCCAGTGCTTTATGGGCAGGTAACAGGAAGCGGTCGGACCAGTGCGATGCCACCGGGTTCGACCGTAGCCGCATAGGCCAGGGCCTCCACCCCCGATGCCAGCGCCCCGCGCAGGGTTTGGCCGTAGGCCGGGTCGATCTCGTCCGCGGGCCGCACCGTGTGGGTATCACCCCGTTGCACGCAGAAAAAGATCACCGCCCTGTGCCCCGCCGCGACCATGGCCGCCAGCTCGCGCAGGTGCTTGGTGCCGCGGGCGCTCACCGCATCCGGAAACATGGCGAAGCCGTCGCCGTCCCGCGCGGTGACGTTCTTGATCTCCACATAGCAGTCGCGCCCGTCCACGCCGTCCTCGAGCAACAGGTCGATGCGGCTGTTTTCCTGGCCATAGCGCACCTCCTGGCGCAGCCGCCCGTAACCTGCCAACTCGCCGATCACCCCGCTGTCAATGGCCTCCGCCACCAGGCCATTCACGATGGCGGTGTTGATACCCACCATCACACCGCAGCCCGCCTCCACCAACTCCCAGCTGTGGCGGTACTTGCGCGTGGCGCTGCCGGAATCACGCAGCCACACGCGGCTGCCCGGCGTGCAGCAGCCCAGCATGGAACCGGTATTCGGCGTGTGGGCGGTGATCACGCTGCCGTCCGGCAGTTGGACGTCGGCGAGGAAACGTTTGTAGCGGCGGAGGAGGATGCCTTCGATCAGGGATGGGGTGAATTTCATGGGGCGGGATTTTACCTGAGGCGTCACTGCGAGGTGGCAGCGCCTGGATTCCTGTAAATCACGTTGGCGCGCAGCGCCTGCGTGACATCTTCAATGTGGGGCTCCGCCCGAAGATTGTTTAGACGGGGGTTTTCGCCCCCCTACGACGAGGTACTTTTCTTTGCGCGGCCAAAGAAAAGTACCCCAAAGAAAGGCCGCCCGAATGCCGCGCCGCCTTCGGCGGTCCCCTGCGCTCCTCGTCCGAATCGGGGGTCCACGACGGGGCCTCCTGCCCCGGCGTGGACGGCGCGCCATCCCTGGCGCGCCCCCTGCGGGCCTTGTCCGATTCGGAC
>JALOAT010000027.1 GCA_023228645.1 Gammaproteobacteria bacterium | reverse complement strand
GACCCGCAACGGTCAGGAACAGGAAGATGAAACAGAACAACACCGCCGATTCGCCCTGGTTGAGCATGGGCGACAGCACGGCGCCCTGCGGGGCATGCGCCATGAAGTAGGCAAACGCCATCTCCCCGGACAGGAGGAAGGCGGCGGGCCGCGTGAACAGGCCGATGAATACCAGCGCCCCACCTACCACTTCCAGCACGCCGGCGACGCCGATGAGTGACAACAGGCTCAGTTCATCGAAGGCCGCCACGTGCGGAAAGCCGAACAACTTCGCCGTGCCGTGCTGCATGAACAGGAAGGCCGTGATCACGCGCAGCATGGCCAGCGCCCCGGGTGTCCAGCGGGTGAAGAACGTGCGGTCCATGGCGTTGACATTTTCCTTGGTCTAGCGGTCTTAGAAACTGGCCCCGTCCGCCCGCGTTTGCAAGGCTCCTCGTCAGCTTGGACCCCAATACCCTCCCCTGCCGCAAACAGCGGACCCATCGAGGTGAAAGCAAAACCGCGGCCTCGATTCCTCGCTTCTCTTCCGTCTCGCACCGGACCCGTCAACGGCGTCTACATTTAAGGTTTTGCCCTTCACCTAACATCGGAGTTTCCCATGGCAAAAGTCACCCTGAAAGGTAATCCCGTCACCACCATCGGCGAACTCCCCATCGCCGGTAGCCAGGTTCCCGATTTCCGTCTGGTGGACAGTGGCCTTGCAGACCGCTCGCTGGCGGTCTTCGCCGGCCGGAAAAAGCTCATCAGCATCGTGCCGAGCCTGGACACCCCGGTCTGCGCCACCTCGACCATCAAGTTCAACAAGGCCGCCAAGCAGAACCCGGACCTGGCGGTATTGATTGTCTCCTCGGACCTGCCCTTCGCGGCCTCGCGCTTTTGCACCGGCGAGAAGCTCGAAAACGTAGCGACCCTGTCCATGATGCGCGACAAGAACTTCGCCAAGGACTATGGCGTACTCATCACCGACGGCCCCCTGGCCGGCATCACGGCCCGCGCCGTCGTGGTGCTGGATGAAAACAACAAGGTACTGCATTCCCAGCTGGTCCACGAGATCACCGACGAACCCGATTACGACCGGGCGCTCGCCGCGCTGCGTTGAGGCCCGACATCGGCCTCAGCCTGCGATTTCACTGCGGCAGAAAAAACCATGCGGCTGAGTCACTATTACTTGCGCATGGCTGGTCGACCACGGCCATAACACTCTTGCCACCAGGAGGCGTTCACAGAACGCTTCAAGCCTGGTATGCGTTCAACTGCCGGGGCACTACGCTAGCGTTTCACATCGGCATCAGGCGTACGGCCGTTTGGTCCTTTTACTCAACGCCGGTCGTACCCGGCGGTAAACGCCAGCAGGAGCGCAGGCGTGAGCCAGTCCTTCAACGCCGACGATCCAAATTGCTTCACTCCAAAAAGGGCTCCCAGACACAGTAGCGCGAGGATAAGAAACCGGTCGCCCGCGGGTGTGGATTGGGGTGACTGACGGGTGACTACGTCGGCGAGGGGATATTGATCGCGCCACTCGGTAAGCTGCTGCTCCGTGATGCAATGGCGGGCGAGGAATTCCGCCTTGTTCTCCTGGCCGGACTCCCGTTCCATGAGCAGCCGGATGTTCTGTTCAGGTTCATATTGCACGGACATGCTGTGGGATTGCGGCTGTTAGGTGCCTTAAGTTATCCCACAACGACAGCATTTGAGGAATGACGAATGCGAAGGAATCGTCCTGTTGAAGTGACTCTGGTGGCGTGGGTCGCGCTATTCGCTGTGGCAATGCGGGTCGTTCTGCTCGGCTTAGTGATTGTGTTACCTGAAGTGCGGGAGGCCCTCGGTAACATCGACCTGACAGGCGCTCCAGGCGCCTGGGTTCATTTTTCGGCCTGGGTCCACTATCTGGTAAGCATTTTGGGCATCGGCATCGTGGTGGCTGCCGGGATTGGATTGTTGCGTGGCGCCCCCTGGAGTCGTATAGCGCTGGTCTCCTGGGGAGGCTTGGCGATCCTTTTTTCCCTGATGGCGACCGGATCCTTCGGCTACATCCTGTGGGATACGATCGTGTACCTGCTCATGCTTGCTCTCCTTTACACGCCGCGCGCGGGGGCCTACTTCCGGGCGGAGGATCACGCTTAACAGGTTATTCCATCCTGCTGAAATCGCGGCCGCGCGTGGCCCTTTTTGTGTGTGTCCGATGACTGCATTCTTACCGGTCAGAGCCGGGTATATCGTGCGATTGTGCTGCGGCGGATGACAACCGTCGCAGCCTGAGGCCCGGCACCTTAACGAAGCGCCGACGCCGGCAAGGCCACGTCCCTGCGCAAAGGCTCCGAATTAACACACCCCTACGTTCCCCTTCCCCCACGAAGTCAGGATAATGTTCGTCGGAATTCCAGGGAGCTGACGTGTGACTGTCCTTTATTGGCACTGGATTGTGTTCGGGGTGTTGTTGATGGCGGCGGAGGCGGCCGTCCCCAGCTTTACCATCTTCTGGTTCGGACTGGGCGCCCTGCCGGTGGCGGCGCTGCTCTATTTCTTCCCGTCCATGCATCTGGGGATCCAGATCGCCGCCTGGACCGCCGCCTCGCTCGCCTTCACGGTAGGTTGGTTCCGCTTCTTGAAGCCTTCCATGGACCAACACCGCACCCTGGCCGGCATGTCGCGGGAGGCCATCGTGGGCCAGGTGGCCACGGTCATCGCACCGCCCGTGGAAAGCGGGCGCGGCGTGCTGCGCTTTACGGTGCCCGTGGTCGGCCGTCAGGAGTGGGACTTCTACAGCCAGGAGACCGGCCTGCGCGCCGGTGAGAGCGTGGTGGTTCGGGATATCTCCGGCAACACGCTCATCGTTTCCAGAAAGAACAAGAACTGAGGGAGTGAATCATGGAAACCATCGCGATCTTTGGCGTTTTGGCCTTTTTCGTCATTCTCACCATCGCCCTTGGCGTGCGCATCGTGCCGCAGGGCTACAAGCATGTGGTCCAGCGCTTCGGCAAATACCACCGCACGTTGAATCCCGGGTTGAACATGATCATCCCGTACATCGATACGGTGGCTTACCGGGTCACCACCAAGGACATCGTGCTGGACGTTCCCTCACAGGACGTCATCACGCGCGACAATGTGGTCATCGTTGCCAACGCCGTGGCGTACATCAACGTGCTCAACCCGGAGCGGGCGGTCTATGGCGTGGAAAACTACGCCATCGCCATCCAGACCCTGGTACAGACCTCGTTACGCTCCATCATCGGCGAGATGGACATGGACGACGCGCTGTCGTCGCGCGACCAGATCAAGGCGCGCCTGCTCGCCGCCATTTCCGATGACGTGTCCGAATGGGGTGTCACGGTGAAGACGGTGGAGATCCAGGACATCAATCCCTCACCCACCATGCAGAAGGCCATGGAGGAACAGGCGGCGGCGGAACGTCAGCGCCGCGCCACGGTGACCCGCGCCAACGGCGAGAAGGAAGCGGCCATCCTCGAGGCCGAGGGCCGGCTGGAGGCCTCGCGGCGCGATGCCGAGGCGAAGAAGGTGCTGGCCGACGCCTCGCGCGAGGCCATTTCCATGGTCGCCGAGTCCATCCAGGACCGCCAGCTGCCGGTGATGTTCCTGCTGGGTGAACGTTACGTGGATGCGGTCAAGGAACTGGCCGCCAGCACCAACGCCAAGACCGTCCTGCTGCCGGGCGACCTGCAGGCCAGCCTGCAGTCGCTGTTCGGCACCCGCAAATAATCCCATCCACCTGTAGGAGCGCCTCAGGCCGGGACGTTCGCATCCACGGCTTGCGCCGCTCCCCACGGGCTTGCACGCATATCACTCCACCGCCAAGGCCTTCTGAATCAGCGGCACCAGGGGTTCGGGCAGGCGGATGCCGCCCGACAGGGCGAACTGCTGGGCGCCGGCCGACATCTTCTTCCAGGTCTTGCGCACGATATCGAGCCACTTCGCTTCGTCATACTCCGGGTGCTTGCCTGCAAACTCCAGCATGTAGTGCTCGATGAACACCAGCGCCGCCACGTCTTCCAGCAATTGGGTATCCGGATTCACCTTCAAGGCCCGCTTGCCCACCGCCTGACGCACCCGCTCGATGACGTCCTCGCCATAACCGGCCTGCGCCAGCAGTCCGGCGGCGGTCTCGGCGTGGAACTTGTACAGCGCGGTACGCCATTGCAGATAACCCTGACGGTCCATGGGGTAATCGCTGCGCGGCGACTTCCAGCGCTGGATGTGCTGGGCACGGATGGCCAGGCGCTGCGCCTCGTCCGCCTGCGGTGCAAAGCGCTGCTGCATGTCGCTCATGCGTTCGGAATACAGCCGCTCTTTCGGCCAGGTCTCGCCATCGAGCGTTTCGGTGTTGGGGTCTTCGGCATTGGCGGCGTCGATGAGCGCCACGGCCGGTTCGAATGCCTCGCTCTGGAAGGCCATACAAGATTCCTCATGATCGCGTGGCGCTGAATTCTATATGAATCCAGTGGACGGTACTGCATTGCAGCGGCGGCGCGCCTATGTTCAAGGAGGATTCCGAAGCAGGGGAAAGCACCCATGCGTGTCATGGTCATCGTCAAGGCATCGCACGAGTCCGAGGCCGGCGTGATGCCGACCACGGCGCAGCTGGAGGCCATGGACCAATTCAACGAGGAACTTGCCAAGGCCGGGGTGATGCTGGCCGGTGAAGGCCTGCATCCGAGCGTGCGTGGTGTGCGTGTCCGGTTCAGCGGCAAGCAGGCTTCGGTACTCGCCGGGCCATTCGGCCATACAGACGAACTGGTGGTGGGATTCTGGCTATGGCAGGTGAATTCCCTGGATGAGGCCATCGATTGGCTGAAGCGCGCACCATTTCAAGACACCGAGGTCGAAATCCGCCCGCTCATGGAGATGGAGGATTTCGGCGCCGAATTCACACCGGAGCTGCGTGCGCAGGAGGAGCGCGTGCGTGCACAGGCTGAGCAGATTGCGCGGGGCATTCAGCACTGACAAGCGTTGCGGACGGCAATACATGACACCACCTGTCTTGCTCACTCGTCGACGGCGCACCCGGCGGACGCGGGAGTAAGACGCTTCCCGGCTCCCATGCATCGGCCGCCTGGAAGCAGTACAAACTCCTACTGCATGAGCGTATGCGACCAGGCACCCACCACCGCGTCGCCTATCCACGGCGGTGGATTCCCAACGACATGCGTCCTCCGTAATATGCCCGCATTCCGCACCGGAAGCCGAAGGACATACAAGGGACCGCAATGCCGCCTCTGACGCCTACCGGATCCTCCGACGTTCCAGCCGTCCGCAACAACCTGCCGGCCTGTCGCCTTGCCTTTCAGACGCCTGTCGTCGGCGTGTTGCTGGGTTTCTCTGCTGTCATCGCGCTGATGATCGCCATTGTCGTGGTCTGCTTCGGCAAGATGGAGGCGATGCGCGATGCCTCGAACATCCTCATCTCTGATTACGACAAGAAGGCATCGCTGATCTCGGCGATCCGCTGGAATGTGCAGCAGCGTATTCTTCTGCTGCGCGACACCTTCCTCATCACCGATCCTTTCGAGATCGAGGAGCGGCATACCGGGCTCCAAAGCGCGGCTGCCTCGCGCAGCCTCGCGGCCGTGGACACACTGAATGCGATGCAGATGACGTCCAGGCAGCGTCAGCTCATGGATGCATTCATCCAAAGTGCGAGCAACGCACTCCCGGCCTACAACACGATCATGCAGCTGCACCGCGAAGGACACGCCATCGACGAACTGCAGCCCTTGTTCATACAGGTATTTGCCGCCCAGCAACAGGCCATTGCCGCCCTCGACGAGTTCGACACGACCCTGGCGCAGATGCGCGCCGAGACCATTGCTGCGGCCGATACCAGTTTTGGCCGTGCCCGCAGCACGCTGATTTGGTTGGGTACCACCGGGACACTGCTGGCCATCGCGATCATGATGTACATCACGCGCTGGAATCAAAGGAGCATCGCGGCACTCCACAACGAACGCGAGAAACTCAAGCAGGCGGAGGCCGATGTGCGCCGGCTCAACGCCACACTCGAACGGCGGGTGGTGGAACGGACTGCCTCACTGGAGGCGGCCAATCGTGAACTGGAGGCGTTCTCCTATTCGGTATCTCATGATCTCAAAGGGCCGCTCCGCGCCATCAACGGTTTTTGCCACATCCTTGAAGAGGACTGCGCCCCGTCGCTCAACAGCCATGCCATGCGTCATCTGGCACGCATCCGCACCGCATCGGTGCGCATGGGCGAATTACTCGATGGCCTGCTGATGCTGTCACATGTGTTTCGCAGCGAGCTCGCCCATGAACCGCTGGACATCGGCGGCATGGCGGCGGAGATCGTGCAGCGTCTGCGCGACGAAGCGCCGGAACGAGAGGTGGAGGTGCATATCCATGCAAATCTCACCGCCACGGGCGATCCGTCGCTGGTGCGGCTGATGCTTGAGAACCTGCTTGAAAATGCGTGGAAGTTCACCGCGGCGCAGCGCCTGACGCGCCTGGAAGTGGGCAGAAGTTCCCAAGCCGGGCAAGACATCTTTTACGTGAAGGACAACGGCTCGGGCTTCGACATGGAGTACGCCACGAAGTTGTTCCAGCCGTTCGTCCGGCTGCACTCCGATGAGGAATTCGAAGGCACCGGCATCGGGTTGGCGACGGTTCGGCGCATCGTGCAACGCCATGGCGGTAACGTCTGGGCGGAAGGTGTGCCTTATGCCGGGGCGAGCATTTATTTCACATTCGGCAATGCTGTTGCGGATGTTCTTGCCGTGGCCTCGGCCTAGTACTGTCGTTCCGGGTCCGGCATATTCGCTTGCGGCAAATGGAACCCGCAGGCCTTCAGCGCGGTTCCGGACGGGTCCACAAAAACGCGGCAACGGCCATGAACAACAAGGCCAGCGCGGCCATCAGCCACGGCACACCGATGCGCCAGTACATAATGAGCCAGCTCACGACCAGCAAGGCCACCGCCACGCGCTTGGTGCGGCGCGCGATGGCGCCCTGCATTTCCCAATCGATCAACAGGGCACCAAACCTGGGATGCGCATAAAGCCAGCGATGCAGCCGCACCGAACCGCGCGCCGCGAACCAGGCCGTGAGCAACAGGAAAGGCACGGTGGGTAAGCCCGGCAGCACCACGCCGATGATGGCCAGCCCGAGGAAGACGTAGGCGAGTACAAGTGAAGACCAGCGGATCAGGCGTGACATGAAAGCACGTACCGCGAACTCCGTTTACCGAAGACGCGCTTGCCGCTGTCCAGCGCGTGCAGGCGCAGCGCCGATCATATCGCTACCGGGCGCACGCGGCGTGCACCCAAACGGCTGTATACACAACGGGGATGAAGCGGCGCGGCGCGCCGCCCTCATCTCCGTCACCGATGCCACCGGTGAGGCCGCGCGCCAGACGCTACCCCGCCGTGACGCTGGCCATCTCGGCGACGTGTGTGCAACTGCAGTCGCGCAGGGCCTGCAACATCTCCGTCGTTCTGCCGGCCTCTTCCGCGGCACGCAATTCCTCGATGACAAACCACTCGCTGCCGCAGATCCCGTATTCGGAATCGGAGTGCTCTTCCATCAGACGCATGCTCTCCACACGCAGCCACTCGAACCCCTGGGTATCGCCCGCATTCGACACTCGCTTTTCACTCATCCCGCTTCCCTCTGAGGTGATTTGGTACATCAGGATATTAGCAGGTGATAATACGGGCGAAATAGGCAATGTACGTATCGCGCAGGCTCAGTGTCGCCTCGAAGAGGCGGCCATTCCGTCGTTCAACAGCGCGGCGACGGCGGCCATAGGCCACCGTCGCCGTTTCACATCCTGACATCGTGGGCGGGCCCCGCCCACCCCCGTTCACACACTGCTTACGAGCGCGGCAAGCGCATGCGTGAGAGTGCGTTCTGGATTTCTGCGGTCCGCCGTCGATAGTTTTCGACGAACCCATTCGGCTTCGGCGCGTTTATCTCGGCGAAACTGAAATCGGCAGTTTGTGAATAGGCGCGGAATTCCTTTTGCAGCGCATCGAGTTCCTGGGCGAGTTCGGCGGCGGAAGCGGTCATGCTCAACTCCTTCTTTTTGGCGAACACGAGGTCGGCAGTTTTCCGCCTGACAGGCCGTGGCCCGTCGGCAATCTCACTGTAGTAACGCGAATGCATTCACACATCGGCCAAACGGGATACCGTTAAGATGCAAACGGGGTACATCTTCATGCCACCTGTACCTGTTGCTGATGCTTGTACGCAATCACCATAACGACGCCGGGATGCATTCGGAATCGGCGAGGGGTTCTGTGGAGCGGCCAGCAGCCGCGATTCTTCTCGGCGTTGGCGACATTTGCGACCGGTGGCCGTGCCTACAGGGGGCACGGTATGGTGTCGCCGCGATGGGATGTGTCTTGATGTAGGAGCCCAACCCTCCGGGCGATAGGACTTTCGCTCCCGAACCAGGCCAATCGCCCCGAGGGCCGGACGCCCATAGGGGTTTAAGTCAGCGTTTCCCTACGCAAGCGCCGACAAGCTATCCGTACTTTCTCAGCGCAACGTCAGCAAAAAGCGTGGTTTTTGCTTTCTGCATTTTCAACTGCTTGTGTGGATGAAAGTAGCGCACATCCACCGCCGGGCGAGCTTCAGTGGCTCGTCCCCTCCGACAGACGAGTCTTGTTCCACACGTTGTACTTCCCGGAGGGCTTGACCATGGGGACACGTTTGACCTCACGCAGCGTCTGCGCATCGTATACAACGACTGCGCCATCCATTTCCCAGATACTGAGCAGCGCGTAACGTCCGTCCCTGGTGAATTCCACATGTGAGGCCGTCTTTCCCGGTGCCGGTTGGATCGTCTTGGCCACCTCGAGGGTCTCCTTGTCGATGACCTGAACGGTGTCGCGGGCCGGACCGAGCGAGGAATCCACCCAGGCGTAGCGGGAATTCTCATGGCTGCGCATGAAGAATCCGGGACCAAGGGTCGGCACCCGCGTGATCGCTTTCCAGTCCTGCGTGTCAATGACCGTCACGGCACCTTCCTTCAGGTTCGGCGTGGCCAGCACACGCCGGTCGCCGCGCATCCAGGTGATCCCGGAGGCCAGGTGCGGCATGCCGGTGAGCGGCAGGTTCGCAATGCGCCGCCCAGCGGTAAGGTTCACTACCTGCACTGTACCGTCGCGTGCCGCACCGATGAGGTGTTCATAGGCGGGGTCGAGGACAAAGTCGTCCACGTGCCGTTCGAGCCTGATACGCCGGACAGGAAACGCCTCGCCGGATTCGGCACGATAGTCGTGCAACGAACCGCTATCGATCGGCCAGGCAACCGCCTCCGTGGTATAGGGAAGTTCCCAGATTTCAGGAATGTCCTTCATGATGGCGATGAAACTTCCACGCGGCGGCGCCGTGTACACGGCCGCCACGCGGGACCCCTGCCCTGCTTCATCGGCAACGGCCATCACCTTCAGCGGCGTGAGGTCGTAACCATCGAGCACAACCAGAGTGCCCGGCAAGGTGTTGCCCACCAGCACGTAGCGCCCGTCCGCCGACACCGCCAGGTTGCGCGTATTGAGCCCCACCCGGATTTCCGCCACGTAGGTCAGGTTGTAAAGGTCGTACTTGCTGATCCAGCCGTCCCGTGACGCCAGGTAGACAAAGCGCCCATCGGCGGCGTATTTAGGGCCGCCGTGCAGTGCGAAGTGCGTGGGAAAGCGGTGAATCGGTTCGAAGCGATCGCCGTCGAGCACAGTGATGTGGTTATCGCCGCTTTCCACCACCACGAAGAGGTTGAGCGGATCGGCCGTGAACCGCGGCTTGTCCGGCAGGTCCGTCGCCCCGGCGAACACGGTGTGGCTGGCCTTCATCTGGGCAAGCTCCCAGCGCGGCAGCTCCGCGGGCGGCATGGCCAGGTAATCGGCGATCGCAGCGATCTGCGTCGGGGTCAACTGGCCGGCGAAGCCTTGCATCTGCGTCGCGGCGCGCCCGGCGCTGATGGTATCGATCACCGCGGCGCGGCGCAGCCGCGCCAGGCTCTCGGGCAGCAAGGCAGGCCCGGTCAGGCCGAAGCGATCGGCGCCATGGCAGACTGCGCAATGCTGCAGATACAGCCCCTGCGCCTCACCCATACCGGCTGCGGCCAGCGGCAGGCTAACGAGCAACAGCACTCCCATCAACGCCTGCTTCATACGTGCACCGCCTCTGTCGTCACGGCCGGCCGGCTCAGACCGATCTCCGCATCTGTGAGATAACATCCCGGGTCTTCCGCCCAGTAATCGCCCGTGGTCTGGTAGGCGCGCACGCGGGTGTTGCCATTGCAGATGCGCCGGTGGTCGCACACCGCACAGCGTCCGCTCAGCGGGCGCGGGCGCGCCTTCAATCCAGCCATCAACGGATCGCTGGTATCCGACCAGATGGTTGAAAAAGGCCGCTCACGCACATTGCCCAGGTTGTGGTGCCACCACATGGTGTCCGGATGTACATTGCCCTGGTTGTCGATGTTCGCAATATTCACCCCTGAGCTGTTGCCGCCCCACAGCTCCAAGCGCTGGCGCAGCTCGGCGGCGCGCTCGGGGAAGCGCTCAAGCGCCCAGCGCCACAGGAACACGCCGTCGGTGTCGTTGTTGCCGGTGACAAACTCCTTCGCTTCACCGTGGCGCAGGTGTTCCAGGCAGGCATCGAAGAGCAGAGCCATGGCCGCACGCGTGCCCCGATGGGCCGCCTCGCCCCGGTTCTTATTGCCACGCCCGGCGTAGTTGAGATGGGAGTAGTAGAACTTCCCCAGGCCTTCGTCATCGAGGAGTTGCAGCATTTGCGGGAGTTCATGGATGTTGTCGCCGGTAGCGGTAAACCGCATGCCCACCTTGATGCCACGATCGCGGCAGCGGCGCAGGCTTGCCAGCGCCGCATCGTAGGCGCCTTGCATGCGCCGAAAGCGATCATGGGTGTCACGCGTGCCGTCGATGCTCACGCCTACGTAGTCAAAGCCAATCTCCGCGATGGCATCGGCGCGCGCCTCGTCGATGAGTGTGCCGTTGGATGACAGCCCGACATAAAAACCCTTGGCCTTTGCATACCGGGCCAGCGCGAAGATGTCGTCGCGCAACAAGGGCTCCCCGCCGGACAGGATGAGTACCCGCACGCCATAGGCATACAGGTCGTCCATCACCGCTCGCACCTCCTCACCGTTCAACTCACCGCGAAAATCTTTATCGGCGGAATTCGAGTAGCAGTGCTTGCAGATGAGATTGCAGCGCCGAATCAGATTCCATATCACCACCGGGCCGTGACCGATATCTACCGGCCGCCGCACCGCGGCACTGCCCGTGAGGAGTTGCATGAAGCGGGTAACGCGAAACATGACGTCCTTCTTTCCCCCTGAAGTGCGCAGCCGCCGCAGCCAATCAGCCGCCGAACCGCATTCCCGTTTTTTTCAGAATGCGCGTGCTGTACAGAACCTCATGGGCACGCACATCAGCACCGAGCAGCGCGGCAATCGCTGCGACCTTTTGTTCCACTTCATCACGCGTCCGCCCGTGCACCATGGCGAACAGGTTGTAAGGCCACTCGGGCAAGTGGCGCGGCCGGTGATAGCAGTGACTGACGTACTCAAGAGCGCCCACGCGCCGCCCCACCTGCGCGATACGATCGTCGGGGATATCCCACACGCTCATGCCGTTGCCACGGTAGCCCAACCGATAATGATTGGGCACGACACCGATGCGCCGGATCAAGCCCTGCGCCTGCATGCTAACCATACGCGCCATCACCAGTTCAGGCGCCACACCCAGCCACTCGGCGACGGTATGGTAAGGCCGGACCACCAGCGGCAGGCCCGCCTGGGTGGCCTTGACGATGGCAACGTCGAGCGCGTCGCATGCGGCGGACGCGTCCTCAGAGACTGAAATGCAGGCCGACATAGAATTCCTCCTGCTTGGGAAAGTCGTAGACGCGGCATCCGGTCAGCGACTCGATTTCCGCGATCACTTCGCCGACACGCTCGGGTGTCTCCGTGGCGAGTACGAACCACATATTGAGTTCATGCTCACGGGCATAGTTGTGTGCGACTTCCACGAAGGAGTTGACGATGCCCGCCACCTCGTCATAGCGTTCCGGCGGTACCGACAATGCCGCCAGGGTCAGGCCGCCGCCCAGCCTTTCTGCGTTGAACAAGGGGCCGAAGCGCGTCATGAACCCCTCTTCGCGCAAGCGCCGCAGGCGTCCTATCAGCGTGTCTTCGGTCACCCCCAGGTTCTTGGCCATGGCAAAAAACGGATGTTCACAAATGGGGATTCCATGCTGCATCTCATTCATTATCCGGCGATCGAGCTCATCCATGATTCGCCACCGCCTTACCAAGTGTCGTCGTGCTGTTGATGTAGCGGGCGCCCCGCTGCTTGAACCGGCGCGTACTGAACAACAAGGCATGGGGCACGTCGTGGAGTCCACAGTCCGCGACCAGTGCTTCCACCCGCGCCTCCACTTCGTGACGGCTCTTGCCGTGGATCATGCAGAACAGGTTGTAGTTCCAGTCTGGAGGACTACGTCGGCGCCGGTAGCATAAGGTCACGAAGTCATAACCGCTGAAGCGGGCACCCAGCGCACTCACTTCGTTGTCCGGCACGTCCCACACCACCATGCCATTGGCGTGGTACCCCAATTCGTGATGCCGCACCACGATACCGAGCCGTGCGATGGTACCGTCATTGAGCCACTCGCCGATGCGCTCACACACCTGCCACTCCGTCATGTTCGCGGCGTATCCGACGGCGGCATAGGGTCGTGGCACCAGTGGCAAGCCATCCTGGACGGCTGCAACCAGGCGCTGGTCCACCGGCCCGCGGATGGCCGTGGGGCAGCGCACCCGCCCGTCCGCGGTGGCGCGCAATGCCCCCAAGGTCGCGCTGTGACTGCCCTGCCGCAGCGGAAAGCCCAGATCGATGTGGTAGGCCTCAAGCATGGGTAGCGAAATGACCGTCAGCCCGGAGCGCGCCTCGATGTCCTCGAGCACGGTGGCAAGGTGCGCCTCATCCGCCGCGGTGACCACGAACCAGAGATTGAAGCGGTGTTCACGCTCGTAGTTGTGGTTTACCTCGGCATAGGCGCTGACCAGCGCGGCCACTTCTTCCAGCAATGTCTCGGGCACCGCCATGGCTGCCAACGTACTGCAGCCCACACGGTGCGGACGAAACACCGGCCCCACGCGACTGATGATGCCGGCCCCCTTGAGCCGTTGCAGCGCCGTGATGACAGCGGATTCGCTGCTTCCAACACGCTCTGCCATGGCCGCGAAGGGCCGTGCCACTACGGGTACGCCATGCTGGAAGGTGTCCAACAACTTGCGCTCCACGTTATGGAGTCTGTTGTCTGCATCGCTGGCTTCCATCGTTCCCCTCCTCCCTAACAAGACACACTGCGCAAGCTCAAAGGCCTGTGCGATGGGCACGCGCCGTGAAGAAGATTCCGCTAGGGCTCTGCGCCGGCACAGCAGCCAGTTCCTCGAACGTGGCCGTGTCGTAGACCTTGGCCATGTGGTCTTCCCGCAACGACATCCAGATATGTTCGCCCCGCGGTGTGAACTCCATGTGCAACACCACATTGCCCGGCTGAAGAGTCCTGATCACCTGCATGGTGGTGGTATCGATGACCTGGACGGCGCTGTTCTTCGGATAGGCGAAGCTCACCCAGACGTGACGGCCGTCCGGTCGCCCCATTACGAACACCGGCTGCCCCTGCACCGGGATGCGGCCGGCCTCCTGCCATGTCCTGCGATCGACGACCAGCACCTCGTCGCGACCGACGGCAGGCAGGAAGGCGTAGTCACCGGCAATGGCCCAGCCGCGCAGGTGGGGCATCTTGTATACCGGACGTGGTTCTTCGCCGCGGCCGTAACCTGCGAGAATCCGCTGTGGGCCAGCATCCAGGTTCCACAAATCGAGCATTGCGATGCCGTCTTCACCGAATAAACCGGCCAGGTAATGGCGGCCATCCGGGGTGATGAGCGCATCGTAGGGAAAACGGCCTACGTCCTTGAAGCGGCGGATCGTCGGATGATTGGGATCGGCCAGGTCGGCGACCCAGATCTCGCCCGCGTCGTAAAGCGAGAACACGAAGCGTTCGCCCGGCGCATCGGCAAGGCCGACCACCTTGGAGCGTCCACCGTCGTATTCGGCGGGAATGTCGGCGAGCAAGGTCAAGGTCGCGGTATCGAAGATCTTCACACCGCCCGGCTCGTAATTGGCCACGGCGAGCAGACGTCCGCTCTGCGAGATGGAACCGCCAATACTGTTGCCGGCCTGGATTACCCGTTTCACCACACGCTCGGCCAACAGGTCGACCTTGGTCAAGCCACCGTCCCGCCCGAACACGAAGGCATACCGTTCATCGCGCGAAAACACCATGGAGGCATGGGACAGATCGCCCAGGCCGTTGATGGCAGCCAGGCGGGTTTGCGTGCTCGAGTTCACCACCACCACACTGCCTGTCGCCCGCTCCACCACAAGACCGAGATCGCCGGTGCCACGCGGCGCGGCGCAAGCGCTCAACAGCAGCGCGCCAAACAAGGCCATCGCCTGTACGGCAAAGCGACCGCGCACGCACAGGGGTGCGGTGTCGGCACACACCGCGATGGGGTGGGATGGCCGGCGTTCATTCATGGAATTCTCCTTTTCGAAGTGCTTGTACCAGCCACGTCACATCCGCCTCGCTGAGAATGCCCCGCCAGGGCGGCATCGGCACGCCGGCGCGCCCGTTGAGGATGGTGTGTTCCAGGAACGCATCCGGTTTTCCCGTCAGTGCCTCGGGTTTCAGGGACGGCCCCAGTCCACCCTGAAGCGTCATGCCGTGGCACGAGCCGCAGTCCTGGAGCAGGAGATTCCGCAACTCCTCCTGGCGCTGAATATCCACCGCGCCCGCTCCGGCACTTGCGAGGATGCAGACGAAAAACAGGCTCACCCGATTCATGAACGCCCCCTGAAAAGGCCGGCGCGGCGTGACCGCCCCGGCTCGGTGTCACCGTCAAGTGCGCAGGACGCGCTTACAGCTTGACCGCATTGATGTCGGCCTCTGCGTTATCCAGCCCCAGCGTGTAACCGAAGGAGAGATGGTGATAGCGCGCGTTGGTGTGATCGTCGTGAATGGCAAAACCGACGTTGTAGAGATTTCCGGTTTGTATGGTATGGTCACCGACCCCTGACGCAGCCAGCTTGCGCTTGAACGTGACGGTCCAAGTCCCGTTTTCGTTCTTGCCTTCCGCATTGACGAGGCTCTTACCGCCCTCCATGTGGCGGCTTTCGAGCACGTAGCCATCAACAGGCGCGCCTCCTGTACGGAATTGCATGAGATCGAGAAACGCACCGTCCTTGAGCGCCGCCGCAATTTCGGCATCCGACTTCAGCTTGTCCCAGCCGCCACGCGGCTTGTCCTTGATGGTGAGCGTGGTGCGTGATTCCTTGATGTACTTGGTGACCCCGTTGCTCCAACCAAGTGCACCGGCTTTGGCGTGCTTCCGGGCGGCTTCGTCATTCGCGTCATCCATGCTGCGCATGTCGTTGTGGCAGGTAGCCCAGCATCCGCCCTGGGCGGCGTACTCCACCTTGCCCGCATCCATCATGACCGTCAGTTTCATCTGATTCGCGGGGTCCATTTTCGGGCCGCCGCCGGCCGGTGCTTTCCACTGGAAGCGTACATAGAGATGCTCCGCGTCATGCGCGGCCTGCACCTTCACCGGAATGCTTCCCGCCTTACCTTTGATCGGACTGGCGTCCAGTTTCTCACCGGAAACGATCTTCCTGCCGATATCCGCCGCCTCTTTATCGTGGCAGCCCGCACAGGTTTCACCGCCCTTCACCGCCCTGGCGCCGCTGTGATCGACGCCTTTCATGACCCATTCGAGGCCTGAATTGCCGGGATAAAACACGGTGACATTCCTTGCTGGCACCTTGCCCCAGTCGGGCGCGGCGTGTGCAGTACCGGTCAATGTACCGGCAACCAGCGTGAGCATGAATACACTCGACTTGGATACTTTCATGGTTTCTCCTCGTGACTGATGGACCGTCCCTGCCGCTGCATCAGATCTCGTCGTCCTCATCGGACTCAAGCTGCTTGTGCACCGGCTTGTGCGCGATTCCCTTGTGACAGTCGATACAGGTCTCACCCTTTTTCTGCGCAAGTTCGTGGGATTTCATGGCGCGGCCCTTTTGTGCGGCGGCATTCATGCCCTCGAAGCTGTGGCAATTGCGGCATTCACGCGAATCGTTCGCCTTCATGCGATTCCATTCACGCTGCGCCAGCGTCAAACGTTTCGCCTCGAACTTTTCCGGAGTGTCGATGCTTCCCGTGATCTTTCCGTAGAGTTCCTTGCTCGCCTGAATCTTTCGTACGATTTTGTGCGTCCAGTCTTTCGGTACGTGACAGTCGGAGCACGCCGCACGCACGCCTGTGCGATTCGAGTAGTGAATCGTCTGTTTGTATTCCTGATACACGGTGTCGCGCATTTCATGGCAGGAGATACAGAAGTTCAGTGTGTTGGTCGCCTCCATCCCCGTGTTGAATCCACCCCAGAAGACGATTCCCCCGATGCCACCGGCCACGAGCAGCGTCAACATCGACCAACGGGAACTCGGGCGGCGCAATGTGGCCCACAGACGTTTCATGGTGTTGCGGGATGTTTCTGGGTTGGAAAGAGTGTTTGTCGTCATTGTCTATAACCTCGCTAAAGCGCACTCGCCCGGCCCGGCTCCGCCGCGCAAGCGCACCGCGCCGAACTGCATCACTTGCAGACACCCACCCCGGGCATGTCCCGGGGTGGGCCTGCCACATCAATAGATGTCGTGCTGCGTGTTGTAGACGTTGAACTTACCCGTCGGCGTGATGATCCTGGAATCCTTGATCACCTTCTTCAGCTTGCGGGTCTTGTCATCGATGACAACAATGGCCGACTGCTCGGTCTTGTTGCCAACCCAGACCGAAAACCAGATCTCCGAGCCGTCAGCGCTGTACTCGCCATGCACCACGCGCTTCGTGCCCTTGGTGGTGCCGAGGTTCGCCATCTCGGCGATGTTGATGATTTCAGGCCCCTTGGAGAGGTTGTTGATGTCGTACACCGTTACCGACTCGGCGACTTCCGGCTCGGGGTTGAGCGGTGCGTCGGCCCACAGGTTCTTCGACTTCGGGTGGGTCTTGACGAACAGCGAACCGCCGCCGTGGTTCTTCAGCTCCTCGACCACCTTCCATGCATACTGCTTGTGCTTCTTGGGGTCGGTGCCGATGAGGGTGATCACGTCGGAACCAAGGTGCGAGGTCGCCCACACCGGGCCGTACTTCGGATGGACGAAGTTGGCGCCACGGCCGGGGTGCGGCTTGGACTTGGTGTCGACCAGGGCGGCAAGCTTGCCCTCCTTGGTGTCGACTACCGCCACCTTGTCGGAGGCATTCGCAGCCACCAGGAAGTAGCGTTTGCTGGCGTCCCAACCGCCGTCATGCAGGAACGGAGCGGATTCGATGGTTGTGGTCTTCAGATTCTTGATATCCGAGTAATCGACCAACTGGATCAGGCCGGTTTCTTTGAGATTAACCACCCACTCCGGCTTGTGCGGGGAGGCCACGATGGAGGCCACGCGCGGCTCGGGGTGATACTCGCCGTCGACCGTAATGCTGCGCGTTGAAACCAGCTTCCTCGGCTCAAGCGTATCGCCGTCCATGATCACGTACTGCGGCGGCCAGTAGGAACCCGCGATCGCATACTTGTCTTCATAGCCCTTGTACTTCGAGGTATCGACCGAACGCGCTTCGAGGCCCACCTTGATCGTTGCAACGATGGTCGGCTTTTCGAACCACATGTCGATGAGGTCAAGCTTGCCGTCGCGACCGATGACGTAGACGTAGCGGCCGGACGCCGACAGACGCGAGATGTGCACCGCGTAACCGGTCTTCACCACACCCCAAATTTCCTTCGTGTCGCCGTCGATGAGTGCGACTTCACCGGTGTCGCGCAAGGTCACCGAGAAGATGTTTTTCAGGTTGACCTTGTTCATCTGCTTCTTGGGACGCTTCTCGGGCGGCACCATGACTTTCCAACTGGCGCGCATGTCTTTCATGCCCCACTCGGGGGGGGTGTCGGGCTGCATCTGGATGTAGGTGGCCATATTCTTGATTTCCTCTTTGGTGAGGATATCGTCGAAGTTGACCATGCCGCCTTCCGTTCCATAGGCGATGAGCTTCTCAAGCCGTTTCTGGCCGAGCTTGATCGTACCGCCCTCCACAACCGTGCCATCGGGCTTCTTGGTGGTCGTCAGCGGTTCGAGGTTCTTACCGGTCGCACCCTTGCGCAGCATGCCATGGCAGCCCGCGCAACGTTCGAAATAGATCTTGGCGCTGGCAGCTTTTGCTTCCGGTGAAAGCGTCGGTCCCCCAGCTGACGCAAGTGAAATACTGGGCCCGGCGATCATCAACGCCAGGCTTGTTAATGCGAATACAGAGCGCTTCATCAGACATTCTCCCTGGTCACTACGCCGGACACACATCCGGTGTAACACACTTTCATTGAGTGGTTACTACGCGCTCCTTGATGTTGATCAAGAGGCTCATGACACACGCTTCATTTCTCGTAAGCAAAATCCGTATTCATAACAAATATCTGCCTTTGTCATGAAAATTCAGGAGTAACAGAAGCCGATGAATGTCCTGCGTTTGACTTTGTATGAACGACGTATCGAGGTGCTCGGTGGGGCTGGCAACGATTTTTTTTCTTGCACAGAAATGGGAATCGCGACGCGCATCGCAGGAAAAAAATGGATGCGTCCGGCGCCGCGCTGCCAACGTGGAACATCGGATGGCGATGTCAGATCGTGTGCGTAGTCATCCGGCGAACACTTCGTGCCCACACGGTTCACCTGGTACCACCTGCAGACCTTCATGCCCCGTGTGAGCGCGCTTCGCATGTTGCGCCACTAAGGAATCGTGGAGTAATCAGCGTTCACTGCGGCACATGGATGTGCCGCCATTTTCGTCTGCTTAATCCGGTCCAAATTGAAGGCGAGCAAAAACCGCGCTTGTTGCTGCTCGCCGTGCGCTGAGAAGCCAGGATGGCTTTATTCAGCGCTTCCCTAAAGTTGCGAGGAACCCAAGCAGGCAGCACTTGTCACTGCGAGCGGGTGCACGATGTCGCGCGGCGCCGAGGTTTTGCGCGTAGCGCATGTCAGTCATTGCACGCGCAGCGGCAAGACATTTTCTCAACCGGCGTCGCTGGCCATCATCTCCATGTTGATCCAATGGCGCCGCTGGAAAATCGCCCGCCGGCCGGGCTCCTACGGGGATGGGAGCCCGCGTGCAATCCCGGCTTCGGTCTCGGCGATGGTGGCGCGTAGCGCGGCGGTGGACTCGTCTTCAGGCGGAAGCCGTGTCAGCAGATGCCGCCAGTGCTTCAGCGCTGTGTGGAGGTCACCGAGTTCATAGGCGTGCATTCCGGCGAGCCACAGGGCACGTGGGGTATCGGGGTTCACGGCCAGCGCCTGCCGCACCCAGCGGATGGGTTCACCCTCCAATGAACCGCCCTGGGAGAAGGAGAGGATGTCTGCGTACTCGGCCAGTAGATCGGGATCCGCCTCGGACCCTGCCATCTCGATGGCGCGACCGATCGCCCACCCTGCCTCGTCGATACGTTCCATGAATAGCAAGGTGCGACCGAGCAGCTTCCAGCCCTCGGTGTCGTTGGGATTTCTCTCGAGACGCTGTTGCAGCGCCGCGACGAGATTGTTCATGTCGTCCGGCATTTGCTCGGTGGCCGCATGCGGATGCTGCGCCACCTGTGGCGCGCCGATCTGCCAGTAGAGAACCACCGCCAGCAGCGGTACAGCGGAGCCCACCACGAGAGCGGCCCAGCGGCCAGACTTGGCCGGGCCTGACGATGCATCTTCACCTGTGGTTGTGTTCAGCAGCTCGCGCTGCAATTCCCGTCGCGCGACCGCGAGTTGCTCGGCGGTAATCTCATCGTCCGCGAGCTCCTGTGAAAGTTCGGCAAGGCGATCCTCGTAGAGACTGACATTCAGGCGATCCCTATCCACCCCGGCCCATCGCCCGCGCCCGAGCAGGGGCGGAATGAGCAGCGTGAGCGTGACTGCCGCCATGAGCATGGCACCGAACCAGAACGTGATCATGGGTGCGGCCCCTCTTCCCGAGCGGTGTTCAGCAGGCTTTGCAGGTGTTGGCGTTCCTCGGCGGAGAGTTCCCTGTCCCCGTCCGCCGCGGCGCGGTTGCGGATCATGATCAACAGTGTTGCGGCGCCGAGCACGAGCAGGGCGAACGGCCCGATCCAGAGCACGTAAGTGGTCGTGTTCACCGCAGGACGGTACAGCACGAAATCGCCGTAACGGGCAACCATGAAATCGATCACCGCACGCTCGTCCTGTCCGGCGGCCACCATCCGGTAGATCTCCCGGCGAAGATCCTGGGCCAGCTCGGCATTGGAATCGGCAAGGTTCTGGTTCTGGCATACCAGGCAGCGTAACTCCTGCGACAGCCGTTGGAACATGGCCTCTTTTTCCGGGCTATCGAACGGATAGGCGTCGATGGCCGCCGCGGCGAAACCCGTACACACAGACAGCAACATGGCGAGAATTAAACGCGTCATTTCCGCTCTGCCCTTATCTGCGCGATCAGCGGTTGGATCTTGTTCTGCCAGGCATGAAACGAGAGCGGCCCAATGTGCTTGTGCCGAATCCGGCCCGCACCATCGATGAGAAAGGTCTCGGGCACGCCGTAGACGCCCCAGTCGATACCCACGCGGCCATCGTGATCGAAGGCGCTGGCCACATAGGGATCGCCGTCGCGCTTCAGAAGCCGCAGTGCCTCGGAACGCTCGTCCTTGTAGTTCAGGCCGTAGACGGTGATCTCGCCCCTCCTCGCCAATTCCATCAGGAACGGGTGCTCCTCACGGCATGCCGTGCACCAACTCGCCCATACATTCAACAACACCACGTCGCCTTGGCGCAGGTCGGCGCTGCGTAGCTGTTGGTTGGCATCGTGGAGGCGTGGCAAGGCGAATTCCGGAACGGGCTTGTCGATGAGGGGCGAAGGGACCTCGCGCGGATTGAGGCCCAGCCCGATCAAGAACAGGACAATGAGTCCAACGAAAAAAACCAGCGGGATGAGAAAACGCGCCTTCATGATCTCGTGGTGACAGCCAGCAATTCTTCAGTGGTTCCGGAGCGTGCCCCCAGGCGGTAGCGGCGGTCGGCCACGACGAGCAACCCACCCAGCGACATCATCAACGCACCGCCCCATATCCAGCGGATGAACGGCTTGTAATACACCCGCATGGCCCAGGCGCCGCCATCGAGGGGTTCGCCGACAGCCACATAAAGGTCACGGAAAAGACCGGCGTCGATACCCGCCTCGGTCATGGGCATGCGCTGGACCCGGTAGAGCCGCTTCTCGGTGCGCAGCGTCGCGATTTCTTTGCCGTCACGATGGACCTTCAGGAACGCGGTGCTGGCATCGTAGTTGGGGCCTGACCGGTCCTGGACGCCCTCGAACACAAAACGGTACTCCCCCAGCACCACCGCCTCGCCCGGCGTCATACGGATATCCCGTTCGATGCTGTAGTGGCTGGACAGCGTGATGCCGATGACGGTAACGGCCACACCAAGATGGGAGATGGCCATGCCCCAGAAGCTGGGCGACAGCTTCAGCATTCCCGGCCAGAGCCCACGCTGGCGGGTGCGGCGATGAATATCAATGGCGAGCGTCAACAGCACCCAAAGAGCGAGTCCGACGCCCAGGACCGCACGCGGATCAAGCGCATGGAACAGCACCCACGGCAGCAGCAATCCCGACAGGACGCAGAGCGCCAGCGCAATCCAGACGGAACGGCCGACCCGGCTCAAGTCATCGCGCTTCCAGCGCAGCAAAGGCCCTAGGCCCAGCATGAATACCAGGGGAACCATGAGCGGGATGAAGATGGTGTTGAAGTATGGAGCGCCGACCGAAATCTTGCCCAAGCCGAACGCATCCAGCACCAGAGGGTAGAGGGTACCGAGCAGTACGGAGGCGGCCGCGACCACCAGCAAAATGTTGTTGCCGAGCAGGCTCGTTTCCCTGGACAGAAGTGCGAAGCGGCCGGTGCTCTGTACCGTTGGCGCACGCCAGGCGTAGACGGAAAGCGAGGCGCCCACCACCGTGCCGAGCAGGACCAGGATGAAGATGCCTCGCCCCGGATCGCTGGCGAAGGCGTGGACCGAGGTGATCACACCGGAGCGGACCAGGAAAGTCCCGAGCAGCACCAAGGCAAAGGTGAAGATCGCGAGCAGCACGGTCCAGCTTTTGAACGCGCTGCGTTTTTCCGAGACGGCCAGCGAATGCAGCAGGGCCGTGCCCACCAGCCAGGGCATGAGCGAGGCATTCTCGACCGGGTCCCAGAACCACCAGCCGCCCCAGCCGAGTTCGTAATAGGCCCACCAGCTACCGAGGGCGATGCCAAGGGTCATGAAAACCCATGCCACCACTGTCCAGGGCCGCGACCAGCGCGCCCAAGCGGCATCCAGGCGGCCGCTGATGAGGGCCGCCAAAGCGAAAGCGAAGGCAACTGAAAATCCCACGTACCCCATGTAGAGCATCGGCGGATGGAGCACCAGGCCGGGGTCTTGCAGAAGCGGGTTGAGGTCGCGCCCGTCCATGGGGGCCGGACTCAACCGCTCGAACGGATTGGAGGTGAGCAGCGTGAAGAGCAGAAAACCGATGCTGACCAGGCCCATGATGCCGATGACCCGTGCCACCATGTCGAGCGGCAGGCGACGACTGAATACGCCGACCGCCGCGGCCCATCCGCCGAGCAGCACGCCCCACAGCAGCAACGAGCCTTCGTGGCCGCCCCACACCGCCGAAATCCGATAGATGAGTGGCAAGGCGCTGTTGGAATTCTGCGCCACATAAGCCACCGAGAAATCATTGTCGACGAAGGCATGGGTCAGAAAACCGAAGGCGACACAGAGTAACAGGAACTGCGCCCAGGCCGCGGGCCGGGCCAGCGCCATCCAGTTCCCCACACCGCGCCTGGCGCCAATGAGCGGCAGCGTGCCCTGGACGATGGCAACGCACAGGGCGAGGATGAGGGCGAAGTGACCTAGTTCGGGCAACATTGTTACTTACCGGGCGCGTGCGGATTGACCACACCGATGCTCTCGGCGGTCTTCAGCGCGTCGGCCACTTCGGGAGGCATGTAGTTCTCATCGTGCTTGGCCAGCACCTGATCGGCCACGATGCCCCCGTCGGCGTCGAAACGGCCCTGGGCGACGATACCCTGCCCTTCGCGGAACAGGTCGGGAAGGATACCTTCATAAGCGACGGTCACGGTGTGCGCGCCGTCGGTGACGTCGAAATTGACTTTCAACCCTTCAGCACGCTGGACACTGCCAGCGGCGACGATCCCGCCAACCCGGAAGGTGTGATTGCGCGGCGCCTCACCGGCCGCGATCTGCGTGGGGCTGTAGAACAGGTTGATATTCTCCCGCAGGGCCACCAGCGCGAGGGCCATGGCGACACCGACACTGATCACGATGAGGGCGACGAGAGCAAGACGATTGCGCTGCCTCGGAGTCATTGGGTCCTCCGGCGTTCACGGCGACTGAACTGTCGCAAAAGCTGCTTTTCGCGCCGTAGGGGCGCGATGTAGTTGACGATCAGCACGACAAACGCCAGCGCCCAACTGGTCCAGACGTAAAAGCCATACCCGCCCATGCCCAGAAACTCATTGAACGGCATCGATGCCTCCCGTCAGTTCCCGCACCCATTCGCTGTTGCGTTCCCGTTCGAGGATCTCGCAGCGCGTGCGGCGCAGGGCGGCGCTCGCGTAGTAAAACGTGAAGGACATCGCCATGAGGAGAAGCGGCAACAGCATGCGCCAGTCGATGGAGGGCTTGTCGAATTTGGTCACCGTCGCCCCCTGGTGCAAGGTGTTCCACCACTCCACCGAGTAATGAATGATCGGAATGTTCACCACACCCACCAGTACCAGGATGGCGCCCGCGCGGTCCGCGGTGTCGCGATCCTCGATGGCCGATTGCAGGGCGACAAAGCCGAGGTAAAGGAACAACAGGATGAGTTCCGAGGTCAGGCGGGCATCCCAGATCCACCACGTCCCCCACATGGGCTTGCCCCACAGCGAACCGGTCACCAATGCGAGGAAGGTAAATGCGGCGCCGATGGGCGCGCTGGCGCGGACGAACGCGTGGCTCACCTTGATGCGCCACACCAGACCAACGACCGCAGCCCCGGCCATCGACATATAAACGAACATGGACAGCCAGGCCGCGGGGACATGGACATACATGATCCGCACACTCTCACCCTGCTGATAATCGGGCGGCGAACCGGCCAGGCTGAGAAAAATCCCCGGCAGCAACAGCGCCAGGCTCAGCCAGCCGAAGCCGTTGGCAGCCGGTCCGGCAAAGCGGTAGAACATCGGTGGCGAGGCCAGTTTGTGCAACCAGTTCCACATGGTGTCAAGCATCTAGTTCAGACTGATCCGGAGGGCCGCCGCCGCTGCAAACGGCGCCGTCCCGAAAGCAAAGGCCAGCAGCGCACCGAGTACCGCCAGTTGACCCGTCACGTCCATGCCGGCTGCGGCATTGCTCACCGCACCGGCCCCGAAAATGAGCACGGGGATGTAGAGCGGCAGAACCAGCAGCGACAGCAGCACCCCACCCCGGCGCAGGCCGACTGTCAGGGCCACTGCAATCGCGCCGATCAGGCTCAACAGCGGCGTCCCCAAGGCCAGCGTCGCCAGCAGTATACCGATTGACTCGGGCCGGATATTCAAGAGACCGCCGAGCAACGGTGCCATCAGGAGCAACGGTACGCCGCTGATCAGCC
This sequence comes from Gammaproteobacteria bacterium, assembly GCA_023228645.1. Classification (GTDB taxonomy): domain Bacteria; phylum Pseudomonadota; class Gammaproteobacteria; order Thiohalomonadales; family Thiohalomonadaceae; genus JALOAT01. The sequence goes on along the minus strand of JALOAT010000027.1, from coordinate 23,530 downwards.
AGTGCGCGGTGATCTTGGTCAAGACCAGCAGAGAGAGCGGATGGGGGCTCAGCAACATCTGTTCGAGCGTGCCGTCCTCGAAATCGGAGCGGAACATCCCCTCCAGCGACAACATGGCCGCCAGCAGCGCTGCAACCCAGACGATGCCGGGGGCGATGGTACTCAGTAATTGGGGATCGGGACTGAGCCCGAGGGGGAAAAGCGTTACCACCATGGTGAAGAACAACAATGGATTCGCGAGTTGGCTCCGATGGCGATAGGCCACCAGCAGGTCGCGCTTGAGGATGGACCACAGGGCCCCCGATAAGCTGACGCCGCTCATGGCCCGAGTCGCAGTTGCCGGGTGCATGCGCCGTCCACCTCTAGCACATGATGCGTCGTCAATATGGCGATTCCGCCCGCGGCGGCATGTTCGGCAAGCATCGTCTCGATCTGCCGCCGCCCTGCAAGGTCCAGGGCCGTAAACGGCTCATCCAGGACCCACAGGCGCGCCTGGGTTACCAACAGGCGGGCCAGGGCCACCCTTCGCTGCTGGCCCGCGGACAGGCACCGCGATGGCACCCATTCACAATTCTCGGGCAAGCCCAGACGCGCAAGCGCATCCGTGGGCGCCACATCGTGGCGGGCTTGCTGCGTGGCTTGGGTGAACGCCAGATTCTCGACAGGCGTCAACTCGCCTTTCAGCCCGGCGCAGTGGCCGACGTAAGCCAGGTCGGCAAAAAACTCCGGCCGTACCTCGCGGATGTCCCGGCCACACCAGCGGATCTCGCCGTCGCTGGGCATCGCCAGCCCGCACAGTGTCCGCAGCAGTGTGGTTTTTCCGCTGCCATTCTGTCCTTCGACGAGCAGAACCTCACCTGGAGCGAGGTGGAATTCCAGATCAGAAAACAACAACTCGTCGTTGCGGGTAAATGAAAGCCCGCTCACGGAGAAGCTCGGAGACTGGGTGGCCGGTGCGGTCAGGCTGCCCATACCACGCCGTCCAGGTGAATGCGTTCGGAATCCATGAAAAACGAGCAACGCGAAGTCCGCGAAGAGGCGGGGAAATGCGCCGCGCCCAACATCCAATTCACGCAAGGGACGTGTCTGGCCCACACGAACAGAGTATTTATTGGGCTGCCGACGGATTCCGGTGCCCGCCCTGCTGCGGCGTATTGGCCATGGTGCTCATGGACGTTCAACTCAACCTTTGTTTCCATGCAATAACCCGGAAGGCATCTGCCCTTTGTTGGGGGCACGTCAGTTATCAGACACAGCCATGCATACGCGCCTTGATGAAGGTCAAACCCTTCGCGCTGGCCGTGTTGGGAATGGGTGACAGGTTTCAAGCAGCGCCCGGCGATTCCCATGCCCGGCCAGAGGCAGGCAAAGCAGCCCCAGAGTACGTTATCGGTGTGGGCCCGAGCAAAAGAAAATTCCGCAGTGAAGCGCCGTGGCAGAGCTACGCTGTAGCAAGGAGTGATTGCCGGGATCGGATGTGTTCACCGGAGTGATCGCCGTCCCGCGCGTCCGCTGATGAGCAGGGGCAAGCAGGCATCTCAAACCGATAAGGGAGCACGACGCCATGGCCTTGAATATCTCGTCCGCCACCAAACTCAAGCTCGCCGGAAAGACCACCAAAGCCAAAATGGAGGTGCTCGCACCACTCTACTGGCGCCGCTACCAGAAGGTGGCGATCCCCGCTGCGGCAGGGACGGCATTGGCCATCTCGGGTCTGGTATTTGCCTGGAAGCGACTGCATTAACCACCCGTATCCCCAACGTACCGTCATGGGAACCCTTCCGGCCTGGCTCGGGCGAGGCCGGAGGGGTCGTTAAACCTGTCGGTGCAAGCCGCTGCGTTTCTTTTGCCGCAGTGCTACGATATCCCGCGATAGACCTTTCGTTACCCCGCCAGTCGGAGGCTTGATGGACCTTGTCATCAGCGCCGGCCTGCAAGCTCGCTAAGCGCAGGCCCGGCAGTCTCAACACCTTTTCCGTTACGACTGTGGCGGTGCTTTTGTGCGCCTCCACGCCCTGACGAACTCGTTGAGAGGATGACCTCCCGTGTCTATCGATTTTTCACGCCTCGTTGCCTTCGGCTGGAGCAACTTTTTCCTCGGACAACTTCCCCTCGACCGGCTCGATACCGTCCACCCTGCGCGGGTGATACGCGTCGAGCGCAGCAGCTATCGCGTCGCCACGGCCGACGGGGAAATGCTGGTAACCCTGGCCGGACGTTTCCAATACCAGCACGCTGACGAACGGCCAACCGTGGGCGACTGGGTGCTGTTACAGCAGGACGCACCCGTCATCATTGAATGCCTCCTGCGCCGCACGTTGCTCACCCGGCGTCAGTCCGGTGGCATCGACAGCCAGGCCATCGCCGCCAACGTCGATCTGATGCTGGTAGTGAGCGGCCTCGACGCCGAATTCAATCTGCACCGCATCGAACGCTATCTGGTGATGGCCGCCCAGGCGGGTGTGACGCCCCTGATGATCTTGACCAAGCAGGACCTGGCGGAAAATGCCGAGGCCGCCGTGGAACAGGTACGGGCACGGCTCCCCGCGGGCGCCGACGTGATGAGCGTCGACGCCCGGCGCGATCCCTTGTCCGAGCGCCTCGCCCCATGGCTCAGCACCGGCACCACCCTGGTCGTGGTCGGCTCCTCCGGCGTTGGGAAGTCGACGCTCGTGAACAATCTCGCCGGCGTCGAGGTGCAGTCGACCGGCGAGACACGTCGCGATGCCAAGGGCCGCCACACCACCACCGCACGCGCGCTGATCCGCTTGCCGGGCGGGGCATGCATCATCGACGTACCGGGCATGCGCGAGGTCGGACTCACAACGGAGGGAGGCATAAACGCGCAGTTTCGCTCCATCGCAGACCTGGCGCCCGCCTGCCGATTCATCGACTGCACCCACGAGGAGGAACCCGGCTGCGCCGTGCGCGCTGCCGTCGAGCGCGGCGAACTGGCGGAGGACGTCTGGGCCCACTATCTGAAACTGCGCGCCGAAGAACGTCATCACGTCGCCGAGCACGAGCGGCGCCGACGCGAGCGCGCGTTCGGCAAGATGGTGCGTTCCGCGCTGGCGACCAAGCAACGCTCGGGGCAGTAACGGACATCTCCGGGACTGCCATCTCCGCGGCGCGGTAAACGGGCGCCGTGACGTGACCTGCGGGAAATCCGTCCCGTAGGTCACGTTGGCGCGCAGCGGCTACGTGACGGCGCTGCTGCAACATGTGGCGCAGCTTGCATCCATCCGCCGACAGTGCATTGATTCTCCAATCATCCCCACCGAAAGCGGTGGCGAGCAAATAGACTACCGTCATCGCATAACGTGACGCGTGTGGCGCGACAACCCACGCGGGATGCGCGAGGATGCCGGAAGCGAGAACCGTCCGGTTCAGCGATGGCAAGCCCCCATCCGCCTCGCCCCTTCCTGTCCTACACTGGCAGCAATTCACCAACGGAGAACACGCATGCCCGCGAAAGATGGCCGTCCGGCAGGAATGAATTGGTTAATCCCCTACCTCACTGTCGCCGACGCCAAGGCATCACTCGATTTCTACCAGCGTGCCTTTGGATTTGAATCGGAGGGGACTGTTGCAGGTGATGACGGGCGCATCATGCATGCCAGCATGAAATACCAGGACGCCACGGTCATCATGTTTTCGCCGGAAGCGTCCATGGGCGGGCATGACATGAAAACGCCCGCCCACATGGGCATCGAGCTTCCCATGAACCTCTACGTCTATTGTCCCGACGTGGATGCCCTGGCCGCACGGGCGCGGGAGGCCGGTGCGGTAGTCCTGCAGGGCCCGGAAGACATGTTCTGGGGCGATCGTTGGGTGGGGCTGCGCGACCCGGATGGTTATTTCTGGTCCTTCGCTACCAATATCGGAAGCTTTGACGCATCGAAGGTGCCGAAAGCCTGAATGCCTCTTATCGATCGATCCGCGCGCGGGGCTGGACTCATTTCCTTGGCTGCGATGCCTAACATCGCCGACAGCCCTGCGCTCGGAAATGAGTCCATCTCTTTTTTACACCGCAAGGCGACGCGAAACACGTGCCTTATAGCAGCGTTTCATATTCCTTCAATTTCGCTTCTGCCGCCGCTTTTCGCTCCGTGGCCTCGGTCGCCTTGTACCCGTCCGGGTGCTCGCTCAGGTAGCCGTTTATCTCGACGATGAGCGCCTCAAGATAACGTTGTTTCAGGGCAAGCTTCTCGGCCTGCTCGTACTGCAGCCACTTCTCCTCGACATAGGCATAGGCCTGCCGGTCCTTTTCGTCTCTGGCGGCCTGCTTCCAATAAGCGCTCAGCGTACGCAACTCGGAATTCTCGGGAAACGCGACCAGCGCATCGTCGAGGTACTGCGCCACCACCGGTGCGTCAGGCAGGTCCTTCTGACTGAAGTATTTGACCAGCTCCGCCTGCGTGTCGCCCAGCACGATGGCACCAAAGTTTTCGAACGACCACGAGCGGATCTGCAGCACGGCGCCGTCCTTTACCGCCATGTCCACCGACAACTCGTACATGTCAGGCCTACCCAGCGGTTTGACGCTGAACTGCAGCTTGCGGATGTCCACGACAGTCTTGATGGGGCGCAACGCCAGTTCTATCGCCGTCGGCTCGAAATCCTTCTCATACACGACCAATCTCAGTGATTCATCTCCCCGAATCACAGACGGGAGATCGTTCAGGAAATTGAACCCAACGAAACTGTAATCACGCGCGTAAGGCGCGACTTTGACGTATCCCTCGTCCGCCGCTACGTAGATCCCGTAGCTCTCGATCTGCGTGGTCGGTTTTGCCGCTACGGCCCCACACCCAAAACTCAAAACAGCTGCGATGACAAAACCGCCAACAAACCTTTTCACGTGCATCCCTCCCTTTTGTTTACCTGTACCTACTTGGTATCGGGCCGAGGATAATCCATCTCCAGCACAAAGCGAATTTGTAAATTTCAGCGGTTTTCGGTTTTACGTGCGTGGCGTGAGGTCGCCAAGGTGATGCCGACGGTCAGTTCTCGTGTCGTAGCCAAGCGGCGAACCCTTGAGTATCAGTTCTCTCCCGAGAAACCGCAGGGCATTGCTTGCCCTTGCGCGAAAGCGCCGTCCACGTGATCCAACCGCCCCCGCCAGGAAACATCCCTCCACGCGGCCGAACGTTTTCGCTACAGGACCTCCGCGATGAGCCACGCCGTGTAACCGGCGAAGGCCACCACCAAGATGCCGCCTCCGACGCGTGTGATGCGCTGCTGTCCCCAGCCGTATGCCATGGCAAACAATGCCGTGGTGAGCATCATCAGGACAGGGAAGTCGCGCTCAAGCAGTGCCGGGTCGACCGTATGAGGCAGAATAGCGCCTGCCAAGGCGGCAACCAACAGGGTGTTGAACAGGTTCGAACCAATGACATTGCCCAGCGCGAGATCATGTTCGCCCTTGCGCACCGCAGCCACAGCGGAGGCCAGTTCAGGCAAGGAGGTCCCTATCGCGACAATGGTCAGGCCGATGATCAGATCACTGATACCAAACGCCTGTGCGAGGCCTACGGCACCCCACACCACCAACCGTGAACTGACCACCAGGAGCACCAGTCCGACCACCAACCAGAACAGGCCCGCACGCAGCGGCAGATCCGGAAGTTCACCGGTCAATTCAGCTCCGAGGGCATCGCGGCTTTCCCGCAGTCCCTCCCATACCGACCAGCCAACCAGCGCGGAGAAAAGGACCAATTGCACACCGGCGTCTGCCGAGGAAAAGTCCCCATCACTGAGCAACCACCAGGCAAGCACCGTGGACGCAAGCAATACCGGGATTTCACGGCGCACTACGCGCGAATGCACTGTAATCGGCGCGAGCAACGCACTGACGCCCAGGATCAAGGCGATATTCGTGATATTCGATCCATAGGCATTCCCCAATGCCAGGCCCGAGTTGCCCTGACCGGCCGCGAGCACAGAAACCGAGATCTCCGGTGCCGATGTGCCGAAACCGATGACCAACATGCCAATCAGCAAAGCCGGCATGCGAAAATGCCCTGCCGTGGCGGCCGCACCGTCCACGAACTTGTCGGCACTCCAGACCAGCAAGGCCAGACCGCCCAGGATCGCGATTGATTCCAATACCATCAGACGACTCGAGTGACTCCGAGGGGGATTCAGAGATTAATGGAAGGCTTCATGGGAAGGAGTCATGTGTCCGTGCGCAGTGCACCGCATTTCCAACACTGTGCGAAGTTTCCGTCGAGTTCCTCCGCGCAGGCCTGGCAGCGCCACGACTGTCCTGGTTCTGCTCCGCTATCTTTTGTCGCCTCGGCAATCAGGCGCCGGGCACGTTCCGCTTGGGTATCCTCCACAACCCAGACCTCCGGCCAGACCTCAGTCGGCGGCAACTCACCGGCCCCGGCACTCAGAAACTCGTTCCTCACATGACACGCAATGCCCTCCGCGTCCAGCAGGTTCCGGATGTGGGCAACCATGAACATCGTCGGTGCGGTGTAAACCAGCTTCACGAAGGTGGGTCCGGTGAAAATTATTGGAGGGGATCAAGCCGAGCATAGCGCGGCGGGATGGATGACGTCTCCCTGGATAGCTCACAGCTTGGCAGAGATCATTGTTCGTCACCGCACGCGTTCGGTGCAGGCGACTTCTCTGCACGACGCGTTTTTCTCACTACTGGACAGATAGGCATGAACATTTCTGGAGCGATCTTGACCCGCTTCATAGTGACATGTAACGCGTTCATCACGGAAGCGGAACAACGTCTCGCCGGTTATTACGACGACATGTTTGACCATGCCACCGTGGACACCGCCTTGCAGGAGGCGGTGCAGAGCTTCCCACACTGGTCCGCTGTCGACACCGGCACCGCCCAGGACTTCAGCGGGTTGCGCATCGAGGCGATAACGGTGTCCGGCGCGGCCGCCACCGACGAAGATGCCAACGGCGATTTCGAAACGCCGCAGACGCAGATCACACTACTTATGTCGCTGCCGGCAATAACGCTGGCCATGCCCCCACTGCTCAATTGCGCAACCCTGCTTGGCGACACGGCTGCCGTGAATGACCACGCCACTGCTGCGTGGATTTCGTTCCTCCAGCAAGCGCCGATTGGCAATACCGACTCTCACTGGCGGCCCATTCCGTGGCGAGCTGCCGTAGGCCGATGGGCATCATGTGAGCAAGCTCAGCCCGCGCTGGCGTTCCCAGCGGTGGTCGTTCGCTTTCCAGCACCGCGGAGTGGAAGCGGGCTTCAGGCACCCTGCGCCAGCAGGCGATCCAGATGGCTGGCGAAGGCCTGCCGATCCGCCTGCGAAAGCGCCGCGGGGCCGCCGGTCTGCACGCCGCTGTCGCGCAACTGGCTCATAAAATCGCGCATGGTGAGGCGCTCGCGGATGTTGTCCGTCGTAAACAGTTCGCCGCGCGGGCTGAGGGCGTGGCCGCCGCGCTCGATCACCTTCGCAGCCAGGGGGATGTCCGCGGTGACGACCAAATCGCCGGCCTGGACCTGCGCGGCAATGCGATCGTCGGCCACGTCGAAGCCGGCGGACACCTGCATGCTGCGGATGAAGCGTGACGGGGGTGTGCGCAGGGCCTTGTTGGCCACCAGGGTCATGTGGACCTGCGCCCGTTCGGCCGCGCGGAACAGGATCTCCTTGATGACCACCGGGCACGCATCGGCATCCACCCAGATGTGCATGCTCAGCGCCGCCCCTTCCCTGCCGTCCGCCGCCGGCCCGTTTTCACGGCCGCGGGTTGCGGAGCAGGCCGTCGCGGGCGCGCCGCTTGCGTCGGTGCCTTCGACCGTGGCGCATCGCGACCGGGCAGCAGGCCCTTCAGTTCCGCGTCCGTGAGATTACGCCAGTGGCCGAGTTTCAGGTGGCCGAGTTGGACGTTCATGATGCGCACGCGCTGCAGGCGCCGCACCTCATAGCCGAACACCTCGCACATGCGGCGGATCTGCCGGTTCAGCCCTTGCGTCAGCACGATGCGGAACACGTTCCTGCCCACGGGCATGATCTTGCAGGGCCGGGTGCGCGTGCCCAGGATGCGCACGCCGCCCGTCATGCCCGCGACGAACTCGTCGGTGATCGGTCGGTCCACGGTCACCACGTATTCCTTCTCGTGATGGTTCTCGGCGCGCAGGATCCCGTTGACGATGTCGCCGTTGTTGGTCAGCAGGATGAGTCCGTCGGAATCCTTGTCGAGACGGCCGATAGGGAAGACGCGCTCCGGGTGGCCCACGAAATCGATGATGTTGCCGTCCACGTGGCGCTCGGTGGTGCAGGTGATGCCCACCGGCTTGTTCAGGGCGATGTAGACGGCCTTGCGCTTCTCCCCCACCACGCGTCCGTCCACGCGGACCTCGTCGCCCTCGGCCACCTGGGTACCGAGCCCTGCGGTGGCGCCATTGACCTTTACGCGTCCCGCGGCGATCCAGGCGTCCGCTTCCCGGCGCGAGCAGACGCCGGTCTCACTGATGAATTTGTTCAAGCGCATGGTGGGGAATGGCGGTGTGGGGTGCGTATTCTCGGCGCTGGCCGGGCGCGGCGCAATGCGGATACGGAATTGGACCGGCCGCCCGCGGAGCGGTTTCCCCTGCGGGAGAACGGTGCCCGCCGTCGCTCGGACGGTCGCCGGGCCCGGACAGCGAAGCGTGGGTTCAACTGTCCGGGCCGCGTCGGCGGCGAGACTCTACCCGTGCGCCGTCACCAGCGACCCATGCACGGGCGCGCCCCACTGCGCGGGCCTTGTGCGGCGATGTCGCGCAGTTGTGCGCGTTGAGCGTCCGTGAGAATGGCATTGATCGCAGCACGGTGTTCGGCTCGCAGCATGATGCCCTCGGTCACGTTGCGCCCCTGCTTTTCCGCCAGCGGGCGCAGTGCCTTGGCATCGGCGCCGTCCAGGAAGGCATCGTGCAGTGCCTGGCGATCCTCTCGCCACGCCGCCTGCTGCTTGCGCGCCTGGTCGCGCAATGCCCTCAGTTTGGTCTTCTGCTCAGCCGTCAGATCGTCGAGACGGTACACCGCGCCCATGGTACCCATGGCACCCAGCGCACCTTGGCCGGTCATTCCCATCCGGTCACACCCCCCTCCCGGACCGAAGGCCAAGGCCGAACCGGTACCCGCCGCGAGAAGCCCGCTCAGTGCGGCAGCGGCGATGATGATCCGATGATTGCGTTTCATGTTGAGCCCCTTTCATTCTGAAAGCCCGGTGTTCCGGGTACGGGTTCCAATCTACGCGCTGCCCTCGCAAACGTGGTTTGGGAACACGCGACGAAATGCAAAGAAGCGCAAAGGCGCCATTCAGAAGAATCGACGCAGAGGTACGGAGGGGCGCAGAAGGGAAAGGCGCTCATCTCCATTTCCTCCCAGGAAACCGCGCTGCGTTCCTCGCCAACCAGCTCGCGAGCCGGGCCCGAGACGGCAGCGCCCGGCGCCCGGCGCGCAGATCGTCACCGACCGGTCGGCGTTTTCGGTGACGCCGAGACCATCGCGCGTCGCCATCAACGGCACCAGCGTCTCGTTGGTCACCAGCAGACTGAGCACGTCGCCTCGCGGCAGCAGCGATCCGCCGCGCTGGGCCTGCACCTGCAATACCCCGTCCATGGCGCGTATGTGGGCGATGATTTCATCGACCTCGGGCGGGGGCGCGGTGATCTGGATCATGCGCGTCATGGGGGGCCAGGAATGACCATGAAGCGGCGGCTGTATGTGTTTCACGGAAGCAAGGGCGGTGTCCGAATCGGCGGGATTGCTGCCCGGGCGCTGGTATACTAGCGCGCTTCTTTGAGGCCCATTTAGCCTAAGCGGAAAACTACATGCCCATTACCCTTTTCGACAACGGCACGCACAAGTGCATAGCGTTTCCTGATCTGGTCAGCTGCGATTCAGATGAAAAAGCCGGTGAAGGGAGCGCCTGCGAGAGCGTGCAGGCCAATCAGTTCCTCATCGTCAACAACGAGCACGCCGCCCTCATCGACCCGGGCGGGAATCTCACCTACACGCGCCTGTTCATGGGCATCAGCGATTACGTGTTTCCGAAGAACCTGGACTACGTGATCGCCTCGCATCAGGACCCGGACATCGTCGCCTCGCTGAACAAGTGGCTGGTCGGCACCGGCTGCAAGGTGGTGGTGCCGAAGCTCTGGAAGCGCTTCGTGCCGCATTTCTGCAGCCCGGGCGCCACCAAGGGCCGCCTGATTGGCATCCCCGACGAAGGCATGGACATCGAAATCGGCGGCGCGGCGTTCAAGGCCATCCCCGCCCACTTCCTGCATTCGGAAGGCAACTTCCACTTCTACGATCCGGTGAGCAGGATCCTGTTCACCGGTGACGTGGGTGCCTCGTTGGTGAGCGACGACCTGTGCGGCAAGCCCGTCAAGGATTTCGATGCCCACCTCAAGACCATGGAGCCTTTCCACCGGCGCTACATGGCCTCCAACAAGGTGTGCCGCTACTGGGTGAACATGGTGCGCAAGCTGGACGTGGACATGATCGTTCCGCAGCACGGTTCCCTGTTCCAGGGCAGTGCCATGGTAGGCCGGTTCCTGGACTGGTTCGAGAACCTCCAGTGCGGCACCGACCTGCTCACCCAGGGCAATTACCGGGTGCCGGGCTTGGCGGCCTGATCTTGCCTGCACGCGGGCTTCCGTAGGGCCGGATCAGTTATCAGAATGACAGGGATGGGAGGGCAAAGCCCGCCCATCCCTCCGAGCCGCACGTGGGGTTCTCCCGCATACGGCTTCCCAGTCGAGAATTTCCTCATCGGGCTTGGCTCGCCCGAGCGAGAGCTGCTTCCATGGTGGACAGCCCGAGCAGTGTCGCGGATGCGCACGGCGGGGATTCCTGCTGTAGCAGGGCTTGCACATAACCCATCACCTGTTCGAGCACCCTGCCGCTCGCCCGGTTGGCGGCCTCGACCCCGCTTTGCGGGTTCGCTTGCGCCGGCTCTGCCGTTTCGAACACCTTGCTCCCCAACAAGGCGCCATCGCCGAACAGGCGCACGCGCACGGCGAAGTGCACAGCGGCGGCGTCGCCCGCAAAGCGCTGGCTGAGGTCGAGGATTTCGCTGTCCAGGCGAACATCGCCGGCCACCGGAGCGGCAGGCGTGAGCACGCCCCGAAAGACATTGCTCCGCTCGGCGGCGGTCACCAGCAGCAGATGGAACATGCGCGCCGGGCTCTCGGCCCAGCGATGGAAGGCGAAATAGCGGATACGCGCATCACCCTGGCGGTAGGCAAAGCCCGCTCCGGCGAATCCCGGCGCGGCACGCGGGGAATTCACCATGAGCACGTGACAACCGGGGGCATCCTGGAGGGCCGGCATCGCCTCTGCGCCCTCCAGCAAATAGATGCGTTGCGGCTGGGACGCGGGGCGCTCGGCAAACGGCGAGCAACCGGCCAGCGCCAGCACGAGCAGCAGCAACGGCGGACGAAGGCAGCGCATCATTCCCCCGGCCCGGCCAGCGGCACGGGCGCACCGCGGATGAGCACGCTGGGGTCGCGCTCGATGAGTTCGCTGGCGCTGTGCAGATTGGCCGCGGTCCGACGCAGCTCCTCCACCATCGCACCCGCCTCGGGCAGGGTGTCTCCCGTGAAGCGGCGCAGTTCCTGTCCGGTCACTTCCACTTCCCGGCGCAGGCTCTCGCCGGTGCGATTGAACTCCTTCGCCATCTGCTCGACGGCGACGGCGCTTCGGCGCAACTGCTTCACCAGCTGGGGCATACCCTCTCCCGCCGCACGCGTGTGATCGGCCAGTTGTTCGAGATGCATGAGGGTGCGCGTGATCGAGGCTCGATTGCTTTCGTCCAGCAGTGCGTCCACCTTGCCGGCCGCATCGCCGAGTTGGGTCAACAGCTTGCTCACTTTTTCTTCCAGTTGCGCAAAATCCGAGGGCTCACTGCGGATCATGCGCAAGCCTTCCGGCCCCACCGGCGCCGGCGGCGACTGCGCCGTGCCGCCGGACAGGTTGATGGTCACGAGGCCGGTAAGGCCCTGCATCTCCATGGACGCGACGGTATCGGCCTTCACCGGCGTGCCCTCACGCACGTCCAGTTCAAGGCGCACCCGGGTGGGATCACCGGGCGCCAGGGCGATCTCCGCCACCCGACCCACGTTCACGCCGTGATAGCGCACCGCCGAATCGATGCTCAGCCCGGATACCGACTCCGACGTGTAGACCAGATAGCGCTGGTAGTTCATGCGTAAATCACCGGTGCTCAGCCACAGCACGCCGAAGATGAAGGCCGCGCCGAGCACGAGCACGAACAGGCCGATGAAGATGTAGTTCAGACGGGTATCCATGCCTGATGGGCCGCGCGGCTGCGGGGGCTGCGAAAGAAACGTCGGACGGCCGGATCCGCGGACCGGGCCAGTTCATCCATGCTGCCCTCGCCCAGCACGCGGCCATCGCCCAGCAACACCACGCGATCGGCCACCCGCCAGAGGGAATCCATGTCGTGGGTCACCATGACGATGGTCAGGCCCAGCGCGGTCTTCAGGCTCAGGATGAGCTCGTCGAGGGCGTCGGCACTGAGCGGGTCCAGACCCGACACCGGCTCGTCCAGAAACAGCAGTTCGGGATCGAGGGCGATGGCGCGCGCCAGGCCGGCGCGCTTGATCATGCCGCCCGAAAGCTGGGAAGGATAGAGCTGGGCCGACTCGTGGGCCAGCCCCGTGAGGGCGATCTTGAGCATGGCCAGTTCGTTGATGAAGGCGCTGCCCAGCGCCGTGTGTTCGCGCAAGGGCACGGCCACGTTCTCTGCCACGGTGAGTTCGGAAAACAACGCGCCGTGCTGGAACAACACGCCGATGTGCTGCCGCAGGGCCAGCGACTCGCGCTCGGAAAGCGCGTAGGCATCGCGCCCGAGCACGCTGACCCGGCCCGACGTGGGCCGTTGCAGCAGCGCCATTTCGCGCATGAGCGTGGTCTTGCCGCTGCCGCTGCCGCCCACGATGGCGAAGATCTCGCCGCGGTAGACCTGCAGGGAAATGCGGTCGTGCACCAGGCGCCTGCCGTAGCGCATGGTGAGCTCCCGCACGTCGACGACCACTTCCCGGTTCACAGGCCCATCTCACTGAACACCACGGAAAACACCGCGTCCACCACAATGACGAGGAAGATGGACTGTACCACGCTCACCGTGGTCTGGCGCCCCACGCTCTCGGCGCTGTCGGTGACGCGGAAGCCCTGGAAGCAGCCGATGCCGGTGATGATGGCGGCGAACACCGGCGCCTTGCCGACGCCGATGACGTAGGAAGCGAGACTCACCGATTCGCCGACGCGCTCCACGAACACCGCGGGGCTCAGACCCAGCGCCGAGTTGGCGATGACCACGCCGCCGAACAGGCCCATGAAGTCGGCCCATACGGTGAGAAGCGGCAGGGCGATGACCAGCGCCGCCAGCTTGGGCAGCACCAGTTGCTCCACCGGATCGATACCCATGGTGCGCAGGGCGCCGATTTCGTCGCTCACCTTCATGGTGCCGATCTCGGCGGTGAACGAGGCACCGGTGCGCCCCGCGACGATGATGGCGGTGATGAGCGGGGCCAGTTCGCGCAGCATGGCGAGGCCGACCAGATCCGCGATGTAGACGTTGGCGCCGTACTGGCGCAGCTGCACGCCGCCCTGATAGGCGATGACCACGCCCAGCAGGAACGCAAGCAGCCCAACGATGGGCAGGGCGCGGTAACCGGACGCCTCGAGGTTTTTGAAAAACGGGCGCCAGCGTGCGCGACGGGGGCCCACGAACACGGCGCCCGCGGTGATGGCGGTGCGGCCGATGAAGGAGAGGAAGCCCGCGCCCTGGCCCATCAGGCCCACGCTGAGGCGGCCGAGGTCCTCCAGATAACCGCGGCGCACCGGCGCCGCCACGCCGGCCTCCGCGGGCGCGTGGCGCGCCACCAGATCCAGCAGCGAGCCCATGGCCTCGCTCAGGCCGTCGAAAACGGTACCGCGCCCTTCCCGCTCCAGGCGGCAGCGCAGGCGGTGCAACACCAGGGCGCCGGCGGAATCAATGCCCGTGAGTGCGGTGACGTCGATGTGCACGGTGCCCGCACCGGGCACCGAGGCGCGCGACGCCAGCCACGCCACCTGCCCCAGACCCGTCGCGGTCCAGGGGCCCAGGCAATCGACGCGGTCGGTTGCGATGCGCATGCCGGCGACTTGTTGTTGTTTTTTGCCCGGCCGCTCCATGGTCGACCGTCCTTCCCCTTTGTTCCGTTATGGCGCTGTCTTTGCCCAGCAGCGTAACACTTCCGCCACGCTCCATGCCTGCGCGATGCAGCCCCGCGGGGTGTAGGGCGGCTCGGCATCGAAGATCTCGCTGATGGACCCCACGCAGGCCTCGCCGAAATGCTCGACGAATCCCTCCAGGGCACGCCGTGCTCCGGCGTGGTCGTCCGGATGGACGCGCAGCCACGCATCCACGAACGGGCCCACCAGCCATCCCCATACCGTGCCCTGATGATAGGCGGCGTCGCGGGCGTGCAGGTCACCGAAGTAGCGCGCCTTGTAGTCGGGATGGTCCGGTGCCAGCGAGCGCAACCCCACCGGTGTCAGCAGGCGCCGTTCCACTTCGTGCAGTACCGGTTGCCAGCGCTCTTGCACAAGCACTGGGTGGCGTAGTGAGAAGGCCAGCAGCTGGTTCGGGCGGAAGGCGTTATCGTCGCCGTTTTCACCGTCGACCACGTCGTAGAGATAACCACCGCGCGCGTACCAGAAGCGTTCATTGAACGAGACCTGGGCCCGATCGGCATGCGCTGCGTAGGGCTGCGCAGCCGCGTCGCCCTGCACCTCCCGCACCCAGCCCTCCAGCAGCCGCAGGGCATTGTACCAAAGCCCGTTGATCTCCACCGCCTTGCCGCGGCGCGGCGTGACCACCCAGTCGCCCACCTTGGCATCCATCCAGGTGAGCTGGTAGCCGGGCAGCCCTTGCTTGAGCAGGCCGTCGGCCGGATCGACGCCGATGCAAAAGCGCGTGCCACGCAGGTGGGCCGCGATGATCTGCTCCAGCACCGGCAGCAACGCGTGCACTATGGCGTGATTTCCGCAGTGCGTCACATACCGATCGATGGCGTGGAAGAACCACAAGGTGGCGTCCGCGGTGTGGTACAGCCCCTCATCGTTGCTCTCCGGAAACATGTTGGGGATGAGACCGTCGCCCACGTAATGGGCAAAGGTGCGCAGGATCCAGCCGGCCTCAATGTGGCGGCCCGTGACCAGGGTGAGACCTTCCAGCGAAATCATGGTGTCGCGGCCCCAATCGGTGAACCAGTGGTAGCCCGCGATCACCGAGCGCACCTCGTCACCGGCGGCGTGGGCGCGGGCGGCATCGCGCACACGGCCTGCGGGCGTGATGATGAACTGGTCGGCGGCAAGCACCAGTTCCTTCACGGGCGTGTCACGCACCCGCGGGTCGGCCATGTTCACCAGGCGCTCGCGGCGGCGGCGCTCGTAGTCCAGGGCCTCCTGCGGGTCCAGGGCAAGCACCGTATGCCAGGGCTCGGTGGAGGCGATGAAGGCGGCATCACGGCCAGGGCCCAGGTCCGCGACAAAGTAGCCTGGCGTCCACATGCTGCCGCGGGAGTCATAGCCGCGATCGGCCTCCACGCGCAGGAACACTTCCTTGGTGATACCGCCGTCGGCGACCATTACCGAACGGGTGCCGCGCATGAGCACGCGCAGCACCGGGAGTTCAGGGCCGGCGGAGATCTCATAATGCTCGCCTGCCACCTTGAGCTCGTAAGGCCACACGGCCCTCGGCTCGTTACGGCCCTCGTGGGGGCGGAAATGCATGGAGGGACGCACCTCCAGGCGTAGGGACGCGGGCCCGGCAAGCAGGCGATAGACCACGTATACGGTGTTCTGCCGGTGCGGCATGAAGAGGCGGCGCTCGATAACCACCTCCTCCATCTCGAAGCGCCACACGGGCAACCCGGCCTCCAGGCGGAATTCGCGCAGGTGATCGCGCGCCGGTATGTCCAGCTCTCCGAGGCCGCGCTCCTCGCCGCCCAGGCACAGGCTGCGCCCGTCCGGCAGCTGCACCGTTTCGACGATGTATTTGAGCATGACCATACGCCCGAGCGGCGCCGGCATGGCGGCCACCAGCATGCCGTGATGACGGCGCGTGGTGACGCCCGACACCGTGCCCGAGGCGTAGCCGCCCAGGCCGTTGGTCACCAGCCATTCACGGGTGAGCAGGATTTCGGTGTCGCCACCGCTCGCCGGCCAGGGCATGCGGCGAACCAGATCGGCCGCACTCATCGTCTCGCCCTCGGCACCAGCACGACGGCAGAGTGGCCCGGGATCCACCAGCTCTCTTCGTAATCCCATGGTGAAGTTCCACGTCCCCCGTAGATCGGATTTTCACTGGACCAGATCACGTGCCAGGCGCAGCCTTCGGGCGGCGCGATGAGCGGTTCGGGCGCGGGTTCGAGCTGAAGATCGCGGCCCAGATTGACCACCAGCAGGCGTTCGTCATCGGGGCTGAAAAACCGCAACACAAAACTCTCCGGCCCGAGCACGGCACCGTCCAGCGTGGTGCCCTGCGCATTGGAGAACACCGCATCGCCACGGCGCAATGCAATCAAGTCGCGATACATCCGGTAGACCGGCCGGTGGAGCTCGCGTTCCGCGAGGTTGAGCTTGGATCGGATAAACGTGCCCGGGTCGGCAGGATCGGGCAGGAACGATTGCATTTCGGGTTGCGCCAGGCTGCGAAACTGGGCGAGGAACTCGGCGCGGCCGTCGCGCACGTTGCGCGCCAGCCCGTCGCGGTGATCGGCGAAATAGAAGAACGGCGACGAGGCGGCGAATTCCTGTCCCTGGAAGATGAGCGGTGTCTGTGGCGCGAGCATCAGCAGCGCGCTCATGGCGCGAAAGCGTCCCGGGCTGGTGAGCATGTGACAGCGCAGACCGCGCCCGGAGTTGGCCACCTGATCGTGATTGTCGAGGAAGTGGATGAAACGCGGACCCGGGATGCCAAAGGTGGGGGTGCCGCGTCGCTTGCGCTGCCAGAGGTAGCGCTGCCCCTGATACAGGAAGCCGTGTTTGGCCGCCGACACCAGTTCCTGGGGCTTGCCGTGATAATCGGTGTAATAAGCCTCGTTGCGGCCAGTCATGGCCACCATGGCGCTGTGGTGGAAATCATCGTTCCAGAGCGCATCCACGCCGTAGCCGCCCTGTTCCGGGCTGTGCATCAACTTCACCTTCTGGGGTTCGTTCTCCGCAATCACGTAGATGGGTCGTCCCTGCCCCGCCTCGCGGGCCCGGCGAGTCACGGCGGCGATGATGTGGTCCGCCGACGCGTCATGAATGTCCTGGGTGGCGTCCAGGCGCAGGCCATCGAGGTGAAATTCGTCGATCCAGTAGCTGGCGTTGGCCAGGAAGAATTCACGCACGGGGCCGCAGCCCGGACCATCGAAATTGGTGGCGGCGCCCCAGTCCGTGACCCGCGTGGGATGCACGAAGGAGTCGGAGAATTCGCCCAAATAATTGCCTTCCGGTCCGAAGTGGTTGTAGACCACGTCAAGAATGACCCCCAGGCCGTAGGCGTGCGCCTCGTCCACGAAGCGGCGCATTTCGTCAGGCGTGCCGTAGAGGCGCGTGGGGGCGAACAGATCCACGCCGTCGTAGCCCCAGCCGAAGCGTCCCACGAAATCCGCCACCGGCAACAATTCGATACAGGTGATGCCCAGGTCCGTCAGTGCCTGGAGCTGCTGGCGGGCGGCCGCCCAGGTGCCTTCCTCGGTGAAGGTGCCGACGTGCAGCTCGTAGATGATCTGGCGACGCCAGTCGAGCCCGCGCCAGGCCTCGTCGCGCCAGGTGAAGACGGACGGGTCCACGATTTCCGAGGGTCCATTGGGTCCCTCCGGCTGGAAACGGGAGGCCGGATCGGGCAAGGCACGGGTGCCGTCCAGCAGATAGCGGTAGCGGTGGCCGGCGGCGGCCTCCGCCACCAGACCGCTGTGGTAGCCGCCGTCCTCCGGCGCAAGCACGGCACGCTGCCCGGATTCTTCGATAACCGCCTCCACTTGGCGTGCGCGCGGCGCCCACACCCGGAAATGCACGCCGCGGGTCTGCACTTCCGCGCCCACGGGCAGCCGGCGCCGAGCCGCTCCCTGCATGTCTCCGTCCCTGTCCTCTGGCCCGGGGGTAAAGTGTAGCCGGGTGGTCAGACCACCTCGCCCGGCGACAGCCACGCGCGACCATCCGTGGCCACCAGCAGGTCGGCCGCCTCGGGGCCCCAGGTCCCCGGGTTGTAGTTCGGAAAGTCCGCGGGCGGGTTGCGCGCCCAGAATTCGAGCAGCGGCGTAAGCCAGCGCCAGGCCGCCTCCACCTGATCGGCGCGCATGAACAGGGTCGGGTCGCCTTCCATCAGGTCCCGCAGCAGGGTTTCGTAGGCGGCCGGCACGGACGTGCCGAAGGCCTCGCGGTAGTTGAAACGCATCTGCACCGGTTTGAGGCACATGCAATAGCCCGGCTCCTTGGCGGCGAAATGCAGGTGCACGCCCTGATCGGGCTTGATGCGCACCACCAGTTGCGCCGGTGCGGTGTTCAGGCCCACGCAGCCGGGAAAGAAGCAGTGGGGCACGGCGCGGAAGCGGATGGCGATCTCCGAAAGATCCGCCGCCAGGCGCTTGCCGCTGCGCAGGTAGAAGGGCACCCCCTGCCAGCGCCAGTTGTCGATGAACGCCCGCAGCGCGGCGAAGGTCTCCGTCGACGAAACCGGTGCCACGCCAGGTTCCTCGCGATAGGCCCGCACCCGCTCACCGTCCAGCCAGCCGCCGCGGTACTGACCGCGCGCGGCCAGCTGGTGAAGGCCATGGGGCGCGAGGTGGCGCAGCGCATTCATCACGTCCATCTTGCGGCTGCGGATCTCCTCCGGCGCGTAGGACACCGGTGGTTCCATGGCCGTCAGGCACAGCAGCTGCATCAAGTGGTTCTGCACCATGTCGCGCAAGGCGCCGGTCTCTTCGTAATAGCCGCCACGCTCGCCGATGCCCTCCCGTTCGGCCACCGTGATGGCCACGTGGTCCACATAGTTGCGATTCCAGATGGGCTCGAACATGGGATTGGCGAAACGCAGGGCGAGCACGTTCTGCACCGTCTCCTTGCCCAGGAAGTGGTCGATGCGGAATATCTGCTCCTCGTGGAAATGGCGGCGCAGCTCGGCATTGATGGTAAGGAAGGAATCCAGGTCATGGCCGAGCGGCTTTTCGACCACCACGCGTACCCGCGCCCGCTCCCGGTGCAGGCCCTGGGCCGCAAGCTGCTGCACCGCGGTGGCGAACAGATCGGGCGGGATGGCCAGGTAGAACACCACCTCGGGGGCCGTGTTCCAGGCGCGGGCCTGCTCTTCCAGGCGTGCACCCAGGCGGGCGTAGTCCTCCAGGTTCCGCACATCGAAGGACAGGTAACGCAGCGCGCCGGCAAACGCATCCCAATCGGCCTGCACGGGCTCGCCGCGCCGGGAATGGTGCCCCACGGCCTCGCGGTAACGGGCCGCGAGTGCGGCGTCGTCCAGGGGCCGCCGCCCCAACCCCAGCAGCATGAAGGGCTCGGGCAGTTGCCCGTCGAGTTTGAGATTGAACAGCGCGGGCAGGATCTTCCGCGCAGCAAGGCTGCCGTTGGCGCCGAACAGCACGAACACTACGCCCCGGTGGCCCGTCATGGCCGCCGCTCCGGGACGATGCGTGGCGACATGCTGCATCGGGCGACATCGCTCATACGGTCAACTGTAGGCTGTGTGTGAGCAACTTCCGGTGGCGATTCGCAGACATGGACGAACCGACACCCGCAGGATTTCCAGCGCCCATGTCGCGGGTTACCATGGCGCCCTTCGACTAACGCCGAGCAGAGGAACGTGATGGAGCAGTACGCCTACACCCTGGAAATGAGCGTGCGCGATTACGAGTGTGACATGCAGGGCATCGTCAACAACGCCGTGTACCAGAACTATCTGGAGCACGTGCGCCACGAATACCTCAAGTCGATCGGCGTGGATTTCGCCGACTACGCGCGGCGGGGCATCAACTTCGTGGTGGTGCGTATCGAGATGGACTACAAACTGCCGCTCACATCCGGGGACCGTTTCGTGGTGGGCCTCAACATGGTGCGCGAATCACGCATCCGCTTTGCCTTCCACCAGGGCATCTACCGCCTGCCCGACATGAAGCCGGTGATCAAGGCCAAGGTGATCGGCACCGCCATGAACGCCAAGGGCCGGCCTGAAATTCCTTCCGAGGTGGAACAGCTGCTCGGAAGTTCAGAAGAAAAAAGCTGAAACACGGGGAACACGGGGTGAAGAACTGCGAGTAGGTCACGTTGCGAAGCTACGTGACGTTCTTCGCAAATCGTGGCGAAGATGTCAGGTAGCGCTGCGCGCAACCTGGCCTACACCTGACCTCATCGACCCCTGCTCCAGAATCCCCGTGTTCCCCAGGGCAAACGCATTTAACCCCAAGCAGCCTCAAGGGCTTGTAGACGGAAGTCATCGTTAAGGGCAGCGCGGATGCGCTTTTTACGCACGCTGATTTTGGTGGGTTCCTGCTTGAGGAGGCTGATGGCTAGGGCACGTAGCGCGACAAAGTTCTCGGCGCCGTTGCCCCGCCGGATGCGGCTGTCATCCTCGCCCCAATGGGCACGCACGGCGCGGGCGATTTGGCCGGCCTGTGGCGCAACTGAAGCAATGAAACAGCGGCGCTCACGGGTGACTTTTCCCGCCTGATGGCGTTCGTTCTCGACCACGGCGAAGCTGCGCAAACCAGCCCAGCGCTCCGGTTGCGGCAGGCAGTGAAGTTGGTCGAAGGCCCAGCAGCGGCGCACCTCTACCCGGCCATGGCCCGTGTCGGTGCTTTCGTAATAGCTGTGTTGAACGTTGGCAAAGTCATGGGCCTGGGCGGTTTCCAGAAAACCGGCAATGGCTTCGTGGAGTCGGGGTTGGTTGTCTTTGACAGCCAGCACATAATCGCCCTTCTGCGCCACGACTTGTGTGGCGATTTCGGTCTGGCATCCGATGGCATCGATGGTGACGATGGCGCCCTGCAATTCCAATTGCCGGAGCAGGTCCGGGATGGCGGTGATTTCGTTGGATTTATGCTCGGTGTTTACGCATCCCAGGGCCAAACCTTGTTCGGTGGCCCAGGCGCGCACCAGGTGGAGTGGGTGACGCCCCCGCTTGCGGTCGTGTGAGCGACGCAGGGTTTTGCCATCGATAGCGATGAGTCGGCCGCCATTCGTCTCCCGCAAATCCTCCAGCCAGCTCGGGAAGCAGTCATTCAGTGCCTTGGGGCTTGGACTGGAGAGCACGCGGGCGAAGGTGTCATCTACCGGAATGCCGTTCTCCAGCCGGATGAAACGCCGCAGCCAGTCGAGACGGTTTTCGGCAAATTCCACGATATCGGCCCAACCCTCGGCTCCGCTGAGGGTGGCGCAGACTTGTTGCGGTCAATACGGGGATCGGGGATGACGGACAAGTGTTGCATGAGGTCGTGACTGGGCATGGCTGGCCTTCCGTTGAGAAGGTGCCAGGAGATCAGTTTGGCCGCTGCACGTCAACTGGTTGATGCATTGGGGGATTAAGCGATCTGGCCTGGCGGCGAATGCACCAATGCGTAGGCGCAGAGATCGCACAAACGTGGGCGCCCGCGAGCGGCACAGCGGAATGTCCGGTGTTGTCGGCGTTCCATGCCTCTGCGTTCTCTTCGTTCTCTGCGCCCTCTGCATCTCTGCGTTGGGCCGTTTCTTCTCTTTTGGGGAGGCGTCGCAGCAACGGGACTCAAAGCCGCTGGTGCTGCGCGCGCCACAACCGTACGCCGCGCCAGGCCAGCGCCGCCGCGCCCCAGGCCAGCAGCGTAATGGCCGGATAGGCCAGCAGCGGCGGAAACAGCATGAACAGCGCCGCCAACACGAACAGCGCGGCGGCCGTGATCAGGGTGATGCGCGCCTCCACCGGTTCCAGCGTGCGCCGCCCCGTGAAGGCGGCGCTCACGGTATTGCCGATGCGAATCGCGCCCGCCGCGGCACGACCGCTGCGCCCGCTGCCGCTGGTCATGCCCGGGCGCGGACGGCGCGGTGCCCCGGGGGCGTGCAGGCGGTGGCGCGCATCCAGCACGATCTCGGTGGCGTTCTGCAGATCGTCTTCGTACATGGCCTCCATGGCGCGCGCGAACGCCGCGTCTTCGATCACCGCATCGAGCTCACAGTTGCCGAGCCAACTGGCCAGATTCAGATTGGTGGAACCGACGCGGGCCCACTGCCCGTCCGCCACGGCGGTCTTGGCGTGCAGCATGGTGCCGTTCCACTCGAACACCCGCACACCCGCCTCCAGCAGCGGCCGGTAACCGGCGCGCGAAAGCGGCTGCAGCAGCGGCAGATCGGTGGCGTTCGGCACCAGCAGGCGCACGTCCACGCCGTCGCGCGCCGCGGCACACAGCGCCTGCACGTAGGGCGCGGTGCCCGCATAGTAGGCGTCGGTCAGCCACAGGCGCTGATGCGCCAGCTGGGCCACCAGCTGATCCACGCGGAACAGGCCCGCCGTCGCGGGCACGGTCGCGACGATGCGCATGCGCACGTCGCCTGCCGGGGCAAGCCGCGCGGCATCGATCAGTTCGTCGTCGGGCAGGGGCGTGCCGAGCATGGCCCAGACCTGCGCGAAGGCACGCTCGATGTCGGCCACGGCGGGACCGTGCACCTCCACGCCCGTGTCGCGCCATGGCTCGATGCCCTTTTCCGGCGCGCCGGTCCACATGCGGCAGATGCACAGCCCGGTGATGAAGCCCATGTCGCCGTCCACCGCGATCATCTTGCGATGGTCGCGCGACAGCCAGCCAAGCGGCGAATCGACGCGCGGCGGGTTGAAGCAACGCACGTCCACGCCCGCCTCGCGCAGCCGCTCCCAAAATGCAGGCGAGGTCTTGCCGAAACCACCCAACCAGTCGTAGACGACGCGCACTCGCACGCCTTCACGCGCCTTCTGCATCAGCAGCTCGGCGAACGGGGCGCCCGCCTCGTCGTCGCAAAAGATGTAGTTCTCGAAATGGATGTGGTGCTGCGCGGCGGTCATAGCGGCGAGCCAGGCCGGATAGTTCTCACGCGCGTCGCGCAGCAGGCGGACCCGGTTGCCGTCCACCACCGGTGCACCGGCGGCACGTGAAAAGGCGCGATCGGCGAGGCTGTGCAGGAGCAGGAGATCGGGACTGGGTGCGGAAATCGGCATGGCGCAGCGCATTCTGTCACGCAGGGTCGACGGTCATCAACGCGGCACGCCGGCAGGGCAAACGCATTTAACCCCAAGCAGCCTCAAGGACTTGTAGACGGAAGTCATCGTTAAGGGCAGCGCGGATGCGCTTTTTACGCACGCTGATTTTGGTGGGTTCCTGCTTGAGGAGGCTGATGGCTAGGGCACGTAACGCGGCAAAGTTCTCGGCGCCGTTGCCCCGCCGGATGCGGCTGTCATCCTCGCCCCAATGGGCACGCACGGCGCGGGCGATTTGGCCGGCCTGTGGCGCAACTGAAGCAATGAAACAGCGGCGCTCACGGGT
>JALOAT010000089.1 GCA_023228645.1 Gammaproteobacteria bacterium | reverse complement strand
GCGCAGCCACATGCCCCACGCCTCCTTGGAGACGTTTTCGAAGATGCGCTTGCCGAGTTCGCCGGGATAGGGCTGGCGCTCCAGGCCTTCGGCCTCTTTACCCAGCTTCACGCAATGCACCATTCGGCTCATGTCCGGTTCCTTCTTGTTCGAGGGCCTGGAGCAGGCGCGCCACGGGCGCCGGCAGGCCTAGTTGATTGGAAAGCTCAGGTTTATACCAGAGGCCGCGGTCCGGTTCCATCACGCACGCGGGCGCAGCGACGCGCAGGTGCAACGGCGTGATGTCCAGGTGAAAGTGGCTGAAAGTATGGCGAAGCGGTGCCCACGTCGCCAGCGCGTGGATGCGGGTACCGAACGTGACCGCCCACTCCTCCGGTGTGGCTTGTGTCGGCAGTTCCGGCAGGCTCCACAGGCCGCCCCAGATACCGCTGGACGGGCGCTTTTCCAGCCACACTTCGCCGTCGGAGTTGGTCACCAGCAGCATGCGCGTCTGCCGCACCGGCAGGGCCTTGCGCGGCTTCGGCGCCGGGAAGCGTGACGTCGCGCCCGCCCTGTGCGCCGCACAATCGTCGGCGACGGGGCATTCGGCGCAGCGCGGGCGTGTACGGGTACAGACGGTGGCCCCCAGGTCCATGATGGCTTGGGTGTAGTCGGCCACCCGCGCGTGCGGCGTCTCGGCCGCGGCGATGTCCCACAGCCTGCGCTCCACGGCGCTCCGGCCGGGCCAGCCGTCGATGGCGCGGTGGCGTGTGAGCACACGTTTGACGTTGCCGTCCAGGATGGCGTGGCGCCGGCCCAGGGCCTGGGCGAGGATGGCGCCCGCGGTGGAGCGGCCGATGCCCGGCAAGGCGGTGACGGCGTCCATGTGCTCGGGAAACGCGCCGCCGTGTTCGTCGCGGATGCGCTGCGCGGCGCGGTGCAGGTTGCGCGCGCGGCTGTAATAGCCGAGGCCGCTCCAATGGGCGAGCACGGCGTCGAGCGGCGCGTCGGCGAGGGCGCGCAGGTCCGGGAAGCGCGCCATGAAGCGCTCGAAGTACGGGATCACCGTGGCCACCTGGGTCTGTTGCAACATCACCTCGGAGACCCACACGCCATAGGGCGTACGCGCGCGCTGCCACGGCAGGTCCTTGCGGCCGTGATGGTCGTACCAGCGCAGCAGGCGGGCGGCAAAGCTCATCGCTTGAGCAGGTCCTTGAAGCGGTCTTGCAGCTTCTCTTCGAGGCGTTTCTTCTCCTCGTCGAGGCGTTTTTCCAGGCGTTCCTTCTGCTTCTGCTTTTCCGCGTCGAGGCGCTGTTTCGCCCGTTCCTCCAGCAGCTTGCCAAGGGGCACGTTGAAGCGCGGCGCGGTGAAGCTGCCGGTGATCTCCACGGGTACGGTGAGGCCGGACAGTTCCTTTAGCCCCGCTCCGCCCTGGCCCTCCAGGCTGCCGACCACGGTGGTGTCGACGCGGTAATCGACCTTTTCGGTGCCCAGGTGCGCGGTGCCCTTGCCGCGCACGCGCAGCAGGGGTGAGTTGGCGGTGAGGTCCTGATTGTCGACCAGGCCGTTCTTCACCGTGAGCGAGCCTTTGAGCTCCGTGAAGTCGGTGCTGCGCGTCTCTTCCTTCGGCACCGGCTGGCCCTTGAAGCGGGCCAGGGCCTCGCGCAGCAGCTGGGCGATGTTGATGCCGTTCACCGCACCGTCCTTGAAGGCGAAGTTGGCGGTACCGGTAAGGGTGTTGCGGATGGCCATGGGCTCGCTGCCGCGCGCAGTGAGTTTCGCCGCCAACTGGGCGCGGCCGGTGACGTAGTCCTTGCCCATGAAGTCCTTGAGCAATGGGCCCACCTGCACGCCGGTGAGCTTCTCGTCCATGGACAGCGCCGGCACCTCGCTGCGCACGTCCAGGCCCAGATTGCCCGCGTATTTTCCGCCGTAGAGCGTGGCGCCGAGCGGGTTCAGGCGCAGCTGGCCACCGGCGGCGCGCAGGGTGGCGCGCACCTGACCGACCTGCATGTTCGCGGCCTTGAGTCGGCCCACGCGCAGGGTGCCGTCGACGTCCAGGCTGCGCAGCAGGTCCAGGGGTAGTTGCAATGGCGCGGCTGCGGCGGCGGGGCCAGGCGGCGGTGTCGATGGTCGTGCGGCCTGTTGTGTGGCGGGCGGCGGCAGGTAGCGGTCCGCGTCCAGCTGGTCGACCGTGAGGTCGTAGCGGATCACCGGCTTGGCGAAGTTGCGAAACGACAGGTGGCCCTGGACGGTGGTGTCGTCGAAGCGCAGCTTCAGGTCGCTGACGGCCACGTGGGCGGGTGAGGCCTCGAAGCCCGTGGCGATCGCGGCCCGGGTGAGGGTGTTGGGATCGGCCATGTCGGGCAGTTTCACGCCCAGTTTTTCTAACAGGGTGCGCGGCACGAACTCGTTCACCGTGAGTCTGCCTGCGGCCTTCGGCGTCTGGTCGAGGAGGCCGCTGGCGTTCACCTCGCCGCGCAGGTCGAGGCCCAGGGCGGCCAGGTGCAGGTCGGGGAGCTGTGCGGCCTGTTTCGCCTGATCGAAACGGAAGCTGGAGCTGAGGCGCGCACCGCTGAGGCTGGCGGGGTCCAGGTCCGGCGGCAGCAGGCCGCGCAGGGCGGCGCCGTTTTTCACTTCAGCCGTCAGTTGGCCCTTGGCCAGCGCGGCCGCGGGCAGGCCGCTGGCATCCAGGTTCAGGTTCACGGTGGTGCCGAGCGCGGACAGTTCGAAGCGCGCCAGGCGCGCCGTGCCCTTGGGCAGGGAAACCGCCGCCTGCAGGGCGACGCGGCCGTCCTTCACGGCTTCCGCCTCCAGGGTCATTCCGGTGAGGGCCTTGAGGGCGGCGGAGAACTGTTGGCCATCGCGCACCGCGCCGTTCAGCTCGGCCTTGCCTTCCGGGGCCTTCAGGATGCCGCTGGCGTTGGCGCGGCCGGTGAGGCGCAGGCCGAGGGCGTCCAAGGTCAGGGCGGAGAGCTCGGTGGTCTGGGCCTTCAGATCGGCGCTGGCGTCGGCGGCGAGCTGGGCGGCCAGTTGCCCTCCGGGAATGAGCGGGCTGGCGAGCCGCAGGTCCAGGGCCAGGCCGTTGAGGGCGTAGCGCTCGGTGGTCAGGTTCGCGAGCACCTCGGCGTCCAGGGCGACGTGACTGCTCACCTCGGGGGCGTTGCTCACCACGTCGGCCGCAAGGTGCAGCGGGAAAGGGGATTCCAGGTCCAGCGCGCCGGTCTTCAGGGTTAAATTTTTCACTTCCACGCGTTGCCCGGCTACGCGGTCGTCCCATATCACCTGGGCATCACGGATGCGCACGCCACCCACGGCGAGGGCGCCGAGTTCGCGGGGCGGTCGCTCGCCGGGCGCCGGCTCTGGCCGCTGCTCGGCCTCGGCCCCGACCTCGGCGCGCTTCAGGAGATCGTCCCAGTTGCTCACGCCCTGGGCATTGCGCGCCAGTTGCAGGCGCAGGCCGTCCAGCGCGAGGGTGTCCACCTGCACCTCGCGGCGCAGCAACGGCAAGACCTTCACGCGCACCTGCGCCCGCTGCACCCGCGCGAAGGGCTCGGGGCCGAAGCCCGGCGCATTGCCCAGGCGCGTCTCGCCCAGCTCCACGCCCAACCAGGGGAATACCGAAAGCCGGATGTCGCCTTCGATGGCCAGCTCCCGGCCGGTCTGTTTCTGCACCAGGCCGGCGATGTCGTCGCGGTAGTCGTTGGGATCCACCAGCAGCGGCACGGCGATCACCGCGGCCACCACCAGCAGCACCAGGCCGCCGAATATCCAGGCGAGGATCTTGAGGGAGCGTTTCATGGTGTGT
This sequence comes from Gammaproteobacteria bacterium, assembly GCA_023228645.1. Lineage (GTDB taxonomy): Bacteria > Pseudomonadota > Gammaproteobacteria > Thiohalomonadales > Thiohalomonadaceae > JALOAT01. The sequence goes on along the minus strand of JALOAT010000089.1, from coordinate 5,428 downwards.
CCTTGTAGCACTCGGGCGCGGGCTGGCCCCGAATCATACAAGATGGCACTCAACCGGGATGCGCGGGGAAACCGACCTCGACGCGCAGGCCGCCGAGCGCCTCGGAACGGCTGAGGGTGAGGGTGCCGCCATAGCCGTCGACGATGGCGCGCACGATGCTGAGCCCGAGGCCGCTGCCCGGTACGGTCTCGTCCAGGCGCACGCCGCGGCCGGTGATCTGCGCGAGTTCGTCGCCGCTGCAGCCCGGGCCGTCGTCTTCCACGCACAGCCGCAGGTCCGGCGCGTCTGCGACGCTCACGCGGAGGCGTCCGTGGGCCCACTTGGCGGCGTTGTCGAGCAGGTTGCCGAGCAGTTCCAGCATGTCCTCGCGGTCCACGGCATAGCTGCGCGCGGGCACGGACTGGGCAATGGCCAGGTGGCGGTCCGCGTACAGCCCGCGGATCACCTCCAGCAGCGCCGGCACGTCGTCGGCGGGACGGAAGCGCTGGCCCGGACCCGCGGCGCCCGCTACGCGCGCGCGGCTGAGTTCGCGTTCGATGAGCGCATGGATGCGCTCCGCTTCGCTGCGCAGGCGTGCGCGCGCCGGCGCGGCCGTGGCGCTGGCCGGGTCGTCGGCGGTTTGCAGGATGAGCGCGAGCGGTGTCTTCAGGGCGTGGGCCAAATCACCGAGGGCCGTGCGCGAACGCGCCATGCGCTGGGCGGTGAGGCGCAGCAGGCGGTTGATGGCCTCCACCAGCGGCGCCACCTCCGCGGGGGCCCCGGAAGGCAGGCCGGCCGCTTCACCGCGCTCGATGCGGTCGACCTCATGGCGGAGTCGATCGAGGGGCGCGAGACCCTGGCGTATGCCCAGGCGTGTGCCCGCCAGCACCAGCAGCACGGCAACGAGCAAAATGAGCCCGAGCGCGCGCTGGAATTCGTCGATGCTGCGCTCCATGGGTGCGAGGTCTTCGGCCACCGCGATGTCGACCGGCACGCCGTCGCGGGTGTAGCGGCGCGCGTAGATCAACAGGGTTTGATCGCGCGGTCCGGTCAGGCGGGCGGTGCGCGCCTCGCCGGCGGTGGCCAGGTTGAGCGTCTCGTCCCATAGGGAGCGTGAGCGCAGCACCAGGGACCCGGTGGCCACCGTGTAGTAGTGGCCGGAATAAGGGCGGCGGTACACGGCGCTCACGGCCTCGGTGTTGAGTGTGGGCGTGGGCGTGAGGGTCAGGGCCGCGAGCAGGCTTTCCGCATCGTGTTCCAGGCGCGAGGCCACGTAGTCCTCGCTGAGCCGGCGCGTGGACCAGCCCACTGCGACCCACACGGCCAGCAGCACCAGCGCCAGGCTCGCGCCGATGCCCAGGCCGAGGCGCCGCTGCAGCGACATCACGGCACGGGATTCCTGAAGATGTAGCCTTGTCCGCGCCGCGTCTCGATCCACTCGCGGCCGAGCTTCTGGCGCAGGCGATTCACGTAGACCTCGATGACGTTGCTGTCGCGGTCGTCGTCGTATTCGTAGACATGTTCAGTGAGCCGTGACTTGGACAGCAGCTTGCCGGCGTTGAGCATGAAGTAGCGCAGCAACCGGAATTCGGTGCCGGTGAGGCTGTGGGTGGTGCCGCCTGCGGTGGTGACGGTCTGGCGTTCCTCGTCGAGGGCAAGTTCGCCCACGGTGACCGCCGCACCCGCCTGGCCGCTGGAGCGGCGCAGCAAGGCCGCGAGCCGCGCCAGCAGCTCCTCCACGTGGAAGGGCTTGGCGAGATAGTCGTCGCAGCCGGCCTGAAACCCGTCCACCTTTTCATGCCATGCACCGCGTGCGGTGAGGATGATCACGGGCACCTTGTTGGCGCGGGAGCGCCAGGCGCGCAGCACGTCCAATCCGCTGCGCCGCGGCAGGCCGAGGTCGAGGATGACGGCGTCGTAGGGCTCCACATGGCCGAGCGCTTCCGCGTCGATACCGTTGTCGGCGGTGTCGACCGCGTAGCCCGCCCCATGGAGCGCCTGCGTGAGCCCGTCACGCAATCCTTTGTCATCCTCGACCAGCAGCAGCCGCATCAGTCATCCGCCTCCTCTTCCAGAAAATTGCCGTCACGCGCGTCGAACTTCAGTTCCCACACCTGCCCCCGCTCATCGAGGATCTCCACCTCGTAGATGTAATGGCCACGTCGGTGTTTGAGTTCGACCTCCAGCAATTCTCCTGCCCGCACGCGCTGGGCGGCGTCGGCCACCGTGGCGAGCGCCACGATACTCCCTTCCTGACGCAGGCGGCGCGCGTGGTCGTGGGCGGGTTCGGCCTCCTCTTTCAGCAACTCGCCGCTGACGGCGTCGAAGCGCAGCTTCCAGACCGTGTCGCGGGCGGCATCGAGGATCTCCACGTCGTAGACGTCGCGCCCCCGCTTGCGCTCCCGTTCCACCTCGAGGGTTTCACCCGGATGCAGGTCGAGCGCCCTGGCCGCGATCGCCTCCAGGGACAGGCGTGTATCCGCGGCAGTGGTAGAAGTCGGCAGCACGGCCGCAGCCAGCCCGAGGGCGAGGAGGGTGGCCGCCGCCGTGTGCCGAAACCGGTCAGAAATGTGCCCATTCATAGCCAGGGATCCTCACCTCATCATCGTTGAACACGCCTTCCTCCGCTCTGCCGTGGCAGGTCACGCAGTTGGCCATGCCCTTCACCTGCGGGTTGCCGCTCACCATGCGCTCTGGGATCTCATCGTGCTTACGCACGAAGTAGCGCGTCTCGGTGATGCGTATCGGCGCCTCGTTGGCGGCGATGCTGCGCAGGAACTTGTCGGCGCGGCGCGAGCGGGCGCGCTCGGCAGCATTGGCCAGAAGATACTCCGTGATGGACGCCTGTGTCTCCGGGGCGAGTTCCGCATTGTCGCCGAAGTGGTCGGCGAGCCCGCCCATGATGCGCTGCCAGGAACGTGCCGGCAGCAACCCGGGCGGGAAGGCCATGTGGCAGCTGCCGCATTCGTTCTGGTAATCGGCGTTCATGACGGGTTTGAAATCACGTGAGACGGTGCGGGCGTCACGCCAGAACGGGCGCTTGTCGTCGTCACCGGCCGCAGCGCCGGCGTAGAACACTGCCCCGCCGGTACCTGCCAGGGTGCCGGTGATCAGGAATACAGTCAGTAGTCTTTTCATGTGCATTCTCCTATTGGCTCTGGATGAAGGCCAGGAAATGGCCCTTCTCTTCCGGGGTGCAGACACGCCCGAAGGTCCACTTACAGTTTCGGCCGAACCATTTTTCGATCTCGGACCGCTGCGTCAGCCGTTTCGGATCTACAGAAGGCGCGAGCGGACCGATGGCCCGGCCGGTCGAGGCGTGGCGTCCTTCCTTGCGCAGGTCGGCGGCATGGCAGCTCGCGCAGGTGCGAACCTCGTCACCGTTGCGGTTTTCCTGGTTCCACAATGCGCGGCCCTGTTCGGCGCTGAATTGCGCCGTGCCGCCGGCGCGGTATTCGGTCATGAGCTCCTCCACCACCGGATGGGCGGCGAACACGGGTGCGCTGGCGAGCACGGCAGTGATCAGAAATATCTTTTTCATGGGCAATCTCCTCAGTGGTTACGTTTCCGGCCGGTGACCATGGCGCGGATCAGGTTTTCACGGTGCAGCAGGCTGCCGGCGATCACGCCGGCCACGTGCAGGCCCACCAGCAGAACGGTCAGGTTGGCAAAGAATTCGTGCACCTCCTCGATGGCCCCCCCGGCGTCTTTGCCGAGCGAAGACATCAGGCCCACGAGCGGGCCCTTGCCCTCGCTGCCATAAGTGGCGATCCCGGACAGTGCGGTGAACAGCAGGCTCGCGAGCAGCGCGATGATCATGGCGCCGCCTGCGGGGTTGTGACCGGTGTAGTGGGGTGGGCGGCCACGCAGCATGGCTTTCATGTAATCGATGAATTCGCCGGCCGTGGGCACGAAATCGCTGAAGCGTGCATGACGCGATCCGATGAAGCCCCAGACGATCCGGCTCAACACCAACCCGGCCACGGTGTAGCCGGAGAGCACGTGCAGGCGCTGAACGTCTTCACTGAACCAGGCCACGACAAAGGCACCGACCAGGGACCAGTGAAACACCCGTACGAACAGGTCCCATACCTTCACTTCGTTGGTCATGGCGGTCTCTCCTGAAAGCTTGCGGAGAGGTTAGCGGGCGAGTCTGAAGCCAAACTGAAAGAAGCCGGTCCGTCACCAACTCGGGTACTCTTGGGGCAGGTATCCGGCAAAGGGAAACTTATGGACCTTCGCGCACGCATCCTGGCCCAGCAGCGCTCGGAGCATACCGAGCACCTCATTTACCGGCGGCTCGCGGCGCTCAGTCGCGACGAGCGCAACCGCAAGGTGCTGGAAACCGTGGCCCAGGACGAATACCGTCATTACGAGGTGTGGCGCTCCATCACCGGGCAGGAGGTGGCGCCGCGGCGCTGGTTGCTGGGCTGGTACGTGTTGCTGGCGCGCGTGTTCGGCTTGTCGTTCGCGCTGAAGCTCATGGAGGGCGGCGAGGATCGCGCGCAGACCTTCTACCGCGAAGTGGCCAGTGAATTCCCGCAGGTGGCGGCCATCGGCGAGGATGAAAAGCGCCACGAGAAGGCGCTGGTGGATCGCCTTAACGACGAACGACTCGCCTATGCGGGCGCCGTCGTACTTGGGCTCAACGATGCCCTGGTGGAGCTGACCGGCACCCTGGCGGGCCTGACCCTGGCGTTTGCCAACAGCCGGCTCATTGCCGTGACCGGTCTCATCATGGGTATCGCCGCCTCGCTGTCCATGGCGAGTTCGGGCTATCTCTCGGCTCAGGAGGGTAACGACGAGGACACGGACCCACTCAAATCGGCGCTCTATACGGGGGTGGCGTATCTGCTCACCGTGGTCGTCCTGGTTGCGCCGTACTTCCTGCTCGACAGCGTGTTCGTGGCGCTGGGCGTCATGCTGGCGTCGTCGGTGCTGATCATCGCCGGCTATACGTTCTATATCGCGGTGGCCAAGGAAGTCGCCTTCCTGCCGCGCTTCGCTAAGATGGCCGCCATTTCCGTGGGCGTGGCCGCGATCTCCTTCGGCATCGGCTGGCTGCTGAAGACCGTAATTGGCGTAGACGTGTAAGCCGCGCCGGCCGCAGTGCGGGTTAACGTGCGCGGGTGAAAGACGACACCCATTCAACACAGAGCCACAGAGATCGCAGAGGAATACCAAACGTCGTAGGTCATATTGGCGCGCAGCGCCTACGTGACAAGCGCGGCTGGAAGAATGAACAGTGACGGGAATCGAACGAAGGCGCCCGAAGGGCGAGGGCCGTCTGGCCCGAGTCAACCCACGTTCGCGCTTTCAGAATGCATTGCGGTAGATGGAGCGGGTGATGGGAATCGACCGTTTCGCGTGAGCGAAACGGGACGCCGAAGGCGCCCGAAGGGCGAAGGCCGTAGGCCTGAGTCAACCCACGTTCGCGCTTTCAGAATGC
>JALOAT010000026.1 GCA_023228645.1 Gammaproteobacteria bacterium | reverse complement strand
AAGGGGACACCACGCGTCCGTTGCGCTTCAGGTAGGCGAGCATCTGGTTCAGGTTCTTGGTCTCGACACCGCTCGCGTCCAGGCTGGCCTTCAGGTCTTTGGTGCTGATGCGCCCGGAGGCTTCGATAAGGCTGAGGACGCGTTCGGAAATCTTTCCTTCACCGCCCGCGGCGCCGCTACGGCTGCGGGTGCGGCCACCCAGCTGGCGGATTTCGCGATCCACGGCCGCAAGTTCCTTGCGATGCTGCGCAATCAGCTCACGGCGATGTTCCCGCAGTTCCTCGAGCTGGGCGCGGTTGGCCTCACGCTCGGCTTCCAGCTCTTCACGCTCACGCTGGCGCGCGAGTTCATAGAGTTCATCTGCGGAAAGCTCATTGATGGGTTTTTTTCTTGCCATTCAAATACTCCTTGGGAGGGTAAGGATTACGCCCGGCCGATTATAGTTTGCCCGGTTCGATTATTAAATATGTGCCGCTATATATTTGCGTGCATGCTATACGATAGTACAAGTTCCTTGGGGGATTCCCCGTTTTAACGATTGTGCGGCACGGCGCCGCAGCCCACGTATTGATATACACAGCAACGCACCCGCGAAATGTTTGAGGAGGGGCCTGCCCATCGATAAGAAAGCAGGGCGGCAGCGCCGGCCAGGGAAACGCTGATTTAATCGGTGTTTCCCGCGGCACATGGATGGGCCGCCATTTTCTTCCACACAAGCGGTTGTTGTGAAGGTGAGCAAAAACCACGCTTTTTGCTCGCCATGCGCTGAGAAAGCCAGAATGGCTTTATTCAGCGCTTCCCTAGCGCTGCGCAGCAGCGGCGGCCAGCACGTCCAGCACGGCCCGGTGGCCGCCGTTGGCGGCATGCACCAGCGCAGTGATCCCATCCGCATCCGTGGAGGCGGGATCGGCGCCACGGGCGAGCAGTGCCTGCACGACGTCCAGATGACCGTTGCGGGCGGCCCAGAGCAGGGCGTCGTTGCCTTTGACGTCACGGGCCTTCAGGTCGGCATCGGCGTCGAGCAGGCGCTCGACGATGGCGGTGTGGCCGGCCTTGGCGGCCCAGATGAGGGCCGTCCAGCCGAGGGTGGATTCGGCGGTGTTCACGGCGGCGCCGTGGGCCAGCAGGAGTTCCACGGCGGCGAACCGGCCGTTGCCCGCGGCCACCATCAGCGCCGTGTAGGCCGCCTTGTCCGCATCATCGGGATCGGCGCCGTGCGCCAGCAGCAGACGCAGGACGTCGGCGTGTCCTTCACGTGCGGCGAGCAGCAGCGCGGTCCACTCGCAACGGTCGCGGGCGTGCACGTCCGCGCCGTCATCCAGTTGCGCCCGGATGGTGTCGACATGGCCGGCCTCGGCGGCACGCATGAGCGCGGTGCGGCCGCTGGCATCGCGTGCGTCCGGGTCGCTGCAGGCGATCAGGACCAGCGCAAACAGCACCAGCAAGGCGCGCATCAGGTAAAGAGGGCGAGCAACTCGCCGGCCTTGCCGCGTTGGTGGCCCTTGCAGCTGATGTGGCGCTGCACGTGGAAGTCCTCCATCAGCGCACCGGCATAGGCGTCCCGCGTGAATGCGGTGTCGTGATTGGAAATGAGGACGGGTATGTCCCTCTGTGCCAGCTCGCGCGCCATGGCGGCCAGTTCGCATTGTTGCGCGCTACTGAAGCCTTTGGCGCTGTAAGTGGTGAAGTTGGACGAAGCGGACAGCGGCACGTAGGGCGGATCGCAATACACCACATCGCCGCTGCGGGCCTTCTTCATGATCTCGCCGAAATCCGCAAGGCGGAACACCGCGCGGGGTGCCTTGGCATGAAACGCGAGCATTTCGGCCTCAGGAAAGTAAGGCCGCTTGTAACTGCCGAAGGGGACGTTGAACACGCCCCGGCTGTTATAGCGGCACAGGCCGTTATAGCCGTGACGGTTCAGGTAAACGAACAGCACCGCGCGGCGGTGTTCGTCCCGGGTGCGGTTGAATTCCGCGCGCAGGCGGTAGTAACGATCGGCGCGGTTGTTGGCGGGCGTGAACAGCGGGCGACAGGCGTTGATGAAATCGCGGCCCTCGGCCTGCAGCAGGCGGTAGAGTCCGATGAGGTCCGGGTTGGTATCCGTGAGCAGGTAGCGCGGGTAGTCGGTGTTCAGGAATACCGCGCCCGAACCCACGAACGGCTCCACCAGGCGCCGCCCCGGCGGGAGCTTGGCGCGGATGCGTTCCAGCAGGCGATACTTGTTGCCGGCCCATTTGAGGAAGGGCCGCAGCGCAGGCGCGGTGGTCGAGGTCATGACAGGGACTTGATGAACACCTTGGAACGGCGCTGGTAGTTGTACATGGTCTGCTTCTGCACCGGCAGGTCCTGGATCTCGCCGGCCACGAAGCCGCGCTCCTGGAACCAGTGCGCCGTGCGCGTGGTGAGCACGAACAAGCGCCGGATGCCGAGGCCGCGCGCCTGGCGTTCCACGTAGCGCAGCAGGCCGTCGCCGCGACCCTGGCTGCGATAGTCCGGGTGCACGGCCATGCAGGCGACTTCGCCCACCTGCTCCTCGGGCAAGGGATACAGGGCGGTGCAGGCGATCACTGTGCCGTCGCGTTCCACCACCACGAAGTGATTGATCTCCATCTCCAGGCGTTCGCGCGAGCGCCTCACCAGCACGCCTTCCTCTTCCAGCGGCCGGATGAGCTCCAGGATACCGCCCACGTCGGCGATGGTGGCCTGGCGCGTGCCTTCGTAGGCCTCGCCGGTGACCAGGGTGCCGATGCCGTCGCGGGTGAAGAGTTCCAGCACCAGGGAGCCGTCCACATGACGGTCGATGAGGTGAACGCGCCGCACCTGCTTGCGGCAGGCGTGCACGGCGCTGATCAGGCCACGCTGGATGGGTGCGGGCAGCTCACGCGTGGCCAGTGCGGCCTCCGCCTCGCTCGGTGACAGCTCGCGCAACAATGTGCCCTGCTCGTCGAGCAGACCCGGGCCGTCAACCAGATAGATGAGCTTGTCCGCTTTCAGGTGCACCGCGGCGGCGGTGGCCACGTCCTCGGCGCTGAGATTGAACACCTCGCCGGTGGGTGAATAACCGACGGGCGAGAGCAGCACCAGGGCGCGGGCGTCCAGGGCCCGCGCGATGGCGGCGGCGTCCACGCTGCGCACCTCGCCGGTGTGCTGGTAATCGACGCCCTCGCGCACACCGAGCGGCTGGGCGGTGACGAAGTTGCCCGACACCACGCGGATGTCCGCTCCGGCCATGGGCGAGTTGGCCAAGCCCATGGACAGCAGCGCCTCAATTTCGATGCGCAGCGTGCCGGCGGCCTCTTTCACGCATTCCAACGCGGTGGCGTCGGTGAGGCGCAGGCCATTCACGTAGCGGATCCCGGCGCCGCGCGTGCGCAGGCGCTCCTCGATCTGCGGCCGCGCGCCGTGCACCAGCACCAGGCGCACGCCCAGGTTGTGCAGCAGCGCCACGTCGTGCACCAGCCCGGCGAACTGGGCGTCGCGCAGCATCTCGCCGCCGAAGGCGATCACGAAGGTACGTTCGCGAAACGCATTGATATACGGCGAGGAATTGCGAAACCAGCGGACGAAGGTCTGGGGATCGAGCATGCGGGCTATTGTGGTTAGTCGCCGATCCCGGCGCAAGTTGTCGAAGAAAAAGCTTTAACCACGGGGGACACGGGGAACACGGGGGAAATCTGTGTGATCCCACGATGGACGACCGTGGGAGCGGCCTCAGGCCGCGATTGGTCTTCTGATAGCGTTATCGCGGCCTGGGGCCGCTCCTGCCGCTGTCATCACACATTGCAGAATGTGTTCCCCCCTGTGTTCCCCGTGTCCCCCGTGGTTCATGCCTTTTCTTCTTCTTCCAGGCAAAACCGCCCAATCAGCTGGCGCAGCAGGTCGACCGTGGGCTGGACGCGGTCGAGGGCGAGGTATTCGTCGGGTTGGTGGGCCTGGGCGATGTCGCCGGGGCCGAGCACGATGGTGTCCATGCCCAGGGTGTTGAGATAGGGCGCCTCGGTGCAGAAGGCCACGGCCTCGGCGCGGTGGCCGGTGAGGCGCTCGGCGGCGCGCACGATGGGCGAGTCCTCCGGCGTGTGCAGGGGCGGCGTGCCGTGGAACAGGGGCGTAACGTCCACGCCGAAACCGCGCCCGTCCAGGGCCGTGTCCAGACGGGTCTTGAGGGTGGCGCGCAGCTCGTCCAGGCCCATGCCCGGGAGGGCGCGCAAATCGATGTGCAACTCACAGGCGCCGCAGATGCGATTGGGATTGTCGCCGCCGTGGATGTGACCGAGATTGAGGGTGGGCACCGGCACACGAAAACGCTCGTCCCGATAGCTCGCCTGCAATTCCTCGCGCCAGCGCAGCACCTCGCCCATGGCCAGGTGCATGCCTTCGATGGCATTCAGGCCGAGGGACGGATCGCTGGAGTGGCCCGAGCGGCCGGTGATGCGGATGGCCTCCATGAGGATGCCCTTGTGGGCGTTGATCGGGCGCAGGCCGGTCGGTTCACCGATGACCGCATAGCGCGCCCGCGGGCGGCCCATGTCCACCAGCATCTTGGCGCCGTCCATGGAACTTTCCTCGTCTGCCGTGGCCAGCACAACGAGCGGTTGTCCCAGGTCGGCGGCGCGCAGCTCCCGGACGGCCTCCAGCACCAGCGCGAAGAAACCCTTCATGTCCGAGGTGCCCAGGCCGTACAGCCGGCCGTCGGCCTCGGTGAGCCGGAAAGGGTCGTGGCGCCACAGGCCCTCGTCATAGGGCACCGTATCGGTGTGGCCCGCGAGCACCAGCCCGCCCGGGCCGCTGCCCAGGGTGGCGATGAGGTCAGCCTTGTGCGGTCGACCGGGCAGGGGAATCACCTCGACACTGAAACCGAGTGCGCCCAGCCAGCCTTCCAGCAGGGCGATGACCGGCAGGTTGCCGGAATCGAACGCAGGATTGACGCTGCTGACGGAAGGGGCCGCGATGAGCTCCTTCATCATGGTGATCAGGGTGGGCGCGGGCATGACCGGATTGTGGGCCGCGGCCCGGGCACAGGCAACCGGATTTTTTGTGCGTTTACCCGTATATCGGCAGATTTGGCCATGCTAGATTCTTGCGCCTTCGTTCTCGGATCGTCCCGGATGATCAGGCCTGCCACTGTTGCGGATCTCGACGCGCTGGTCAGATTGGAAAACCAGTGTTTCCAGACCGATCGGCTGTCGCGGCGCAGTTTCCGTTACATGCTCACGCGCGCCCACGCCTTCACCCTCGTGTCGGAGGATGACGGCTGGGTGAACGGCTATGTGCTGGTCCTGTTCAACGAAGGCACCTCGCTGGCCCGCCTGTATTCCCTCGCCATCGACGAGCGCGCGCGCGGGCGCGGTGTTGGCGCGGCGCTGGTGACGGCGGCCGAGGAAGAGGCCATCGCCCAGGATCGCATCGACATGCGGCTGGAGATCCGCCGTGACAACGCGGCTTCCATCGGCCTGTTCACCAAGCTCGGCTATCGCCAGTTCGGCATCTATTCCGACTATTACGAGGATCACATGGAAGCCCTGCGCTTCCAGAAATCCCTGGTGGCGCTGCGTCCCAACATGGCGCACGTGCCCTATTACCAGCAGACCCTGGAGTTCACCTGCGGCCCAGCGGCGCTCATGATGGCCATGCGCGTGCTGGACGAGAACATCAATCTGGGTCGCAGCCTCGAACTGCGCCTGTGGCGCGAGTCCACCACCGTGTTCATGACCGCGGGCCACGGCGGCTGCGGCCCCTACGGGCTGGCACTCTCCGCCTATCACCGCGGCTTCGACGTGGAGGTGTACGTCAATGATGAGGGCGCACTGTTCGTGGATTCGGTGCGCAGCGAGGAAAAAAAGGAAGTGATCCGGTTGGTGCAGGAGGACTTCCTCGAGGAACTGGCCAGCAAACCGATCCCCATCCACTATCGGCGGCTTTCGCTGCAGGAAACCAAGGAAAAATTCGATGCCGGCGCCATTCCCGTCGTGCTGATCAGCTCATACCGCATTTACAAGGAAAAATTTCCTCACTGGGTGGTGATCACCGGCTTCGATGATCGTTTTGTGTACGTGCACGACCCGTATGTGGACGTGGAAAAAGGCAAGACAGACACCGATTGCATGAGCATGCCTATCCTGCAGAAAGACTTCGAACGCATGTCCCGTTACGGCAAGAGCGGACTGCGCGCTGCATTGATCATCAGCAAACCCAAGGAAGCGGAACCGAGCCGCGGTAAAGGAGCGCGCGCCCGCACATGACCACGCAAATCATCGTCGTCGAAGACCCTGCGGACTGGAAACTGGATCCCCCGGAAGGGATCCCGATCGTCAACGTGGATGACTACCTCACGGGCCAGCAGTACCTGACGCTCAAGAACGTCCAGGTGATCAATCTCTGCCGCAGCTACAAGTACCTGACCGTGGGTTACTACTGCTCGCTGCTGGCGCAGGCGCGCCGCCACCGCGTGGTGCCGTCGGTCAAGAGCATCCTGGATCTCTCCAGCAAGGCCATGTACAGCCTCGATGCGGAAGACCTCGACGAGAAGGTGGAGAAGAGCCTGGGCAAGCGCCATTCCACCAGCGGCATCGACGAGTTCAGGATGGAGGTGTATTTCGGGCAGTGCTTCGAATATCCGGAACTCTCCGGACTGGCACGTCAGTTATTCGAGGCCTTTCCTTGCCCGTTCCTGCGCATCACTTTCGAGCGCGATGGCAAGTGGCGCATCGCCTCCATCAAGTCGGGCAGCATCCACAAGCTGAACAGGCTGGGCTTTGAGCACTTCGCCGGGGCCCTGGCGGGCTACCAGAAAAAGCGCTGGCGATCGCGCAAGAAGATCCCCTCGCGCTATGACCTCGCCATCCTCTATGACCCTATCGATCCGCAGCCGCCCTCCAAGCTGGGCGCCCTGAAAAAATTCATCCGCGCCGGCCGCGAACTGGGCGTAAACGTGCAGCTCATCGAGCGCAAGGACTATGCGCGCCTGGCGGAATACGATGCCCTGCTCATCCGCGTGACCACGCGCATCAATCACTACACCTTCCGCTTCTCGAAAAAGGCCGAGAGCGAAGGCATGGTGGTGATCGACGACCCGCGCTCGATCCTGCGCTGCACCAACAAGGTGTACCTGGCGGAACTGCTGCGTGCCAACAAGGTGCCGGCGCCCAAGACCGTCATCGTCGGCAAGAACGACGTCAGCGCCGCCGAAGAGGCCATCGGCTTTCCCATGGTCATGAAGATCCCGGACGGTTCATTTTCGCAGGGCGTGTTCAAGGTGAACAACCGCGAGGAGATGATCGCCCGAGCGGAGCAGCTGTTTGAGCGCACCGAGTTGTTCCTCGCCCAGGAATTCCTCTACACCGAATTCGATTGGCGCATCGGCATTCTCAACCGCAAGCCGCTGTTCGCCTGCCAGTACTTCATGACCAAGAAGCACTGGCAGATCGTCCATTACGACGGTAAGGGCAAATTCACGGAAGGCGCCTTCAAGACCTGGCCTGTAGAAGAGGCTCCCAAGGAGGTGGTGGACGTGGCGCTCAAGGCCGCCAACCTCATCGGCGACGGGCTCTACGGGGTGGACGTGAAGCAGAACAAGGACGGCGTCTACGTCATCGAGGTGAACGACAACCCGAACATCGATGCCGGCATCGAGGACAAATACCTGGAAAACAGGCTTTATGAGGTCATCATCGGTGAATTCGTACGGCGTCTCGACCTGCGCCGCACCCGGGAGCGATGAGACCGGTCCCTGACGCGCTTGGGGGCCCGGCGGGCAGAAATACCGGGGTGTTCTTGACATCGCATCGCCGGTGCGTAAAATCTCGCCCCCTACGGCTACGTAGCTCAGCTGGTTAGAGCACAGCACTCATAATGCTGGGGTCCTCAGTTCGATTCTGAGCGTAGCCACCATTTTGAAACCCGCATCCCGCAAGGGGTGCGGGTTTTTTCGTCCCCGCGTAGGCGCACCTGCCTCAGTGGCTTTTGTGCTCTTCGCTCGGCCAATCCATCAGCACGAACAGCACGCCAGACAAAACGAAGGTGAGATGGATACCCACCTTCCATGCCAGCTCCACTTTGTCCGCTGCGGCCAGCTCGCCGCCACTTAGGTGCATAAACGACTTCAGCAGCTCGATGGCGGAGATCGCCACGACCTTCATCTTCAGGTCGGAAAAGTCCACGTGGCCCATCCACTCGGGGCGGTCTTCGTGGCCCGCTGTCGATCTTGGATACGAATTTCTCGTAACCGCTGAAGATGATGATGAGCAGCAGGTTGCCTATCAGCGCCATGTCGATGAGCGACAGGATGCCAGCGATGATCTCGCCTTCGCTCAGGCTCGTGATGTCACCCAGCCGGTGGAAGAACTCGCTTGCAAAAGTGACCAGCAAAAGCACGATGGCGCCAAGCAGCCGAGGTAAAACGGGGCGAGCAGCCACCGGCTGTTGAAGGCGATGTTTTCGAGCAGTTTCTCTAGGGTGTGCATGGTAGGGACAGGACGCCGGGGCGACGGAAAGCCGCTATTTCATCAATCGTCTACGGGCTGCGCCGATCTCCGCGCCATGGCCGCGGCTTTTTTGTCACCGGATTTTCGGCAGCGGCTATACTCTCCCTGCAGGCGGATCAGGGTCGTTGTAGAGAGCCCTCTTTCCTCCAATCGGCCGCGGTCCGCTGCAATCCCTAAGGTTTATTTTTTCGAGGTTTGCTTCAATGAGTGTCGGTACTGTGAAGTGGTTCAACGAGGCTAAGGGCTTTGGTTTCATTACTCCGTCCGAGGGTGGCGAGGACATCTTCGTGCACTTCTCCGCCATCAAGGGCGAAGGATTCAAGACCCTGCGCGAAGGCCAGAAGGTGACCTTCGAGGTGACCCGCGGACCCAAGGGGCTGCAGGCATCGAACGTCATGCCCGCGTAAGGGTGAGTGACTGCGAAAACCCTGCCCACCGGCAGGGTTTTCGTTTAAAGGATCCGGCGTGCCTTGCGCGGCTCGGCCGAGCCGCCTATCACCAGAATTTCCGCAACCACTTCTGCTTGACGCCGTGTGCGGTCAAGTGGCCGGCAAAGCTTTTGTCGACGCGCTGGATGTGGTCCATGAGCCAATCCTTGAGGAAATACAGCAGTTCCATGCCGACGCTCTGATCGCCGGCCTTGAACTGGGCGTGCAACAGTTCGACACGAACCACGATCTTGTCATGAATAGTCTTGTGTTGCTCGTAACCTTCGTAGGCGAACAGACGCATCAGGCACTCTTCCACGGAAAAGTGCACCCGGGTGTAACGCACCAGCTCGTCGAACACGTCCGCGATGGTGTCTTGGTTGTCCTTCCGGGCCAGGGCTTCGTATAGCTTGTTGATGAGCGAAACCAGGCATTTATGTTGTTCGTCAATCTCCTGAATATCGACGCTGAATTCATCGCTCCACGCAATCATCACAGCCATGACACCCCCCCATTCTGTCAATCCATGGCAACGGGGGGAGCCTAGCATTCGCCGCCTAGCGCGTCGGTTGATGCAGGTCAATGGCAGGCCCGATTTGCTGCCCGTGCCCACGGGGCATGTGGGCGAGGATTTTCCTGGCCGCACCGGGCGTCGCGACATGAAATGAAGCCGCTGGACAACCGTATGGGTTAACATCGCGCGGCATGTCCAGCGCCGAACTCGCCTCCCTTTCCCAACGCCTTGCCGATTGCCTCCTCGCCGACAGACGGGTCCTGTCGCGGCGCCTGGACGGGCTGCGCCGCCGCCTGGCGGAAGGCAAGCCGGTGGACCGCGGACTGGCCGATGTCGCCGCGGCCATCGCCGCCAGCGCCGCGCAGCTGGAGCGGCGCGGGGCGCAGGCGCCGCGCCCCAGCTACCCGGAAAATCTGCCCGTCTCTGCGCGCCGCGAGGAGATCGCCGCGGCCATCGCCCGCCACCAGGTGGTGGTGATCGCCGGCGAGACCGGTTCGGGCAAGACCACCCAGATCCCGAAGATCTGTCTGGAACTGGGCCGCGGGGTCGCCGGCCTCATCGGCCACACCCAGCCGCGGCGCATCGCCGCCCGCTCAGTGGCGGCGCGCGTGGCCGAGGAGCTGGGCACGCCGCTCGGGCAGACCGTCGGCTACAAGGTGCGCTTTTCCGATCACGTGTCCGGGCAGACCCTGGTCAAGCTGCTCACGGACGGCATGCTGCTCGCCGAAGTGCAGGGCGACCCGCTGCTCGACCAGTACGACACGCTGATCATCGACGAGGCCCACGAGCGCAGCCTCAACATCGATTTCCTGCTCGGCTATCTCAAGCGCCTGCTGCCGCGCCGCCCCGACCTCAAGCTCATCATCACCTCGGCCACCATCAACACCGAGAGCTTCTCGCGCTTCTTCGACGGCGCGCCGGTGATCGAAGTGTCGGGCCGCACCTGGCCGGTCGAGGTGCGCTATCGCCCGCTGGCCGGTGACGAGGACGAACGCGATCGCAGCCAGCTCGACGCCATCGTCGATGCGGTGGACGAGCTCGGCCGCATTGACCCGCTCGGCGACATCCTGGTGTTCCTCGCCGGCGAGCGCGAGATCCGCGAGACCGCCGAGGCGCTGCGCAAGCAACCGCTCCGGCACACGGAGATCCTGCCACTGTTCTCGCGCCTGTCCGCCACCGAACAGGACCGCGTGTTCAAACCGCACGGCGGCCGGCGCATCGTGCTCGCCACCAACGTGGCCGAGACCTCGCTCACCGTGCCCGGCATCCGCTTCGTCATCGACCCGGGCTTCGCGCGCTTCTCGCGCTATTCGCACCGCACCAAGGTGCAGCGCCTGCCCATCGAGCCCGTCGCCCAGGCCTCGGCCAATCAGCGCGCCGGCCGTTGCGGGCGCGTTGGCCCGGGCGTGTGCATCCGCCTCTATTCCGAAGAGGATTTCCTCGCCCGTCCCGCGTTCACCGAACCGGAGATCCTGCGCACCAATCTGGCCAGCGTGATCCTACAGATGGCTGCACTGCGCCTTGGCGACCCGCAGGACTTCCCGTTCATGGAGCCGCCCGACGGGCGCTACATCAACGATGGCTATCGCCTGTTGCAGGAACTGCAGGCGGTGGACGGGGAGCGCCGGGTCACCGACATCGGCCGGCGTCTCGCACGCCTGCCCGTGGACCCGCGGCTCGGCCGCATGCTGCTGGCCGCCGACCGGGAAGGCAGCCTGCGCGAGGTGATGATCATCGTCAGCGCGTTGTCGGTGCAGGACCCGCGCGAGCGCCCCATGGACGCCCAGCAGGCGGCGGACCAGGCGCACGCGCGATTCATGGAAGACGCCGACGAGGGCGAGAAGAAGGCGCCGCGTTCCGATTTTCTCGCCTTCGTGCGGTTGTGGGACTACTTCCACGCCCAGGCGCGCCACCTCTCCCAGAACAAGCTGCGCAAGCTGTGCAAGAGCGAGTTCCTGTCCTATGTGCGCCTGCGCGAATGGCACGAGATCCACGGCCAGCTGGCCGCGCTGGCCGAAGAGATGAAGCTGCGCGTGAACCAGGAACCGGCCGCCCATGCGGTGGTCCACCGCGCCGTGCTTACCGGCCTGCTCGGCCACGTGGCGGTGCGTGCGGAGATCGATGGGGACAAACCGCCCAAGGCGCGCCGGCGCGCGCCCGTTGACTACCTGGGCGCACGCAACCTCAAGCTCACCTTGTTTCCGGGCTCCGGACTCGCCAAGCATCCGCCCAAATGGATCATGGCCGCGGAACTGGTGGAGACCGCGCGCCTGTTCGCGCGCACCGTGGCCGGCATCGAACCCGAATGGATCGAACAGCTCGCCCCCCACCTGCTCAAGCGCAGCTGGTTCGAACCGCACTGGGAGAAGAAACCGGCGCGGGTGGCGGCCTATGAGCAGGCCACGCTGTATGGCCTCGTGGTGGTGGCGCGCCGGCGCGTCAACTACGGGCCCATCGACCCGAAGGTTGCCCGCGAGATCTTCATCCGCGAGGCGCTGGTGGCGGGTGAGCTGCGCACCCAGGCGGCGTTTTTCGCGCACAACCAGCACCTCATTGCCGAGGTGGAGGAGCTGGAGGCCAAGCGCCGCCGCCGCGACCTGCTGGTGGACGAGCAGTCCCTGTTCGAGTTCTACGACGCGCGCATCCCGGCCGGGGTCTACGATGGCGCCAGCTTCGAACACTGGCGCCGCGAGGCCGAGGCGCGCGAGCCGCGACTGCTGCATCTCACGCACGAGGCGCTCATGCGCCAAGCGGGCGAGGGCGTGGCCGCGGAACAGTTCCCGTCCGTACTGGACATGGATGGCGCGCCGCTCGCACTCAGTTACGTGTTTGCCCCGGGCGATGCAAACGATGGCGTCACGGCGAGCGTGCCGGTGGCCGCGCTGGCGCAGCTGGACGCGGCACGGCTCGAATGGCTGGTGCCTGGCCTGCGCGAGGAGAAGATCGCTGCACTCATCAAGACGCTGCCCAAGCACTTGCGCAGGAACTTCGTCCCGGCCCCCCACTTCGCGCGCGCGCTCATGGAACGCCTTGTGCCCGGGCGGCACTCGTTGCGCGATGCCATGGGCGACGAATTGCGGCGCATGACCGGCGTGGAAGTCCCGCGCGAGTCCTGGCAGCCCGAGGCGCTGCCGCCGCACCTCCGTTTCAATCTGCGGGTGGTGGACGACAAGGGCCACGAACTGGCGAGCGGGCGTGATCTCGAAGCCCTCAAGGCGAAGCTGGCGGGGAAGGTCCAGGCCGCCTTCGAGGCGGCGCCGTTCTCGGCCATGGAGCAGACAGGGCTCACCGCCTGGAGTTTCGGCAGCCTGGAACCGGTGGTCACACTGCCGCGCCAGGGCATCACCCTGCGCGCCTACCCGGCGCTCGTGGACGAAGGTGCGAGCGTGGCGCTGCGCTTCATGCAGGATGCCCATGAGGCCGAGTCGGCCACCCGCGAAGGCCTGCGCCGCCTGTTCATGCTGGCCCAGCCCGACAAGGTCAAGTACCTCAAGAAGTCCCTGCCGGGCTTGCAGACCATGTGCCTGCATTACGCCACCGTCGGGCGCTGCGACGATCTCAAGGACGACCTGGCGCGCGCCGCGTTCGACCTGTTCATGGCCGAGCCCTGGCCGCGCAACGTGGACGCATTCAACGCCCGGCTCGCCGACGGCAAATCACGCCTGATCGCCGATGCGACGTCCCTGGCCGCCCGCGTCGCCGAGGCGCTCGCGGAATTCCACGCTGTGGCGAGGCTGCTGGACAGTGACGCACCGCATCGCCGCCACGCGCACGATGAGGTCCGCGAGCAGATCGCCTGGTTGATCCGTCCGGGCTTCATCACGCACACCCCGCCCGCCTGGCGCATGCACCTGCCGCGCTACCTGAAAGCGGCACGCCTGCGTCTGGAGAAACTGGACCGTAATCCCACGCGCGACCGCCAATCGGGCGAGGATGTGGCGCGGCTGTGGCGGCCCGTGCGCGAACGCCTGGAGGCCGGTGCGCCGGTGCCGCAAGAGGTCATCGAATTCCGCTGGCTGATCGAAGAATTGCGTGTGTCGCTGTTCGCCCAGGAGTTGAAAACCATCATCCCCGTCTCGGCCGCGCGCCTCGAGAAGCGCTGGCGCGAGCTTGCCTGACGCGTCCCGGGCGGCAGCGGCAGGGCACTGCGCCAGAGGGCGGGTGTTTCGAAGGTTGAGACACCCGTCCAGTCCACCCCCTCCAGTCGAGGCACCGGGCCGAGGCGCCCGCCACATGGCCGGTCCACTGCCTCTCGACCATACTTCATACACCGTCCGGAACGGAGGCGCGCGCCATGAGCGACGAAGCCGGGGCAGTGAAGGAATTTTGTGCCCGCCTGGAAAAAGACCTGCACGTCAATCCCGCTCGCAATCCCGTCAGTGCCGAGGTCCATGGCGGTGTGCTTCACGTTACGGGTGAAGTGGAGGACATCGTCATCAAGCGTCGCGCCGTGCGACTGGCGGTGGACATGTTTGGGCAGGACGGCGTGCAGGACCACATTACCGTCCGCCCGGCCCAGGTGCGAGAGGACGGCGCCATCCGCGACTCGCTGCTGCAGTCGCTGCTGGACGAATCGGTGTTCCGGCGCTTCGGCATCAACGTGTGGTTCAAGGACGAGATGCACATGGTGCGGGATACCCGCCCGGACAGCGAAGGTCATCTGGACCTGGTTATCGAGGACGGCGTGGTCACCCTCTCGGGCGAGGTCTGGAGTCTTTCGCACCGGCGCATGGCCGAGCTGCTGGTGTGGTGGACGCCGGGCGTGCGAGGCGTCAGCAACCATATCGCCATCAACCCGCCCGAGGTGGATACGGACGACGACATCACCGACTCGGTACGCCTCGCCCTGGACAAGGATCCGTTGGTCCACAGCAGTCAGATCCACGTGACGACGCGGGACGGCCAAGTGACTCTGGAGGGGCTGGTCCCCCAGCCGGAGGAACGCCAGATGGCGGAACAGGACGTCTGGTACCTGGGCAGCGAGGTGAGCGCGGTGGAGAACCGCATCGAGGTCCGCCAGGCGCCGCTCGAAAGCGCCGGGAGCTGAGTCCCCGCGCCGGCGGCGCGGGGTCACAGACCGATGAGTTCCGCGTGCAGGCCGCGGGAGGTGACCTGGCGGAGGATGTCGCTGCTGCGCAGCGTCAGCGGGTCGTATGCGACCACCATCAGGTGCGGGGCGTGATCCGGGTTCCTGACCTCCGCTACACCGGGTAGCCAGCACAGCCATTCACGCACCTCCTGGCGCCGCCAGGGGTCGAGATTCTCGTCGATGTGGACCGTGACGTCTGCCTTCCCGGAAAGCATACCGCCTCCTCCGCGCGTTGTCGGCGCGCTGGAAATTCCAGGGTTTATCACCGAAACCCTAGCAAACTCCGTGCCCGCCGCAACCTCCCTCGGACGCCCGCGGCCGGTGTTTCCCATCCACCTGAAGTGGCTTTCCTAACATTTTGAAAATGCTTGACTATACTGCGGTTACGGGCGAGGTTGCCCGAACCATAAGGAGGGGGTATGGGGACCTCTCAGCTCGAACGGCTCATGCACATCATGGAGGCACCAGATCAGGAACTGGATCTGGCCGAGGCGGCGCTTCTCGTCGCCCAGGCGGAATACCCCGGCCTGAACGTGCCCGCCTACCTGGGACACATCACCCGGTTGGCGGCGAACGTGTGCCGGCGCCTGCCCAAGGAGCCGGGCGTCGGCGACGCGGTATTCGCCATGAACGCCTACCTGTTCGACGAGGAAGGCTATACGGGCAATGCCGGCGACCCGCACGACCCGCAGAACGTGCTCCTGAACCAGGTCCTCGATCTGCGGCGCGGCGGACCCATGGCCCTGTCCATCCTCTACGTGGCCGTGGGCCGCTGCCTGGGACTGCCCTTGCAGGCCATTGCCTTGCCCAACCACTTCCTGGTGAAACTCGCCATGGAGGAGGGCAGCATCATCCTCGACCCGTACGCGGGCGGCGTGGTGCTGGACGACCTGGCGCTGCGCGCGCTGTTGTCGCGGGTCTACGGCGAAGACGTGCCGCCTGACCTGGTGCCGTTGCTGACCAGCCCGGCCGCCAAGCGCGAGGTGGTCACGCGCATGCTGCGTGAGCTCAAGCAGGACTTCGTCCGCCAGCAGCGCTATGACAAGGCCCTGTGCATCAGCGACCTGCTGCTGCGCATCGCCCCCGAGATGGCCGACGAGGTACGGGAGCGGGCCTACCTGTACGAATGCCTGCAACACACCCGCGGTGCCCTGGACGACTACACCCATTACCTGGAATTGATGCCCCACGCCCGTGACGCCGCCGACGTGCGCCGCCGCATCGCCAGCCTGCGCGGGCGTCAGTTCCAGTTGCACTGACGGGGCGGCGAAGAAGGATTCAACACAGAGGCACAGAGTCACGGAGAACGCAGAGGTAATGAAGTGCGTTCGGTGTCCGTTTCAGGGCATACGGCTGGTCATCGGCACAAGAAGCTTTTCTCTGTGGCTGGGGAATCCCCCCACGAAAATTCGATATCCCGCGTCCTTGTTTCATTCCCGAGAAATTGCCAACGACGTAGGTCACGTTGACGCGCAGCGTCTACGTGACAGCGCGCGGTTATGTCACGTAGCTTCGCAACGTGACCTACGACACGTGGAATGTGGGTTCTTTCGCAATCGATCAGTTAGCTTTGGTCGTGGGGAGCCCTCACCCTCCGTGGTCTCTGTGACTCTGTGACTCTGTGACTCTGTGTTGAATTCTTGTGTCTCTTGAAACTCCCCTCCGGGCGCGCTTCCGGCGTACCCTTGGGCATGGCCGACCTGCTCATCAACAGCTTCGTGGTTTTCTTCGTGGTCATCGACCCCATCGGGCTCGCGGCCATTTTCGCGGCCCTTACGCGCGGCTACACGACGCACCAGCGACGTCGGGCGGCGCTGCGCGGCGTGGCGCTTTCCACCGTGATTTTGGTGTTTTTCTTCTTCGCGGGTGACTGGTTCCTGCGCGCCATGGGCATCGAGGTGGCGGCGTTCCGCATGGCCGGCGGTCTGCTGCTGCTGCTGTTGTCCATCGACATGGTGTTCGCGCGCCAGTCGGGCCTGCGTTCCACGACCTCCGGCGAGGTGGCGGAGGCGGAAGTGCGCGAGGACATTTCCGTGTTCCCGCTGGCCTTCCCGCTTATCGCCGGGCCCGGCGCACTCACCACGGTGTTGCTGATGACGGCGCAGCCCGGCGGTGTGGCCGTATCCAGCCTGATGCTCGGCATCATCCTGCTGGTGCTCGCCATTACCTGGGTGATGCTGCTGTTTGCCGAACAGCTCTACCACGTGCTGGGCGAGACCGGCACCAACATGGTGAGCCGCGTGCTGGGCGTGGTGTTGGCGGCGCTGGCGGTGCAGTTCATGGTGGACGGCGCCAAGGCGACCTTCTGGTAGGGGGCCGGGAAAGAATTTCAACGCAGAGGCGCGGGGGACGCAAAGGTCGCAAAGGATTTATTATTTCATCACTCCAGCGAAAGCCGGGGTCCAGTGCGTGAAGCCTCGATTCCGGCTTGTGCTTGCGCCGGAATGATGAATCCTGAACCTGCCTATTCTTTGCGTCCTTTGCGCCTTTGCGCCTTTGCGTTGGGCTGTTTGCCTTCTCTCCCTTTCATCAGCGCAGTAACGGCAGCAGCACGGACCAGACGTTGTCGAGCATGGCGGGCTGCGCCGCGGGCGCGGCATGGATGCGATCGTCCTGCATGAGCGCCGCGTTGTCGTCCACGCCGCGCAGCAGATAAGGCACCAGCGGGATGCCCCGCTGGCGCGCCACCTCGCGGAAGGCCTCCTCGAAGCGGCGGGCGTAGGCGGGTCCGTAGTTGGGCGGCATGCGCAGGCCCGCCAGCAGCACGTTCACCCGGGCGGCACGGGCGGCGTCCACCATGGCGAGGAGGTTGGCCTGCATCTGCTCGATGGGCAGACCGCGCAGGCCGTCGTTGCCGCCGAGGGCGATGATGACCAGGTCCGGGTTCTGGGTCGCGAGCAGCGATTGCAGGCGCGTCAAACCACCGCCCGTGGTCTCGCCGCTCACGCTGGCATTGACCACGCGCCAGTCGTAACCCTCGCGCTGGAGGCGCTTGGCCAGCAGGCGCACCCAGCCCTGGCTGACGTCCATGCCGTAGGCGGAGCTGAGGCTGTCACCCAGTACCACCAGCGTGCGGGGCGCCGCGGCGGGCGCGGCCGCGTACAATAGCAGCCCGAATACGAGAATCAGGATTTGAAAGGAACGTGCCGGCATGACGGCCATTGTGGAAGCGCGCGGGCTCACCAAGCAAGTCTCCAGTCCGGAAGGGACGCTCACCATTCTCGACGACGTGACGCTGGCCATCGAGGCGGGCGAGGCGGTCGCCATCGTCGGCGCCTCGGGTTCGGGCAAGTCCACCCTGCTGGGCCTGCTCGCCGGCCTCGATCTGCCGAGCGCCGGCCGGGTGATCCTGAGCGGTAACGACCTTGCGCAGCTCGACGAGGACGGCCGCGCCGCGCTGCGCGCCCGCACCCTGGGCTTCGTGTTCCAGTCCTTCCAGCTGCTGCCCAGCCTCACCGCCCTGGAGAACGTCATGCTGCCGCTGGAGCTGGCCGGCGCCGCCCACGCGCGCAGCGAGGCGCGGGCCCTGCTCGAACGGGTGGGCCTGGCAGCGCGCGCCGGCCACTATCCCAACCAGCTCTCCGGCGGCGAGCAGCAGCGCGTTGCCATCGCCCGCGCTTTCGCCACCGGGCCGAAGCTGCTGCTCGCCGACGAACCCACCGGCAACCTGGATACCCGCACCGGCGCGCGCATCATCGACCTGCTGTTCGAGCTCAACGCCGAGCACGGCACCACCCTGGCGCTGGTGACCCACGACGCGCACCTGGCCGCGCGCTGCGGCCGCCAGCTGGTGCTCGAAGCGGGCTGCCTGGCATGAGCGGCCATCCCGCGGCCTTTTCCCTGCGCATGCTGCGGCGCAGCCTGCGCGCCGGCGAGTTGCGGGTGCTGCTCGCGGCCCTGGTGATCGCCGTGGCGAGCGTGACCTCGGTGGGCTTTTTCACCGATCGGGTGCGCGGCGCCATGGATCAGCAGGCCAGTGAGATGCTTGCGGCGGATCGGGTGGTGGAAAGCAACCGCCCGCTGCGGCCCGCCTGGCGCGCCGCCGCCGGTGCGGCCGGGCTCGCCCAGGCGGAGACCTGGGCCTTCCGCTCCGTGGTGATGGTGGGCGACCGCCTGGAATTGGCCGAGGTGAAGGCGGTGGATGCGGGTTATCCGCTGCGCGGCGCCCTGCGCATCGCCGACACCGCCTTCGGCAGCGAACGTGTGCCGGAGGGCCCGCCCGCCGCGGGCACGGCCTGGGTGGAACCGCGGTTATTGCAGGCGCTCGGCCTGCGCGTGGGCGACTCGCTGCTGCTCGGCGAACTGTCGCTCACGGTGGCCGCGGTGCTGGCCTATGAGCCGGATCGCGGCGGCGAGGTGTTCAACATCGCCCCGCGCCTGCTCATGAACCTGGCCGACGTACCGGCCACCCGGCTCATCCAGACCGGCAGCCTGGTGAACTACCGCCTGCTGCTGGCGGGCGAGCCCCAGGCCCTGGCGCGCTTCCAGGAACGGGTGCAGCCGACCCTCGGCCCGGCCGATCGCCTGCTCGGCGTGCGCGATGCGCGGCCCGAACTGCGTGCGGCGCTGGAACGCGCGGAGCGCTATCTGGGCCTCGCCGCGCTGGTGAGCGTGATGCTGGCCAGCGTGGCGGTGGCCACCGCCGCCCACCGCTATGCGCGGCGGGAACTGGACGGTGCGGCCGTCATGCGCTGCCTGGGGGCCTCGCAGGGTTTCCTCACCACCGCCTTCGGCCTGCAGTTGGCCTGGCTTGCCCTCGCGGGCGCGCTGCTCGGCATCGCGGTCGGCTACGGCGCCCAGGCGCTCATGGTCGGCCTGTTCGGCGGCCTGTTCGCCGCCCACCTGCCCCCGCCGTCGCCCCTGCCCGCCCTGTTCGGCCTGGTGACGGCGCTGGTCACCCTGGCCGGCTTTGCCCTGCCGCCGCTGCTGGCGGTGCGCCAGGTGCCGCCGCTGCGCGTGCTGCGCCGCGACCTGCTGCCGCTGCCGCCCCGAGCCCACGTGGTGTACGGCGCGGCCCTCGCCGCCCTGGCCGGGCTCATGCTGTGGCAGTCACGCGACCCGGCGCTGGCCGCCGTGGTGCTCGGCGGTGCACTGGTCACGGTCGGTGTGCTCGCCCTGGCTGCGTGGACCCTGGTCGCCGCGTTGCGCGGCCTGCGCCAGGCCGGCAGCGTGTCCTGGCGCTTCGGCCTCGCCGCCTTGACGCGGCGCGCGCGCAGCACGGTGGCGCAGGTGGTGGCGTTCGGTGTCGGCATCATGGTGCTGCTGGTGCTTACCCTGGTGCGCACCGATCTCATGAACGAGTGGCGCGCACGCCTGCCGCCCGATGCGCCCAATCATTTCCTGGTGAACGTGCAGCCCGACCAGCTCGCCGAGCTGCGCGGCTTTTTCCGCGCCCGCGGCCTCGCCGAGCCCGGGCTGTACCCCATGGTGCGCGGCCGCCTGGTGGCCATCAACGAGCGCGAGGTGAGCGCCGCCGATTACCAGGACTCGCGCGCGCAGCGCCTGGTGCGGCGTGAGTTCAACCTGTCGTGGAACGCG
This sequence comes from Gammaproteobacteria bacterium, assembly GCA_023228645.1. GTDB lineage: Bacteria > Pseudomonadota > Gammaproteobacteria > Thiohalomonadales > Thiohalomonadaceae > JALOAT01. Next base: position 29,120 of record JALOAT010000026.1, on the reverse strand, counting down.
CGCTTGCCCGAGGGCAACCAGCTCTCGGGCGGGCGCTGGTGGAGCGGCGCGGCCGGTGGCGAGTGGTCGGTGGAGCAGGGGCTGGCCGAGACCCTCGGCATCGGGCTCGGCGATCGGCTGGTGTTCAGCGTGGCCGGCCAGCGCGTCGACGGGCGCGTGAGCAGTCTGCGCACTGTGGCGTGGGATTCCTTCAACGTGAATTTCTTCGTGCTCGGTCCGCCCGGCGTGCTGGAGGCTTATCCGGCCAGTTACATCACCAGCTTCCACCTGGCGCCCGAGGCCAAGCCGTTGCTCGCCGAGCTGGTGCGCCAGTTTCCGAACGTCACGGTCATCGACGTGGATGCGCTCATGGAGCGGGTGCGCGACATCATGGACCGGGTGAGCCACGCCGTGGAGTTCGTGTTCGCCTTCACCCTGGCGGCGGGCCTGGCGGTGCTGTTCGCCGCGGTGCAGGCCAGCCGCGAGGAGCGCCTGCGCGAGGCGGCGGTGTTGCGCACCCTGGGGGCGCGCCGCCGGCACATCCTCGGCGCGCTGGTGGTGGAATTTGCGGTGCTGGGCGCCCTGGCCGGCCTGCTCGCGGCGACGGCGGCCGCGGGACTCGGTGCGGTGCTCGCCAGCGTGGTGTTCGATTTCGGATATGACCTTAATGGTTGGGTGTGGCTGGTCGGCGCCGTGGGCGGCGCATTGGGGGTGGGCGTGGCGGGCCTCGCCGGCACCCATCGCGTGCTCGTGCAGCCACCCCTGTGGACCCTGCGCCGGGTATAAGGGAGCCCCATGCTGAAGACCGAGGACATCGAAGACTTCTTTCTGCGTGGCGCCTGGCAGGTGGAGCTGTCCAGCCTGAGTCCCGTGCGCCGTTTCCTGGTGCAGAGCGCGCGAGTGCTGTTCGTGCTGGGGCGCGAGTTGCTGCAGGGCGACCTGACGCTGCGCGCCATGAGCCTCGTCTACACCACCTTGCTCTCCATGGTGCCGTTGCTGGCGGTGAGCTTCTCGGTGCTCAAGGCCTTCGGCGTGCACAACCAGATCGCGCCGCTGCTCAACCAGTTCCTGGCGCCGCTCGGGCCCAAGGGCATCGAGCTGTCGCAGAACATCATCGGCTTCGTGGAGAACGTACGGGTCGGCCTGCTGGGCGTGATCGGTTTTTTGTTCCTGTTCTACACCGTCATCACGCTGATCCAGAAGACCGAGGAGGCCTTCAATTTCGTCTGGCGCGTGCGCAATCCGCGGCCGTTCTCGCGCCGCTTCAGCGATTACCTGAGTGTGATCCTGGTCGGGCCGGTACTGGTGTTCTCGGCCATCGGCCTCACGGCCTCGGTGATGAACTTCTCCGTGGTGCAGTGGCTGCTGACCCACGAAACCTTCGGACCCATCATCTTGAGCTTCGGGCGATTGCTGCCGTACGTCATCGTCATCGGCGCGTTTTCGTTCATCTACGTATTCATCCCCAACACGCGCGTGCGCTGGCGTTCCGCACTGGTGGGCGGTGTGGTGGCGGGCATCCTGTGGCAGACCAGCGGTTATCTGTTCGCCTCCTTCGCCGCCGGCTCGACGCAGAACGTCATCTATTCGGGTTTCGCCATCGTGCTGCTGTTCATGCTCTGGCTGTATCTCAGCTGGTTCATCCTGCTGTTCGGTTCGCAGGTGGCGTATTTCCACCAGCATCCGCAGCAGATCCGGCTGGGGCGCGGGCGCTTCGAATTGAGCGGGCGGCTCACGGAGCAGGCCGGGCTCACCATCATGTACCTGGTCACCGAGCGCTACATGCACGGCGGTGAACCGTGGTCGGTGGATGCCCTGGTGGCCCGCCTCAAGCTGCCGGGCGACGCGGTGGATGATGTGCTGCGGGTTTTGCTGCGTCACCAGCTGCTGGTCTGTGCCGGGCCCGTGGACAATCCCTTCTATGTCCCGGGCCGGGACCCCGACACCATCGACACGCGGGAAATCCTGCACGCCCTGCGCAGCGCGGGCGAGGACGAATATGCGGCGGAGTCGTTCCGGCTGGATGTGAGCGCCGTGAATGACCTGTTGCAGGAGGCTGCCGATGCGGCCGAACCGACGCTTGCCGGGTGCAGCATCAAGGACCTGGTGCACCGCGGTTCGGCCGCGGGAATTCCGTTCGCTGGCCCGACGGCGCCCTGATCAGGCGACGGGGTCGTCCGGCGCCTCCGCGGCGCGGCGCGGTCCCACGCGGCGATCGCCGGGGGCGCGCGTGTCCATGAAGATCGGTGCCGCCCGCGTGCGCCGCTCCTGCTGCCGGCGGTCATCCGTGCGGCGTGTCTCGTGGCGTGTGTCCTTGCGTCTGGCCATGCCGTCCTCCCCACTAAGCTTCGATGCCCCTGCACGGCCCTGCAAGGCCTTGCCGCGCGGCGGGCGTGGCCTTACCCTGCGCCCATAACGACAGCGTGGTTGCTTGCCATAAAAAAGCCCCGGCCGGTGGCGATGGTGGCACAGAAGCGGCACCCCGGCCGCGAGACGCATTGCTGATTTTTGCGCGGTGAGCCGCGCTTTGTGCAAAGGATTCCAATCGTGTTGAGTTCGCTGGGTGCGTTCCTTGGTGGTGCGGGCCTGTTCGTGCTCGGCATGCGCATGCTGACCGACGGTCTCAAGCTCGCGGCGGGCGAGACATTGCGCCGGGTCCTGGCCAATGCCACGCGCACGCGCATGCACGGGCTGGTGTCCGGCTTTCTCATCACCGCCCTGGTGCAATCCTCCACCACGGTCACGGTGGCGGTGCTCGGCTTCATCAACGCCGGCATGATCAAGCTCGGTCAGGTGGTGACGCTGATCTATGGCGCCAATGTGGGTTCCACCGTGACCGCCTGGCTGGTGGCGCTGGTCGGCTTCAAGATCGATATCGCCGCCATGGCCATGCCGCTGGTAGGCATCGGTATGGGCATGGCGCTGACCACGGGGCGCCGCGCGGCCCTTGGCCAGGCGCTCGCCGGTTTCGGGGTGTTCTTCATCGGTATCGGTGTGCTCACGGAGAGTTTCGATGCCCTCGGCAAGGACCTGCCCATGGAGGCCTTTGCGGCCAGCGGGCCGTGGGCGATCCCGGCGTTCTTGTTGGTGGGCTTCGCCCTCACGGTGTTGATGCAGACCTCCAGCGCCCCCCTGGCCATCGTGCTGACCGCCGCCGCGGGCGGCCTGCTGCCGTTTACCAATGCCGCCGCCGCGGTGATCGGCGCTAATATGGGCACCACCTCCACCGCCGTGCTCGCCGCCATCGGTGGAACCGCCAACACCAAGCGTGCGGCGGCCATCCACGTGGCATTCAATTTCATCACCGCTGGCGTCGCCCTGCTGTTGCTGCCGGTGCTGATCGCATTGATGGACGGTCTGGCGCGCGTGGCGGGTGATGGCGATGTGGCCACTGAACTGGCGTTGTTCCATAGCATCTTCAACGTGCTCGGTGTGGTCGTGCTTTGGCCGATCACGACGCGTTTGGTGCAGGTGGTCGAAGCCCGTTTCGGTGCGGCCGAGGCCGATGCGGCCACGCCGCGCCACCTGGACCGCAACGTGGTCGCGACACCCGCGCTGGCCATGGATGCCCTCGCCCTGGAACTGGCGCGTACGGGCACCATCGCGCGCGGCATGGCGCGCGGGGCGCTCAGCGCCGAAGTGGCGCCGGTGGGGAACCTGGACGCGGACAAGGCGACCATCGACAGCCTGGTGGAGGCCATGGGTGATTTCGGCGCCCAAGTGGTGGCGGCGAACCAGCCGGCCGAAGTGGTCGAGGCCCTGCCCGACGCGTTGCGCGTGGCGCGCTATTACACCACCGTCGGCGAACTCTCCGTGAAGATCTCCACCCTGCGGCCTAAGCTCGCGCCCATCGCCGATCCGGCACTGGCCGCGCGCCTCGCGGCGTTCCGCGCCCTTTGCGTGCGGCTGGTGAACCTGTCGGACCCGTCCGCCGCGGATTACAACGCCGATTTGGCCGCACAGACCCTCGCGCAAATGGAGGCGGACTATCAGGCACTGAAAGCGACGGTCCTGCGCATGGGTGCGGCCGGCACGCTGCCCGTACGCGAGATGGTCGCGGAACTGGATGTGCTGAGCATGAGCCGGCGCCTCATCGAACAGACCGTCAAGGTGGCCACGTACCTATCCAACCTGTTGCACCTGGCCGATCGGTTCCGGCCGGCCGTGGAAGTCCCGGCCGAGCAGGGCTGATTCACCGGTCCGACGGCATTCATCCCGGTATATCTCTTTTGGGTATAAGCCGTTCATTGCCCGTGGGCGATAGCTAACTACGCTTATCGTGTTTCCTGATGGGAGGTCCGTTCATGTCCACGTCCCGAGGCAGCACGTCGCATGCATTCACGCCCTTCGGCATCCGTCCCGCCGACGAGGCGCTGCCTGGCCTGGTGTCCGGAACGTTCAATCTGCTCGAGGCACCGGAGGCCACCGCCGCGGACGTGGCGCTGGCCCACTTTCTCCACCAGACCTTGAAACGCGGCGCGCGCGCGGCGCTGGTGACGCTCGACAGCCCCGAATGGCGTCTCGCGCAGTTCGCCCGCTATGGCTTCGATTTCGCCGATGCGCTGGAAGATGATCGTCTCGCCTATGTGTATTACCGCCCGACCCTGAGCCGTTACCTGGGCACCGGGGCCGACTATGGCTCGCTGTTCGTTGAACTGCGCCGGCTGGCGGGACCGGTGGAGCGGGTGGGCTTTCTGAATCCGGAGATCATGTTCGATCTCGGTACGGATGCCCTGGCGACAGACTCGGTGAAGCGCTTTGTGACCGGTGCCGACAAGCTGGGTGGAACGGCGCTCGGCGTTTGCGTGCCCGACGCGACACAAAGCCAGGCACGCCTGCGCAAGGCCGGTGCGCGGCTGTTCGCCGGCGCCTTTGCGCTGCGGCGCGGCAGTTCGCATGCGGCAGACGACTACGTGCTCGAATCGGTACGGGACAAGGTGCCGGGCGTGAATCTGGTCCTGCAGAAGGGGCGCGGTTATGTGGCCGATGCGCACGTCGCCTGACTCGCCACCCTCATGCCATCGCGGACTGAATCCCCAGCACTACCAATCCGGTAACCGCAATCACCGCGAAGGCAGTTCCGACGGCGCGTCCCATGGCGCGGCCGCCGATCACCCCGACCAGCACGCCCTTGGCGACGGAGTTGCTGATGGCGGCGAAGACGATGCCATGTAACGCGGTGGTTTCGTCGAGGCCGCCGCTGGCGAGTTGCGCGAGGGACAGCGTGATCGCGTCCACGTCCGCTGCACCGGACAACAGCGCCAGCGCATAGATGCCGCGCTCGCCGAACCATTCCACCGCCGCCCTCGATGCCAGCATCAGGACCGCCAGCAGTCCGGCAAACTTCAAGGCCGGCCGCAGTTCGAACGGATTGGGCAAGGCGATGTGCTGCGCGCCGGCATCATCCTGTTTGTCGCCCTTGCGCCAAAGCCAGAACGCGGCCCCTGCCGCAGCCGCGGCCATCGCGAGTACCACCGGCAGCAGGCGCAGCAACAGCGATGGATTGACCACACCGACTTCCAGCAGGATGCGCGGGAACATGGTGGTGGAGGCGAGCACCACGCCCGCCGCGAGCACGGTGTGCGTGCCCACCTGATCGCGCGCGAGGCGCGCGAAACTCAGCGCCAGCGCGGTGGAGGAGGCGAGGCCGCCGATGAGTCCCGTGAGCATGGCGCCGAAGCGCTGGCCGGCCAGTTTCATCGCGAAGTAACCGATGAAGCCAATGCCCGTGATGAGCACCACGAACCACCACAGCCGAAACGGATTGAGCGCCTGCCACGGACCGAAACCTTGATCGGGCAACACCGGCAGCAACACGAAACTGATCAGCACGAGCTTCAAGGTAGCGACCAGCTCGTGCTTTTCGATGGTGGTAAGCCACGTGTGGATCTCGTGTTTGAGGCCGAGCAGCATGGCCGTGACTGCGGCCACTGCGACGCTGGCGGCGGGGTGGCCGGCAGCGGCCGTGGCGCCGAGCACAAAGGTCAGCAGCGAGGCTACCGAGGTGGTGATGCCGTAGTCATGCAGGGGCGCGGAGCGCAGCATCTGAGCGCCGACCACCAGCGCAGCAAAACCGAGGAACGTGAATCCCAGCACGCCCGCGCCGTAGGTCTCGGCGAGCACGGCGGCGAGGGCGCCCGAGAGGCTGATGAGCGGAAAGGTGCGGATGCCCGCCACACGTTGGCCTTCGGAGGCGTCGCGCCCGCGCCAGCCGCGCTCGAGGCCGATGAGCAGGCCGATGCCGAGGGCGACGGCGAGATTCAGGAACAGATCCATAGCAGGCCTGACAGAATGGAATATGGGCTAGCATAAGCGCCCCCGCAGCAACGAGAGAACCACTGTGTCGAGGAAATGGCTGCGCGTGCTCTGGCAGACCCTGGCGGTGATCGCCGTGGTGATGGCCGTGGGATTTTGGCAGACGCGCAATCTGGCGAGCGGCATGGCCCCGCCGCTGGCCGGCCTGGACGTGCATGGCGAACGGCTGGAGCTGAGCGCGTGGCGTGGCCGGCCGGTGCTGGTGCACTTCTGGGCCACCTGGTGCCCGGTGTGCGCCCTGGAAGACGACGCCATCCAGGCCATCGCCGGCGACTGGCCCGTGCTCACCGTGGCCATGCAGTCCGGTGAGGCCCGCGAGATCGCCGCGCACCTGCACGAAAACAACCTCAGCTTCCCCGTGCTGGTGGATGGCAGCGGCGAACTGTCGGCCCGCTTCGGCGTGCGCGCCGTGCCCACCACCTTCGTCATCGACGGCGAGGGCCGCATCCGCTTCCGTGAGGTGGGCTATACGACGTCCTGGGGATTGCGCCTGCGACTGTGGCTGGCCGGGGAGCGCTGAGCGCCGCCGCTATCGAGCGCGAGGACCAGCGCCGGACCAGCGTGTCGTTGCGCCTGCGCCGCCAACCGACCACCATCGCGGGCGCCCTGCCCTCCGGCGCCGCCGCCAGGCGGTACAGACGCAGGATGTCGCCGGGGTCGTTCTGACCATCGCCGTCCAGGGTGGCGACCCAGGGCGCCCGGGCCGCGCGGACGCCTCTCAGCATCGCCGTGCTCTGGCCGCAGTTCTGCGCATGCTGCACTACACGAAGCCGCGGGTGACGGCGCCGCGCCTCGGCGAGCCGGGCTCGCCGTTCCATCGGTGCTCGTTGCAGACTCATTCGATGGCCAGCAGGTTCTTTACGAGGCGGGCGCCCCCTTCGTAAGCCTCCTGAGTGGCGAGCGCCGCCTGCATGGGCGTGGCGACGCGGCCGGTGAGGGTGGCCACGCCGCGGTTTACCGACAGGTGGATACCCTGCGCGTCGATGAAGGCGCTCCATTGCAGCTGACTGGCGACGGCTTCGTGAATGGCGGCGTCCTGGTCGGTGGTGGTCTTGTCTGCGGGCAGCGAGGTCTGGGTGACGATGAACGGTGCACCCACGTAGGGCTTGTCACTCACGAAGGGGGCGCGCGGTCCGGCACGCAGCTGGTTGTGCACCGCGCCGATGCCCGGTACGGCGGCGACCACCGCCTCGGCGTGCTGGCGCTGCCAGGGCGTCGCGGTGGTGCCGGTGAGCACCGCGATGTCCTTGTTCACGGTGACCGCCATGGGCTGGTCGCCCACCAACGGATCGGCGCGCAGTGCCGCGAGGGCACGGGCCGCGAGCGCTCGCCCACCGACGTCGGTGGTGGTCACCGTGACGTGTTCGTGTACGCGTCTCACCCCGCGCACGTAGCGCGCCACGCGCGCGGCGAGCTGCTTTTCGGCCAGGGTCGGCGCGGTTCCCGCCAGCTTCACCTCGCCGGACTGCACCCGTACCGCCAGCCGATGCGCATGCAAGCGGGGATCGGCGGCGAGCGCCTCGCGTACCGCCTGCTCGATGGCGGCATCCGGCGGCGGCTCTGCCGTGGCGCGTGTGCGCACGCCGCCCGACACGACCAGCGCCGAGGTATCCACTTCCGCTGCGCCGGCCCGCGCGGCGAGCGCACGGGCACGGCGGCGTTCCGCGGCGCTGTTCACCTCGCCGGTCAACGTCGCCCGGCTGCCGCTCGCCGTCACCTGCACGCGGTCGCCTTCCAGCAGGCCGTCGAAGGCAATGGCGCGATACAGCGCGTCGACCAGCGGTGCATCCGCGCGCGCGCCGCCGGGGGCGATGCTCATGCGGTTTTGCACTTCGCGCACGCCCATCAATCCCGCGACCACCTCGTCGGCCCAGTCACGCATGGCTGGCGAGCCAGCGACTCCCTCCAGTTGCACGCGCCCGTTTTCGACCTGGACGGTGACGTCCGTGAGTGCCAGCCCCGGCACGGCCGCCAGCGCTCGGTGTGCTCCCGCGGCAAGCTCGAGATCAGGCACGTGCGAGGGCGGCATGACGGCAATGCGGTTCACCACATGCCGCACACCGCGCACCGTTTCGGCGGCGCGTTCGGCGCGGCGCTGCCACAGCAGGCGGTCCACCGTACCGCCCAGGGTTACCTCACCGTGGCGGCTGATGGCGTAGAGGTCGGCATCCTGCAGCACCGGATCGGCGCGCAGCTCGCGTTCGACTGCCCGGCTGAGTTCCTCGGGCGGCACCGTGTCGGCCGGGGCGGCGGCGAGGGTTCCGAACCATCCCAGGGCCATGAGCAGGACGATCACGACAACCCCGTCACCCGCCGTGAGCAAGGGCGCCAGCCGCAGGGCGGAACGTGTGAGGAGATTCATGGGCGTCGATCCTTCGACGAGGCAAGAGTCCGTCCTCAGCAAAACCTAGTGTACTGTTTCACTCTTGGCGACACGCCCGGCGAGTGCTGCGGCCGGCTGCAAGGCACGCGCGCCGCGGGCATCGGGAACAACAGCAAAGGTTTGTGGAGCCGTTATGGATGATGTGGTTACCTCGCCTTTCGCCGCCGGTGTGCTGGCGAGTTTGATCGCCGGCCTCGCCACAGGCGCGGGCGCGCTGCCGATCTTTCTGTTGCGTGACATCCGTGCGCGCGTGCAGGACATGATGCTCGGCTTTGGTGCCGGCGTGATGCTGGCGGCGGCGTTTTTCTCGCTGCTCAATCCAGCGCTGGCCGAAGGCATGGCGCGCTTCGGGGCGGCGCCGCTCGCTGTGACGGTGGTGATCGCCGGTTTTCTTTGCGGCGGCCTGGTGTTTTACGGTGCCGATCGCTGGCTTCCGCACGAGCACTTCATCGCCGGCCCCGAGGGTGCCGATCCACACAAATTGCGCCGTATCTGGCTGTTCGTCATCGCCATCACCATCCACAACTTCCCGGAAGGACTTTCAGTAGGCGTGGGTTTCGCCGGCGGCAACACGGGCAGTGGGCTGGCGCTCGCCATCGGCATCGGCCTGCAAAACATGCCGGAGGGCCTGGTGGTCGCGCTGGCCCTGGCCGCGGAAGGCTACCGGCGCGGGCAGGCCTTTCTGGTCGCGTTGCTGACCGGCCTAGTGGAACCGGTGGGCGGCCTGCTGGGCGCGGGCGTGGTGACGGTGGCAGGCATGCTGCTGCCGTGGATGCTGGCGCTGGCCGCCGGCGCGATGATCTACGTCATCAGCGACGAGATCATCCCGGAGACCCACCGCAAGGGATTTCAGAAGGAAGCCACCGGCGGTGTCATGGTCGGCTTCGTGGTGATGATGTTCCTGGATGTGGTGCTGGCGCAGTGATTGAAATCTGCATGGGATGACGCGGAGGACGCGGAGAGTTGAAAGATGAGGGGCCTCGCGTGTCTGCGGCGCGTTGGACCATCACGGTTTTGCCACGTGACCTTGAGCGGGGGCGTGGTCCACGCGAAGCCATGTGACGTTCATTCGTGGATGTTTTTCTCCGCGCCTCCGCGTCCTCCGCGTTGTCAGGTCAACGGCTTTTTTTTCCGGCGCGGCTGATAGCTGACGACGCTCTTCATCATATCGGGATAGGGCAGGCGGTCGGGGTCGCCGAAGCGGGCGAGGGCGCGCTCGAGCAGGGCGTGGATGTCGATGACCGGGGCCGCGTCGGCCATGGCCTGGGCCAGGCCGCGCAGGCCGCCGCATTGCACCTTGATCTCCTTGCCATGGGGCAGCTTGTCGCTCACGTGGGTGAGCCTGAGCGCGAAAAGCGCCTTGCTGCGCCAGGCCGGGATGAAAGTCGCGCATCGGCTGTAGGCGGCAGGGGACAGACAGGTGACGGCCTCACGCTCGGCGATGAGCACCTTCTGCGCACGCGAACATTGCGCGCAACGGGTGAGCAAGGCCTTGCCGAACGGGCAAGGACGCTCGTTCACGTCGTGGTAGGCGATCTTGAATTCGTTCTCGTCCATCACTGACTCGCGCGTTTCACCGGCGCCGCATATTACCAGAGTGTATCACTAGGGAATAGGGCCTTAACCGATGACAACGCGGAGGACGCGGAGGCGCGGAGGACGCAGAGAAGAATTATCCCGGGTGAATCTTCTGCTATTTACCTCGTCCCGCGCCTCGTGGCCTGCGTGGCCTCCGTGGTTCTTGCTTTTCCCGATCCATCACCACCGCCGCCGCCTCGACGAGGAGGACTGGTAGCCGCTTTCCGCACACGAGCCGCGGATACACAAATCAATCCTTCGCGTCCTCCGCGCCTCCGCGACCTCCGCGTTTACCTTCACTTCTTGAGCTTGTTGAGCAGCGGCTCGATGAGGTCCATGGGCAGCGGGAAGACGATGGTGGAATTCTTCTCGCCGGCGATGTCGGTGAGGGTTTGCAGGTAGCGCAGCTGCATGGCCTGGGGTTGTTGCACCAGCACCTTGGCCGCCTCCAGCAGTTTCTGTGACGCCTGCAGCTCGCCCTCGGCGTGGATCACCTTGGCGCGGCGCACGCGCTCGGCCTCGGCCTGTTTGGCGATGGCGCGCACCATGGATTCGTCGAGGTCCACGTGCTTGATCTCCACGTTGGAGACCTTGATGCCCCAGGCGTCGGTCTGTTCGTCGAGGATGTTCTGGATGTCCGTGTTGAGCTTGTCGCGTTCGGCCAGCATCTCGTCCAGCTCGTGCTGGCCGAGCACGGAGCGAAGCGTGGTCTGGGCCAATTGCGAGGTGGCCTCGAAGAAGTTCTCCACCTGGATGATGGCGCGTTCGGCGTCCACCACCCGAAAGTAGATGACGGCGTTCACCTTCACCGAGACGTTGTCGCGGGAGATCACGTCCTGGGTGGGCACGTCCATGACGATGGTGCGCAGGTCCACGCGCACCATCTGCTGGATGCCCGGGATGAGGATGATGAGGCCAGGGCCCTTCACCGCGTAGAACCGCCCGAGCATGAACACCACGCCGCGCTCGTATTCGCGCAGGATGCGGATCGCGCTCATCACCAGCACGACCAGAAAACCGATCAGCAGGATTCCGAAATAACTCAGCATGGCTAACCTCCGTTGGCTTCCGTGTGCGGCTTCACCTCCACGGTGAGCCCGTCGACGCGCGTGACGCGCAGCTGTTGCCCCTTGTGCACCGGCGATGGTGTGCGGGCGCGCCAGATCTCGCCGCGCAGGCGCACATGTCCCGTGTCGGTGAAATCTTCCATGGCCACGGCGTCCGCGCCCACCAGCGCCTCGGCGCCGCTCACCACCGGCCGGCGTCGTGCGCGGAAGAACAGGTGCAGCAGGAAACCGAACAGCAGGGCGCTGGCGAGTGCCACTGCACCGATGAGCGCCGGGTCGATGCCGAAGCCGGGTGAATCGGTGTCGATGAGGATCACCGAGCCGATGGTGAAGGCCACCACGCCGCCCACGCCGAGGGCGCCGAAGCTGGGCGTGAAGGCCTCGCCCACCATGAGCGCGATGCCGAGCAGGATGAGGCCCACGCCGGCGTAGTTGATGGGCAGGGCCTGAAAGGCGAACAGGGCGAGGATCAGGCAGATGGCGCCCACCACACCGGCGACGATGGTGCCGGGATTGGAGAATTCCAGGATCAGGCCGTAGATCCCGATGATCATGAGGATGTAGGCCACGTTGGGATCGGTGATCACCGCCAGCAGGCGCGCGCGCCAGTCCGGCGCCATGGCCTCGATGCGCAGGTTCTCCGTATCCAGCGTGCGTTCCTCGCCCAACACCTCGATCTTGCGCCCGTGCAGCTTGGCCAGCAGTTCGTCCTGATCGGTCGCCAGCAGGTCGATGACGTTCAGTTCCAGCGCCTGGGTGGATTCCAGGCTGGCGGCCTCGCGCACCGCCTTTTCCGCCCAGTCCGCGTTGCGGTCGCGCAGACGCGCCAGGCCGCGGATGTAGGCCACGGCATCGTTCACCACTTTGTGGCGCATGGCGTCGCCGCTGGGTGGTGCGGGTTCCTTGGCTTTCTCCTTGTCCCCGGCCGGTTCTTCCGGCGCGGGCAAGGGGTTCTCGCCGCCGATCTGCACCGGCGTGGCCGCGCCCAGGTTGGTGGCCGGGGCCATGGCGGCCACGTGGCTGGCATAGAGGATGTAGGTGCCGGCGCTGGCGGCGCGCGCGCCGTTGGGCGCCACCCAGGCCACCACTGGCACCGGCGAGGCGAGGATGTCGCGGATGATGTCGCGCATGGCCAGGTCCAGCCCGCCCGGGGTGTCCATGCGCAGGATGACCAGGTGGGCGCCTTCTTCGGCGGCGTGATTCAGGTTGCGGTGGATATAGTCGCTGGTGGCCGGGCCGATGGCGCCCAGGATGTCCAGGCGCACGCCGAAGCGCTCGGGCGGCGTCTGTGCCGAAGCCAGTGCGGCCAGTGCCAGCACGATGAACAGGCCGTAGCGGAGAAGGCGCGAGGTGCTCGTCATGGGTCCCTCCGGAGCGGCTTCCGGTCAGGGTAATTGCAGCCGGAAGACCCCCGCGAGTGTACCCGCTATCTGGTTGAAAGTGAGGTGTTGGGGAAAGGCGCTGACGATGCCGGTGCCGCTGTCCCAGTACGAACACACCAGGCGGTGCACGTCGGGTTGGCGGGCGGATTTCAGGTACAGGATGGTCTCCATCTCGTAGGCCATGGGGCCGTCACCCGGGCTGTTGTCGAGGGCCACGCGGCGAAAGCCGGGATCCGCGGCCACCGCCCGATCGTTGCGCGCCACTCGCTCGATGCGGAAGCTGTCCGGCTCCACGGTGCGGCTGCTGTCGGTGCGTGTCCACATCTCCAGTTTGCAGGCCGGCTCCCAGCGGTTGCGGGCGGTGGAGACGGCACCGTTCTGGATCCACACGCTCACGCCCGGGGACGGTACGGTGACGGCTTGCTCCAGCACCGCCGTGCTGCCTTCGGGGATGGCGAAGTACGGGGAATCGGGCCCCGCGCTTCGTGGGGCGCAGGCGACCAGGGCCAGGGTGGACAGCAGGACGAAGATGACGCGCATGACGGGCTCCTTGTCGGTTGGGCCTGTGGCAAGTATCGGCCGGGCGGGGGGACAGCGTGCGAGACCAGAACCCATAGCCTGTGCCCGGCCTTTGTGCCGTTGTTTTCTCAGCCGCCCGGCGCTGGAAGACCCTCCAGCGCCTCCGCGGCGATCTCGCGCACCTCGGGGTGCGGATCCGCCAGGCAGGCCTCGAGCGTCGGCCGGGCCTCACCGCTCAAGGTCAGGCCGAGGAAATGGCAGGCATCGCTGCGCACGCGGTGGTCCCCGTGGCCGGCCAGCCGCGCCAGGGCGGGAAGCGCCGCCTGCAGCACTGGCGTGCCGGCGAGTCCTTCGGTGATTGCGCCGATGCCGAGGCGTACCTGCAAGGGCAGTTGCGGGCTCTCCAGCAGGCCAAGCAGCCGATCGAAATGGGCCGGTTCAGCGGCGATGATGCCTTCCACCTTGGCAAGCCCTCCCTCGGCGAGCATCTGCTCCAGGTACTCGGCCATGCCGCGCGGGTGCGCAGCACGTTCGGCCCAAAGGCGCAACTCGGCGGGCGGACGCACGCCTTGCAGCTCGAAGGGGCCGATGCGCATCCAGGGCACGCTGCGCACGCCGAGGGCGGCCGCGCGTTCGGGATGCATGGCGATGTTGATCACCTCGAGGCGACCGACGACCCCTTCCTTCACGAGTTTTGCCAGCCCATCGAGCACGGCCGGGCAGTGTGGGCAGGTGGGGGCGAGCAGCAGCAGGGCGTCGGGCGAGGGCATGCGGATCTCCGTGGCCGAGGCGTGGCCAAGCGGGAGTATATCGGCTTACCGGTGCGCGGTTGTGGTGTACACTCCGGCCAACATTCCGCCCTGCAAATCCCGGAGCGATCATGGGTGAAGAACTTTCCCGCGAAGAGCGCATCCTGCGCGTCATGAAGCAGGTGTTGACCAGCGTGGCGCGCGACACGGCCACCGAACCCGGCATGCGCCATCCCCTCAAGGAACAGACCATTCAGGACATACGCCTGTGTCTGCTGCTCATCAGCGAGCGGGAGCGCGAGCTGGCGGAGGCCGCGGGGCGGGACAACAATGCACGCCCGCACTTCACCGACGAGCGGCGTCCACAGGGTGACGTGGTGATCCCCATCACCAGCATTGGACGCAGGAAGAAGGACGACGCCTGATTAGCACGTCCCCCGGTCCGCGCCTTTGCCGTTCAGGTTGGCCGGTTCCCTACCCTCGCGCAGTTTCTACGATCCGCACGTGTTGAACGAAGTCCGCCTCCAATTGCACATCCCGCCCGAGCGGCTGCTGGTCTGGTACCGCGGCGCCGCCGCCGAGGTCCAGGCGACCGCGAGCGACGGGCGGCGGGTGCGCTTTCCCGCCCGCGTGCTGCAGCCCTTCGTCACCCGCGACGGCGTGCACGGCGCCTTCGTGCTGCGCTTCGACGACCAGTCCCGCTTCGTGGACATCCGCAGGCTGCCATGAGCACGCGGCGCTGGCATGCGGTGGCGCGGCTGTGGCGCAGCCTGGGCCCGGGTGCCCGTGGCGGCGCGCCCGCCGATACCGCAGCGGCGGAGCCCGGCGGCGCTCTGCCTGCGGAACGGCTGGATGCGGTCTTGTTCGAAGCGGTGCCGGCGCTGGTCATGGTGCTCGATCGTGAGGGCCGCATCCTGCGCTTCAACCACGCCTGCGAGGAGGCCAGCGGCCTGTCCCGCGAGGCGGTGTGCGGGCGTACGCCCTGGGCGGTGTTATTGGCCGGGGATGATGCCACTCGCCTGCGCGAGGCCTACGTAGCGGTGTCAGCCGAGGATTTTCCTCGGCAATACCACAACCGCTGGCATACCGGCGGCGCCGAGCGCCAGATCACCTGGACCGAGACCGCCCTCATCAATGCGGCCGGCGAGGTGGACTGCATCGTCGCCACCGGCAGTGACCGGACTGCGCAAAAGAACGCTGAGCGCGCCCTGCGTCAAGCACTGGACGATATGGACCGGCGCATCGTGCTGCGCACCGCGGCGCTGCGCACCACCAACGACGCGCTGGTGCGCAGCGAGGCGCGCCTCGCCGAGGCCCAACGCATCGCGCACATCGGCAGCTGGGACTGGGACGTGAGCCGCGACCAGCTGTACTGGTCGGAAGAGGTGTTCCGCATCCTCGGCGTTGCGCCCCATCAGGCCCAGCCGAGCCTTGCCCGGTTCATGGCCCACGTGCACGAGGACGATCGCGAACGCGTGCAGGAAACCATGGACGCGATCTTCCACCAGCGTCAGCCGTGCAGCCTCGACTTCCGCGTGCGGCGCCCGGACGGCCAGGTGCGCGTGGTGCAGGCCGAAGGCGTGGTGATGCGCGATGTGCAGGACGACCCGGCGCGCCTCACCGGTACGCTGCAGGACGTTACCGAGCGCAAGCAGGCGGAGGAGGCGCTGCGCCGGGCCACCACCGAACTGGAACTGCGGGTGGCCGAACGCACCACGGAGCTGGCGCGCGCCAATCAGGCCCTGCGTTTTACCCAGTTCGCGGTGGACCGGGCTGCCGATGCGGTTTTCTGGACCGATGGCGCGCGCCGGCTGGTGTATATCAACGATGCCGCCTGCGGCATGCTCGGTTGTGCACGGGAATCGGTCATGGGGCGCGATTTTTCCGAGCTCAGCGCCGACCCGCGTGCCGACAAACTGCTCGCCGGCGCGCGCACCTCGGGCTCCGTCACCTACGAATCCCAACTTCAGCGCCGCGACGGCAGCGACCTGCCGGTGGAGATCACCGCCAACGTCATCGCCTACGAGGGTGCAGAGTATTTCTGCCTGTTCGCACGCGACATCTCCGAGCGCCGTCGCGCCCTGGCCCTGCATCAGACCCAGCTGCTCACGGCGCGAGCGCTGTCGTCCATCTCCTCGCGCTTCGTGGCGCGCGACGACCTGGAATACGCCATCCGCGAGGGCCTCGGGGAACTGGCGGCGCTGCTGCAAGCGGATTGTGGCCGGTTGTTGCGCCTTGGCAAGAGCAGGGGATTGACGGTGGAGTGGTTCGCCGGCTGTTGTGAACATGGCCCGGACCTGGACGCCTACACGGCGGCGCTGCCCGCGCTGGACAAGGGCGAGGTGGTCGTGCAGCCTGCCCCAGGCGGACCGCGGGTGCTGGTGCCGCTGTTCGCCGAGCAGGTGCTGTTCGGCGTCATCGCCTTCGACGAGGCCCATGCGGTGGAACGCTGGAGCGACGGCGACTTCACCCTGCTGCGCGTCGCCGCACGTGTGATTACCGCCGCCGTGCAGCGCTATCGTGCCGAGTTGCAGACCATGCGCCTGCTGGAGGAAAACCGCCGCCTGGCCCGCGAGTCCCTGGAAATCCAGGAGCGCGAGCGCGCGCACCTGGCGCGCGAACTGCACGACGAACTGGGCCAGTGCCTCACCGCCATTCGCGCCGACGCCCAATCCATCTGTCGCCTGAGCCGCGATCGCGAGCCGCGCATCTTCGCCAGCGGCCAGGCCATCGGCGAGGTGGCTAGCCGCGTGTACGAGGTGGTGCGTAACATGATGCGCCGCCTGCGCCCGGAAATGCTGGACGAACTCGGGCTCGGCGAGGCCCTGCGCGAGATCGTCGGGCAGTGGCGCGCACGCCACCCGGACATCGCCTGGTCGCTGGTCCTGCCCGACACCCTGGGTGCGCTGCCCGAGGCGGTGCAGATCACCGCCTACCGGCTGGTGCAGGAGGCCATCACCAACGTGATCAAGCACGCAAAGGCCAGCCGCGTGGATGTGGCGGTCACCCTCGACGCGGCCGGTCTGACTGTGACGGTATGCGACGATGGCTGCGGCCTGGAGGGCGCGCCGCACGGCGGACTGGGACTGCTCGGCATGCGTGAGCGCGTACTCGCGGCGGGTGGGCATTTCGATATACAAAGTCATCCGGGACGCGGCTTCCGCCTGAGTGCCGTGTTCCCGCTGCAAGTTGGCTGAAGGAGGAGATATGTCTGGTGAAGGCGCGTCCGTCGCGGCGTCGAAGACCATAACCGTCATCCTGGTGGATGATCATCCCGTGGTGCGTGCCGGCTACCGGCGCCTGCTGGAGGGCACTGACAACATCCGTGTGGTCGCCGAGGCCGACAACGGCGACCTGGGTTACCGCGCCTTCATCGAGCACACGCCGGACGTGGTGGTGATGGACCTCAACATGCCGGGGGCGAGCGGCCTGGAGGCGGTGCGCCGCATCCTGTCGCGCGACTCCGAGGCCAAGGTGCTGGTGTTTTCCGTGCACGACAACGAGGCCATCCTGAACCAGGCCATGAAGGCCGGGGTGCGCGGCTATCTCACCAAGCGCTCCGCGCCCGAGACCATGGTCGAGGCCATCGAGACCGTGGCCGGCGGCCAGATCTACATCGACCCTATCATGCCCGAGCCCACCGGCCAGGAACGCAGCCCGGCGGACATCCTGTCGCCGCGCGAGTTCGAGGTGTTCAGGTTGCTCATCGAGGGCAAGTCGGTGGCGGAGATTGCCGATATCCTGGTCATCAGCCCCAAGACCGCTGGCGTGCACCACACCCGCATCATGCAAAAGCTCAACGTCAGCAACCGCGCCCAACTGGCGCAGCTGGCCTTGCAACATGGGCTGATGGCGATCTGACGGGGAGGGGAACAACGCGGAGGGCGCGGAGAAGATTTTGTCAGTTCGCACGTGCGGGACTCTGGAGCGCGTACGTGGGAACGTGATTGTCTTAACAGGTTCATATCTCCGCGTCCTCCGCGCCTCCGCGATCTCCGCGTTTTGCCGTCAAGCCACGGAGCCGGATTTCAGTAGCGGGCGGATGATGGGCAGCATGCGCTCCACGGCGCGGCGGCCTTCGGCGATGGCCTCTTCGGCGCGGTCGAATTCCAGCAGGCCGATCTGGGCGAGGCGCGGGGCGAGCAGCAGGTCGGGCGGGTCGCCCGCCATGCGCGAACGCGTGATGCGGTCCTGCATGATGTTGATGGCGCTGGCGACCACGTCGAACATCCCCGGACCGGGCGGCTCGCGGCGTGCCACCAGGCGGCCGAAGCTGCTGTCCTTGAGGGTTTCCTGCAAGCGGTCGGTGAACTGATTCCATGCGTCGGGCGATTTGTTGCGTTTCTCGCGCACCACGGCCTCGTGGTTTGGCAGACGACGGCCGACGATGTCGCCGTTCAGGTTCACCGCAATGGTCACGTCTGCGCCCAGCGAGCGGCACAAGGAGACCGGCACCGGATTGACCAGACCGCCGTCCACCAGCCAGGAATCCTCGTGGCGCACCGGCGTGAACAGTCCGGGCAGGGCGATGGAGGCGCGCACCGCGTCCACCAGCGAACCTTTCTGTATCCAAAGCTCCTGCCCCGTGCGCAGATTGGTGGCCACCGCAGCGAAGGTTTTCGGCAGGTTTTCTATATTGCCGGGATTCAGGTGCTCGGCCATGACCTTCATGAGGTGCTCGCCTTCCATGAAGCCGCCACCGGCGATGCCCGGATCCATGAAGCGCACGATGGACCACCAGTCCAGGTCCCGTACCCAGGCCTCGAACTGGTCAAGCGTGCCGCTGGCATAGACCGCGCCCACCAGCGCGCCGATGGACGTGCCGCAGATGATCTGCGGTTCGATGCCGTTGTCATGCAGCGCGCGGATGACCCCGATGTGGGCCCAGCCGCGCGCACTGCCGCTGCCCAGTGCAAGTCCGATCTTCATGGCCGCAGAGTCTACCGCCGGCGCCGCCGAGGTTTCATCCTTTTGCGGGGTGATGTGAGTTACCATCCGACGACGTACTACATAGTCTCCTCCGTGATCTCCGCGCCTCTGCGCCTCTGTGTTGGATTTTTTCTCGGGAATCTTGCATGAGCCACATCGACGAACTGCTCGCCGTCATGGCCCGCCTGCGCGACCCGCAAGCGGGCTGTCCCTGGGATCGTGAACAGACCTTCGCCACCATCGCCCCCTACACCATCGAGGAGGCCTACGAGGTGGCCGACGCCATCGAGCATGGCGACCTGCATGACCTGAAGGACGAACTGGGCGACCTGCTGTTCCAGGTGGTGTTCCATGCGCGCATGGCCGAGGAGCAGGGGGCGTTCGGGTTCAGCGACGTGGTGGCGGCCATCGTGGAAAAGATGCGGCGGCGTCACCCCCACGTGTTTGCCGGTGAGCGCATCGACTCCGCGGCTGAACAGAGCGCCGCCTGGGAGGCGCACAAGGCCCGGGAGCGCGTGGACAAGGGCGGCCACGAAAGCGTGCTGGACGGCATCACCCGCACCCTGCCCGCGCTTGCGCGTGCGGAAAAGCTGCAAAAGCGTGCGGCGCGCACTGGCTTCGACTGGCCCAACCTGGATGGTGTGTTGGCCAAGATCGAGGAGGAGTTGCAGGAGGTCCGCGCCGAGATAGCCGCAGGCGATAGCCAGGCACTGCACGGGGAAATTGGCGAACTGTTGTTCGCCTGCGCCAACCTGGCCCGCCATGCCGGCGTGGACGCGGAAACCGCCCTGCGCGCCACCAATCAAAAGTTCGACCGGCGCTTCCGTTACGTCGAGGCGGCGCTGCGTGTGCGCGGCAAGCGCCCGGAACAAAGCGATTTGGCCGAAATGGACGCGCTGTGGGAGGAAGCCAAACGCATGGAGCGCAGCGAGTGAATCCGCCCGTGCTGCTTTACCAAGACACATCCCGTTCGGGTGACGGCACACCGCGACCCCTGTAGGAGCGGCCACCGGCCGCGAAACAAAGCCGGGGCGAATCGCGGCCGGTAGCCGCTCCACAACGCCTATCAGAGGAACCGGATTTCGTAGTCGGACGAAGCGCAGCGGAATCCGGGGCCATAGGCAAGACGGAAGGCCCAACGCAGAGACGCAGAGACGCAGAGAACTACCACACGGCGCAGGCGATGCGCCCGCCTCCGCCGCCCAGGGATTCCGGGGTGTCCAGGTAATTGTCGCCGCCTGCGTGGATCATCACGCTGCGGCCGATGAAATCCCGCAGCCGCAGCCGCGGTGCCAACACCTGGACCTCGGCATTGCCGTTTCTGTCCACATAGAGCACGGGCAGGTCGCCTTTGTGACCGTCGTCGCGGTAGGGGCCGCGGTGTCGGCGGCTGCGGTCCGGGTCATAGTGACCACCCGCGGCCAGCCCGGGTTTGACCTCGCCTTTCTCCTTACCCGCGTCGCAACTGGGGTTCTCGTGCACGTGGAAGCCGTGCAGGCCGGGCGGCAGGCTGTTCAGGCTGGGCGAGATGAGCAGGCCGTAGCGGGTGTCCTCGAAGGCGATGCGCCCGATGGGCTGCTCCAGCCCGCGCTCGCCGATGAGATTGAACTGCACCACCCGCGCCCCCTGGGCGACGGCGGCGAAGGACAGGGACAGCAGCATTACCGCCAGCAGACGCCTCATCGCTTTCCCTCCGTTTCTGGCCTGGGCTGGAGCAAAGCATTAACCACGGGGAACACGGGGAACACGGGGAAATCCTTGTTTTTGGCCCCCATTCCTGCCAAGCCGCTGTGCGTTCCGGCGCGACGATTTCATATATAGATCGGATGCTTCTTCCGCCCCCGTGTTCCCCGTGTTCCCCGTGGTTATTGCTTTTTCTTGCCCTTGCAACTGACCGGCAGCGGCGGCAAACTTGCCGGTCCGTTTTTCCTCCCCCTGAAAGAACCCGCCATGATCAAGGTGAACGAGTATTTCGACGGCAAGGTGAAGTCCCTGGGCTTTCAGGGCGAGAGCAGCGCGGCTACGGTGGGCGTGATGGCCGCAGGCGATTACGAATTCGGCACCGGCTCACCGGAGGTCATGACCGTCATCAGCGGCGAACTGGTGGCCAAACTCCCGGGCGCCGCCGACTGGCAGACCTTCACCGCCGGTTCCAGCTTCAACGTCCCCGGCGATTCCAAATTCCAGCTCAAGGTCGCGCGCGACACGGCGTACCTGTGCGAGTACCGGTAAATACGGGAAGAAGCATCAACCACGGGGGACACGGGGAACACGGGGGTAAGAGATGCCGTAGGTCACGTTGGCGCGCAGCGTCTGCGTGACGATGTGCGGCACGAAAATGTCACGTAGCTTCGCAACGTAACCTATGCCCTCACAGGAAAATGGATTTCCCCGTGTCCCCCGTGTTCCCCGTGGTTTAGAGCTTTTTTCAGGTTTTCTCAACATGCCTAGCACTGTCCATATCCGCACTTTCGGCTGCCAGATGAACGAGTACGACACCGCCAAGATGGTGGACGTGCTGCGGGAGTCGTGCGGGCTGGTGCCGGTGGAATCGCCGGAAGAGGCGGACGTGTTGTTGCTGAACACCTGCTCGGTGCGCGAGAAGGCGCAGGAGAAGGTGTTTTCGCAACTGGGGGTGTGGAAGGAACTGAAGGCGGCGCGGCCCGGCGTCGTGATCGGCGTGGGCGGTTGCGTGGCGAGCCAGGAAGGCGAGGCCATCCGTGCGCGCGCACCGTACGTGGACCTGGTGTTCGGTCCGCAGACCCTGCATCGCCTGCCGGAGATGCTCAAGCAGGTGTGGGCGGACGGCAAAGCGGTGGTGGACGTGTCCTTCCCGGAGATCGAGAAGTTCGACCGTATGCCCGAGCCGCGCGCCGAAGGGCCCACGGCCTTCGTGTCCATCATGGAAGGCTGCTCCAAGTACTGCACCTACTGCATCGTGCCGTTCACCCGCGGCGCCGAGGTGAGCCGGCCGTTCGATGACGTCATCGCCGAAATCGCCGCGCTTACCCAGCAGGGCGTACGCGAGGTGAACCTGCTCGGCCAGAACGTGAACGCCTGGCGCGGTCAGATGCACGACGGTGAGACCGCGGACCTCGCCCTGCTCATCGAGTACGTGGCCGCCATCGACGGCATCGAGCGCATCCGCTTCACCACCTCGCACCCCATGGAATTCAGCGATCGGCTCATCGAGGTGTACGCGCGTGTGCCCAAGCTGGTGAGCCACCTGCACCTGCCGCTGCAAAGCGGCTCCGACCGCATCCTGGCGCTGATGAAGCGCGGGCATACGGTGCTCGAGTACAAGAACATCGTGCGCAAGCTGCGCGCCATCCGCCCCGACCTGTCGCTGTCCTCGGACTTCATCGTGGGCTTCCCGGGCGAGACCGAGTACGACCACAAGGCCACCCTGCGCGTGGTGGAGGAGCTGGACTTCGACACCTCCTTCAGCTTCATCTACAGCCCGCGCCCGGGCACGCCGGCCGCCGACATGCCGGACGACGTGACCCTGGAGGAGAAGAAGGTCCGCCTGCAGCAGCTGCAGAACCTCATCAACCACCAAGCGCAGATCATCAGCCGCAAGATGGTGAGTACGGTGCAGCGGGTGCTGGTGGAAGGCCCTTCGCGCAAGGACCCGAATCAGCTGGCCGGGCGCACGGAAAACAACCGCGTGGTCAATTTCGACGGCCCCGCGGCGCTCATCGGCCAGCTCGTCGACGTCGAAATCACCGAGGCTATGCCCAATTCCCTGCGCGGGCGCCTGAAATAGTCTGGACACGAGCCACTTAGGCGGTTGGGTCTATCCGATGGGTCAACGCGGAGGGCGCGGAGACGCGGAGGACGCGGAGATAGGGAATGTTGGACCACGCGGTCTATTCAACCCCCTTGTTCCCCGTCAGTTGCGCGATGTTCAAACGGCGAAGCGCGGGCGGCAAGGGACCATGCAGTCCCGAACGCACGAACCCTTGAGCGTTTTCTCTGTTCTCCGCGTCCTCCGCGTCCTCCGCGTCTCCGCGCCCTCCGCGTTGCGCCTGTGGGCTGAACCGCCGACCCGTGCCGCTGTCACAGTAGTGACTTCAATCCCACCTGGGTTATCCTTACCGCATTGATGTCCGCACTAGCCGCCTCTTTGAACGAACTGCCTGAAAGCCTGGACTTGGTCCTGGAACCTGCCGACAACCGGCGCCTCGCCAATCTCTGTGGCCAATGGGATGAACACCTGCGCCTCATCGAGCGTCGGCTCGGGGTGGAGGTGAACAACCGTGGCAACACCTTTCGCGTCATCGGCGAGGGTGAGTCGGTGCGTGCCGCCGGCGAGGTGCTGAAGGGCCTCTACAAGAGCACCGGCGGTGAGGTGTTGAGCCCGTCGGCCGTGCACCTGTTCTTGCAGGAATCCGGGGTGGAATCGCTCCTGGAGACCGATGAAGAGGAAGAGGTCGTCATCCGCACCAAGCGCGGTGTGGTTCGCGGGCGCGGTCCGAACCAGAAGCGCTACCTCAAGAACATCCTGTCCCACGACATCAACTTCGGCATCGGTCCGGCCGGCACCGGCAAGACCTATCTGGCCGTGGCCTGTGCCGTGGACGCCCTGGAGCGCGACCTGGTGCGCAAGGTGGTGCTCACCCGCCCGGCCGTGGAGGCCGGCGAGCGCCTGGGCTTTTTGCCCGGCGACCTGTCCCAGAAGGTGGACCCGTACCTGCGCCCGCTCTACGACGCCCTGTACGAAATGCTGGGCTTCGAGGCCGTGGCGCGGCTCATGGAGCGCAACGTCATCGAGGTGGCGCCGCTGGCCTACATGCGCGGGCGCACCCTCAACGACGCCTTCATCATCCTCGACGAGGCCCAGAACACCACCGTCGAACAGATGAAGATGTTCCTGACCCGCATCGGCTTCGGCTCCACCGCCGTGGTCACCGGCGACGTCACCCAGATCGACCTGCCGCGCGGCACCCAGTCGGGCCTGCGCCACGTCATTGAAGTGCTGAAGGACGTGGACGGCATCAGCTTCGGCTTCTTCCTGGCCAAGGACGTGGTGCGCCACCCCCTGGTGCAGCGCATCGTCAATGCCTACGAGCGCCACGAGGCATCGGAACCGAAGGCGTGATCACAAAAAGACTTCGACGCGGAGGACGCGAAGGGAAGAAGGAGGCCGCAGAGGAGAAGAGGGGTTTCCCTGTTCATTTCTCCGCGTCCCCCTCCGCGCCCTCCGCGTTCCGCTTTTTCTTCGGTTCCCACGCCCCATGAACCTGGAGCTGGACTACCAGCTGGCCCTGGAGGCCGGGCCTGCCGTGCCCGGTGAGGTGCTGGTGCGCCGCTGGGTGGAGGCCGCGCTGATCGGGCGGCGCGACGAGGCGGAGCTCACGGTCCGCATCGTGGACGAGGACGAGAGCGCCGAGCTGAACGGGACCTATCGCAGGAAGCAAGGGCCCACTAACGTGCTTTCGTTTCCCTTCGAGGCCCCGCCGGGTGTCGAGCTGCCGTTGCTCGGCGACATCGTGGTGTGCGCCCCCGTGGTGGCGCGCGAGGCGGCCGAGCAGGACAAGGCCCCGGAGGCCCACTGGGCCCACATGGTGGTGCACGGCACCCTGCATCTGCTCGGCTATGATCATCTGGAGCCGGGCGAGGCCGAGGAAATGGAGGCGCTTGAAACCGCCGTCCTTGGTAACCTAGGCTATCCCAACCCTTACGAGTAGTGTGTTCTGAATGAAGGAAGATCGACCTAGTACCGCCGCCGATGAGCGGCCCCACCGAAGCTGGCTGGAACGACTCGGCCAGGTCCTGCAAGCGGAACCGAGGGATCGGGAAGAGCTCATCGAGATCCTGCGCGATGCCTATCGCCGTGGGCTCATGGATGCCGATGCGCTGTCCATGACCCAGGGCGTGCTGGCCGTCTCGGAAATGCAGGTGCGCGATGTCATGGTGCCCCGCTCGCAGATGGCGGTGGTGGAGCGTGACGCTTTGCCGAAGGAATTCCTGCCCACCATCATCGAATCGGCGCACTCCCGCTACCCCGTGATCGGCGAAAGCCGCGACGAGGTCATCGGCATCCTGCTGGCCAAGGACCTGCTGCCCTTCGTGGCCCAGGGTGAGAACGCCCGCTTTGACATCCGCGAGGTGTTGCGCCCGGCCTTTTTCGTGCCGGAGAGCAAGCGCCTCAACGTGCTGCTCAAGGAATTCCGCCAAAACCGCAACCATATGGCCGTCGTGGTGGACGAATACGGCGGTGTGGCGGGCCTGGTCACCATCGAGGACGTCATCGAGCAGATCGTCGGCGAGATCGAGGACGAGCACGACATCGACGAGGAAGACAGCAACATCTTCGTGCTGGACAACGGCGAGTACACGGTGCGCGCCCTCACGCCCATCGAGGATCTCAACGACGAGATCGGCACCTCGTTCAGCGATGACGAGTTCGACACCATCGGCGGCCTGGTGATGAATGCCTTCGGGCATCTGCCCAAGCGCGACGAGGAGGCCGAGATCGACGGCTATCGCTTCAAGGTGCTGCGCGCCGACAACCGGCGCATCCATCTGCTGCACGTGGCTCCGACGCTCAAGGACGGCGCCGCGAGCGGTGCCGCAGCCTCCGGTGAACACCTCGCCAGCTGAACCTGGCAGGCGCGGCGGGCATCTCGCCGCGCTGCTCGCCGGTGCCCTGCTGCCGCTCGGCTACGCGCCGCTCGCGTTTTTTCCCTTTGTATTTCTCTCCCTGGCGGTGTTGTTCGCCCTGGTCCGGACCGACGACCCGCGCCGGGGGTTCCTGCGCGGCTTTCTCTACGGCCTCGGCGCCTTCGGCGTGGGGGTGTCCTGGGTCTACGTGGCCATCCACGACTTCGGCCTCACCGCCGCGCCGCTCGCCGGACTCCTGACGGCGCTGTTCGTGGCCGTGCTGTCCCTGTACACGGGGCTGTTCGGCGCCCTCGCTGCCTGGGGAGGACGGCGCCTTTCGCCGGCACAACGCTACCTCATCGGCCTGCCGCTGGCGTGGATCGCCGTAGAGTGGTTCCGCGGCTGGTTTCTCACCGGCTTCCCCTGGCTGAGCATCGGCTACGGCGTCATCGACACCCCGCTGGCGGGCTATGCCCCGGTGTTCGGGGTATACGGCGTCGGCTGGCTGGCGGCCGTGAGCGCCGGTGCGCTGGCCTTGCTATGGCAGGGCCGGGGAACCGGCTGGATGCCGGTCACTGCGCTGGTGGTGGGGATCTGGGGCGTCGGCGGGGCGCTCATGCAGATCGCCTGGACCGAACCCGAGGGCGAGCCGCTGTCCGTGGCGCTGGTCCAGGGCAACCAGCCGCAGCTTACCAAGTGGGACCCGGAGGGGATTACGCGCCGGCTGTCGGTCTACGCCGACCTGACACTATCCCGCCTCGGTACGGACCTGGTGGTCTGGCCCGAGAACGCCGTGACCCTGTTCTACCAGGACTTGCAGGGAGACTACTTCGCGCCCCTGGCCGCGCAGGCGCGCGCGGCAGGCACCGACGTGATCCTGGGCGTGCCGTTGCTCGATGGCGATGGCGAGCGCTACTACACCACCATGATGGCCCTGGGCAGCGGCCAGTTTCACCGCAAGTCGCACCTGGTGCCCTTCGGCGAATACGTGCCGCTGGAGGACTGGCTGCGCGGGCTCATCCGCTTTTTCGACCTGCCCATGTCCGGCTTCAGCCGCGGCGATCCGGCGCAGCCGCCCATCACCGTGGCGGGCCTGCCGGCGGCGGTGTCCATCTGTTACGAGGACGCCTTCGGCACCGAGGTCATCCGCCGCCTGCCGGAGGCGCGGCTGCTCATCAACGGTTCCAACAATGCCTGGTACGGGGATTCGCTGGCACCCCACCAGCACCTGCAGATTGCGCGCATGCGCTCGCTGGAGACCGGCCGGCCGCTGCTGCGTGCCACCACCAACGGCATCTCCGCCCTGGTGGACCACCGCGGGGACATCCTGGCCCGTTCGCCGCAGTTCGAGACCTTCGTGCTGGAAGGGGCGGTGCAGCCCATGCGCGGCTCCACGCCGTATGTGATCTGGGGTGATTACGGGGTGCTGTGCGTGCTTGCGGCCCTCGCTTTCGCGCTGTTGCGCGTCTGCAGGGTGCGAATCGCTGTATACGAGGGTCCGTGACACTTCCTTCCAAACAGGGCAGGACGCGCATAGGCGGCGGCCACGACCGCCTGTGTCATAGCGGCGGAGACATGTCCCTTGCAACATCTTTCTTAGCGTTCTCTGCGCCCTCTGCGTCTCTGCGTTGGGCTGTTTTGTTCTCGATCGGGACGGTGTCCCGGATTCCGCTGCGCTCCCTCGCTACGTAGGTGAGCGGCGGAAATCGGTGCCACCGCAGTGGGCGCAGGGCGGTATGTGCGCGGCGCGGCGCATCACCAGTTCATTGCCGCAGCTTTTGCAGATCAGGGTGCCCGGGCCGGTCACCTCGCCGCTGTGCCATTCGCCAACGGCTTCCGCCTCCAGGTGCAGGCGCTCCAGTTCCACCTTGGTGCGATCGGCCGCCTGCAGGAACAGCCATGCCAAACTGCGTTCGATCAGCTGCACGTCGAAGCGCAACCAGCCACCCAATTCCTCCCCCGAGTCCTTGAGGAATTTGCCGGCATCCTCCAGGTCGCGGCGCAGGTAATAGGCTACCCGTTCGGCCTCGTCGCGGGTGAGTTCGCCCACATCGGCGGCGGCGTCGCGGGCCTGCTCGATGGCGTGCTTGAGGGCGGGGCCGGCATCCTTTTCCACCTCCTGCACGAAACCCTGTACCCGTTCCAGCATGCGTTCGTAGGCGTCGACGAGGCGGTTTTTCTGGTCGTGTTCACTCACGGCAGTCTCCAGCGGCTTTTCCGCTAGTGTGAACGAGCGGCACGGGTGTGCCAACCTGGGAAAAAGCCAAACCACGGGGGACACGGGGAACACGGGGTAAAACCCTTGAATGGTGTTTTGCCACAATCGCCGCTTGGCAGCGATTCGTGACTGGCCGTGCAAATGGCCGTAAGCGAAGCCTTCTTTCCCCCCGTGTCCCCCGTGTCCCCCGTTGTTAATGCTTTTTCTTTCTCTCGGCGCAATCACGCCGGTTTGTTGGTGGCGCCTCGGCTCCTACGGTATCCTTAACGGCTTTTTACGGGCCGGGAGACGGCCCATCCCCAGCCCTTTGGAGGCGGCGTGAACGAGCATTACGAACCGCAAGCAATCGAGCGCGACGTGCAGCAGCAGTGGGAGGCCGCGCAGGTCTTCCAGGTGAGCGAGGAGCCGGGCAGGGAGAAGTTCTACTGCCTGTCCATGTTCCCCTATCCGAGCGGCCGGCTGCACATGGGCCACGTGCGCAACTACACCATCGGCGACGTGATCACCCGTTATCAGCGCATGCTCGGCCGCAACGTGCTGCAGCCCATGGGCTGGGACGCCTTCGGCCTGCCCGCGGAAAACGCCGCCATGAAGAACGGCGTGCCGCCCGCCAAGTGGACCTACGACAACATCGCCTACATGAAGATGCAGCTGAAGTCCCTGGGCTTCGCCATCGATTGGGAGCGTGAGGTCGCCACCTGCTCGCCCGACTACTACCGCTGGAACCAGTGGCTGTTCCTGCGCATGCTCGAGAAGGGCATCGTCTACCGCAAGACCGGCACCGTGAACTGGGACCCGGTGGACCAGACCGTGCTCGCCAACGAGCAGGTGATCGACGGCCGCGGCTGGCGCACCGGCGCGCTGGTGGAGAAGCGCGAGATCCCCATGTACTACATGGCGATTACCGGCTATGCGGAAGAACTGCTCGCCGACCTGGACACCCTGCCGGGCTGGCCCGAGCAGGTGAAGCTGATGCAGAAGAACTGGATCGGCAAGAGCCACGGCGTGCGCGTGGGCTTCCCCCACGACATCGACGGCGGCGGCATCCTGTGGGTGTTCACCACCCGCGCCGACACCCTCATGGGCGCCACCTACGTGGCCGTGGCCGCGGAGCATCCGCTGGCCCTCCACGCCGCCAAGTCCAATCCGGAACTGGCCGCCTTCATCGAGGAATGCAAGAAGGGCGGCACCACCGAGGCGGAGATCGCCACCCAGGAAAAGAAGGGCATGGCCACCGGTCTCACCGTGAAGCACCCGCTCACGGGCGAGCAGCTGCCGCTGTGGGTGGGCAACTACGTGCTCATGGGTTACGGCGAGGGCGCGGTGATGGCCGTGCCGGCCCACGACGAGCGCGACTTCGAATTCGCCCACAAGTACGGCCTGCCGGTGAAGACC
>JALOAT010000025.1 GCA_023228645.1 Gammaproteobacteria bacterium | reverse complement strand
GTTGCCAGCGACGGTTCCGAGTTTTCCGCCGGCGCGGTGCGCGAGGCCATCGCCATCGCACATAAGTGTGGCGCCCGCCTGTACGCGCTCACCGTAGTGCAAACCAATCCGGAGTACGAGGCGCTGGTCCCGAACCTGGTGGCGCAGGCCGACGCGGACGCGCAGGCGACACTGGCAAAGATACAGACGGATGCCAGCGCGCGCGGTGTGACGTGCGAGACCTTGGCGCGTCATGGTGCCCAGATCTATGAAGAAGTAGTGGCAGCGGCCGAGAAATTGAACGTCGATCTCATCATCGTGGGACGGCACGGGAAGAGCGGCCTCATGCGCCTGCTCATGGGCAGCACTACCAAGAAGATCATTGGTTTTGCGCGCCGCCCGGTGATGGTGGTTCCGCGCACCGCCGACATCCTCGGCAAGGACTTGCTGCTGGCTACCGACGGTTCGCGCTACTCCGATGCAGCGGCCGTCACCGCCGCCGCACTTGGCAAGCTGTGTGATACCACCGTCACGGTGCTCTGCGTGGATGACGGAAAGTCCGTTGCGGATGCACAAGCCGTGGTCGAACGCACCACCGCACTCATGGCCGCCGAAGGCGCCAAGGTGCAGGGTGAGGTGGGCGCGGGCCGGCCGGACGAGGTCATCGTCAAGACCGCCGAGGCGCGCAAGGCGGGCCTCATCGTACTCGGCAGCCATGGCCACACCGGTCTGGAACGCTTGCTGATGGGCAGCGTTTCCGAGCGGGTCATCGGCCATGCACAGGGAGCGGTCTTGGTCGTCTAAAAGAACGCAAGTACATCGAAACACGGGCGGGCCGTGCCCGCCTGCCGGTTTGCTGAAATCTTCGTGTGCATGCCCCGATCTTGCATCGGGGCATTGCCGTATGCCGCGCCGATGTGGGCCATCGCGAAAGACGGATCAGCGGCAACGGGTCACGGCATCGAGCAGGCAGCGGCGGCGGTCCACCCAGGTGGCGCCGCTGAGGCGGGCGCCGGTGAACACGGTCTCGAACAGGTCGGCGTCCACCAGGGAGGCGCGGGTGAGATTCGCATCGCGCAGGTCCGCGTGGGCGAGGCGGGCGCGGTGCAGGCGCGCCCGTTCCAGGTTGGCGCGGGTGAGTACGGCGTATTCCAGGTTAGCGCCATCCAGCACGGCGCGTGCCAGGCTGGCCCCGTTCATGACGGCGCGGGTCAGCGACGCCTGTTTCAGATCGGCATCGGCCAAGTCGGCATCGCTGAGGTCGGCCTCCTGCAGATTCGTCTGATAAAAACTTGCCTTGTGCAGGCGCGTGCCGATGAGCTTCGCGCCACTCAGGTCCGCGCGATCGGCGGCGACGCCGTCCAGTACGGCGCCACGCAGACGGACACCCTGGAGGTTGGCACCCAGCAGACGCGCGCCGGCCATGCGCACTTCCTCGGCTCGCGCGTCGCTCAGGTTTGCAAAGGACAGATCGGCGCCAGTCAGTCGCGCGCCGGACAGGTCCGCACCCGCCAGATTGGTGCGGATGAGCACTGCGCCTTCCAGATCCAGGCCACGGAGGTCCTGTCCCTGCTTGTCGCATCCGCGCCAGTTGACCTGGCGCTGCGGCGGGTCGTCGCAGGCGGCCCAGGCCATGCCGGAGGTCCCGACCAGCATGACAAGGAGCGTAAAAACGTACCGGCCACACTGCCCGGTCACCGCACGCATCGCTGCCGTATAATCGCCTGCGCCCATCACTCTCATAGCGTCCTAGCATACCAGCTGCGTGCCAACCCCATGTCCTTGAGCGGAAACCTGCAAAAAATGTGCGCCACCATCACCAGCGCTGGCGTGGTGGACTACACGCTGCCCGTGGGCGAGGCGACGCTGGCTCTCAATCCGCTGCTCGGGCACCGCCTGCGCATCGACTACGACGGGGTGATCAACTGCGTCGCCTGCGGCCGCAAGACCCGCAAGAGCTATAACCAGGGCTATTGTTATCCCTGCGTGCAGCGGCTCGCCGAATGTGATCTCTGCATCGTCAGCCCGGAGCGCTGCCACCACGGCGCCGGCACCTGTCGCGACCCGCAGTGGGCCGAGGGCCACTGCATGCAGCCCCATGTCGTCTATTTGTCCAACACCTCGGGACTCAAGGTGGGCATCACGCGCGCCACGCAGATCCCGACCCGCTGGATCGACCAGGGTGCGACCCAGGCCCTGGCCATCCTGCGCACCGGCACGCGCCGCGAGGCGGGGCTCATCGAGGCCGCCCTGCGCGAGCACGTGGCCGATCGCACGGACTGGCGCCGCATGCTCAAGGGCGACGCGGAGCCGCTGGAACTGGCCGAGGAACGTGCCAGGCTGCTCGCGGCCTGTGCAGGGGCGTGCGGGGGTGAGGCAATCGAGCCGGTGCAGGCCGAGCCGGTGTGCATTCGCTATCCGGTGCTCGAATATCCGGCCAAGGCCACATCCCTGAGCCTCGACAAGACCCCCGTGGTGGAGGATACGCTCGTAGGCATCAAGGGCCAGTACCTCATCTTTTCCGGCGGCGTGCTGAACGTGCGCAAGTTCGCCGGGTATCACGTGAAGGTGGCCGCGTGAGGGCTTTGGTGCTGTCGTTGTGGCTTTCGCTCGGTGCCCCGGCCGCCGTCGCGGCAAACGCGTGCGGTTGTCCGGAACCCGCTGCACAACCCGCACCGACGGCACCCGCAGAGGAACCGGTCGAGACCGTCTCGACGCACGTGCCCCTGCCCGTGAAGACCATCACCGTGCGCGACCTCAAGGGCGTGCGCGATGTCGCCGACGAACTCGACGCGGCGAAGCGGCAGGAGCCGCAGAAACCGGTAGAATAACGCCCCCTCTCCGAGCGACCGTCAGGCATGTTTACCACGTTGTTGCACACCCCCGTTCTCGATGCGTCGGCGCGCCAGCGTATTGGCGCGGCGATTTCCGGTGACCTGGAATGCTGCGGCGGTTTCTTTCGGCTGCGGCATGCCAGGGTGCTCGACGCGGACGGCCTGGCGGCGTTGCGTAGCGCGCTACCCTTCGACGTCAATACGCTGCCCGCAGGGTTCGAGGCGGATCGCGTGCGCCTGCTGGTGACGGACATGGATTCCACCCTCATTACCATCGAATGCATCGACGAGATCGCGGATTTCGCCGGCCGCAAGCCGGAAGTCGCGGCGGTGACCGAGGCGGCGATGCGCGGCGAGATCGACTTTCCCACCTCGTTGCGCCGCCGCGTGGCCGCGCTGGAGGGGTTGGAAGAGACCGCGCTGCTACGTGTCTATGAGGAACGCCTGCAACTCAATCCGGGCGCCGAAGCCTTGATCGCCGGACTCAAGGCGCGCGGCGTGCAGGTCGGCCTGGTGTCCGGCGGGTTCTCCTTTTTCACCGAACGCCTGCGCGATCGGCTCGGCCTCGACGACGCGCTCGCCAACACCCTCGAGGTGAAGGGCGGCCGCCTGACCGGCCAGGTGCTGGGCGACATCGTGGATGCGGACGCCAAGGCGCGGTTTCTCACCTCGTTGTGTGAGCGCCTGGACATCGCGCCGGCACAGGCGATCGCCCTCGGCGACGGCGCCAACGACCTCAAGATGCTGCACACCGCGGGCCTGGGCGTCGCCTTCCGCGCCAAGCCCAAGGTGCAGGCGGCCGCCGGCGCGGTGCTCAATCACAGCGGCCTCGATGCGGTGCTGCATTTCCTGGAGTGAGCATGAAGAGCTACGTCTACCGCAGCACGAAGAAGCAGGAGCTTTACCTGTTCGTCACAGCCGAGGACAACTTTGAGCAGGTCCCCGGGGCCGTCATGAAGGCCTTCGGCAAGCCGGAATTCGTGTTCGAACTGGAACTCACGCCGGAGCGGCGCCTGGCGCGCAGCGACGTGAACGAGGTGATGCGCAGCCTGCGCGAACAGGGTTTCTACGTGCAGATGCCGCCGCCGCCCGACGCCGATCTCACTCTGGTGCGCAAGCGGTCCTGACGCCGCTCAGGGCGGCGGAGGCGGCAAGGCGCGGGCTTCAGCGCGCGGACGCGCGCTCATGCCGTCCGGTGACGGCGACAGACTGCCGAACAACACCGCGAGCGCAGCGATGATGGCAACCCAGGCGAGCAGCTTGGCGGCGACCCGCAACAGCAGGCGGCGATCAGCCATCGCTCAGGCGTGCTCGGCGCGCAACGGCGCAAGACGCGCGTAGGAGACGTCCAGCCCTTCTTTCACTCGCTCCAGTTCATTCAGGATCTGACGCAGTTCCTGCGCGTGCTCGCTGCCGTCCTGTTCCAGACTGGCGAGTAGTTCGATAGCGGTCTCCACGCTGAGCGTCGCTTCGGTCAGGTCGTGTTGCGCGTTTTCGATTGCGTCCATCGGTTTGTTTAATTCGGCTGAAAATGCGCCAACTATAGTAGGGGCATCGGCTCTGTGTCGAAAGCCCCGGTTCGCTGTTTTCGTTGCCAAGCAAAGACCTACCCCGGCTATCACCTTTGACCTATCGCCCACCGGAACCGCGTTCGTTAGTGTCAAATGGCGCCTGAGTTATGCCTCGGTGGAATAAACCGCCCTCGCCGCGACACTCTACAGCGTGGACTGTGAGAACAGCTCGCCATCGTCCCCGAGTCCGGCTCGGCACCAAAACAATACCGAGGAGTGGAGTCTTTATGTCCCTGAGTCGTCGCCAGTTCATCGCGCTGATGGGCCTTGCAGGCGCTACCGGCCTGGTTCCCGGGCTCGTGCAAGGCGCCGCAGGGCGCCGCATGCCGGCCGATCTCTACAGCGCCCCCAAGTTCGGCAACGTGAGCCTGCTGCACATCACCGATGTGCACGCCCAGCTCAATCCGGTCTATTTCCGCGAGCCCAACGTCAACCTCGGCATCGGCGGCTCCTTCGGCAAGGCCCCGCACATCGTCGGCGACAAGCTCCTCGCCCATTTCGGTATCGCACCCGGCTCCCTTGAAGCCCACGCCTTCACCTACCTGGATTTCGCCGGCGCTGCGGAGACCTACGGCAGGGTAGGCGGCTTCGCCCACCTCAAGACGCTGGTGGACAGGGTCCGCGCCGAGCGCGGCCCGGGCAACTCGCTGCTGCTGGACGGCGGCGACACCTGGCAGGGTTCGGGCACCGCGTACTGGACGCGCGGCATGGACATGGTGGAGGCCTGCAACCTGCTGGGCGTCGACGTCATGACCGGCCACTGGGAGTTCACCTACACCGATGAAGAGGTCATCAAGAACGTCCACGCCTTCAAGGGCGAGTTCGTCGCCCACAACGTGCGTGTGAAGGAAGACGCCGCCTTCGATTACCGCTTCGCCGATTTCGAGGGCTTCGACGAGAACACCAACCACGCCTTCAAGCCCTACACCATCCGTCAGGTAGGCGGCGCCAAGGTGGCGGTGATCGGCCAGGCCTTCCCGTACACGCCCATCGCCAATCCCTCGCGCTTCATTCCGGACTGGACCTTCGGCATCCAGGACGCCGAGCTGCAAAAGCTGGTGGACGAAGTCCGCGCCAGTGAGAAACCCGACGTGGTGGTGGTGCTGTCCCACAACGGCATGGACGTGGACCTGAAGATGGCCTCGGTGGTCAGTGGCGTGGACGTGATCCTCGGTGGCCACACCCACGACGGTATGCCCGCACCCACGCTGGTGAAGAACCGCGGCGGCCGCACCCTGGTGTGCAACGCCGGTTCCAACGGCAAGTTCCTCGGCGTCATGGACCTGGACGTGCGCGGCGGCAAGGTACAGGACTTCCGTTACCGCCTGCTGCCGGTGTTCTCCAACCTCATCGAGCCTCACAAGGAAATGGTGGCGTTCATCGAGAAGACCCGCGCGCCGTACAAGAGCAAGCTCGAAGAGAAGCTCGCCGTCAGCAGTGATGTGCTGTATCGCCGCGGCAATTTCAACGGCACCTTCGACCAGATCGTGTGCGACGCGCAGCGCGTGGTGGGCGACGCGCAGATCTCGCTGTCACCCGGATTCCGTTGGGGCACCACCGTGCTGCCGGGCCAGGCCATCACCATGGAGCACGTGCTCGACCAGACCTGCATCACCTATCCGGAAACCTACGTGCGCGAGATGAGCGGCGAGGAGATCAAACTCATTCTCGAGGACGTGGCCGACAACCTGTTCAACAAGGACCCGTACTACCAGCAGGGCGGCGACATGGTGCGTGTGGGCGGGCTGGATTACGTGTGCGACCCGACCGCCTCCATGGGCAAGCGCATCTCCGACATGCAACTGGACGACGGCAAGAAGATCGAGCCCAACAAGACGTACAAGGTGGCCGGCTGGGCCACCGTGGGTTCGCAGTCGCCGGGCCGTCCCATCTGGGACGTGGTGGCCGACTACCTGCGCGACCAGAAGACCGTGTCCATCAAGAAGCTGAACACGCCCAAGCTCAAGAACGTCGCCGGCAATCCCGGCCTCGCTGACTACCCCAAGGCCTGACGGCAAACCCCGCTTGCGGGAGGGGAAACCCTCCCGCGCTCTTTTTCACCCGTGCCCGGGGCCGGGACCCGCGTTGTGAAACGGCCTTGCGGCTTCGGACTATTATCTGAATCGCACCATCCGGTCATCACGTGATGTCGAGCTGTTCCTTGATCAGGGCGAGACCAAAAGCTCGATCAGGGGCGTCTGATGCGAATAGGTCAGAAGTGCCTCATGGGTAGCGCGGGTGATGGCCACGTAGGTCAGCCGCACGTCATCTTCGATGTTTTCTGACGCCAATGCCCCCAGGCCGCCGATGGCCACACAAGGAAATTCCAGCCCCTTGGCTGTATGCATGGACAGGAGGCGTACCGCATCCCGGCTCGCATCTACCCGGTTGCGATTGTTCTTGGCCACGTCCGCCGGTATCGCATGCTTGACCAGGAGCTTCTCGAATCGCTGGCCGATATGGTGCTCCGGATACAAGACTGCCATTTGGCCCCACAGGTAGCCGGCATTTTTTCGCGCAAGAAGCCATTCGGTAATCGCATGGCCCTCTTCATCGAAACTCACGCACTGACGCACTACTGGATCCACACCCTCGCGTCCACCATCCTCAGGCAGGAGGATGGCATTTTCGTCGTCCGCGCATACACCCGGCGCACCCAGTACATCGGCGGCAAATTTCCGTGCAAAACGGAGAATCTGCACCGTGTTGCGGTAATTCACTTTGAGAACGGTGGTCCTGCCGGAGGCCTCGATGCCAAGCTGTTTCCATACCGGCCGCGTGCGGCCCTTGTAGATCGCCTGAGCATCGTCATAGACGATGAGAAGCGATTTGGTATCAGGACTGACCATCCTGGTGGCTAACGCGAGCCATTGAGGTTCGAAATCGTGCGCTTCGTCGATAAGCACTGCATCATATTGATCGGCAGGTATCTGGCCGCGGTCAACGGCGTTCACCACCGCCTGCACACCCGCTGCGAGTCGTTCCTGGTAATCGGGAATTTTGCTTTCCGAGGGTATGGGGATGTCATAAGTGCGAAGCATCTTCCAACACCAGGAGTGGAATGTAGAAACGATCACGCGATCCTCGACACCGCGATCCTGCATGGTATTTTCGAGCCGCCCGGCAATGCCGTTTGTGTAACAGAGCACCAACACCGGACGTGACGCGGTGCGTGCCATGTATTCGGCCCGAAATGCCAGGATGAGGGTTTTTCCTGAACCGGCGACGCCACGCACGATGCGGTGGCCCTCGCCCATACTGCGGGCAACCAACTCCTGCTGCAGGTCCATTACTGCCAGGGTGCGGTCGTCGGCGGGTGAATGCGGTGGCTCATCGAACGCCAGCGCAATTTGTCTAACGCGGACCTCCGGAAACAACAGCGCACGCACCCGATCGAGTTGGGGCAGACTCAAGCCGGACCCTAAGCGGGGCGACACCATTCTCCATAGCCGTTTGCGAAAGCCGTCCGGATCGGCGCTTTCTGACATTTCGTCACGCAGCAGGATGCGGTCTGGCGGAAAAATCTCGTGCAGATCGGTCTGGTCAAACTGTTTGCGCGTGATGTTGGTGAATACCACGCCGTGGCCAAAAGGCAGGACAAGCTGCCCTTTGAACGGGCCTTGCTCGATCTTCAGGAGCGGGTCGCGCTTCAGCATGTTCACCACGTTGAACATATAGCCCCGCACCTGCTCGAAGGGGTTCTCGACGGCGACAATGCCCCTGTCAGTGAGCAGCTCGACCTGCTTCTTGTCCGCCTTGGTAATCGTCTCCAGCCGCCAGTCTTTTACCTCCAGTACCACGACCCCCTGTTGGGGATGGAGCACGATGAAATCCGGGTGTCTGCCCAAACGCCCTACCGGCAGGTTGTGCCAGACCCAGGCATTGTCTTCCAGGAAATCCTTCAGCCGTTCGGCCAGGCGCAGCTCGCCACGGGTATCGAATCGTGCAGAACCAATAGAAGGGATGAGGGTAGCCACCGTGATCAGTCCTTTGGATGTTACGAATCGCTGTTTCGAACGCGTACGACGCGCTGATGCCCTGCTCACGGCGAAGGTTTCGTTCAAAGCCACGCATAATGCATGAAACTGGGGGTATTTTCCTGTGGTTAAGCCTCGTTCGATCTGACGGGCCAGTGCCTGGCGGCAGGTCTGGACGGCGATTACTGCCCCGGCCCGGACTGGCCGGCGTAATGGCCCCGGGGATGTCCGTGATGACCAGCTTCTTTGGCGATATGTACGGCTATAGGGGCACCTCCTTCGCCGCCCCGCTGGTGAGCTGCGCCGCCCCCCTGGTGCGCGCGGCAAAAGAAACCGCCCCGAGGGGGCGGTGCCTACGACGCCAGGCGCAGGGAAAGCCGTCGCATTGCGCCACAGGCACAACCCCGGATTCCGCTTACGCTTCATCCGGGCTACGGGTGTTTCCAAACCTCCTCACACGGCGAAGGAATTCTTCCCGCCGTTGTGGATCGGCCAGGCTGTCGTTTTCCTCCACAGGCAGATCGGGTCGGGCCGCCATGAATGCGTGTGCGAAAAGTCCCCGGCCGCCCCGGTGGACGCCGCCACCGGCGAGATGAACGGGGGTGCTGTTCACGCCGCAACTGGGTGACCGGCCCTTGAACACGAAACCACAAAGCTCTCCCAGTTCCCGTGCGCTGCGTGCGCCGAACTCAAGGAGCGCATCCGTGACGTCGATGTCGCGCAAACTGACGCCCACGGCGCGCGGGGCGGTCGGATCGCCTTCCAGTTGAATGGGGGGGCGCGGCACGCCCAGGCCGATGCCCATCTCGGGACAGACGGGGACCAGTTCGAATTCACGCGCCAGCGCCGCCACGGTTGCGTCGCGCTTGTCGGTGCCGTCGTAGCGCACGGCCTCACCAAGCAGGCAGGCACTCACACCGATGCGAAGCCGGATTTTTCCTATGCGGTGGTCCATTCGCTTTCCACGCCTCGACCGCGCCAGTGCGCGGCACACAGAATCAACTACTTAACCCGATCCCGTGCAGGCATGGGGGCCATGCTACGCGCGCGCCGGGCCGCCTCGGCCCTGCGGCGGCCCGTTTTCTTCCGCCCGGGGTGGAGTTAAAGTTAGCGAAGCCTAATATTCCGGAGCACAGCAGCACAATGACTTCCCCCGACAATGAGCGCGTCAGTCGCTTTTCCGACCTGCTCGACGAACTGCCCGACGGGCGTCTGCGACTGCTTCCGGAAGTGCACCCCTCCCGCGACCTCCTGGAGCTGGACATGGAAGAGGTGCTGGCCCGCTTCAAGCAAAGCCAGGTGGACGATTTCAGCAAAATCATCGTCGACCTCGAAAACCCTGACAACGCACTGAACCGGATGTTCGCGGAACTGCGCGCGCTTGCCGCGCAGGACCCGGACAATCCGTTTCCGCGTTCCCGCCTGTTCCGCGCCGGCGAGATCGGTCGGTTGTTCCTGGATCTGCACGATCACGTGATGAGCCACCCGGTGTGGCGCCATCCCTTTTTCGCGCGTTTCTTCCTCGGCGAGTTCAACCGCGAGCACGCCGCGCGCTTCGCGCTCAATTATTTCAACCAGGTGAAGAACACCCGTCAGTGTGTGGCACTGGCGCTGGGGCGTTTCAACGGCCTCATGGACATGCCGTATGGCCAGTTGAACGAGCGCATCTCGGAGCTCGCCCAGATCGTGCTCGCCCAGCTCATCGCCGACGAGTATGGGGTCGGCACCCACGACGTGGACGACTACCCCAGCCTGGCCGGCCTGTTCGGTTCCACCACCCACCCGGTCATGTACCGCAAGATGTTCGAGGGACTCGGCATCCCGTTCCTCCAGCAGGACGTGCCGCTGCTGCACGGTGTCGCCGATAACGCGCTCACCCAGCGCCTGGTGGCGGGCGACCCGTCGTTCACGCCGCTGGAGGCCCTGGCGTCCGTAGGCCTGGGCATGGAATGGGGCGTGCCCGAGTTCTTCTCCCTGCTGCTCGGCGGCATGATCCGCTGGGCGCACCGCAACGACGTGCCGCTTACCCAGGATCATCTTATTGTGCTCATCGCCCATGTGCGCTATGACGTATTGCACGCCATCGCCGTGATGATGGTAACCAGTCTGTTCGTTAAGGAAGACGCGGATGTGGACACGGTCAAAGACGCCACCAACACGCTCATGGCCGCTCGCTACGGCATGATGACGGACATGTACCGGTTCGTGTTCGACGAGTCCTGTCCAAGCCTTGCTGACATCGATCTGGAGGCACGCTACCACCTGCGCGACCGGCGCATCGAGCAGGCCCTGTTGCGCGCCCGTGCGCAGGTGGCCGATGTGGGCGTGGTGGATGCGGCCGCATACAAGCTGCGCTGCGATACGCCCTTCGTGTTTGCCGAGGGTGTATAACGGATGTGAAGTGATTCACGCGCCGGGCACGCTGGACGCGGTATACGATGGATTACCGGCCCCAGGTCGGGGCCGCACACAAGGAGAAAGAAGATGAAAAAAGGCATCATCGGTTTGATGGCGGTGTGCGCAGCACTGACCATGGGACAGGCTCTTGCCCAGGCGCAGGCACCGCAACCGGCGCAGCCCGAATCGCAGGCGCAGACAGGGGAGGTCGCCCGCGCCGTTTTCACCAGTGACATCAGTGAGCGCGAGCCCGTGGACACGCTCACGGCCTTGCAACCCGGTACGCCCCGTGTGTATTTCTTCACCGAACTGCGCAACCTGGAAGGCCAGACCGTGACCCATCGCTGGACCCAGGGCGACCAAGTGGTTGCAGAAATCCCTTTCAACGTCGGCGGTTCCCGCTGGCGTGTGTGGTCGAGCAAGAATCTGGATTCGGGGGCCACGGGTGAATGGACCGTTTCCGTGGTGGATGGCGCGGGCAACGAGCTCGCGCGCGAGCGCATCGCGCCGGCTGCGCAGTGATGCCGGCTGCGCGGTGACAAACGACGCCTGCTTGCTATGTTTCGACAGGGACTCCCATTCGTGGGAGGGAGGCAGGAAGGGGGTAGTCACATGGCCAATCGTTATGCGCCCGAGACGGGCAACTGGTACAAGGACGAAACCGGCGCATCCTTCGAGGTGATCCTCGTGGACGAAGGTGATGCTACCGTCGATGTCCAGTACTTCGACGGTAGCGTGGAATCCTTCGACATGGAGACCTGGGAGGAGATGGAGCTCACGCGTCGTGCACCGCCCGAGGACTGGAGTGGTCCCTTCGACGACCTGGACGCGGATGACCTGGATACGGCGGATTCCGCGGCCCGTGCGAGGGACTGGTCCGATCCCCTCGATATGGAGTTCGAGGACTGAGCGAACGTTCACCGCGTGATGAGGCCCGGGTGAAGGGGCTGTTGCGCGACATCGAGGAAGAAACCCGGCTCGCGGCCGGCTACACCGGCCGCGAAACCCTCAACCCGCGCGTGCTTGCGGCCATCGTCGAGGTGCCGCGCGAGCGCTTCGTGCCGGCGCGCCTGCGCCACGCCGCCTTCGACAACGCGCCCTTGCCTATCGGCGAGGGCCAGACCATCTCGCAACCGTTCATGGTTGCCCTCATGACCGATCTGCTGGACCTGGCGCCGGATGCGGTGGTGCTGGAGATCGGCACAGGTTCCGGCTATCAGGCCGCGGTTCTTTCCTGCCTCGTGCACCAGGTCTACAGCATCGAGCGCGTGCCGCGACTGGCAGCGGATGCCGCCGCACGCCTGGCCGAGCTGGGCTATGGCAATGTGGCGGTGCGCGAGGGTGACGGCTACGCGGGCTGGCCGGAGCACGCACCCTACGACGGCATCATCGTGACCGCCGCCGCGCCGCACGTGCCGCCGCCGCTGGTGGAACAGCTGAAGCCG
This sequence comes from Gammaproteobacteria bacterium, assembly GCA_023228645.1. Classification (GTDB taxonomy): domain Bacteria; phylum Pseudomonadota; class Gammaproteobacteria; order Thiohalomonadales; family Thiohalomonadaceae; genus JALOAT01. The sequence continues at coordinate 38,044 of JALOAT010000025.1, read as the reverse complement.
GGTGGCCGGTTGGTCATACCACTGGGGGAGCCCTACTTTGGTCAAGAATTGCGCGTGCTCACCAGGGACGAGGCGGGGCACGTCAGCACCCGTCACGTGCTCCCCGTCGCCTTCGTGCCGCTGGTGCGCGAAGGCGATGTCGACTGACATGTAGGTTACGTTGGCGCGTAGCGCCTACGTGACGGTGCGAGGTTCAACAGCAGAATGTCACGTAGCTTCGCAACGTGACCTACGGCAAGCCTTGCGGAGTTGCGGGGGCGCCGTGCCTTTTTCTGCGTAGGTCACGTTGGCGCGTAGCGCCTACGTGACAGTGAGGTTTGACCGAAGAGTGTCATTAGCTTCGCATCATGACCTACGGGTGTGGACTTTCGGTATGCTCATCATCGCTGCCGTCACTGTGCTTGTGGCGATCACCGAAGCTGGCGCGGATTTCGGCCATTTTGACGAGACGCGCCTGCACGCGGCCGTTGGCGCTGTCTGGCGGGAAGTTGCCTTCGCTGTCCGCCGTGCCGCCCGCAATGCCCGTGAGCAGCTCGAAGGCTTGGTCCACGTTCTCGTAGTCGTACACGTGAAACAGACCCTTCTCCGCGGCCTCCACCACGTCATGACGCAGCATCAAGTGCTTCACATTTGACACTGGAATGAGCACGCCGTGGCTGCCGTCCAGCCCGCGCGCGCGGCACACGTCGAAAAAGCCTTCGATCTTCTCGTTCACGCCGCCGATGGGCTGCGATTCGCCGTTCTGATTGACCGAACCCGTGATGGCGAGCGACTGCCGGATAGGGATGCCTGAAAGCGCCGACATGAGCGCGCACAGTTCTGCCATGGAGGCGGAATCGCCGTCCACACGGCCGTAGGACTGCTCGAACACCAGGCTGGCGGTGAGCGACAGCGGGTGATGCTGGGCGTATCGGGCGGCGAGGAAGGAGCCGAGGATCATCACTCCCTTGCTGTGGACCGCGCCGCCCAATTCCACTTCGCGCTCAATGTCGACCACGTTGCCCTCGCCCAGGTGTACCGTCGCGGTGATGCGCGCCGGTTCGCCGAAGCTGAAGTTGCCCATGCTGAGCACGGACAGGCCGTTGACCTGTCCGATCACCGCGCGGGTCGTATCAATGAGCAGCGTGCCGCGCTGGACCTCTTCCTGAAGTTGCTCGCGCACCCGCGAGGCGCGGTAGATCTGCTGATCGATGGCATGTTGCACGTCTTCCACCGTAATCACGGGTGACTGGTGTGCGCACGCCCAGTAATCCGCTTCGCACAGCAGATCGGCGATGGAGCGCATGTGTGTGGATACCTTTTGGGCATCCTCGATCATGCGTGCGCCATATTCGATGACGCGCGCCACCGCATAACGATCGAAGGGCCGCAGCTTGTCTTTCTTCGCCAGCGTGGCGATCAGTCGCGCATAGGTCTGGTCGTTGTCGCTGTTACGGGTGATGCGTTCCTCGAAGTCGGCCTGCACTTTGAAGAGTTCGCCGAAATCGGGGTCGTATTGGTAGAGCAGGTAATACAGGAGGCGATCGCCGAGCAGCACCACCTTGATGTCGAGCGGAATAGGGGTCGGCTCCAGTGACACCGAGGTGACCAGCGAGAGCATCTTCTCCAGAGATTCAATGTTGATCCTGTTGGCGTAGAGCGCGCGTTTGAGCCCCTCCCAAGCGAATGGATGCGAGAGCAGCTTGTGCGCATCGAGCATCAGATAGCCGCCGTTGGCACGATGCAGGGCGCCGGGTTTGAGCAGTGTGAAATCGGTGACGAGGGTGCCGAACTGCGCCAGGTGTTCGGCACGCCCGACCAGATCCTGATAGGTGGGATGATCCAGGTAGATAACCGGCGCACCCTGGGTCGCGCCGTTGTCCACCAGCACGTTGACCTTGTAACGATGGAGCTCCGTGGGTTTGGGTGCCGGTCCGCCCATGGGGTTTTCGGCGCCGTCTTCCTTGCGGAAGTCGTCCACTTTTTCGACCACGTCCTTGGAGACGTCATCCAGGTATTTGAGAACCTCCGGCAATTGCTGGTACTTGACCTTCAGATCGTCGATGAAATGGCCGACCGCAGCCAGGGTGACGTCGTTGTTCAGCTTCTTGAGCTTCTCACGGCTGTCCTTGCGCCACTGCGGGATTTGTTGAATGACCACCTGCAGTTGCGCCTGGAGCTCGGCAACGATTTTCTCGATGCGCTCCTGCTCGCGCTTGTCCAGGTGTTCGAATTCTTCCGGCCCGAGCACCTTGCCTTCTTGCATGGGCGCGAAGGCGAAGCCTGATGGCGTCCGGAACAGTTTCACGTTGCGAGTGGCCGCCTGGGTCGCGAGTTCGTCGAAGGCGTGGGTCTGACGCTCACGGAATTCTTCGTCGATGGCCTGTGCACTGGCGCGGTATTCGTCGCTCTCGAACGCCGAGGGGATGGCCGTGGACAGGTCTTCCACGAGATGCGCCATGTCGCGCGCGAGCACGTTGCCCTGGCCGGGCGGCAGCCGCAGGGCCAGGGGACGATGGTTCTGTTCGAAGTTGTTCACGTAGACCCAGTCGGGCGGTGTCGGTCGGGTCGCGGAACGCTCCTCCAACACGCCGCGCACCATGGCGTGCTTGCCCATGCCCGAAGGTCCCATGGCATACAGGTTGTAGCCATCGCGCTGGATGCTCACGCCGAAATCCACCGCCTGCTGAGCGCGTGCCTGGCCGATGATCTGGCTGAGTTCTTCCAACTCGGCGGTGGTTTCGAAACTGAACTGCCGGGGATCGCAAGGGGTATAGAGCGCCTGCGCCGGGAGGGCTTCGCGGGCCATGAGTGTCCCTGTTGTTTGGTGTTGTTTCAATGAAAGCGTAGTGGCCGGGGGCGCGGCGTAAAAGCGCGCCCCCGGCCGGGCCCGGGTCGTCAGCCGACCTTGGGCAAGTGGTGCAGCGCGGCTTCGATAGCCTCCGCCGGGTACGCGTAATCGGTGAGATCGCCCGCGAAATAACGGTCGTAGGCGGCCATGTCGAAATGGCCGTGCCCCGAGAGGTTGAAGAACAGCGTCTTGGCTTCGCCGGTCTCCTTGCAGCGCCGTGCCTCGGCCACGCAGGCGGCGATGGCATGATTGGATTCCGGCGCCGGGATGATGCCCTCGGCGCGCGCGAAGGTCACGCCCGCCTCGAAGGTCGCTAACTGTGGAACGGCCACGGCCTCGATGAGTTTTTCGTGATACAGCTGCGATACCAGCGGTGATTCGCCGTGATAGCGCAGGCCGCCCGCGTGAATGCCGGGCGGGACAAAGTCGTGGCCCAGGGTGTACATCTTCATCAACGGCGTGAAGCCGGAACTGTCACCGAAATCGTAGGCGTAGTGGCCGCGGGTGAGGGTGGGACAGGAGGTGGGTTCGACACCGACCAGGCGCACCTCCTTGCCGGCCGCCTTGTCGGCGAGGAATGGGAACGCCACACCGCCGAAATTCGAGCCGCCGCCACACGGGGCGAAGATCATGTCCGGGTAATCGCCGACTTTCTCGAACTGCTTCTTGGCTTCCTGGCCGATGATGGTCTGGTGCAACAGCACGTGGTTGAGCACTGAACCCAGCGTGTAGTTGGTGTCCGTGCGCGAAGCGGCCTCTTCCACAGCCTCCGAAATGGCGATGCCCAGGGAGCCTGGGGAATTGGGGTCCTGGGCGAGGATCTTGCGGCCTGATTCAGTCATGTCCGTGGGGCTGGCGAAAACCTCGGCGCCCCAGGTCTGGATCATGGAGCGGCGGAACGGCTTCTGGTCGTAGCTGACCTTGACCATGTAGACACGCACTTCGAGCCCGAACATCTGCCCCGCGAAGGCAATGGACGAACCCCACTGGCCCGCGCCGGTTTCCGTGGTGAGCCGCTTGATGCCCGCCTGCTGGTTGTACCAGGCCTGCGGTACCGAGGTGTTGACCTTGTGCGAACCGGCGGGGGAGACGCCCTCGTACTTGTAATAAATGCGCGCCGGCGTGCCGAGCGCCTGCTCAAGGCGGCGGGCGCGGTACAGCGGGGCGGGGCGCCACAGGCGATAGATCTCGCGCACCGGCTCCGGGATGGGAATCCACCGCTCCGCGCTGACCTCCTGCTCGATGAGCGCCATGGGAAAGATCGCCGCCAGCGCATCCGGGCCGATGGGTTTGCCATCCGGGCCAAGCACCGGTTCGGGCTTGTTGGGCATGTCCGCGACCACGTTGTACCAATGGGTCGGGATCTCGGATTCGTCGAGCAGGATCTTGGTGTCGGCCACAGCGCACCTCATAGGATTAATTGAGCGTTCCGTTTTAGCCCTTTTGTCCTGTGGTGGTCAATCGGGAGGAAAAAGCCAAAAGCATTAACCACGGGGGACACGGGGGACACGGGGGGAAGAAAAGCTGGAACCAGGCAGGCCAAGCGAGGCGGTGCTCCGTGTGTGGATAGTGAACGCACGCACCATGCGCGATGCAGAGTGTATGCATTGCTGTTATCCACCCAGTCATCTTCTTCCCCGTGTCCCCCGTGGTTCAAGCTTTTTCTTCGCCTTTCCTCCCCGCGAAGTCGCGGGCGAATTGCCAGGCGGTGCGACCGCTGCGGGTGCCGCGGGTCTGGGCCCAGCGCAGGGCTTCGAGGCGCAGGTCTTCGTCCCCGGTGTCCGGCACGCCAAAATGGGTGAGCCAGTGGCGGACGATGGCGAGGTAGACCTCTTGATCGAAGGGATGGAAGGACAGCCACAGACCGAAGCGATCCGATAGCGACACCTTTTCCTCGATGGCCTCGCCCGGGTGCAGTTCGCCTTCGACCACGCGCGCCTGGCGGTTTTCCTCCATGTATTCGGGCATGAGGTGGCGGCGGTTTGAGGTCGCATAAATCAGGACGTTTTCAGGGGGCGCCGATACCGAGCCGTCCAGTACCACCTTGAGCGCCTTGTAGGCCGGTTCGTCGGCCTCGAAGGACAGGTCATCGCAGAAGATCAAGAAACGTTCGGGGCGCGTTTCCAACAATGGAACCATGTCGGGCAGATCGACGAGGTGGTGCTTGTCCATTTCGATGATCCGCAGGCCGTGGTCCCGGAACTCCGTGAGCAGGGCCTTGATGAGCGACGACTTGCCCGTGCCTCGCGCACCCGTGAGCAGCACATTGTTGGCGGGCCGCCCGTGCACGAACTGGCGCGTGTTCTGCGCCAGTATGTCTTTTTGCCGATCGATGCCCTGCAGGTCCGCCAAGCGGATCGCATGCGGCCTGGGCACCGCCTGCAACCACCCGTGCCCACCCTCGCGCCGCCAGCGAAACGCCGGCGCGTTCCAGTCCGGTTCACCCGCCTGCGCGGCTGGCAGCAACGCCTCCAGCCGATCGAGCAATACGCTGGCCCGGGATAAGAAATTTGATAGTTCAGTCATCTATCAGGTGCTCAAAACGCAGAGGACGCGGAGACGCGGAGGGCGCGGAGAAGAATCGCCTCCAAGAGTATTTTTACTTCCTCCGCGTTCTCCGCGTTCTCTGCGTCTCCGCGCTCCGCGTTATTCCTCACCGAGATATGGGCTTGTACTTGATGCGATGGGGCGTGTCCGCGTCGACGCCAAGACGGCGTTTGCGGTCGGCCTCGTACTCCTGGTAGTTGCCTTCGAACCACACCACCTGCGAGTCGCCCTCGAAGGCGAGGATGTGGGTGGCGATGCGGTCGAGGAACCAGCGGTCATGGGAGATGACCACGGCACAGCCCGGGAATTCCAGCAGCGCCTCTTCCAGGGCGCGCAGGGTCTCCACGTCCAGGTCGTTGGTGGGTTCGTCGAGCAGCAGCACGTTGCCGCCGGTCTTCAGCACCTTTGCCAGATGCAGGCGGTTGCGTTCACCGCCGGACAGATCGCCCACGCGCTTTTGCTGGTCGTTGCCCTTGAAGTTGAAACGGCCCACGTAAGCGCGCGAGGGCGTCTCGTAGTTGCCGATGCGGAGGATGTCCTGGCCGTCCGACAGTTCTTCCCATACGGTCTTCTTCGGATCGAGGTCCTGGCGCGACTGATCCACATAGGCGAGCTGTACGGTTTCGCCTTTCCGCAGTTCGCCCGCGTCGGGTTGTTCACTGCCGACCAGCATGCGAAACAGGGTGGTCTTGCCCGCGCCGTTGGGGCCGATGATGCCGACGATGCCGCCGCGCGGCAGGTTGAAGGAGAGATCGTCGATGAGCAGACGATCGCCGAAGGCCTTGCGCAGGCCCTTGGCTTCGAACACCAGATCACCCAGGCGCGGGCCGGGCGGGATGTACAGCTCGTTGGTTTCGTTGCGCTTCTGGTAATCGGCGGACTGCAGTTCCTCGAAGCGGGCGAGGCGCGCCTTGCTCTTGGCCTGCCGGCCCTTGGGGTTCTGACGCACCCACTCCAGCTCCTGCTTCATCACCTTGATGCGGGCGGACTCGGCCTTTTGCTCCTGTTCCAGGCGCTTTTCTTTCTGGTCCAGCCAGGAGGAGTAGTTGCCTTCCCAGGGGATGCCGTAGCCGCGGTCCAGTTCCAGAATCCAACCTGCAACGTTATCCAGGAAATAGCGGTCGTGGGTGACGGCCACCACCGTGCCCGGGTAGTCGTGCAGGAAGCGTTCGAGCCAGGCCACGGACTCGGCGTCGAGATGGTTGGTGGGCTCGTCGAGCAGCAACATGTCAGGTTTTGACAGTAACAGCTTGCACAACGCCACGCGGCGCCGTTCGCCGCCGGATAGCCGGGTTACGTCGGCCTCCCAGGGCGGCAGGCGCAAGGCGTCGGCGGCAATTTCGAGGGTGCGTTCCAGGTCCCAGGCGCCCGCAGCGTCGATGGCATCCTGCAGGCGCCCCTGTTCCGCCAACAGGGTGTCGAAGTCCGCGTCCGGCTCGGCGAACTTCAGGCTGATTTCATTGAACTTGTCGAGCAATGCCTTGGTTTCGGCAACACCTTCCTCCACGTTGCCGCGCACATCCTTGGCGGGATCGAGTTCGGGCTCCTGGGGCAGGTAGCCGATGCGAATGCCAGGTTGCGGGCGGGCTTCGCCTTCGATGTCCTTGTCCACGCCGGCCATGATGCGCAGCAAAGTGGACTTGCCGGCGCCGTTCAGGCCAAGAACGCCGATCTTCGCGCCAGGAAAGAACGACAAGGAGATGTTTTTGAGGATTTCCCGTTTCGGCGGCACCACTTTGCCGACACGGTTCATGGTGTAGATATATTGCGCCATAGCCCTTTTTGCTGCGACAGGAAAGGTGGAAATATTCTAACATCTGACGGGCCGCGGAAGCGGCCACGCAATTCCCGATGGGAGCGCGCTAGCAAGAAGAACGGTTCGCAGAGAGGCGAAGCGTGGCGCAACCATAAAAAAAACTAGGGTTGGAATGGAGGGGGATGAATTGCATGGATTCCGCAAGCGCGTACGCGTCGCCAGACGTGGAAAGCACGGCGTGGTTCGAGCGCGTCCCCGATGCCATGGCCGTGGTGGGTTTCGACGGCCGGGTGCGCCGGGTGAATGCCGCCATGGAAGCGCTCTCCGGCCTGGAGCGCGGGCGGCTGATCGGATGCCCCTTTCATAGCTTCTTTCATCCCGACGACACCGCCCTGACCGAGGCCGTGGCGCGGGCCACCGCGCAGGGTGCGCCCGGGCTGCCGCTGGAATTGCGCTTTATCGATTCCCAGGGTGCCGTGCACTGGTGCGAATGGAATACCGCAGCCCTGGACGACCAATCGTTCATCGCAGTGGGCCGCGACATCGGTATGCGCAAGGCGTTGTCGCACACCCTCGAGGATGCCGGTGCGGCCATGGCCGGCTTCTCCCAGGCTTACTGGGTTCGCGACATACCCTCGGGAACCGTCTATTGGTCACGGGAATTGCGCGATGTCTTTCAACTGGAAGACGGCTTACCCCCCTGTGCGCTTGAGGAGTCCTGCGAACTGGTCCACCCGGATGACCGGGAGCGGGTGCGCGCAGAAACCGAGGCAGCGCTTCGGGCGCGTGATTGCCGGCAGTTTGCCACCGAATACCGCCTGCTCGCACGGACTGGCACACGGGCGCTGCGCGTGAGTGTGCGTATTGCCCGGGATGCCGCAGGTCATGCGGTACAAACCGTGGGCACAGCCCAAGACGTCACCGACCAGCGCCGCACCGAACAACAGCTCGCCCGTGAAGAGCGCCTCAATCGGGTGATCTTCGAGGGCAACGGAGCGCTCATCACTGTCTTCGATAGGCAAGGCGTGGTGGTGCGCTTCAATCGGGCCGCAGAAGAAATGAGCGGTTTGTCCCGCGAAGAGGTCGAAGGCCAGCCGTTCTGGAAATGGATCCCGGAGAGCGCGCGCGGTGACGCCCTGGTGCTGTTCGACGCTATCCTGCGTGGTGAAGGTCCGAAGACATCCCGCAGTTCCAGTTTTTCGCGGGACGGCCGGTATACACCTGTCACCTGCTCCTATACCACCATCCGGGACGATGCCGGCCAGGTCGAGTACGTCATCGCCACCGGCGTGGATACCGCCGGCCTGACGGAGACCCGCAAGCAGCTCGCTGCCGCACGCGAGGACTACCGGCGCCTCATCGAGCTCGTGTTCGAGATGGTGCTGGTGTATTCCGGGGACGGCACCATCCTGGACATCAATCACGCGGGCGCGCGGATGCTCGGTGCGGATAAACCGCAGCAGATCATCGGACGCCGCCTCAGCGAGTTCATCCCTGCCGATTCCACGGAAGACGTGCTCAACGGTGCCACAATCCTCACGGGTCTGAATGGCTACCCGTCTGTCCCGGTCGAGACCATGTTGACCACGCTCGACGGGCGCGCGCTTGATGTGGAAGTGGGTGCGGCGATTTTCATCGACTGGAACGGCACGCAAGCGGTGCAGGCGGTCATCCGCGACGTCACCGAACGCCGGCTTGCGCAGACGGCGGCACGTGCCCGCGAGCACTACTTCGAGACCCTCGCCCATCTGGTGAATGTGGGCCTGTTCCAGACCGATGCGACGGGCGCGGTCGTCTATGCCAACCGCCACGCCATCGAACTTATCGGTTCGGACGAGGTATATGGCGAGGACTGGCAACGCTTCGTGCATCCACAGGACCTGTGGCGCGTGCGCACCCAAATGGCCAGCGTGATACGCAGCGGTCGGCCAATGGCCATGGAGTGGCGCTTCGTGCGTCCCGACGGCAGTGAATTCTGGGTTCTCAATCAGTCGGTCGCGCAGCGCGGTGAAGATGACCGGATACTTGGCTACATTGGCACCATCACCGACATCACGCCATTCAAGGTCCTGACGACCCAGTTGCGCGAGGCGGAGGAGCGCGCACGGCGCGTGGTCGCCATGTCGTTCGATCTGATCCTCATCGTGCGTAGCGATCTCACCATTGCCGAGATCAACGGCCGAGGCGCACGCGTGCTCGGTGGTCCGCCACGGGAATTCGTGGAGCAACCCTTTCTCAAGTTCGTGCTGCCGAGGCAGCGCGGCGCCGAGACCGCGCGTGTGCGCCGCGCACTCGAATCGGGGCAGCCCGGCAGCGTCACCGAACGCAAGGTGATGAAGCACGACGGCACCTGGCTGGACATGGAAGGCACGGTCATTCCTGTCAGCTATGATGGCGAGCCCGCGGTGTACGTGGGCTATCGCGACATCGGCGAACGCAAGGCGGCCGAACGCGCATTGCGGCAACGCGAGCATTATTTCCACACCCTCGCGAAGGCTGCCCCCGTCGGTATTTTTCAGACCGATGCCCAGCGCCTGTGCGTCTACGTGAACGAGCGTTATCCCGAAATCACCGGCTATAACCGCGAGGAGAGCCTTGGCGATGGCTGGTGGGAACACGTGGTGGACGAGGACCGCGCGGAATTCGCGACGGCCTGGCAGTCCCTGGTGGAGGACGACGTACCCTTTCGTTGCGAGTACCGCTTGCGGCGCAAGGACGGGCAGGTGATCTGGGTGCTCGGCCAAGCAGTCTCCGAGCGCGACAAGGACGGGGGGCGGCTCGGATTCATCGGCTCCCTCACAGACATTACGCGCAGTAAACTCAACGAAATCGAATTGCGCAATTACCGCGAGCATTTGGAAGACATGGTGCGCGAGCGCACCCTGGAGTTGGAGGTACTCAACCGCGAATTGGAGTCGTTCAGTTATTCCGTCTCCCACGACCTGCGCGCGCCGCTGCGCGCCATTCACGGCTTCGTTTCCACCTTGGCGGACGAGTACGCGCACAAGCTGGATGATGAGGGGCGCTTCTTCCTCGAACGCATTCAGGTAAACAGCCGGCAGATGTCTGAGCTCATCGAGGATCTGCTGGAGTTGTCCAAGGTGTCCCAGATGTCGCTTAAGCGCGAGTGGGTCGACTTGTCCAGTGTCGCGGCGAGTGTGCTCGACGAGTTGCAACTGACGGCGCCCGGCCGTGTCGTGGGCACGGAGGTGGCCGCTGATCTGCGCGCCTTCGGCGATCCCAAGCTGCTGCGTTGTCTGCTGCACAACCTGCTCAGCAATGCCTGGAAATACACCGGCAAGAAAGCCGCGGCACGCATTGAATTCGGCGCGCTGGATACCGGTGGTACGCGCACCTTCTATGTTCGCGACAACGGCGTCGGTTTTGATATGGGCGCGGTCAGCGAATTGTTTCGTGCATTTCACCGCCTGCATCACCCCTCTGAGTTCGAGGGGACCGGCATCGGCCTGGCGACCGTCCACCGCATCGTCATGCGCCACGGCGGCAAGGTCTGGGCCGAGGCCTTTGAAGGCAAGGGCGCAACGTTCTTCTTCACGCTGCATTGAGCGTGCCCGGTAAAGCGGATCGCGGCATCTGCCCTTCGACTGGCAATTCCGCCGGCTTGGCTATACTTTGGGCACCGTTCCGTGCACGGGTCGGTATAAGAATCAAGAAAAAAACCAACCACTACAACTACATGGCACGGGCGTCCGCGGGCGGATCGTGCACCGCAGAAGGGCAGGAGGGGTTATGAAGGGCGGATCGGCCAAGCCGCTACGCGTCCTCATTGTCGAGGATTCCCAGGACGACGCGTACTTTTTGTTGCGCGAACTGCGCAAAGGCGGCTACGACCCCGAATACCTGCGCGTGGACACCCTGGCAGCAGCCACCGAGGCACTCGCCGGGGAGCGCTGGGATCTGGTCATCTCTGATTACCGGTTGCCGCGCTTCACCGCCCTCGATGTGCTTGCCTTGGCGCGCGAACGCACCCTCGATACTCCCATCATCGTCATCTCCGGTGCCATCGGTGAAGACCTTGCCGTGGAGACCATGCGCGCAGGCGCCCACGACTACATCATGAAGGATCGCATGGTGCGGTTGTGCCCGGCCATTGAGCGTGAGCTGCGTGAGGCGCAGGTCCGCCACGAACGCCAGCAGGCCGCACGGGCGCTGCGCGAAAGCGAGGAGCGCTTTCGCGAACTCACTGAAACCATCGCAGAAGTATTCTGGATGATCGATCGCGGGCGCGGGCGCATGACCTACGTAAGCCCGGTGTACGAAAAGATCTGGATGCGCTCGTCAGCACCGTTGCGTGAGCGTGCCTCCACGCTGCTCGATACGGTGCATCCCGAGGACTACGAGCGCGTGCACACGGCGTTGGAATGCGACGGCTGGGCGGGCTTCAACATGGAATACCGCATCCAGTTGCCCGACGGCGGAGAGCGCTGGATCCATACCCGCTCTTTCCCGGTGCGCGGTGACCAAGGTGCCGTCAAGCGAATCGCGGGCATCAGCGCCGATATCACCGAGCGCAAGCGCCTCGAAGCGGAGGCACAAAAGCTCTCGCGCGCCCTGGAGCAGGCCGCCGATGCGGTGATGATCCTCGACCGTGACGGACGCATCGATTATGTGAACGGCGCCTTCGAGGACATGTCGGGCTATGGGCGTGCGGAAGTGCTGGGTCGTCAGCCCAAGATGTTGCGCTCCGGCTACCAGGACGATGCGTTCTTCGCCCAGGTGTGGCGCACGCTGCGCAGCGGACTGCCGTTCACGGACGTGTTCGTGAGCCGGCGCAAGGACGGCGAGTTGTATTACGAAGAAAAGACCCTCACTCCCATGCGTGATTCGCGCGGGGATATCACGCACTACGTATCCACCGGGCGTGACATCACCCGGCGCCTGCGTATGCAGCAGCGGCTCCAGCATGCGGCGCGTCACGACGCGGCCAGCGGCCTGGCCAACCGCATCTTCTTCACCGAACGCCTGGCCCAGGCAGTCCTTAACGCCCGCCGCACCGGGCGCTGTGTCGGGGTCTTGTGCGTGGGCATCGATAGCGTCTGCCTGCTGGGCGGCGATGCGCAGGTGCTCGAAGAGAAACTGTTGCCCGTCATCGCCGAGCGGCTGCGTGGGCTTTCGGGTCCCAAGGACGTGGTGGCACGCCTGGAACCGGAGCGGTTCGCCCTGCTGCGCTGCGAAACCGATGCCGAGGCACTGGAAGCTGTGGCGCGGGACATCGTTACGGCCTTCGTCGAGCCGGTACGTGCTGACGGGTACGAGCTTTTCCTTAGTCCAAACGTGGGTATCAGTCTTTATCCGCGCGACACGGAGGAGACAGACGAACTCCTGAGCAATGCCGACCTCGCCATGCGGGCGTCCCGCGAACAACGCCGCACCGGCTATCGCTTCTTTACCCGCCAGCTCCAATCCGACCGGCATCCTTCCCGCTGAATTAAGGTTTGTCCCTACCGGGCCGATATGCTTATCATCGGCATGAGAACGGCGTCACAAAAGTGATACGCCGAATGCCGCTGCAGTGCAGGATGGGACGACGTAGGACGCACCGACTGCGGCTGGCCTGTTATCACACTATCGGGTAGATCCGGAAGATCATTCATGAGCGAACACGGTCAAACCACCCAGGGGCTGTCGGTGCGCGCAAAGGTGAGTGTTGCGCTCGCTGTTTCTTTCATTCTCGTGCTCGTAGCGTCCCTGGGCTTCACCGCCCGCAGCGAACGCCAACTCATCGAACAGGTCATATCCCAGCAGACGCTGGATACGGCGGATTCCTACTTCGACAGTTTCAATATCCTCATGCTCACCGGCGCCATGGGGAATCGTGAAGCGCTGCGCCAGAAGATACTCGAGCGTCCCGGCATCCTCGACGCACGCATGCTCCGGCACAAGTCGATCAATGACGTGTACGGCCCCGGGCTGCCCGAAGAACAGCCTCAGGACGAGCTGGATCAGCGCGCGTTGCAGGGAGAGAAGATCCTGCGTATCGACGATACCCCGGACGGACGCGTGCTCACCGTCGCCGAACCCATCCTGGCGAGCGAGAATTATCGCGGCACCAATTGCCTGATCTGCCATCAGGTCCCGGCCAACAGCGTGCTGGGGGCGGTGCGCATCAGCTATTCCCTGGCCGACCTCGATCAGCAGATAAGCAAGGATCTTCTCACCTCCGGAACCGTACAGATTGGCCTGTTCCTGGTCGGGTTCGCCATCCTGTTCGCGATCCTGCAAAGAGTGGTCATCGGCCCCATCAACCGCTTGCGTACCACCATGGAGGCCATCGAGCGTGATTCGGACCTCAGTCAGACGATCCAGGTCACTGCACGCGATGAAATCGGCCTGACGGCCGATGCCTTCAACCGCATGGTGAGTAAGTTCCGCGACAGTCTTGCCCATGTGAGCGAAGCGACGAGTCAGCTGGCCGGCTCGGCCGCACGCGTGGCGGACGTCTCGCACGCCACCGTGCAGGCGGTGCTTGAGCAGCAGCGCGAGACCGACCAGGTCGCCACGGCCATGAACGAGATGACCAGCACCGTGCAGGAGGTCGCGCGCAACGCCACCCGCACGGCCGATGCCTCCCATGGTGCCGATGACGAGGCCTCGCGCGGTGCCCTGGTGGCGACCGAGGCCCTGGGCGGGATCGAGGTGCTGACGCGTGAGATCCGGCGCGCCGCCGACGCCGTCCATGAGCTGGATGAAAAGAGCGAGGGCATCAACACGGTGCTCGAGGTGATCCGCAGTATTGCGGAGCAGACCAACCTCTTGGCCCTCAACGCCGCCATCGAGGCGGCGCGGGCGGGCGAGCAGGGCCGCGGCTTCGCGGTGGTGGCCGATGAGGTGCGTACCCTGGCGAACCGCTCCCACGGCGCTACCGAGGAGATCCGCCAGCTCATCGATCAGCTGCACACGGGCGTTCGCGATGCGGTGCGGGCCATGGGGCTGGCCGAGGCCAAGGCCCAGGAGGGCTCGGACATGGTGGAGCGCAGCGCCGAGTCCCTGGCGGCCATCGCCGGCGAGGTGGGTTCCATCAGCGACATGAACACCCAGATTGCCACCGCGGCGGAAGAACAGAGCGCCGTCGCGGAGGAGATCAACCGCAACGTGGTGAATATCAGCCAGCTGGCCGACCAGACATCGGAGGGGGCCAAGCAGACCTCCCAGGTGAGCGATGAACTGGTGCGCCTTGCCGAACAACTCCAGTCCGCGGTGAACCGTTTCCGGGTATAGTGCCGCCGGCGCCAGGCAGGACACCAAGGGAAGCGCTGAACAAAGCCATCCTGGCTTTCTCAGCGCACGGCGAGCAAAAAGCGTGGTTTTTGCTCGCCTTCACAACAACCGCTTGTGTGGAAGAAAATGGCGGCACGTCCATGTGCCGCGGGAAACGCCGATGAAATCAGCGTTTCCCAAGGGGAGGCCATGGTTTCCCCTTGTAAATTGTCTGGCCCAACCCTATTAACGTACGCTATATTAGCGAAGGCTAATATATTGTTCCGTTAATTTACAGAGGGTTTTGTCATGCGCATGACGCGTGCGGTGGCGGCCACAGTGCTGCTGGGGGTATGGACGCTGGCACACGGCCAGGAGCTCCAACTTCCCTTCGAGACGGCGATCGTGAGTACGGAGACCGTCATCCACGAAGAGAAATTCGACGCCCTCGTGGAAGCGGTCAACCAGTCCACGGTGTCGGCCCAGACGTCCGGTCGTATCGTCGAAGTCAACGTCGACGTGGACGATTACGTGGAAGAGGGTTCGGTGATCCTGCGCATGCGCAGCGCGGAACAACGCGCCGGCGTGTCCGCCGCCGAGGCCCGCGCCCGTGAGGCCAAGGCCGAGTTCGACCGTGTGAAGGACCTGGTCGCCAAGCAGCTGCTCGCCAAATCCGCCTTCGACAAGGCCGAGGCCGACCTGAAGGCCGCCAATGCCGCCCTGGCCCAGGCGCGCGAAGGGCTTGGCTATACCGTGGTGCGCGCGCCCTACAGCGGCTTCGTGGTGGAACGCCACATCGAAGTGGGCGAAACGGCCAGCCCCGGCCAGCCGCTCATGACCGGCATCTCCCTGGACGCCCTGCGTGCCACCGCCAGTGTGCCCCAGGTGCACATCGCCACCGTGCGCTCCCTGTCCCGCGCCCGGGTGGTTCTGTCCAATGGCGAGCGCATCGAGGGCGGGCGCGTGACCATCAGCCCCTTCGCCGATGCCCAGAGCCACACCTTCAAGGTGCGCGTGGATCTGCCCGAGGGCGGTCACGAGGATGTGTATCCCGGCATGTTCGCCAAGGTGGCCTTCGCCACCGGCGAGGCGCAGGTGCTGCTGGTGCCGGCGGCCGCCGTGGTCCATCGCTCGGAAGTGACGGCTGTCTACGTGATCGACGCTCAGGGCAACGTCCGCTTCCGTCAGATCAGGACCGGCGCCGTGCACGGCGACAAGGTCGAGGTCCTGGCCGGTTTGAGCACCGGCGAGCGTGTGGCGCTCGATCCCATCCGCGCCGGCGTTTACCTGAAGGAACAGCGCGCAGGTAACCGCCCATGATGGAAAAACTCGGCATCTCCGGTTCCATCGCGCGGCGCTTCCTGACCACGGAGATCACGCCGCTGCTCGCCCTGGTGGCCTTCCTGCTGGGTCTGTTTGCGGTGCTCATCACCCCGCGCGAGGAAGAGCCACAGATCAACGTCACCTTCGCCAACATCTTCATCCCCTACCCGGGTGCGTCGGTTAGCGAGGTGGAGCACCTGGTGAGCACGCCCGCAGAGCAGATCCTCTCCGAAATCGAGGGCGTGGAGCACGTGTATTCGGTGTCGCAGCCAGGCATGTCCGTGCTCACCGTGCAGTACGAGGTGGGCGAGGACCGCACAGCGGCCATCGTGCGCCTGTACAACGCCATTTTCTCCAAGGGCGACTGGTTGCCCGCCAACATGGGCGTGGGCCAACCCATCATCAAGCCCAAGGGCATCGACGACGTGCCCATCGTCACACTTACCCTGTGGAGCGAGGACGAGGCCGTCGGCGGCTACGAGCTGCAGCACGTGGCGCACGCCATCGAGGCCGAGCTCAAGCGCGTGAAAGGCACCCGTGACATCTACACCCTGGGTGGACCCGACCAGGTGGTGCACGTACTGCTCGATCCGGTGAAGCTGGCCGGTTACGACATCGCCATCGACGACCTGCGCAATGCCCTGCAATTGTCTAACGCGACGCGTCCGTCGGGCGCGCTGGTGAGCGACAACCGCGAGGTGCTGGTACAGGCCGGTACCTTCTTGTCCTCCGTGGACGAGATCAGCTCGCTGGTGGTGGGGGTGCACAACAACCGGCCCGTATTCCTGCAAGACGTGGCCACCATCCGCCGCGGCGCCGACCACCCGGAACAATATGTCTGGTTCGGCACCGGCCCCGGCGCACCGGCGAAGGGCATCACCCAACAGGGTGAATTCCCGGCGGTGACCATCGCCATTGCCAAGCAGCCGGGCACCAACGCAGTGAACATCGCCAACCAGGTGATCGAACGTTTCGAACAGCTCAAGGGCACCGTCGTGCCCGATGGCGTGCAGGCGACGGTGACCCGCGACTACGGTGCCACGGCGGACGAGAAGGCCAACAAACTGGTTGGCAAGCTCATTTTCGCCACGCTCTCGGTGGTCGGCCTGGTGTTGCTCGCGCTCGGCTGGCGCGAGGCGTTCATCGTCGGCCTCGCGGTGATCATTACCCTCGCGGCCACACTGTTCGCGTCCTGGGCGTGGGGCTTCACCCTCAACCGCGTGTCGCTGTTCGCGCTCATCTTCTCCATCGGCATCCTGGTGGACGACGCCATCGTGGTGGTGGAGAACATCCATCGTCACATGCAGATGGGCGGCAAGAAGCTGCTCGAAGCCATTCCCGTGGCCGTCGACGAAGTGGGCGGGCCGACCATCCTCGCCACACTCACGGTTATCGCAGCGCTGCTGCCCATGGCCTTCGTCACCGGCCTCATGGGCCCGTACATGAGCCCGATTCCCATCAATGCCAGCATCGGCATGTTGATCTCGCTGGCGGTGGCGTTCGTGTTCACGCCCTGGATGTCCAATGTGATGCTGCGTAACGTCGATCTGGCGCATCACGGCCAGGGCGCGGGGCTGGAAACAGGCTGGTTGTATCGCCTGTTTGACACCCGCGTGCGACCGTTCCTGCGCGGGCGCGACGGTGCACCGCGTCGCCGCAAGCTCGGGCTCGCGGTGGTGGGACTCATCGTGTTCTCGGTGGGGCTCGCCGGCGTGAAGCTGGTCGTACTGAAAATGCTGCCTTTCGACAACAAATCGGAGTTCCAGGTGGTGGTGGATATGCCCGAGGGCACCAGCGTGGAGCACACCGCACGCGTGCTTGCGGAGCTGGGCGCCTACCTGTCCACCGTGCCCGAGGTCACCGATTATCAGGTCTACGCGGGCACCGCCTCGCCCATCAACTTCAATGGGCTGGTGCGCCAGTACTACCTGCGCGAGGGCGCCAATGTGGGCGACATCCAGGTGAACCTGACGGACAAGCACCAGCGCGACCGCAAGAGCCACGAGATCGCCCTGGCCGTGCGCGAGCCGCTGCAGGCCATCGGCCGTCGTCTCGGCGCCAACGTGAAGGTGGTGGAAGTGCCGCCCGGTCCGCCGGTGCAGGCGCCGCTGGTGGCCGAGGTGTACGGCATCGATTACGCGGGTCAGATCCGCGTGGCCAAGGAGATCCGCGCGGTATTCGAGGCCACGCCCGATATCATCGACGTGGACGATTCCGTCGAAGCGCCGGCGCCCAAGCTGATCGTGAAAGTGGATCAGCAAAAGGCCGCACTGCTCGGTGTCGCCCAACAAACCGTCGTGGCGGCGCTATCGGCGGCGCTCTCGGGCGAGGATGCCTCCTACCTGCATGGCCAGATTGCCAAATACCCGCAGCCCATCCGGCTCGAACTGCCCGTGGCGGATAAGGCCAGTATCGACAAGGTGCTGCGCATTCGCGTGCGCGCCCAGGGCGGCGGACTCATTCCGCTGTCGGAGATCGCGCGCGTTCAGCACACCGAGCGCGAGCACGCCATCTACCACAAGGACCTGATGCAGGTGGTGTTCGTGAACGGCGACATGGCGGGCGAGCTGGACAGCCCGTTGTACGGCATGTTCGAGATCCTGTTCCAGCTGAAGGACAAGGTGCTCGGGCACGGCGAAACCGTGAACCAGACGCTCATCTCCGCACCGGAGAATCCGTACGAGTACACCGTGAAGTGGGATGGAGAATGGCAGATCACCTATGAGACCTTCCGCGACATGGGCATTGCCTACGGTGTCGGCTTGATCCTCATCTACCTGCTGGTGGTGGCCCAGTTCCGCTCCTATCTGGTGCCCATCATCATCATGGCGCCCATCCCGCTCACCATCATCGGCGTGATGCCGGGCCATGCCTTGTTGTCCATGCTCGGCATGGATGCCAAGTTCACGGCCACGTCCATGATCGGCATGATCGCCCTCGCGGGTATCATCGTGCGCAATTCCATCCTGTTGGTTGATTTCATCAATCAGCAGGTGCGCGAGGGTATCGAGTTTGAAGAGGCGGTGATCCGCTCGGGCGTGGTGCGCGCCAAGCCCATCGTGCTCACCGGCCTGGCCGCCATGATTGGCGCGTTCTTCATCCTGGATGACCCCATCTTCAGCGGCCTGTCCGTGTCGCTGATCTTCGGCATCCTGGTGTCGACCCTGCTGACCCTGGTGGTGATCCCGGTGATGTATTACGCCTTCATGTACAAGAAGGTGGACTGGATACGCGCGCAGACGGCGTAAGCGCGTACAAAGAGAAAGCGGCTTGCCATGGAGGCCCACGGAAAACGCGGAGGGAAGACGTCAGTCTTCTCTCCGCTGTGTGGTCTCCGCCTCGATCAACCTCCGCGTTCGAAGCAAGTAAGCTAAATCACGGCAACACAGGTTGTGTTTTGCTGTGGGAGCGGCCTAAGGCCGCGACAGCGGAGCATGCCCAGGTAATGAAATCGCGGCCTGAGGCGGCTCCTGCGGCAGTCCGATTTCTTGCCGTTTAGGAGTGTTGGCCGATACGCTGCCCCATGAGCACCGGCGTATGCGCGGCGAGGCTTTCTTCCCAGGCGAGGGCACCGGGGCCGAACAGCAGGATCACGGTCGAACCCATATTGAAGCGGCCGATCTCGTCGCCTTTATCGAAGCGCTGCGCCTGCGCCCCGTCATAGCGCCAGGCGCGCACGATCTTGCCGGCAGGCGGCGTTACCACGCCGTGCCAGACGGTCTCGATGCTGCCTACGAACACGGCGCCTACCATCACCATCGCCATGGGACCCAGTTCCGTATCGAACAGGGCGACCACGCGCTCGTTGCGCGCGAACAGACGCGGGATCGCGCGTGTGGTGGCCGGATTTACGCTGAACAGACGCCCCGGCACGTGCAGCATGCCGC
This sequence comes from Gammaproteobacteria bacterium, assembly GCA_023228645.1. Taxonomy (GTDB): domain Bacteria; phylum Pseudomonadota; class Gammaproteobacteria; order Thiohalomonadales; family Thiohalomonadaceae; genus JALOAT01. Next base: position 18,483 of record JALOAT010000025.1, on the reverse strand, counting down.
GCAGCCTGCCGTCCACCGGGATGTGGATGCGGTGGTAGTCGCGTGGCGAGAGATAAATGGTGGTGAAGCAGCCGCCCAGAAAGGGCTCGGCGAGTTCGTCGCCGCCGAGCAGTTCCTGCACCGAGAAGTCGTGCCCCTTGGCCTGGAACACGCGGCCGTGCTCGATGGTGCCGATCTGGCTGATGGTGCCGTCCACCGGTGAGCACACCGCCTCGGGTGCCGTGTCCAGCGGGCGCATGCCTGGCTTCAGGGCGCGGGTGAAAAAGCTGTTGAAGTCCGCATAGGCGCGCGCCTCACTCTCCACCGCCTGGCCCATGTCGATGCGGAACTGCTTGATGAACCACTCGATAAGACCGTTCTTGAAGCCCTCGTGACGGACACGGGTGAGCCAAAGCATGCCGAGGGAGAGCAGGTGGCCCGGCATCAGGTATTGCGGCCAGGCCTTCACGTAGTCCGTGAGGGAAGCGGTACGTTGGGATTCCATGTTCAGCGTTCGTAATGACGGCGGATACGGGTGAGCAGGTCGGCGATTTGTGCGGGCTCGTGGGGCGGCTGCAGGCGCGCGTAAAAGCGGCCTTGCGGATCGATGAGATACAAGGTCGCCGAATGATTGACGATGTAGCTGTCGCCGCTGGTGTCGCCTTCGAACATGTAGATGGCACCCAATTGGCGGACCAGCAGATCGATTTGCTCGCGCTCGCCCGTGGCCCCCAGGAAGCCGGGGTGGAAGAAGGCCAGATAGTCCTTGAGGTGGGAGGGGCTATCCCGTTTGGGGTCTACCGAGACAAATACGAACTGGGTATGGTCAAGGCCCTCGGGTGACGCCTGTAGCTGTTTGGCCGTGCCCGCCAGAGTATTCAACGTGGTGGGGCAGACGTCGGGGCAGTGGGTGTAGCCGATGAAGACCAGCGACCACTTGCCGCGCAGACGCGATGCATCGAGTACCGTCCCGTCCTGTGCCGTAAGCTGGAAGGGCGTGATGGTGCGCGGTTCGGGCAACAGCGGGGCCGCCAGTTCGGCGGGCGGCAGCAGCGTCCCGGAACGGGGCCAGAACAGCACGCCGGCGGCGATGCCAAACCCGAGGGCGAGGCCGGCGGCGATGAGCATGGGATAACGTCGGTTCATGGCGCGTAGTATACGTCCTCGGGACGACATGGGAGTGGAGAACACGCGATGGCGGACATTTCTTACCTTCTTTCCAGGCACCGCCGTCCCGTCTGGAGCCCGGAGCTCGAAGACGTGGCGCTCGAGCCGGCTGCGATGGTGGAAATCCCGCTGCTCGGACATGTTAGCGCCGGCCTGCCCGTGGACCTCTGCGCCACTGAAGGGCGTATCGCCGTTCCTGCGCAGATGGTGCGGAGGAATTGCTATGCACTGCGTGTGCGCGGCCATTCCATGGTCGACGACAACATCCAGGATGGCGACGTGATCGTCATCGAAAAACGCGAGACGGCGGAAAACGGTCAGTCCGTGGTCGCCATGATCAACGGCGAGACAGTGACGCTGAAGAAATTCTATGTGGAGGCGGAAGGCATCCGTCTGCAACCTGCGAACCCGGCCATGAAACCTATCACTCTGCGCAACGAAGAGGTGCAGATCCTCGGCATCGTCACGGGCGTGATTCGCGCCCTGTAACGCAGCGAACAAGGGGGGAGGGCCGCGCCCTTAACGCGGTAAAGCCGCTTCGGCAACGAAGCGGCTTTTTTTTCGAAGAACAAATCAACCACGGAGGCCACGGACGGCCACGGCAAGAAGAAAATCAACACGGGGTACACGGGGAAAGCCATTCCTGTGGGAGTCCGTAGGTCACGTTGCGCAGCTACGTGACAGCTTCATGCCGCTAGGCGCTACGTGCCAACGTGACCTACGGAGAAGGGGAATGTCCCCACCCATGCCCCTTCTCCGTGGTTCACTCTTCTATCCCACCTACTTACCCGCTTTTTCCATGTCGAGCACCACCTTGCTCATGCGCAACACCGAGTCCGGGTTCAGGGAGATCGACTCGATACCGCGCTCCACCAGCCATGAGGTGATTTCCGGGAAATCGGAAGGTGCCTGGCCGCAAATCCCGATGTACTTGCCGCGGCGGCGGCAGGCTGTAATGGCCATGTCCATGAGCATGAGCACGGCCTCATTGCGCTCGTCCACGCCGGTGACCAGGCCCGAGTCGCGGTCCACGCCCAGGGTGAGCTGGGTGAGGTCGTTGGAGCCGATGGAGAAGCCGTCGAAGTGGTCGAGGAACTTGTCGGCGAGCAGGGCATTGGCCGGGATCTCGCACATCACGTAGATCTGCAGGTCGTTCTCGCCGCGCTTGAGGCCGTGCTTCGCCATCAGAGCGAGCACATTGAGCCCCTCGTCCACGCTGCGCACGAAGGGGATCATGAGCACCACGTTGGTCAGGCCCATATCGTCGCGCACTTGCTTCATGGCCGCGCACTCCAGCGCGTAGCAGTCGGCGAATTCCTTGGACGGATACCGGAACGCACCGCGGAAGCCGATCATCGGATTCTCTTCCTTCGGCTCGAACTGGCTGCCGCCGAGGAGCTGTGCGTACTCGTTGGACTTGAAGTCGCTCATGCGCACAATCACCTTGCGCGGGTAGAACGCCGCGGCGATGGTGGCCACACCCTCCGCCAGGCGATCCACGTAGTAGCTGCGGCGGTCCGGATAGCCGGCGGTGATCTCGTCGATCTTCGCCTGCGTCTCCTTGTCCAACTCGTGGTAGTTGAGCAGCGCACGTGGGTGCACCTTGATGGCGTTCATGATGATGAACTCCAGGCGCGCAAGGCCCACACCGTCGCTGGGCAGACGCGAGACGTCGAACGCCGTATCCGGATTACCTACGTTGACCATGATCTTGGTCTTGGGGTGCTCCATGTCCGAGAGATCAGTGCGCTCGATGCTGAATTCCTGGATGCCCTGGTAGACGTAACCCGTGTCGCCTTCTGCGCAGGAGACAGTGACTTCCTCGCCATTCGGGATGGTGCTGGTGGCGTCGCCGCAGCCGACCACGGCCGGGATGCCCAACTCGCGGGCGATGATGGCCGCGTGGCAGGTGCGCCCGCCGCGGTTGGTGACAATGGCCGAGGCGACCTTCATCACCGGTTCCCAGTCCGGATCAGTAATGTCGGTGATGAGCACCTCGCCGGGCTTGAGGTCGTTCATCTTGGCGGCGGTCTTGATGACGCGCGCACGGCCGGTGGCGATCTTCTGGCCCACGCTCTTGCCCACCGCGAGCACTTCGCCGCGCGACTTGAGCTTGTAGGTCTCCTGCACGCGTTTGTCGGCACGGGCCTGCACGGTCTCGGGGCGGGCCTGCACGATGAACAGGTCGCCGGTGATGCCGTCACGCGCCCACTCGATGTCCATGGGACGGCCGTAGTGTTTCTCGATGGTCACCGCCATGCGGGCCAGCGCCAGCACTTCGTCGTCACTGATGGAAAAACGATTGCGATCTTCCTTGTCCACGCTGATGTTGCGCGTGGAGGCACCGGCATTATGGGCCTCGGTGTAGATCATCTTCACCGCCTTGCTGCCCAGGTGGCGCTTGAGGATCGGGCGCTTGCCCTCGGCCAGCGTGGGCTTGAACACGTAGAACTCATCAGGGTTCACCGTGCCCTGTACCACGTTCTCACCAAGACCGTAGGCGGCGGTGATGAAAACCACATCGGGAAAGCCCGATTCGGTATCGATGGAGAACATGACGCCCGAGGCGCCGATGTCGGAGCGCACCATCTTCTGCACGCCGATGGACAGGGCCACGTCCATGTGTGCGAAGCCTTGATGCACGCGGTAGGAAATGGCGCGGTCGGTGAACAGCGAGGCGAACACGTGACGACAGGTCTCGATGAGGTTGTCGGCGCCGCGGATGTTCAGGTAGGTCTCCTGCTGACCAGCGAAGGAGGCGTTGGGCAGGTCCTCGGCGGTGGCGGAGGAGCGCACCGCCACGTCGGTGAGCTTGCCATATTCTTTCTCCATGCCCGCGTAGGCCTCGCGGATCTCATCGGCCAGATCCTTGGGCATTTCGCCGTTGGCAACCCATTCGCGGATCTGCGCGCCGGCCTTGGCGAGCGCCATCACGTCGCGGGTATCCAGGTTCTCGACCACATGCGCAATGCGGTCGTGCAAACCATTGTGATCGATGTAATGGCGGTAGGCCTCGGCGGTGGTGGCAAAGCCGTTCGGCACGGTGACGCCCTTGGCGCTCAGTTCCCGATACATCTCGCCCAGCGAGGCGTTCTTGCCACCTACCAGGGGCACATCCTGGATACCGAGTTCGGCAAAGCGTTTGATGTACTTCATTGTTGCATTTCTCCCTTACACCCCGGTCAAGGCCCGGTCAAAAATGGAGGCCGTGAGGCCTCCAGGCATGCGGCGCAATACGAGGCACTGCGCCGTTCAACACTGCTAAACAACTACTCCTCGCGATGACACTTCAGAACCGAATCTCGCCAAGGCGCCGCGATCGCCAAGGAAAGGCTGAAAGCACATCGGAAATTTTTCACATCATCCTTGGTGTTCTCTGCTATCAGGTGATCACGGACGGCTGCGTGCGGCCAGTCCGTTGTTTCAATTGACTCAAGGCGTCGACGACATCGATAAGTTCGGCGAGCGCGACCTGCGGGTTCATGTCGTGCCGGGCCGGATCGGCCTCATAGCGTTCCACGTACACACGCAGCGTGGCGCCGACGGTGCCTGTGCCAGACAGACGCAGCACCGCGCGTGCGCCGTCATCGAACAGGATGCGCAGCCCCTGGCCGTCGCTCACGCTGCCGTCGATGGGATCGGTGTAGGCGAAGTCGTCCGCCAGTGTGACGGTGCGCACGCCGAAGCGCTGGCCGAGCAGCGCGGGGAGGCGCGCCTTGAGGTCGCTATAGAGCGCCTTGGCCACCGTGGCGTCCACTTCCTCGTAGTCGTGGCGGGTGTAGTAGTCGCGGCCGAAGCGCTGCCAGTGGTGGCGCAAGATGTCCTCCACGGACTCGCCGCGCGCGGCGAGGATGTTGAGCCAGTACAGTACGGCCCACAGGCCGTCCTTCTCGCGCACGTGGTCGGAGCCGGAACCGAAACTCTCCTCGCCGCAAAAGGTGATGCGACCGGCATCCAGCAGGTTGCCGAAGAATTTCCATCCGGTCGGCGTCTCGAAACTTTCGAAGCCGAGGGCCGCGGCCACGCGATCGGCGGCGGCGCTGGTGGGCATTGAGCGCGCCACGCCGGTGACGCGGCCGCGGTAGCCGGGCACGTGTTCGGCGTTGGCGGCGATCACCGCCAAGCTGTCCGAAGGTGTGACGAAGAAGCGCCGGCCGAGGATCATGTTGCGATCGCCGTCGCCGTCGGAGGCGGCGCCGAAGTCCGGGGCGTCGTCGCCGTACATGACCTTGACGAGATCACGCGCATAGGTGAGGTTGGGGTCCGGGTGGCCGCCGCCGAAGTCGGGCTTGGGCGTGCCGTTCATGACCGTGCCGGTCGGCGCGCCCAGGCGGCGTTCGATGATCTCGGTGGCGTAGGGGCCGGTGATAGCGTGCATGGCGTCGAAGCGCATGCGAAAACCGCTCTTGAGGAGGGTGCGGATGGCCTCGAAGTCGAACAGCGATTCCATCAGTTCCGCGTAGTCGGTCACCGAATCGATGACCTCCACAGTGGTGCCCATGAGGTTGTAGGTGCCGCAGACATCGAGGGGGATCTCCTCGAACTTGAGGGTCTTGTATTCGGTAATCTCCCGGCTGCGGGCGTGGATGGCCTCGGTGATCCGCTCCGGGGCCGGGCCGCCGTTACCGATGTTGTACTTGATGCCGAAATCCCCGTCCGGTCCGCCCGGATTGTGACTGGCCGAGAGCACCAGGCCGCCGAAGGCCTGGTATTTGCGGATGATGGCGGAGGCGGCCGGGGTGGAGAGCAGACCGCCGCGGCCCACCAGCACGCGGCCGAAGCCGTTGGCCGCCGCCATGCGCAAAATGATATGGATGGCCTCGCGGTTATAGAAGCGGCCGTCGCCGCCGAGCACCAGGGTCTGGCCCTCGTGGCCGGGCAGGGTGTCGAACACGGACTGGACGAAGTTCTCCAGGTAATGAGGCTGTTTGAAAATTTCTACTTTCTTGCGCAGGCCGGAGGTCCCGGGCTTTTGTCCTTCGAAGGGGTGCGTGGGGATGGTTAGGATGTCCATGGTTTCCCGGATGGTTGTTTTTATCGTGCCCAATTCAAGCATAGGGTCCCGGGGTTTGCGAGCCGACCGGCCCCTTGAATCTGCCCCGCGGCGACCCTATGTGCTCCGTCTCGAAGAAATAACCCCGTACAGGATGTGCAGTACATGCCATCGGGCCCTGGGGTGATATCGGGAAAGTTCCCGTTTTCCAGACCGTGTACAGCGTGCTGATCGTGACGTTTCAATTTTTCTGTGAGGAGTGAGCAAGAGCATGAGCGTGGAAGCCCAGAAAGAAACCCGTGGATTCGAGACCGAGGTGAAGCAGCTGCTGCACCTGATGATCCACTCGCTGTATTCGAACAAGGAAATCTTCCTGCGCGAGCTGGTCTCGAACGCCTCCGATGCCTGCGACAAGCTGCGCTTCGAGGCCCTGGCGGATGCCGCACTTTGGGAGTCGGACAACGACCTGGCCATCCAGGTGAGTTTCGACAAGGCCGCTCGCACCATCACCATTATCGACAACGGCGTGGGCATGAGCCGCCAGGAGATGGTTGACAACCTGGGCACCATCGCCCGTTCCGGCACCCGGCAGTTCCTGGCTGCGCTGTCCGGCGACCAGGCGCGCGACGCCCACCTCATCGGCCAGTTCGGTGTGGGTTTCTATTCCGCCTTCATCATTGCCGACAAGGTTACGGTGCTCAGCCGCCGGGCCGGGCTCGGTGCCGAGCACGGCGTGCGCTGGGAATCGGACGGCTCGGGCGACTACAGCATCGAGAACGTCGAGCGCGCCGCCCGCGGCACCGAGGTTGTCCTGCACCTGAAGGCCGACGAGGACGAGTTCCTGGACGGCTGGCGCCTGCGCTCCATCATTCGCAAGTACTCCGACCACATCCAGGTGCCCATCCGTATGCTTGAGGAGCACCCGGCCGAGGGCAACGAGGCCGAGTGGGAAACGGTCAACAAGGCGTCGGCCCTGTGGGCGCGCAGCAAGGGCGAGATCAGTGACGAGGAGTATACGGAGTTCTACAAGCACGTAGGCCACGACTTCGAGGCCCCGTTGGCCTGGACCCACAGTCGCGTGGAGGGCAAGACCGAATATACGTCACTGCTTTTCATCCCCAAACGTGCACCCTTCGACCTGTGGGACCGTGAGCGCCGTCGCGGCGTGAAGCTCTACGTGCGCCGCGTATTCATCATGGACGACGCCGAGCAGCTCATGCCTGCCTATCTGCGCTTCGTGCGCGGCGTGGTCGACTCCAACGACCTGCCGCTCAACGTGTCGCGCGAAATCCTGCAGCACAACAAGGTCATCGACACCATCCGCAACGGCTCCGTGAAGAAGGTGCTGGGCCTGCTCGAAGACCTCGCCAAGAACGAGCCGGAGAAGTACCAGGATTTCTGGAGCGAGTTCGGCAAGGTGATGAAGGAAGGTCCGGGCGAGGACTTCGCCAACCGCGAGCAGATCGCGCGCCTGCTGCGCTTCGCCAGCACACGCAACGACAACCCGGAGCAGACCGTCTCCCTGGCCGACTACCTGGCCAACATGAAAGAGGGCCAGGAGAAGATCTATTTCGTGACCGCCGACTCCTTCGCCGCGGCCAAGCACAGCCCGCACCTGGAGATCTTCCGCAAGAAGGGCATCGAGGTTTTGCTGCTGTCCGATCGCGTGGACGAGTGGCTGGTGTCCAGCCTCACGGAATTCGAAGGCAAGGAACTGCAGTCGGTGACCAAGGGCGCGCTGGATCTCGGCAAGCTCGAAGATACGGCGGAGAAGCAGGCGCAGGAAAAGGCCGCCGAGGACCTCAAACCGCTGGTCGAGCGCGTGCAGAAGGTGCTGGATGGGCAGGTGAAGGAGGTCCGCGTGACCCATCGACTCACCGACTCGCCCGCCTGCCTGGTCGCCGGCGAACACGACATGAGCGCCAACCTGGGGCGCATCCTCAAGTCCGTGGGTCAGAAGGTGGGCGACAGCAAGCCCATCCTGGAACTCAATCCGACCCACCCGCTGGTCACCCGGCTGCATGACGAGGCCGACGACAAGCGCTTCGACGACTGGGCGCGCATCCTGTTCGATCAGGCCCTGCTCGCCGAGGGTGGACAGCTGGACGATCCCGCCGCCTTCGTGGCCCGCCTCAACCAACTGTTGCTGGAACTTCAGCGCTGAGGTCTGCAACAAAACGGCGGCCTCGGCCGCCGTTTTGTATCCGCTATCCGGGCTGCACTCCGAGCTGCGTTACCTGTATTCCTTTGCGTCTTCTGCGCCTCTGCGTTTGGGCCTTTTCTCTTCCCTAGGTTCTGGCATCGCCGCTTACATCCTGAAGCGACTCACCAGTCCCTGCAGCTCCTCGGCCAGTTGGGCCAACTGCTGGCTGGCCGAGGCGGTCTGCGACGCACCGTCGGCGGTGTGCTGGGCCACGTCGCTGATGTTGGCGATGTTCTTGTTGATCTCCTCCGCGACCGCGCTCTGCTCTTCGGAGGCGCTGGCGATCTGGGTGTTCATGTCGTTGATGGTCTTCACCGCGCCGACGATGGCGTCGAGGGATGTACCGGTGGAGGCGGCCTGCTCCACGCCGGCCTGGGCTTGGCTGCGGCTCTTTTCCATGGCGCGGACCGCATCGCTGGTGCCGCGTTGCAGGCGTTCGATCATGGCCTGAATTTCCTGCGTGGATTGCTGGGTGCGCGAGGCCAGGGTACGCACCTCGTCCGCCACCACGGCGAAGCCGCGACCCTGTTCGCCGGCACGCGCTGCCTCGATGGCCGCATTGAGGGCGAGCAGGTTGGTCTGCTCGGCGATGCCGCGAATCACGTCCAGCACGGTACCGATGTTGCCGCTCTCCTTCTCCAGGGCACGGATCACTTCGGCGGACTGTTCCACGTCGCGCGCCAGGCTGTCGATCACCTCCAGGGTCTGGGCGACCACGCGCTTGCCCTTCATGGCCTCTTCTTCGGCCGCGTGCGCCGCGTGCGCCGCCTGCGATGCGCTGCGGGCCACCTCGTGCACCGTGGCGTTCATTTCGTTCATGGCGGTGGCGACCTGGTCGGTCTCGGATTGCTGGCGGCTGATGCCGTCGCTGGTCTCACGGGTGACGGCCGAGGTCTCCTCGGCGGCGGAGGCCAGCTGCGCCGTCGCGCTGGCGAGCTGGCGAATGGTCCCACTGAAGCTCTCGGCCATGCGGTTGAAGCCGTCGGCGATATGCCCCAGCTCGTCCTTACCGTCGTAGCCGACGCGCACGTTCAGCTCGCCATCGGCAAACTGCGTGCTGGCCTGGTCGATTTCATTCACGCCGCGCGCGATGCTGCGGATGGTGAAATAGGCGAGCAGTACATTGGCGCCGATGCCGCCCAGCAGGAGCAGCAGCGAGATGGTGCGCAGGGTCTCGTTTTCGCTGACCGCGTGGTCGTAGGTCGCCCGCGCCTCGGTGAGGTGATGAGCAATCATCTCCTGCACCGTTTTGCTGGCCGGATTGTAGACGGGGTTGATGTTCTGCAACACCACCCGGTTCGCATCGGTGTAGCGGCCATCACCGAGCTGTTGTATCGCCGGGCGGAGTCCGTCGCGGATGTAGCTGTCCAGCAAACCGCCGAATTCGACGATGGCCTTCTTGGATTCGGCCGTTTCCGCGGGCACGCTTCGCTGGTAACGGTTCCAGGCCTTTTCAGCGTTCTCGATAGCCGCCTCCACTGCGGAGATATGCATGGAGAGCGGGTGATCGTGCATGGCGGCGAAGGCGCTGGCCGGGTCGTGCTGCAGGCTGAGCAGCACCTGGGCGCGCGCCGTCTGCATGTTGTCGAGGATCTGGCTCAGCTCGCCTGAAGGCACGAGCCGCTGTTCATACAGCGAGACCATGTCGTGTTCGGCAGCGCTCATGGCCCGGACGCCGAAGCTGCCGATGATCACCAGGAGCAGGCCGAAGGCAGCAGTGAGCAGGACGAGTCGGAATTTGATGCTGAGTTTGTTCAGTAGGTTCACGGAAACTGCTCCCGGAGCAAGGCTTGTCGATTGGCTACTTTAACGACGGGTTGATGCGATTCTTTAACACCGCCCGGCTTGCAAAAACTCCCGGCGGCCGGAATGCTTGTGTCATCATACCGGCCTGTCCGGAATAAAGGCGTACATGGTCGAGCAAATCTACAAAGGCTGGGGTACCTGCCTCGATTGCGGCTACGAAGGCATGCTCGAATACGTGCATGTGAGTGACGAGAGCTACAGCGATCCCGAGGCCCTCGGTGTGGTGATGGGGCTGCACTGCCCGGCCTGTGAAAGTCATGACCACGCACTGCTCACCATTGAGTATTACCGCGAGCTGCTTGCCGACAATGGATGACAAGGTGCGCTTGGACAAATGGCTGTGGGCGGCGCGCTTCTTCAAGACCCGCGCCCTGGCCAGTGAGGCCGTGACCGCCGGCCACGTGGAGGTGGGCGGCGCGCGCGCCAAGCCGGCCCGGCCGGTGAAAGTCGGTGACGAGCTGACCATCCGCAAGGGCGTGCAGGTTTTCGTTGTTCATGTGCGTGAAGTCTCCGAACGCCGCGGTTCCGCGACGGTGGCCCAGCAGCTCTACGAGGAAACCGCCGACAGCCGCTACAAGCGCGAGGCCGCCGCCGAGCAGCACCGCCTGGCGGCCCTGCTCGCGCCGGCTCCGCAACGCCGGCCTGACAAGCGTGATCGGCGGCGCATCATGCGCTTCAATCGCGCGGGAGATTGAATCCCAATGCCCCTATTGTCTGTGTGAGTACACTAAGATTTTTACTGAAAACCCACGGTCGCCGCGGTGGCCGTTCATGAAAGGAGAATGCAATGGCCACTGTAGAGCTCACCCGTGACAATTTCGAAGAGGTCGTCACCACGAATCCCTTCGTGGTGGTGGATTTCTGGGCGCCTTGGTGCGGCCCCTGCCGCTCGTTCGCGCCGGTGTACGAGGACATGTCCGAAAAGCATCCGGACGTCGTGTTCGCCAAGGTGAACACCGAGGAACAGCAGGAATTGGCGGGCCATTTCCAGATCCGCTCCATCCCCACGCTGATGCTGTTCCGCGAACAGGTGATCCTCTACTCCCAGCCGGGCGCGCTGCCGGGCAACCAGTTGGACGACCTGATCCAGAAGGCCGGCGAGATCGACATGGCGGAGGTGCACCGCCAGATCGCCGAAGAACAGCAGCAGAAAGGCTGAACGATGCGCGTGAGGCGTGGCGCGTCGCCACGCCTCACGCGCATCTCACATCATGCCCCGTCCCGTCACCCCGCCCATCGCCGCAGATGCCATCATCGAGCTGGTGGATCGCCCCGGCCGGCCCATCGTGCTCATCGAGCGCAAATACCCGCCGCCGGGTTACGCCATCCCGGGTGGCTTCATGGAAGCCGGCGAGACCGTGGAGCAGGCGGCGGTACGCGAGGCCCTGGAAGAGACGGGAATGCAGGTACGCCTCACCGCCTTGCTGGGCGTCTATTCCGAACCGGGCCGTGATCCACGCGGCCAGACCGTGAGCGTGGTGTACGTGGCCGAGGCCGAGGGCGAACCCGAGGCCCGTGATGACGCCCAGGCCCTGGCCATCTACCCCCTGGACGCCTTGCCCGCACCGCTCGCCTTCGACCACGCCCGCATTCTGGCCGACTACTGCCGCTGGCGCGAAACCGGCCGGCTGCCGCGGCCGTTGGTGTAATTCCGGGTACCGAATCGCGGAGAACGCGGAGGCGCGGAGGACGCGGAGGATCTCGAGGGGCGTTGTTCGGGTGAGCTGCACGCCACGCCTAAGGCAATCCCTCCCCCGCAGGAGCGGCCTCAGGCCGCGATGTCATCCGTCGCAGCGAAATCGCGGGCTGAGCCCGCTGGCACAGGCGGTAGCCCCTGCTAGCAAAGGAAATTCTCCGCGCCCTCCGCGCCTCCGCGTCCTCCGCGTTTATCCCTTCCAGCCATATACCCCTCCCCCGAATGGCCGCTTCAGCAAATCCGACGATACTGATAAAGTATTTCGCGAGACCGGCGTTTTCCGGCCACTGTGTGAAAAGAATCGGGGAGAGGCAATGCGGCCGGCACATATCAGCCAGGTTCTGGAACGGGAATTCACGAGCACCCGCGAGGGGCATCACACGCCGGTGATGCTGTGGGGGCCGCCGGGCGTGGGCAAGTCCCAACTGGTTGGCCAGGTGGGCCAGCGTCACGGTGTGCCGGTGATCGACATCCGGCTGTCCCAAATGGAGCCGTCCGACCTGCGCGGCATTCCATTCCGCGCGGAGGGCAGCGTGGAATGGGCCGTACCCGCCATGCTGCCGGACGCCCGTCGCCACGGTCCCGAAGGCATCCTGTTCCTGGACGAGATCACCTCGGCGCCACCCAGCGTCTCCGCCGCCGCCTACCAGCTCATCCTCGACCGCCGCCTGGGCGAATACCGGGTGCCGGAGGGCTGGGCCATTTTCGCCGCCGGCAACCGCCAGGGTGACCGCGGCGTGACCTACGCCATGCCCGCGCCGCTGGCCAACCGTTTCGCCCACTTCGAGGTGGAGACCCACCTGGACGACTGGGTGGCCTGGGCCTACGAGGCCGGTGTGGACGAGCGCGTCATCGCCTTCCTGCGCTTCCGCCCCGAGCTGCTGTTCGACTTCGACCCGGCCCACAACCCCATGGCCTTCCCCACGCCGCGCTCCTGGGAATTCGCCCATCGCGCCCTGCAGAAGTTCGGCGACAGCCCGGACCTGCTGCTGTCCTCGCTGCAGGCCTGCGTGGGCCCCGCCGCGGGCATCGAACTGGACGCCTTCGTGCGCCACCTGGACAAGCTGCCGGACATCGACGCCATACTCCAGGGCGAGCCCGTGCCCATCCCGCGCGAGGTGGACCTGCAATACGCCATTGCCGCCGCCCTGGTGGGCCGCGCCATCCGCGCGCGCGGCAGTGCCGACGCCAAGGCCGTGTACGGCGCCATCCTCAACTTCGCCGGCCGTTTCCCGGAACGCGAAATGGGCGTCATGCTGGTCTCCGACATGCACCGCGCCATCGGCCAGCCGATCTTCAACGTCCCCGAATTCTCCCCCTGGGCGAAAGCGGTGGCCGACGTGATGCTTTACGCCTGAACATGAAAGACTCAACACAGAGGCACAGAGACACAGAGAACACGGAGCAGGAGCCCATGTTTTCCTCTGTGATCTCCGTGTCTCTGCGCCTCTGTGTTGGGCCGTTTTCTTCATGAACGACCTCGAAACCAAACTCGCCGCCGCGCGCACGCGCCTGATCCTGGACAAGCCGTTTCTGGGCGCGCTGGTGCTGCGGTTGCCCATGAAGGCGGCGGGTCCGTGGTGTCGCACCACGGCCACCGATGCGCGGGCGTTCTATTACAACCCGGACTACATCAACTCGCTTTCCGTGGACCAGACCCAGTTCGTGCTGGCCCACGAGGCGCTGCACTGCGCGCTGTCACATTTTGCGCGGCGCCAGCACCGCCAGAAGGCGCGCTGGGACATCGCCTGCGATCTGGCCGTCAATCCCATCCTCGTCGCCGACGGCCTGCGGCCGACCCCCGATGCGCTGTTTCTGAAGGAATTCGAGGGCATGACGGCGGAGGAGATCTACCCCTGCCTGGACGAGCACGAGGACCTCAAACCCCAGGACGATCACCTCTACGACCCGGGTGAAAATGAGGGCGGAACGCGCGGCGAGGGTGGCGGCCAAGGCGACAACCAGGCACCGGGTGGCGGCGGCAGGCCGCAGGAAGGGCAGGGGCAGGGCAGCCGGCCGCAAAGCCACGAAGTCGAAGACGAGGCGCGCGGTGAAGATCGCCCCGCGCCGCTCTCCCACGAGGAACGCGAGCAACTGGCGGTGCAGTGGCGCCAGCGCCTCGCCGGCGCTGCGCAGCAGGCCATGCAGGCGGGCAAGCTGAGCGGACCGCTGGCGCGGCTGGTGGATCACCTGCTGCAGCCGCAACTGCCGTGGCGCGCGCTGCTGGCGCGCTTCATGAGCGCGACGGCCCGCGATGACTACAATTACACGCGACCTTCACGCCGCGAGGGCGCGGCCATCCTGCCGAGCCTGCGCAGCCACGAAGTGGATGTGGTGGTGGCCCTCGATACCAGCGGATCCGTGTCCGATGCCGAGATGCGCCAGTTCCTCTCGGAGGTGGACGCCCTCAAGGCGCAGGTGCGTGCGCGCGTGACCCTGTTCGCCTGCGATGCCGATCTGGCCGAGGGTGGCCCATGGCGCTTCGAGCCCTGGGAGGAGTTCAAGCTGCCGCGTGAATTCCCGGGCGGTGGCGGCACCGATTTCCGCCCCGTCTTCGACTGGATCGCCCGCGAAGGGACGCGGCCCGATCTGCTGGTCTATTTCACGGATGCGGAGGGGCGCTTTCCGGAGCGCGCGCCGGATTACCCGGTGGTCTGGCTGGTGAAGGGGCGCGCCAAGGTGCCCTGGGGCCAGCGCATCCAGCTCAACTGAACGAAAACGATGAACCTGAGTGCCGAAGACAGTCTGCGCCTCAACGTGCTGGTCACCAACGCCGAGGCGGTGCGCATCGACGAGAATGCCATGGCCGTGTATGGCTTACAGGCCGGCCATGAGCTGAAGGTCCAGCTCAATCCCACCTGCAACGGCGACAAATACCTGGGCTATGTGCGCGCGTTGCTGTCGGGTGCCGTGCTCGATTCGCCCGGTGGCTATCCCGTATTCCTGAGGCGCTGGACGCGCATGGGCCAGATCGATCACGAGCAGCTCGATCGCCTGCTGCGCCTGGGCGAGCCGGAGGCGGTGATGGCGGTGGTGTGCTCGCCGGGCCTGACGGACGACCTGGCGCGGCGCGCCTGGTGGGCGGCGCCGTCGGCCGAGCATGCCCGGCGCATGCTGGAGCATCCGCGCGTGGCGCAGGGCGTCATGGGTCCGGTGCTCGCCGACTACCTCATCGAATACCTGCCCTTCGAGACCGAGCACTGCGACATCCTGGACTCGGTGCGGCTGGTGTTGCAGCCCGGACTGGTCACCCCGGAGCGGCGCCAGCGTCTGTGGGACGCCGGGCGCAGCAAGAAGACCTATCGCGTCGGCTTCCTCCATGCCGTGCCCGACGACCTGCCTGAGCCGCAGCCGCCACGGGACGGTGCCGAGCCGTGGCTGGCTACCTTGGCGACCCTGCCGGGGGCCGCCGCAGCGCTGCTCGCCAAACTACTCGGCAGCCAGGGCCAGACCTTCCTGGAGGTGGCCGCCGATGCGCTGCGCCGGCCGGCCGATCAAGACATCGTCACGGCCCTGCTCAATACCATTGGCCACTACTTTTGCGACCTGCGCCTGGGCTGTGTGCGCCTGCGCAGCATGGCCGACCTGGACGCGGCGGTGGCCGCGCGGCTCGCCGATGGCCAGGATGCGGTCGCGCCGCTCCTCGCCGCGCTGCCCGCGCTGCGCCGTGAGGTGGAGGCCATGCTGTTCCTGGCGGAAGTGAGCGAGGCGGCGGTCACCGACATCTTCGCCCACTCCGATGCCGTCGGTTCCGTGATGCGCGGGCGCATCGAACCCGTGGTCAAGCCCATCCTGGCCCGCATGGCGGTGCTGCGCGGGACGGTGTGATGGGCCATCCGGTGCAGATCACCCGTGTCGCCCTCGGGCTCACCGTCACGGTGCCGGAGGACATCATCGAATTGAATATGGGCTATCTGCCCTGGGTGCTCGGCGACAGCCTCGCTGCCCAGGTCACCGAGGAAGTCGCGGCGCGCCGACTCGGTTATTTCCCGGCCGTGGACTTTTTTCGCGAGGGTGGCGGGCGCGTCGACCCGGCGCTCATCGCGCTGGTCGACGAAGTGGGGCGGTTCTGCGTCGATTTCACCTGTCGCGAATTGCGCCGCCGGCTCTCGCGCGTATTTTCCAACGTGCACATCGCCCAGTCGCAATGTCTCACCTACACGCTGCCGCGCGTGCGCCCCAGTCAGGCGCAGGCACTGACAGAACTGGGTCGACATTTCTCGCCGGATCGGGTGCGCCTGGACCTGGTGCTGTCCACCATCCAGAAGGTCGTCAGCGAGGAACCGGTCGCCCTGACCGTGCGCAAGGTCACCCACTGGGGCCGCGAGCCCTTCGCCTGCTTCGAGGTCAACGGCACGCGGCTGCTGGGGACCTGATTCAACGCGACAGGAACGTCCCTCTTCCCTGAAGCTGTCTCTTAGTCACTCGTACCCCACACTCTCAGAAGGATAGGATGAGGGGATCAATTCAGTCGTAGTCACGTTGCGAAGCTACGTGACATCTTCGGGCCGCGTTCGTCACGTAGGCGCTGGACGCGCCAACGTGACCTACGCCACTGTGGCTTTGCGTTGAATCCCTCCCGCAGGACCACGCGGGCCAAAGCTGCCGCAGGACGCGACCTATCGGGTATGCTTGGGCGCTCATCGAACACCCGAACAACCCATGTCCGTCCAGCCACGCACCGGCATCCTCATCACCAACCTCGGCTCCCCCGACGCGCCCACGCCGACGGCGTTGCGCCGTTACCTGGCGGAATTCCTCTGGGACCGACGCATCGTGGATCTGCCGCGGGTGCTGTGGTGGCCCATCCTGCACGGCATCATCCTGCGCACGCGCCCGGCGCGCTCCGCGCGCCTGTATGAAGCCATCTGGACCGACGAGGGCGCGCCGCTCATCAATATCACCCGCCGCCAGCGCGATGCACTCAGCGCCGCACTGCGCGTGCGCACGGAACTGGACGTGCCGGTGGCCATCGGCATGCGCTACGGCAACCCCTCCATCGCGAGCGCCCTGCGAGAACTGGACGCCGCCGGCGTTCAGCGCCTGATCGTGCTGCCGCTCTACCCGCAAAACTCATGCAGCACCACCGGCTCCACCTTCGACGCCCTGGCCGACGCCATGCGCCAGCGCCGCTTCGTGCCCGACCTGCATTTCATCGGCGACTACCACGACCACCCGGGCTACATCGCCGCACTGGTCGCGTCTATCCGCGAGGCTTGGGCGACCCAGCCGCCGGGCGAACGGCTGCTGTTCTCCTTCCACGGCACCCCCGAGCGCTTTCGCAGCGAAGGCGACGTGTACCACGAGCAATGCCTGCACACGGCAGGGCAGGTGGCCACCCAACTCCAACTGGCGCCGGACCGCTGGCAGGTCGTATTCCAGTCACGCTTCGGCCGCGAGGAATGGCTCAAGCCCTATGCCGACGAAACCCTGGCCGCACTCCCGAGCGAAGGCATCGCCAGCGTGGACGTGATCTGCCCGGGCTTCGCCGCCGACTGCCTGGAAACCCTCGAAGAAATGGCCGAGACCAACCGCAAACTGTTCCTGAACGCAGGCGGCAAGGCCTACCGCTACATCCCAGCGCTGAACGACCGCGAAGACCACATCGCTTTTTTAGCCGATATCGTGGTTGGCGCGCTGTAATCACGTTTCCACGTGTTTTTGTATGCCAGCCTTCGAGGTCCTTGTCCCGCTCACAGCAACTCATGCTGCGTCGTGGCGCGCGAAGCTCTCTGGCGCTCACCGGGTTAAGGCCTGCAAGAATTCTCCACGCCAATTCCGGCCCATTGGTCGTTAAGCCACCGATTTTGCAGAAAAAATTCAGGCCATCTCCTGCCCGCGCCGCGTATTAGATGGCGATTTGCCGTTCATCTATGTTGAATGGTCAAATTGCAGTATATTCCCGGCATGGCCAAAATCCGCTAACACCCTGCCACTAAAGGAGAAATCGGCGATGGAGCAGTGCAGATGACGTTGATATTGGTAGATCGGACGTTCAATTAATAGTTAGCTGCTTCAACATCGGGAGGTCGTAGTGAAACGGAACCTTTTGGAAATCTACGCTTTGGCAGTCTGCTTTTTCACCGTTGCGTGTTTCGTAATCGTTCTTGGGATTGCCGTCTGGGATGGTGTCTCTGTTCTCGCGCCAGAGTTCACGCTCTCCAACCACAACTGGGAACGCCATCAAACGGATGAGGCATTCAGAAAGTCTCTCAGCAATGAAAACCGTTATCGAGAGGACAAGGACAGCTACAAGCCACCCGAAGGCGCCGCGCTAACGGATGCGCGAATTCAGAGTTATGACCAGGCGCTGCGCGCTGAGCGCAGGATCGGATTTCAAGGCTTGGCGCGGAATGCCATCATCTTGCTGTTGAATATTGCGCTATTCGCCATCCACTGGAAGCTTGCTGCGCGAGCCAGGAAAAATGCCAGCTAACAATTTCTTTCATCCGACGCCCGTGACGTTGCGGCGTTCTTTCAGGCTTCGGTGCGCGGGCGCGGCTGAAGAAAAGCGTTATACGTAAGAAGACCATGGGCAGCCTTCGGCAAGCAGCAAGATGGATCGTGCTAGTTGGCGGGGTGCTGCTTGGGCTGCTGTATTTGAACGGTGCCGCTGGAAACTGGTGGATCTCGTGGGGA
>JALOAT010000088.1 GCA_023228645.1 Gammaproteobacteria bacterium | reverse complement strand
TCATGCTCATCGATCTCGGCCGCAACGACGTCGGCCGCATCGCCGAGACCGGCAGCGTGAAGCTCACCGACAAGATGGTCATCGAGCGCTACTCGCACGTGATGCACATCGTCTCCAATGTGGAAGGCCGCCTGAAACCGGGCATGAGCGCCATGGACGTGCTGCGCGCCACCTTCCCGGCCGGCACCGTCTCAGGTGCACCCAAGATCCGCGCCATGGAAATCATCGACGAACTGGAACCGGTGAAGCGCGGCGTCTATTCCGGCGCCGTGGGCTATCTCGCCTGGAACGGCAACATGGACACCGCCATCGCCATCCGCACCGCCGTGATCAAGGAAGGCCAGCTCCACATCCAGGCCGGCGCCGGCATCGTCTACGACTCCGTGCCCGAGAAGGAATGGGAAGAAACCATGAACAAGGGCCGTGCCGTTTTCCGCGCCGTGCAGCTCGCTGAGGCTGGGCTGGATGGTGGCGTTGTGCATTGAAGAGAACGGCCCAACACAGAGGCGCAGAGACACAGAGAACACGGAGAGTATGATTTCATCCGCTGTGCCCTCCGCGTCTCTGTGTTAATCCGTTCCCTTGGTCGCACAAAGAACCAAAGCCTTACACAGAGGAGCTCAGGGCATGGATGCCACGCTGAATGCGCTTTCCGGAGAGGTCATCGGTGCAGCCATAGAGGTGCATCGTCACCTGGGGCCCGGCTTGCTCGAGAGCGTCTACCGACGCTGCTTGCTCCGTGAGCTCGAATTGCGTGGGCTGAGAGCCACGGAAGAAGCGCCTGTCCGCGCGGTTTACAAGGGGCTTTCATTCGATGCGGCCTATCGAATGGACATCCTGGTGGAAGACAAGCTGGCGGTGGAACTCAAAGTGGTCGAGCGACTCGCTCCTGTTCACGAAGCGCAACTGCTGTCTTACCTGCGGCTGGCAGAGCTTCCGCTCGGGCTCTTGATCAACTTTCACGTGAGGCAATTGAGCGCGGGCGTCAAACGGGTGATCAACACATGCTGACTCTCTGTGTTCTCTGCGTCTCTGCGCCTCTGTGTTACGAGGGTTTTTCCAAATGCTGTTGATGATCGACAACTACGATTCGTTCACGTACAACCTCGTGCAGTATCTGGGTGAGCTAGGTGCGGATGTGCAGGTGCACCGTAACGATCGGATCACGGTCGGGGAGATCGAGCGGTTGGCGCCCGATCACCTGATGATTTCGCCGGGGCCGTGCACGCCCAATGAGGCCGGGGTGTCGGTGGCGGCCATCGAGCATTTCGCCGGCAAGCTGCCCATCCTGGGTGTGTGCCTGGGCCATCAGTCCATCGGCCAGGCCTTCGGCGGGACGATCGTGCACGCGCGCGAGACCATGCACGGCAAGACCTCGCCGGTGCACCACAAGAACCTGGGCGTGTTCGCCGGCCTCACCAATCCCTTCGAAGCCACGCGCTATCACTCGCTGGTGATCGACAAGGCGAGCTGCCCCGAAGTGCTCGAAGTGACCGCCTGGACCCAGGACGCCGACGGCAGCGTGGACGAGATCATGGGCGTGCGCCACAAGACCTTCAACATCGAAGGCGTGCAGTTCCACCCCGAATCCATCCTCACCCAGCACGGCCACGACCTGCTCGCCAACTTCCTCAAGCTCCGCGGCGGCGTGCGCTGCGCGTGAGCAGGAGAAACAACCCAACACAGAGGCACAGAGACGCAGAGGATCAATTGTTGTTCTCTGTGCCCTCTGTGTCTCTGCGCCTCTGCGTTAATCCGTTTTCCTGCTGATGCGAAACGAAGCCGACAGCGCCCGGCGTATCGCTGTGCTGGTGGCGTTTATGTCCATGCTGGCGCCGTTCAGCATCGACACCTATCTGCCGTCGTTCCCGGACATCGCCCGGGAGTTCGGCGCCACGCACGTGCAGATGCAGCAGACCATGTCGCTGTATCTCATCAGCTTTGCGGTGATGACCCTGGCCTACGGCCCGCTTTCCGATGCCTTCGGCAGGCGCATTGTCAGTCTGTGGGCGGTGGGGCTTTATTGCGTGGCTTCGGTGGGTTGCGCCCTGTCCGGCAGCATCAGCGAGCTGATTGCCTTTCGCATCGCCCAGGGTCTCACGGCCAGTGCCGGCATCGTCGTGGGCCGCGCCGTGGTGCGAGACGTTTTCGCGGGGGCGCGGGCGCAGAAGGTGATGTCCAACATGATGCTTATGTTCGCCCTGGCGCCCGCGGCGGCGCCGGTGATCGGCGGCTATCTGCACGATGCCTTCGGCTGGCGTTCCGTGTTCCTGTTCCTGGCGTTGGTGGGCGGTGCGCTGTGGTTGCTGGTCTACCGTCGTTTGCCTGAGACGCTGCCGCGCGAGCATCGCCATTCCATTCATCCCGTGGTGGTGGGGCGTGCCTACGGCAGGGCGCTGGGCACCGGCGGTTTCATGGCGCTGGTGTGCATGGTTGCGCTGAACTTCGGCGGCATGTTCCTGTATGTTGCCGGTGCGCCCGTGCTGATCTACGAGCACCTGGGTCTGGACGCCGACGACTTCGCGGCACTTTTCGTGCCGCTGGTTGTGGGCATCATGTTGGGCGCGTACACCTCGGGCCGGATGGCCGGGCGTGTGGACATGCTGCGCGCCGTGGCTATCGGCTACGGGAGCATGGCCCTGGCGGTGGCCTTCAATCTCACCCAGGCCTACGGCTTCCCGGGCCACGTCGCGCTGGTGGTGACGCCGATCACACTGTACGCCTTCGGCAACGCGCTCGCCGCGCCCAGCCTGAGCCTGCTGGCGCTGGAGTATTTCCCGTACAACCGCGGCATGGCCTCGGCGGCGCAGGGCTTCATGCACACCGCGTCGAACGCGGCGGTTGCCGGCGTGCTGGTGCCCGTGGTCGCCCATGCGGTGCCGAAAATGGCCCTGGGCATGATGAGCTTGCACCTGGCATCGCTGCTGTTGTGGCTGGGCTGGCTGCGGGCCACCCGGGCGAAAACTTGACCCCCGCGCGAAGCGGCGGGGAAAATCCTATCTTTCAGAGCCGGACGACTTCCATGGACATGCAATCAGCCATCCGCGCCGTCACCGAGCGGCGCGACCTCACCAGCGACCAGATGCGTGCGGTGATGCGTCTGATCATGACCGGCGAAGCCACGCCCGCGCAGATCGGCGGCTTCCTCATCGGCCTGCGTATGAAGGGCGAGACCGTCGAGGAGATCGCCGCCGCTGCCGAAGTGATGCGTGAACTGGCCACGCCCGTGGTCATCGACGGCGCGCATCTCATCGACACCTGCGGCACGGGCGGTGACGGTGCAGGTACTTTCAACGTCTCAACCACGGCATCCTTCGTGGTCGCCGCTGCGGGCGGGCGCGTGGCCAAGCACGGTAATCGCGCAGTCTCCGGCAAGTCGGGCAGCGCGGATGTGCTGGAGGCCGCCGGCGTGAAGCTGGACCTCACCCCCGAGCAGGTGGTGCGTTGTGTGGACGAGGTGGGGGTTGGCTTCATGTTCGCGCCACGCCATCACAGCGCCATGCGCCATGCGGTCGGTCCGCGTCGCGAGATGGGCGTGCGCACCATTTTCAACCTGCTCGGGCCCCTCACCAATCCGGCGCGTGCGCCAAACCAGGTCATCGGCGTGTTCAGCACCCACTGGCTGGAGCCGGTCGCGCAGGTGTTCGACCTGCTGGGCAGCAAGCACGTGCTGGTGGTGCACTCGGAGGATGGTCTGGACGAAATCAGCATCGGTGCGCCCACGCGCGTGGCCGAACTGCACAACGGCACCGTGACCGTGTCGGTGATCAGCCCGGAACAGTTCGGTCTGGAGCGCTGCCCGGTCGATGCCCTGGTGGTCGAAGACGCCGGGCAGTCGCTGGCGATCATGAACCAGGTGCTCGACAACCGGCCCGGCCCGGCGCGCGACATCGTACTGCTGAACGCCGGCGCGGCCATCTACGCCGCCGGCCTCGCACCCTCCTTGGCCGCGGGCGTCAAACGTGCCGACGAGGTGATCGCCAGCGGCGAAGCCCGCCGCCGCCTCGATGCCCTTGTGGCGCTTACCAATCGGATGAACTGATTAACACAGAGGCGCAGAGGGCACGGAGAACGCAGAGCTTGATCTCTCTGTGTTCTCTGCGTCTCCGTGACTCTGTGTTGGGCTTTTCGGCATGAACGACACCCCCGACGTATTGAAGAAGATCCTGCGGCGCAAGGCCGAGGAAGTGGCCGAGCGCGTGGCGCGGGTACCGATGTCGGAGCTGCGTGTGCGCGCTGGCGCGGCCGATGCCCCGCGCGGCTTTGCCGATGCCATCCGCACGCGCGTGGCGGCGGGCCGGCCGGCGGTGATCGCTGAGGTGAAGAAGGCCTCGCCCAGCAAGGGCGTGATACGGCCCGATTTCGACCCGGCGGCCATTGCCCGTTCCTATGAAGCCGGCGGCGCTGCGTGTCTTTCGGTGCTGACGGATGTGGATTTCTTCCAGGGGGCGGATGCCTACCTGCAGCAGGCCCGTGCCGCCTGTTCGCTGCCGGTGCTGCGCAAGGACTTCGTCATCGACCCCTATCAGGTGGTCGAGGCACGCGCCATCGGCGCCGACTGCATCCTGCTCATCGCCGCGGCGCTCAGTGATGCGCAAATGCAGGAATTGACCCAGGCGGCGCGGGAATTCGGCCTGGATGTGCTGGTCGAAGTGCACGACGGGGAGGAACTGGCGCGGGCGCTGCCGCTCGGCCTGCCGCTGGTGGGCATCAACAACCGCAACCTGCGCACCTTCGAGGTATCGCTCGCCACCACCCTGGAGCTGTTGCCGGTCATCCCGGCGGACCGCACGGTGGTCACCGAAAGCGGCATTCTGGCGGCAGAGGACGTGGCCCTGATGCGTGGCCACGGCGTTCACGCCTTTTTGGTGGGCGAGGCCTTCATGCGCGCCCCCGAACCCGGCGAGCGCCTGCGGGAGTTGTTCGAAGCGAAGAAATAGCCACGGGGCACACGGGGAAGATTGAATACCCTCCGTGTGCCCCGTGTTTAGGCGTTACCTCCTCAGCGGGTGCCGAACACCACGATGGTCTTGCCGCTGACGGAGATGAGGTCCTGCTCTTCCAGGTTCTTCAGCACGCGGCCGGCCATCTCGCGGGAGCAGCCGACGATGCGGCCGAGTTCCTGGCGGGTGATGCGGATCTGCATGCCGTCCGGATGGGTCATGGCATCCGGCTGCTTGGAGAGCTCCAGCAGTGTGGCGGCGATACGGCCGGTCACGTCCAGGAAGGCCAGATCGGAGACCTTGCGGCTGGTGTTGCGCAGGCGCGCGGCCATCTGGCCGGCCAGCTGGAAGAGGATTTCAGGATCTTCCTGTGCCAACTGGCGGAAATGGACGTAACTGATCTCGGCGAGCTCGCATTCGCTGCGGGTGCGAACCCAAGCACTGCGGGTGGCGTCGCTGAACAGCCCCATTTCGCCGAAAAAATCGCCGGCATTCAGATAGGCGAGTACCATCTCGCGGCCCTGCTCTTCCTCGATGAGCACGGAAACGGAGCCTTTGACGATGTAATACAGCGTCTCCGGTTTGTCACCCGCGTAGATGATGTTCGTCTTGGATGGATACCTGCGGCGGTGGCAGTGGCCGAGGAACCGATCGATGGTCGGATTTCCCGTGCCTGTGTCCCTAACTACGATTCGTTGCGCCATCGTGGGTCCTGTGAGCATCATTTTTCACCCAACCTATATCACCAGCCGCGAGTCTATCAACCTCACCGCGGCCCGAGAATAACCGATAGTACTTAGATTTACTTCACAGGAGTTGTTATGAAGGCTCGTATCAAATGGGTTCAGGACGCGACTTTCCTCGGCGAATCCGCCAGCGGCCACGCCGTGGTAATGGACGGACCTCCCGAGCACGGTGGTCGGAATCTCGGTGTCCGCCCTATGGAGATGCTGCTGCTCGGCATGGGCGGCTGCACGGCCTTCGACGTGGTGCATATCCTGCGCAAGGGGCGTCAGCCGGTCACCGACTGTGTGGCCGAGCTGACCGCCGAGCGGGCCGAGACCGACCCGAAAGTGTTCACGCGTATTCACGTGCACTTCATCATCAAGGGGCGGGGCCTCGGTGAGGCCCAGGTCAGGCGCGCGGTGGAGCTCTCGGCCGAAAAGTACTGCTCGGCATCTATCATGCTGGGCAAGGTGGCGCAAATCAGCCACGACTTCGAGATCGTCGAGGAGTGACCCGGCGGTGCCAGGAAGTTGATTTGACCGATTTACCGCCTGGCCCCCGGTGTGGATAATACCCGCCCTCGGGAAAAGGCGGCGGGTACCCAAAGCATCGATTCCGGGCCGGTGGGGGTACCCACCACGGAGTGGGTCCGGTCGGCAAATGCCGAGACCGGGCGTATTGCTTTTTTTAGTCCGGTAGAACCGGAGAGCCTGGGGAGACGTCCTACGTTGAGCACACTCAAGCTGCATGGGTTCAACAACCTCACCAAGACGCTGAGTTTCAACATCTACGACATCTGCTACACGCAGACCGAGGGACAGCGCCGCCAGTACATCGAGTACATCGATGAGGAATACAACGCCGAACGCCTGACCAAGATCCTCACGGACGTGGCCAACATCATCGGTGCCAACATCCTCAATATTGCGCGCCAGGACTATGACCCTCAGGGGGCGAGCGTGACCATCCTCATCTCCGAGGAGCCCGTGGTCTCGCAGGAGCTTTCCAATACCGAAGAGCCGGGTCCGCTGCCGGAAGCGGTGGTCGCTCACCTGGACAAGAGCCACCTGACGGTGCACACCTATCCGGAGAGCCACCCGCACAATGGCATCAGTACCTTCCGGGCGGACATCGACGTGTCCACCTGCGGCCGTATTTCGCCGCTGAAAGCCCTGAACTACCTGATCCACTCCTTGGAGTCGGACATCGTCACCATGGACTATCGCGTGCGCGGCTTCACCCGCGACGTGAAGGGCACCAAGCTGTTCATCGATCACAAGATCAACTCGATCGAGAACTACCTGTCCAAGGACACCAAGGAGCGGTACCAGATGATCGACGTGAACGTCTATCAGGAGAACATCTTCCACACGAAGATGATGCTGAAGGACTTCGACCTCGATAACTACCTGTTCGGCGTGAAGGCCAAGGAGTTGAACCCGGAGGATGAAAAGGCCATCCGCCAGCGTTTGCAGCACGAAATGCTGGAGATCTTCTATGGCCGCAACATTCATAAAACGCCGGCCTGACACGCGGGTCTGAGACGAAAAAAAGGGGCCGAACGCCGCCGTTCGGCCCCTTTGCGTTTCCGGGGATCAGATCCAGAAGGCAGTCTTGGTCATTACCTTCGCGCTGAGCCGCATCAGCTTTTTCACGGGTTCGGGGAAGGCGGCGCCGCCCGCCGCCTGGGCGATGTCGGCGTGGTGCATCTCATCCTCTTTCATCTGTTCGAGGATGGCCCGCGTCTTGTGGTCCTGAGCGGGCAATTGGGCGAGATGTTCGTCCAGGTGTCGGCACACTTGATGTTCCGTTTCCACCACGAAGCCCAGGCTCCACTTGTCTCCCGCGAGCCCGGCCGCAGCGCCGATGGCCAGTGAGCCGAAATACCAGAACGGATTGAGCCAGCTTACGTGGGTGCCCATCTCCTTGGCGCGGCGCTCGCACCACTCCAGGTGATCGTTTTCTTCCAGCGCCGCGCGCGCCATCTTGTCGCGGACCTGGGGCAGCTTGGCGGTGAGCGCCTGGCCCTGATAGAGGCCCTGGGCCGACACTTCACCCGCGTGATTGATGCGCATCAGTCGGCCGACCAGATCCCGTTCCTGGTCGGACATGGGCGCCTCCCCATGTGATTCGCCGGGATTGGGACGCTCCGTGAGCAGCGGCTGGCCGAGTACGGTGCGCACGCCGGTGTCCACATTCATGAGGACGTGGTCGAGGAAGGAATAGTGTCTTGCGTTCATGGTTCAAGAACTTAAAGGGGTTTGGCGGCCAGGGCAAGTTGGCGCGCAAGCAGCGTCACCGGATGGATCACCTCCACCGCCAGGCCGCGCTCGCGGGCCCCGGCCGCCAAGTGCAGTGCGCAGCCGATGTTGGTGGTGACCAGGTAACGGGCACCGCTGGCGACGAGCGCGTCGAGCTTCGCCTCGCGCAGCGCCTCCGCGGTGGCGGGCTCCTGCAGCATGTGCAGACCCGCGGCGCCGCAGCAGGTGTGGTTGTCGGGCAAGGCAACCCGCTCGAGCGCCGGGATGTGCGCCAGTACGACGCCCGTGGTGTCCGGCTGGCAAAGCACGTTGACCTGCGTGCAGGGCACGTGCACGGCGGCAGTGGCGGGCAGCGGCGCCACCACCGGCGCGTCCGCCCAATCCAGTCCGGCGAGAAAGCCGGTGATCTCGCTCACGCTGGCGCTGAAGGCGGCTGCCTGGGGCGCCTCGAGCCACTGTCCAAATTCGCGGAGCATGGCGGTGCAACCGCTCGCCACACTAACGACGGCGTCGAGCCGCTGCAGATCGAAGGCGGCCAGGTTGTTGTAAGCAAGCCGCTCGAAGCCGGCGCGATTGCCTTGTGTGTGGTGAATGGCGCCGCAGCAGACTTGTGCGCTCGGCCTCTCCACGTCGAAGCCGAGCGCGGCGAGCACGTATTCGGTCGCCGCCAGCGCTTCGCTGTCCACCGCCTCGCCCGTGCAGCCGAGGAACAGGCCGACCCGGCCGCGGCGCGGGCGGCCTGCGGATTCGCGCGGCCCGAGCGGGTGTTGGGGGCGGGCCTTGGCCAGGGCGGTCAGCCGGGTCGCAGTGGGCGAAAACGGCGTTGCCAGCGTGGCGAGCGGCGAGGCCCCCAGCCGGACCGCGGTGCGCAGGAAGGCGGGCCTGGAAAGCAGGCCCATCGCCGCGCGGCCAGCCAGCGGCAGCGCGCGTTGCTCGGTCAGCAGTCGACGTGCATGGCCGAGGATGAGCCCGTAGCGGACTTCCGAGGGACACATGGCTTCACAGGCCCGGCAACCGAGGCAGTGATCCAGGTGGGCGGAAAGGCTGTCGTCCACCGGCAACTGTCCCCGCGCCAGCGCCTGAGCCAGGGCGATGCGTCCGCGCGGGGATTCGGCTTCGTTGCCGGTGCGCTGGTAGGTCGGACAGTGGGGCAGGCACATGCCGCACAGCACGCAGCGATCAGCTTCGCGGAGGAGGATCTGCGCAGAGGAGGGCGGGACGTTCACAGGCCGCGCAGCATAGCAGGCGCCGGTTTCTCCATAAAGTCGGCTAATCGACGTGCCGAGTCATCGCATATAATCGCGGGCTGGTCCCCGGGGAATACGCATGTCGTACTATCGCTACCACGTCTTTTTCTGCACCAATCGCCGCGAGGAGCGCGGTTGCTGTGCAGACTTCCATGCGCAGGACATGCGTGACTACACCAAGCAGCAGGTGAAGAAGTTGGGCATCGCGGGCAAGGGCGGGGTGCGCATCAACTCCGCGGGCTGTCTGGACCGGTGTGCGGAAGGCCCGGTGATCGTCGTGTATCCGGAGGCGGTCTGGTACACCTACGTGGACAAGGACGACGTGGACGAGATCATTTCCGAACACCTCCAGCACGGCCGTGTGGTCGAACGTCTGCGTCTCTGACTCCGGGGTATCCATGGACGACTTCCACCTGGAGGAACTTCGCCGCCGTCATCGCTATGACGGGCTGGAAGAAGACATCTGTATCGGCGAGGAGCTCCTCATTCAGGGCCCGGCCGGTGCGCTGGAGGTGCTCACGTCG
>JALOAT010000087.1 GCA_023228645.1 Gammaproteobacteria bacterium | reverse complement strand
TCTGTTCTGCACTGTAAGTTTGACCTTTTTTTCGACTCATAATTCTCTCCATTTATTTCATGTTTATTTTAACTTTTTTGGAAATAAACTTTGATGAAATATTGTCTTAGATTTTCAGGCCATTATAGTTAATAAGTTCTATTTCATTAATAAAATTTAAAATTTCTTCTTTCTCATTTTGGTAAATTGTTGTTTTATTTTGCCTTATTAATTTTACAATAGACTTTCTATCTTTTTGAGAAATATCTTTTTCAAAATTATTTGAAACCATTTTAAAAATAGTGTCTTTTTTATATGGCCTAAATTTTTCTGGGTAAACATCCGGATTTATTGGATACAACAAAGAATTATGAGAATAGATAATTTTATCATTTAGAATATCCTGTTGATATTTTCTTGTAATTGCATTAATCCCTTTTCTGATTTTTTCATAGTCAGAATAATTTAGAATAAATGAAGAATCTTTAATTTGTGTATTTAATGACTTACTAATTACAAGATTTGTAATATTATTTATTTTACTGATAGTATCTATTATAAAGCGATAGTCCTTTTGCAATCCAAGACCATACTCATAATTTTTTATAAAGCCTGTAGGCATATCATTTAATATATCCTCAAAGTCTTCTATCGTTTTGGCTTTATTAATATTAAAACCATCTAAAGTAATACTCTTGATATTGCTATATTTTGCTTCTAAATAATCTACATGGTCAGGAAAAGTAACAATTGGAAAAATTTCAAATTTGTCTGATTTTAAATTAATTACAGCTAATTGTTTTTTAGAATCTTGAATGTCATTTTTTGATTTTTCTAATTCATTTTGAAAAGCTTGAAAATATATTGTTATTGTATTTTTTTTGTTTTTTAGAATCAAACGTTCTTCATCTTGATTAGGTATACTCATTTGGAACTATCCTTACCGCAATAATAATTTTAATTGTAGAGATAACTATTTATTCAAGGAGCATTATAACGGAAACACATAAATTATTAAAGATTAACAGAACTTGGAAAATGTCCTTTTTGTAGTGTATATCAGTATTAAAAGGACAAGTTCAACAACCTGCACCTTGTTGAACATGCTCAAAATTTCAAGTCTTTGTGGAACAAGCTTTTTAACATGGTTTTTTACTCCAAAACCTAGAGGTTGTTGGTACATAGTTCTGGGGCAAGTTTTTCACTATGCTACAAACTTGTTCACAGTACGAAGAAAGCGTTTAAAAAATACTACACGCTAGCTCAAAAAAATCTATAGCCTACGAAATATAGTTCTTAAATAGGAAGCATAGCAAAGGTCTTTATCGACTCCTCATCACGCACAAAATCACGTCTATCAACACAAGTCATTTCAGCAATTAGATAATAGTCACCGCCAGCATGTTCTTTGAACTTTGAAAAAAAATCCTTGGATACAGTCATGTAAGTTCCTAAAGAGTTTCCAACTTCTATTCGATGCGCTGGATACCATTGATTTACCCAATACCTCCAGACACCATTACTGACTGTGCCGGTCAAATATTCTACACTGGATTCATTCTGATTTACTGAGTTAATTGGAAAATCTCCAACACTATATGTAGGGAGGAAATATCCTCTAGATAGCCAATCAGTTTCCCACCGGCCAAAAGAGGAAGGCCAAGTCCACTTGGCTAAAGGAAATATACCTTCTTCAGTGTTCCTTACATTATCAATTGAATTGAATATGCTCTGAGGATCATCAATTTCGGTATTACACATAGAGACCAAGATAACTCTCAAATCAAGACAAACACCGGTATGGTTTCTAAGAACAGGGCCATTGGCATGTAACAATATTTCATCAGAATCAGCTATCTGAGAAAGGTATTTCTCAAGTTCAATTTGGCCAGGTAAAGGATCACCTTTCATCAAATTGTCTAATCTGGGCCAGCTAGCAGGCGGAGTAGAGGGAGAGAGGTTTATTCCAACGGAACCGAAGGGCAATACCTCTGTCGAATACATTAAAGCGTCTTCTGCAGGTAATGAGTGCTGATCGATAGCGTAGGCTAGTGTTCTGGCATACGCAGATAATATTGATGCCTCCGCCACCCATGAACAACTACAAGCAATCTTGTCTTGCCGATAAAACTGATCACCACAAAAATCATAGGGGTCGAAAATATAACAAGAATGCCTTGCCAAGATTTGTTCCCACTCGAGAAGGAAATGTTTAACAAATGGCCCTTTGTATTCTTTTCCTAATCTTTCAATGACACCGATATATCTTAATGCAAGGCCATTACTATATCTGTCGAATTTAGCTCTATTTGGAGTTAAATCATCCGAAAATTCAGAATATAAAGTAGTCAAATCATCTCGTTTTTCATCCATGTAACCTAGGTCTAATAAAAGTTCGTCAGATACGAGAGAAGGGAAATGTATGCTTTGAATAACCTCCTCTTTGCTAAAAGGAGAGTTTTCAAGAAGCAATAAAATTGACAAGTAGTCTACAATATCAACTTCATACTGCTGTTTTGATAAGTATTGGAGGTATAGTGAACGAAACTCGGTATTGTTTTCATCTTGCAAGAGCGTCAAAATTTGCTTTGCAGTTTGGAGTCGAGCATAGCGGTCAGGCCATTTATAATGAAGATAAATTAGATGCATGGTGGTGGCCTCTAGTGAAACAGGCCGTTCATTCCAATACAATTCAGTTAAAGGTAGATGTGCAATATCTCCCTCAAGATTGCTGACCATAACTTCTGTTATTTCAACTGCAAGATCTATTTGATCAGCGGAAACTAAAAAAGTCACAAGTTGAGTCGACGGGACAATTATGTTTTCGTCTTTTTGTAGCCTTGACGATCCTGGCGACATTGTATCTCGGAGAAGATTTTTCCATTTATTCTTATATGTTGAACCATATTGTCTTAATGATGCTACCGCCTGGGAATAAGAATACCGACTCCAGCAATTGTTCAGTTTAATATCTCTAACTGCCCATATATATGCTTTTGTCTTGCCCTCAGTTCTTTTACTTAATAAAAATATTTCATATAGACATTGATCAAGCTCATAGTCTGATTTTTCTTGTTCATAGTATGCATTAAATGAATTGAGGATTGTGCTTCCCTGATCTTGGTCAACCCAGTGCGCAATCCAATCTGCAATAAACTGTTTTCTAATTTTGTATGATATGGAATGTAAGGTAGACTTAAATTCATCCAGATTGTTCGGCTGAATAGTAGTTATGTCAGGGTATTCCGGTGTTTCTTTGTCTTCAGTTGAAGAGTGTTCTCTAGGTGGTGGGGGTATACCGCCGAGAGTTTTACATTGCTCCTCATAAATTCTCTCTAGTGTTGCATTCCCCTCTGCCCTTTCTTTTAATGCCGTAAGCGCATCAAACGTTGTCATACAACGAAGAAATGAATGTTCTGCTTGTGTAGATAATGGAAATGTCTTAACGATGCTCTCAAGTATATGATCTGCTCGATGCCAATTTTCTTCTGACAAATGGTAGTCAAACTCGTCAACAAGACGTTCGGGATTGTGTTTCGATAATAATCTTGTAAACCATTCCGGAATATGCCTTATTTCCCTTTCCGAAAAATCAAAAACATCTGATGTAAATGTAGCAACACGAGTCAACCAATCAGATACCTGAGGGCAATCCGAGTTTGAGCACTCTTCAATTGCTTCAAAAACTTCATGAAAAGTTATGTCTTTTCTCCAACCATACCCAACCATGTTTAAAGCGGCACGTTCGAGAAATTGGCTGGCTTTATCGTAAAGACCGTACCTGATAGCCAAGATTCCTAATTCAAGGCTGTCATTGGCTAGTGTGGACGTGTTATCTCTGCGGTGAAGTTCGGCTTCAAAGAGTTCGTGAAACTCTTGAGTTGTAATATTTTTAGGGAAACTAAAAATTGAATTTTGGGCTGCAACATCGAAAAACACACGCAAATTCCACCAAGTGCATTTTGTAATCTCAGAGAAATCATCTTCGCTAAGTGTAGTAAATTCATCACTCGAGTTGCAGAGAATATTTAGATGTATGGCTATCTTGGCTAATGATTTCCTTATATTGAAAAATACAGTGTTTAGTTGATAGTCCAAGGATTGAGAAGGTAGATTGAGAATGGCGAAAGAGTTGTACAGCGCTGATACTTCGAATTTCTCACCTGACTTAACCTTTGCTGCGATTGTAGAGGATGCATATTCAAAAGTGAGCCATGCGTTTTTTATAAACTCTTTGATACTGGTTGGTTCAGCCAAATATGGTTCTTCAAAAACATCCGAGTCGCTCAACCTGGAAACAAGCGTATTGAAGAAATATTGATAAAAAAGATGATAAGTGGCAGCTTCATGCCCCACAGGACACTCTAATTCAGGGAGCTCTTCAGCGTTAATATCTTTACCTGCTAAGAATAAATAGAGTAAGCCTAAACTGGAATTGGAAATGCTAAGGTTTGGGGATGCTTCTTCTAATGATACGCCTTCAATACTTGCTGCCAAAGCAATTTCATCAATAAGTTTTGATGAGATATCATCCGGGACATCAAAAGGGGATAAATCTAGTAATAAGTATCTATGCCCGTATTGAACAAGCAACTCAACTATCCTAGTAAAAGACGAAGACTTGTCAGTAAGTCTCTCATAGAATTCATTAATGCGTTCTAGATCAGGACGGTCATAGCTAATTAAGACCTGCAGATAGCCATCAACGAGACTATCTAATGTCTGATAATGATTGGAATCCTCTAATCGGGCATAAAATTGTATCCTGCGATAAATTTCTCTTGCGCAGGCATTGACAATCCTTTCATTTTTCCCCTGTAAATGCTTCGCAACGATTACTAGTTCATTATCAGGAATAATTCTCAGATTGTCGGCTCTCCAAAGAAGCCCGAAAGTGTCTGGGGAACAGCTAAGTGAACAGTCCAAAAATTGACTAAAGTCCTGTACCTGAAATTCAGGGCCGTTCAGCAATCTCATTTTCAAAATCCGGAGTCTTAATAGTTCAGGATATAGTGATTGTTCGAAGGCTATGTTTTCAGCAACACCAACTATATGTTCTATATGCTCTAATGGGTATGCGTTACAGAGGGAGTGGATGAGCCATTCTCTAGTGATTCCTTGTAGTAGAGGGGCAGTGTTACCTAGATTTGCTTCAATTATCCAATCCCAGCCCCATTTCCAGTATTCTGGGGCATGTTTGTCAATCCAGGTTTTTGACTTCTGATTCAACCTTTCTTTTGATTCGGAAAATTCATCTTTTTGTTTTAGATAAACAAACAAACTGCTGTGAAATGGAGTGATTCCGCTTAGCCTCTTTTCAATGAGATGTTGAATTTCAGCAAAGCTGTTTCTAAAAATAAGACTATCGTCAAAACAAAATTCTAAATGCGTTTCATCCGGCCATGAAAAATCAGCATTCGCTATGAGAAGGAGAATTTCTTTCGCACTTTCAGATAGTGAAACCCATAAATTTTCATAGTATGCGTGTATATCACCTTCAGGGCAGGTTGGAAGTCTTTCCACATCATATTTGCTGATTTTATTCTCGGCCAGTTTCAAGCTATTTAGGGAATAAATAATGTGAAGAGGATATCCTTGCGAAATGTCCAGCAATGCCTGCGATATTTCTACGATTTCGCTTCTTTGGTGCTCGTCCTCACCTACAACATCGATGTCTTCAATTGATACCAAGAAGTCTATTCTCTCCTTAATGGCATCTAACCCCATAGCTGGAATATCTATCCATGACTTTTCTCTTGGTGCTGAACGCAGTAATGAATTAGGCAAATATTCATCACTGATTGGTTGTGTACCATAGAGTAAGCAAACCTTTTCTTTAAGTGTATCAATTCGATTAACTAGATGTTCAAGTTGGCTGATATCTGATCTTTCACGATAAACATGGTCAAGTCCATCAATTATAACGACAAGTATTTCATCGCTTTCAGCAGCTTTGTCAGCTGCCTTGCAAATCCACGTATCCAATTCCTGGGAATCGAGTTTGTCGCCATCAAAATCGAATGGATATAGGCTCTTTATCTGGCTTTGTAATGATTGCGCGGCGTTATTGAAGGTGATCCTATCTCCTATAAAATGTGGAGACAAATAGTAATGATGTCTTATAACTGGCGTCTTTCTCTCTATAAGTTGCTCGGTTAAAAAGGATAGATATGTACTTTTGCCCATGCCCGGAAGGCCTGAGATAACTGAGCAACCAGGCTTGGTAGTTTTTGCAAGTATTACTTTATGGAACTCTTCTTCCGGCGGTTTGTAGCCTCCCGGTACCTCAAAGAACTGCGATATCGTCCTTATAGACCCAAGGGATAAAATTTCGTAAATATGATCAAGGCGAATTTTTCCATCTGGAGATGGTTCGTTTTTTCGTGTGGCCCAACTCTCAACCATTTTTAACAGCTGAAGCCAGCTTTCTTTATTAGCATGGTCGGGAACTAATGAATCCTGAAGCGTCAGTTCTAAATCATTGATTTCTTGTTGGCTATGCTCAAAAATGAGGTTTTCGAAAAATGTTATGGCGTTTCGTTCGTTGCCGAGCTGGGTTGATACTCTAGCTTTTATTTCATCAGGAACTAGATTGTAGTCAATTTTATTCCCATCAAAACAATTAGATAAAACAGTGTCAGGCTTTCTGTTTGTAATAAGTTTAGCAATCGATATCGCATTTGAACGACCAAACTTTTCTAGGTCCAAAGACCATTTTTGTATTAGAGAAGTTCCTCTCGGCTTTTTCTTTAGAAGATATTCAAAGTCAAGCATTAAATCATCGCGACTTGAATCAGTTGTGAATTTGACTTGATAGAGCTCATACTCACCACTAGCTGTGAAACAAATGACATCGTCTAGGCTTTTTACATCTCTTGCTTCTTGATTACCTTCAATACTCATCCACTGGTATTTTTCTGGATCATGAAACCATTTTATCAGAATGCTAATACACATAAGGTCCTGGTATGTATATCCAGCCCTTGTTAGTTGCGAAGGTTTTATTTCTGAAGATTTTGCCAAGAAAAAAATCCTTTGTTTATTAGTTCCATTGATTTGTTAGCCTTTTTTTTCCCTAAGAGCATAAAACTCTTCATCTGTTACTTCCTTATTTTCATATTCAAATTTATCGTTCACGATGATTTTTGGAAATAACGTTTCGATTCTATGTTTTGGTCCTACCAATGCACAGTTTGGAATAAAGACTTCTTTTACAAAAGGGGCACTTTCCCATTCTTTTTTAATATAAAGTTCACCAGGTACACAAAAGACCCATGGTTGTGCTCCAAAAGAACTAAATTGAATACTGACAATATCTTGCATTAAGTGTATAGCTTCTAAAGCTAATTCTTTGTCATTGTGATCAGTTTCCGGGTTAAAATGAATTGCACTGTTCCTTTTACTATGCAATTCTCTAAATTTAGAAACTGCTTCAGGCAATAGTTCTTTCCATGCTTCTAATGTGTCTATTGCAAGTGCCCAGTTATCGAATGAATCTTTCCTGTAAACTTTTCTATACTCTTTCGAATCTTTATGATAGTCGCGAAGCAAAATGATCATTCGGTTTAAAATACGTTCACCTAGTGCACAAACACCTGTTAAAGCTGGATAATAGCTTCCCACAACATAAGCATTTCTTGCTTGTTGCAAAAATTTGTTATGAAAGGCTGAAATTGAGAAAGGTTTATTTTTTAAATCAATGAAATTTGCTAGTTTCAATTCAAAATTTTCTTCTCCATATTGATACTTTAAACCTTGTAAAGTCCTCTCTCTATTTTCTATATGCATTTTTTTGACATTTTCTTCCCAATGGTCTGGAATTGGTTCTAAACTCATAGCTCTAGAATCAAAGTCAAAAGACAAAACACGGTATCGCTTCATAATTTCTCTTTTTGGCTAACGTTTGTCGTGAGCAATAATTTCCCGCTACGGTAAATTATTGGTCTAATCGTACTTGTTAATACATTTAGTTTTGTTTTTATATCTTCTTCCATCAATTTCTTTTAAATATGTATAACTATTTATTCAAGGAACATTGTAGCGAAAACACATAAATTATTAAATATTAACATAACATAGAAAATGTACTTTTATTTTGTTGAAATTATTGTCCCTTAAGAAGTTTGGCTATGGAAGTTAAAATGGATGGGTTCCACAACCTGTTCTTTTTGGAGCACAAAGCTTTATGATATTCCAAGTATAAGTTGTACCATTAGCTCAATTTCAAGTAACTAATTTTTATTTACAGCTGCGAGATTATGAGGCTGAGTGTAAGAGTTTGTACTAATGGCTTAAGCTCTTTTATTGTATGCTAGAAAATCTAACTTATCTGTAGGAACCTAATGAAATATAATAATAAAATGTTTCAAGAGTTTCAGCTATCTACTATTAAATATATTGTCGAATTTTTTACTGATGAAGAAAACTTTACTCAATATGAAAGTAGTCAAAGTAAAACCATTCCTTTTTTAAAAAATCATTCTTCAATACATAAGGAATTATATTTTGATAAAGTTGAAATATTTACCAAATCACTAGGATTAAAGACAAAAAAAATTAGCAATAGTGTAATTCAAAAACTTATTAATTATTATTCTAATAAAGACTCAAAGATTACTACTAAGGATATTCTTGAAGTAAATCAGCTTTTTAATCCAAACATTTATGTTTATTTGCCAAGGGGATATCTAAATGATGGTGGTACTAAAGGAGCTTCTACTCTTTATCCAATATTGAATTTTTACAATAGGAGTAAATTGGATTTTTCAGTTCCTATTGATTTGCAGTATTCCAAGGGGGAAGAATTTTCTATTTATGATTGCTGTGACTTTAAAATATTTGCCTCAAGTAGCTCAGGTGGCACTCATAGAACAGCAGGATTAGTTAGTTCACTAGGTCTGCTTAGAAATTGTAAAATTGATAATAAAGTAAAATATTATAGTAATCACTTTACAAAAGCTGCAATATCAAGTTTAAAAAGACTAATAGAAAAAATTCATGAAAATGAATACATTGATTATGTAGGGATGGATAAAGATAAATCAAATAAAATTGTAATCAAATATAAAAATAAAATTATTAACATTCAGTC
The DNA here is from genome assembly GCA_023228645.1 of Gammaproteobacteria bacterium. Classification (GTDB taxonomy): domain Bacteria; phylum Pseudomonadota; class Gammaproteobacteria; order Thiohalomonadales; family Thiohalomonadaceae; genus JALOAT01. Next base: position 647 of record JALOAT010000087.1, on the reverse strand, counting down.
TCTTAACGATATATTTATACTACTAGAATTAGATATATTTAAAACAATTTTTGAGTTTATGGAAGATTTGAATATTACATCTATTGAATGTGATAATAAAAGCATAACTTTCAATACAGAAGATAATGGACATATTTCTTACTCAAATATAAAAGAAAAAAGCAGTGTTATAGCTCTAAATAAAATAATCTATTTTTATAAAAAGTTTTGGAATTTACCAACTAAAAAACAGTATTTCAAAAAAATTAATAAACTCAATATAAATAAATCATTCTATTATGATCAAAAACTATATTTCATTGCTAAACAGCTATTTTATAATAAATATAAAAGAATAAATGCTGCTGATAAAATAACTGTATTATGGATAACGGGTATTTCTTTCTTAGCTGTGATTGGTGTTTTTCTTTATTTTAATCCTAATATTTTAGATTCTTTAATTTTGAGTATATGTCACAAGTTTAATGATAGAATATATTATGATACTTTTGAGCAATTGACAAATTAAGTAAAAAAATATTAACTCAACTTTCGCACATAAACCCCAACTCTTTTTGAGTGTAAGCACTCAGCAGGGCGATAATCTGTAGAAAGTTTTTATTCTCCTTGACAACATTTTGTATTTCAGAGATTTTTGTAAGTATTTT
>JALOAT010000086.1 GCA_023228645.1 Gammaproteobacteria bacterium | reverse complement strand
GACTACTTCTATCCCACCTACGGTGACGACGGCACGGTGGAGGAAGGCGCGCCCACCATGGGCAAGTTCTACCTCAAGCTGCAACAGCGCGAGAACTACGGCCTGTGGGGCAACTTCAAGATCGGCTACGTGGACAACAGCCTGGCCCACGTAGACCGCGGCCTGTACGGCGCCAACGTGCACTTCCAGTCCGAGGACACCACCGCCTTCGGTGAGCAGCGGCTGTGGATCGACGGTTTCGCCGCACAGCCGGGCACCGTGGCCGGCCGCGAAGAGTTCCGCGGCACCGGCGGCTCGCTGTACTTCCTGCGTCACCAGGACATCGTCATCGGTTCCGAGCGCGTGCGCGTGGAGGTGCGTGACAAGGATTCGGGCCTGGTCATCGCCGTGAAGAACCTGGTCGCGGGGCTCGACTACAGCATCGATTACCTGCAGGGCCGCGTCGTGCTTGCCGAGCCGCTGTCGGGTACGGCCGCGGACGAGTTGCTGGTGGACAGTGGCGCCGGGGCGGGCAACGAGGTGTTCCTGGTGGCGCGCTACGAATTCACGCCGGGCTTTGACGACCTGGACAACCTGTCCAACGGCGGCCGCGTGCACTACTGGTTCGACGACCATGTGCGGCTCGGTCTCACCGCCAGCCACGACGAGGAGGCGGGTGAGGCCCGGGACGTGCGTGGGGCCGACGTGATCCTGCGCAAGAACGCGCAGACCTGGGTGAAGATCGAGGCCTCGCAGAGCGAGGGGGGCGGCATCGACGCCCTGGAATCGCTCGACGGCGGTTTCAGCTTCTCCGGCGGCGCGGCGTTGCCCGACACCGACGGCCGCGCGGATGCCTGGCGCGTGGATGCCAGCGCGGCATTGTCCGATCTCTACACCGGTGCGCGTGGCCAGGCGACGCTGTATGCACAGTCGGTGGAGGCGGGCTATTCGGCGCCCGGCGTGGAGACGCTGAAGGATACCGAACAGTACGGTGGTTCGCTGTCCCTGCCCGTGAGCGATCGCGTGACCGTGAAACTGAAGGCCGATCGCCGCGTGCAGGACCAGGGCCTCGTGACCTCCGCCGGTGAGCTCAACGCGGACTACCGCCTGGATCAGCACTGGACCCTGAGCAGCGGTGTGCGCAACGAATTCCGCGAGGACAACTCGCCGGTGGTGCCGCTCACGCAGGAAGAGGGCGAACGCACCGACGTGGTGGCGCGCGCCACCTTCGACTCCCTCGAGCGCTGGCTGGCCTACGGCTACGTGCAGGACACGATGAACACCACGGGCAACCGCGAGAACAACGGCCGCGTCGGTACGGGCGGCACCTACCGTCTCACCGATCGCTTCAGCGTCAAGGGCGAAGCGTCTACCGGCGAGCTGGGCGAGGCGGGCACCCTGGGCACGGAGTATCTGTGGTCGGAGCGCACCACGATCTACTCGAACTACGCCCTGGAGAACGAGCGAACCGACAACGGCGTGCGCGCGCGCAAGGGCAACCTGGTGTCCGGGGTCCGCAGCCACTGGTCCGACACCACCAGTGTCTACCTGGAAGAACGCTACAGCCACGGCGACGTGCCCAGCGGTCTCCTCCATGCCACGGGGGTGGATCTCGCGCCCACCGATCGCTGGAACCTGGGCTTCAACGGCGACTATGGCGTGCTGCGTGACAACCAGACCGGCGCGGAGATCGAGCGCCGCGCCGTGGGTGTGCGTGTGGGCTACGGCTTCGATGGGATGAAGCTGGCCAGCGCCCTGGAGTACCGCGTGGACCGCACCGAGGCTGCCGACCTGAGCAGCTCCGAGCGCACCACGTGGCTCACTAAGAACAGCCTGAAATACCAGATCACCCCCGATTGGCGCTTCATCGGCAAGCTGGACCACGCCGAAAGCGAAAGCTCCCTGGGTGAGTTCTACGACGGCAGCTACACCGAGGCGGTGGCCGGTTACGGCTACCGCCCGGTGCGCCACGACCGGCTCAACGCCCTGCTCAAGTACACCTATTTCTACAACCTGCCGTCGCCGGGCCAGGTCACCGTGGAGAACACCGCCGCCGCCTTCATCCAGAAGAGCCACATCTTCGCCGCGGATGTCATTTACGACCTCACCCCGCGCTGGTCCGTGGGCGGCAAGTACGCCTACCGCCTGGGCCAGGTGAGCATGGACCGCGAGGACCCCGAGTTCTTCGACAGCCGCGCTCACCTCTACATCGCCCGCGCGGACTGGCACTTCATCCACCGCTGGGACGCCGTCATCGAGGCCCGGCTGCTCGACCTGCCGGACGCGCAGGACCGCCGCAGCGGCATGCTGCTGGCCATCTACCGCCATTTTGGCGACAACCTGAAGCTCGGTGTCGGTTACAACTTCGCCGACTTCTCCGACGACCTTACCGACCTCGACTACGACAACCAGGGCGTTTTCGTCAACCTGATTGGGGCGCTTTAGATTGCAGGCAGTGACCGCCGTGGCGCCGTATGCGACGGCAGGAACACCGTTCGCCCACGGTGTGGGCTCCTACAGGGGACACATAACCACGGAGGAAAACCTTTCTTTTTCTCCTTGGCTCGGAGCTCCTATCTCCTTCTTGCGCGCTGTCACACAAGCCGGGATCGCCCCCGGGCGCCGCTGCGTTGTATCATGCTTACCCCTGCCTCAGGAAAGGGCATTCCATGCTTCGCAGTAGGACGGTACTCGGGTGGTTGTTCGGCGCGCTGGTGCTTGTGCTGTCCACCGGAGCGGAGGCTGAAGACCCGCCGGGCCGCATTCTGGTAGGCTTTTCCCAGGATACGCTCGCCAACGACTGGCGTGCCGCACAGGTCAACGACCTCAAGCGGGAACTGGCCCGGCATCCCAACGTGGAACTTGTGGTCACCGACGGCAAGGGGTCCACTGCCCAGCAGATCCGCGACATCGAGGACCTGGTTGCAAGAAAGGTGGACGTGCTGGTCACCAGCCCGCGCGATGGCACCGCCATGACGCCGGTGGTTTCGGGCGCGTACCGTGCGGGCATCCCGGTGGTGCTGCTGACCCGGCGCATCGACTCCCAGGACTACACCACGTTCATTTCGCCCGACGATGCGGCCATTGGTCGCGAATCCGCCCGCCACCTGGCGGCGGTGCTCAAGGGCCACGGCGACGTGCTCATGCTGGAAGGCGTGCGCACCGCCACCACCGCGCAGTTGCGCACCCGCGGCTTCCTCGACGAACTGAAGGCCCATCCGGGCCTGCGCCTGGTGGCCGTAAAAACGGCAAACTACCTGCGCAACGACGCCATACGCGCCATGGAAGAGGTGTTCCGCGAGGGCCTGCACTTTGACGCCATTTTCTCGCAGAGCGACAGCATGGCCAGCGGCGCCCGCATCGCCTTGCGCGGCGCCGGACGCGATCCGAAGGACGTGGTGATTGTAGGCATCGACTACATCGCCGAGGCGCGCGAAGCCATTCGCAGCGGCGAGGAGAGCGCAAGCTTCACCTATCCCACCTGTGCGGCCGAGGCGGCGCAGGTGGTGATGGAGATCGCCGCCGGCCGCGACGTTCCGCGCTACATCGCCGTGCCGTCGCAAAAAATCACCCGCGCCAACGTGGAGCGGGTCAAGCCGATCTTCTAGGCCGTCCGCCTCATGACTTTCACCATCAAGCGCAAACTCATTTTGCTGCTCCTGGCGAGTGTTTCCCTGGTCCTGGTGCTGGTGGGGCTCGCATTTCATCAGCTGATTCGCGAGTTCCACGAGAAAGAATCCCACCAGCGTTTCACCGAATTGTTCCGCGAAATCGGCCTGCAGATTGAACAGCGCGAGGCCAAGCTCACCCGCACCGTGGAGACCCTCGCCAAGCGCGCCGCTGTGGTGTCGTCGATCAACATGATTCACCGCTACGCACGCCCGGAGACTTACGAGGGACTGATTTACGACGTGGAGAAGCAGGCCCTCGCACAGGAGTTGGCCAATCAGGCTCATACCGGCGGCATCGGACAACTGGTCGCCTACGACGGCAGTGGCATGCTCGTCGCCTTCCATCGCGAGCAGGAGCCGCCGCTCTCGGGCTATGTCACCTACGAGCACGGCGCGCCTGCGGTGGTGGCCAGCGCACTGGGCGCGCAGTGGTCCGCGGCGAACCTGCCCGAAACAGTGCCCTTGAACCGGGCGCCCGGGCAAGAGCGCGCTCATGCGCCAGTATACCGGCGTTGCCGCACCGGTTTCGTTATCGAAGTGACGGCCCCGGTGCTGCGCGAATTTCCGGACGGATCCACGGAGCTGGTGGGCTTCCTGGTGGGCACCCAATTCGTCCACGAGGGCTACATTGCCGAGGTGACCCGGCGCAGTGGTATCGACGTGGCGCTGGTTTTCCAGGATGGCCAGCGCATCGGTGGCCTGCGCGGGGCGAGTGGGCTGCAATTCGAGGCCTTTACCCAGCTTGACGGATTGGGATCCGGCATCCATGGACACCTGGAACATGATGATTACTTTCTCTCCGCAGCGGGCGTGCCCCTGGTGGATGGCCAGCACGCCGTCATCGTGGGCGGCATACCGCTCGAAGTCCTGCAGCAGGAGATCGGGCGCACGCAGCGGGTCATGCTGATCATCCTGCTATTGTCCGCCGCCGTCATCATTCCGACCGGCGCCTATATCGCACGCAAGCTTATCAGCGAGCCCGTGGACCGGCTGCTCGCCAGTGTGGAGGCCTTCGGGCGCGGTGAATCCGGGCGGCGGGTGGAGGTGTACAGCGATGATGAACTGGGCCGTCTGGCGCTTACCTTCAACACCATGGCTGAGACCATCGCGCAACGTCAGCAGGCCATGGTCGAGAGTGAAGACAAGTACCGCAACCTGTTTGAGAACCTCCCGCAACGCATTTTCTACAAGGACAGGGAGTTGGTCTATGTATCCGTCAACCAACGCATGGCGGAAGACCTCGGCATCAGGGCCGAAGATGCTATTGGAAAGACCGACGAAGACCTGTTCCCGGCGAATCTAGCGGCGGAGTACCGCGAAAGCGACCAGCGCGTGTTGGACACCGGACACATCGTGGAACGTGAGGAACGCTACTGCTTCGACGGTGAAGAGCGTTTCATCCACACGGTTAAAAAGCCTCTCCTCGATGCGCACGGCAAGGTGGTCGGCATCCTGGGTATCTTCTGGGACGTCACCGAGCGCCGTCAGGCCGAAGAGCAGTTGCGCCAATCCGCCGTGGTATTCGAGAGCACGGCGGAAGGTGTGATGATCACCGATGACCGCAAAGTCATCATCGCCGTCAACAAGGCCTTCACGGAGATCACCGGTTTCGAGCCTGAAGAAGCCATCGGACAGACGCCGAGTATTCTGGGGTCCGGACGTCACGATGAGGCGTTCTTCGGCGCCATGTGGAAGGACATCGTGCGCAACGGACGCTGGCAAGGCGAAATCTGGAACCGTCGCAAGTCGGGCGAGATCCATCCGGAATGGATGACCATCAGCGTCGTGCGCGACCCCAATAGCCGCGTGATGAACTACGTCGGGGTATTCTCCGACATCTCAGCCATCAAGCAGTCGCAGGAGCAGCTCAATCATCTGGCGCACCACGACCCGCTCACCGATCTGCCCAATCGCCTGTTGTTCTCGGCACGTCTGAGTCATGCCATCGAACACGCCCGGCGCAACCAGACCCATGTGGCGGTGCTCTACCTGGATCTCGATCGCTTCAAGAACGTGAACGACACCTTGGGGCACCCGGTGGGCGATCAGTTGCTGCAGATGGTGGCCTGGCGTATGCGCGAGCACCTGCGTGAATGCGATACGGTGGCGCGCCTGGGTGGCGACGAATTCGTGATGACCCTGGATGGTGTCGAGGACGCAAGCGGAGCGACGACGGTTGCGCAGAAGCTCCTGGATGTGTTCAAGGAGCCGTTTGTTGTGGCGGACAACGAGCTGCATCTGGGCGCGAGCATCGGTATCGCCATGTTCCCGCAGGACGGCAACGACATGGCCACACTGCTGAAGAATGCCGATGCCGCCATGTATCTCTCGAAAGAGGAAGGACGCAATACCTTCCGCTTCTACACCACCGAACTGAGCGCCAGTGCGGAAGAGCGTTTCCATCTCGAAGTCGGACTCCGTCATGCACTCCATCGCAACGAGATTTGTGTGTTCTACCAGCCGCTGGTGGACATGACCTCGGGACGCATCGTCGGCGCCGAGACCCTGTTGCGCTGGCGCCATCCGGAATACGGTCTGGTCGCTCCCGACCGCTTTATCCCGCTGGCCGAGGATACCGGGCTCATCGTCCCCATCGGCGAATGGGTGCTCCGGGAGGCCTGTCAGCAGTTCGTCAGCTGGCGGAATCAGGGGCTCGGGCTCAAGCGCGTTTCCGTGAACATTTCCGGTGTGCAGGTGCAGCGTGGAGACCTGGTCAGCACGGTGCAGAAGATATTGCAGGAGACAGGCATCGAGTCAGGTTGCCTGGAACTGGAGATAACCGAAAGCCAGTTGATGAAAGAACCGGAGCGGGCCACGGCCACCCTCGATGGGCTGCAGGCTTTGGGCGTGGAACTCGCCATCGACGATTTCGGTACGGGCTATTCCTCGCTTGGTTATCTCAAAAGGTTTCCACTCGACAACCTTAAAGTGGACAAGTCGTTCGTGCACGACATCGCCACCGACGCCAACGACGCCGCCATTGTGCGTGCAGTGATCGCGTTGGCCGAAAACCTCCAGTTGCGCGTGACGGCGGAAGGCGTGGAGACCGAGGCTCAACGGGATTTCCTGCTCGCCCACGGTTGCAAGCTGGCGCAGGGCTGGCTGTTCGGGCGGCCGGTGCCGGCCAAGGAATTTGCGCAACAACTGCTTGGCGAAACCGCCGACAAGGCCGACAACATCGCCTGACTCCCTGTGGCCGCTTCGACGAATGGAGTAGATCACGTTGCGAAGCTACGCGCCATTCCCCAGCCCGTGCTGTCACGTGGCTGCCTATGCGCCAATGACCCGCACCGTTGCGAAGCTCGTGACTTCCCCCGAAGGCCAATAAAAAAAGGGCCCCTGCCCGGAGGCAGGAGCCCTGTCGTGGATGAAACGCCGGCGGGAGCGCGCAGCGATTACATCGTGTTGGCATTGATGAGGAAATGCACCCAGATGCTCGCGGCGTAGCCAAGCGCAATGGCCCAGCTCCACTTCAGGTGCGCGAAGAAGGTGTAAATGCCGCGCGCCTGGCCCATGAGGGCTACGCCCGCCGCCGAACCGATGGACAGCAGGGAACCGCCCACGCCCGCAGTCAGGGTGACCAGCAGCCACTGGCCGTGGGACATATCCGGGTTCATGGTGAGCACGGCGAACATCACCGGGATGTTGTCCACCACCGCCGAGATGATGCCCACCAGGATATTGGCCGTAGTGGCGCCGAGGCCGAGGTACATGGCTTCCGAGACCAGCGCCAGGTAGCCCAGGGTGCCGAGACCGCCCACGCACAGCACCACGCCGTAGAAGAACATCAGCGTGTCCCATTCTGCACGCTTCATGCTGATGAATACGTCGAAGGTCTTGAAGCGCGGCTTCACCAACGGCGCAAGTTCGCCGAGCTCCAGTTGCTCGGGGCCCTTGATGGAGCCGTTGGGCTCATAGAGTTCATGGCGACGAATGAAATAGCCATAGATCTTGAGCAGGCCCAGACCGGTCATCATGCCGAGCACCGGCGGCAGATGCAGGTAATTGTGACCCGATACGGCCAGCACCAGGGTGAGGCCGAACAGGCCGATGACGACGAAACCGCCGTACTTGACGCGGACTTCCTCGCGCAGCGGTTCGGGCCGCGCCTTGGGTACCGCGAAGGACATGAACAGGGCGGGCACCAGCCAGTTCACCAGGGAGGGGATGAACAGGGCAAAGAACTCTTGGAATTGCACGATGCCCTTCTGCCACACCATCAGCGTGGTGATATCGCCGAAGGGACTGAAGGCACCGCCGGCGTTGGCGGCGACCACGATGTTGATGCAGGCCACGATCACGAAAGTGGTGTTGCTGCCGCCCACGGCCAGCACCACGGCGGCCATCAGCAGGGCAGTGGTGAGGTTGTCGGCCACCGGTGAGATGAAGAAGGCGAGCAGGCCGGTGAGCCAGAAGATGGTGCGCAGGGTGAAGCCGCGGGAGACCAGCCAGGCGCGCAGCGCTTCGAACACGTTGCGCTCGCTCATGGTGTTGATGTAGGTCATGGCCGCCAGCAGGAACAGGAATAGCTCGGCATATTCCAGGATGTTATGTCGTACCGCGTTGCCGGCCGTCTCCATGTCGCCGTGTGTGGCATAGGCAATGGCCACCAGGATCCAGATGACCCCCGCAGCAATCATGACCGGCTTGGACTTGCGCAGGTGCAGGAATTCCTCGGCGATCACGGCCGCGTAGGCGAGGACGAAAATCACCACGGCCGCAATGCCAAACGCACTGGTGGTGAAATCGATGGCTGAACCGCCGTTGCTGGCCCAGGCAGCAGACGGAAGCAGCGCAATAGCGGCGGCAGAAAGCAGCCGGCCAATCAATGACATTGTTCTTCTCCTCAGTGGAAATTTGATGCGCTAGCATGCCAAACATGAGGGTATTTGGCATCAAAAACCGATCAGCTTGCCGGTGAGTGGAGTATTGCCAGCGCGAGGGCACCCACGCCGGCGGAATCCCCGCTGGCGCCAAGCCGTTGCCGCATCACCGCCAGCCGCTCGCGCGTGGCGCGATTGCGCGCCTCGTCGAACAGCAGGGCCTCCGCCTCGGCAGCGACGTTATCGGGCGTCGCGGCGTCCTGGATCAGTTCCGGGGCGATGCGCTCGCCCGCCACGATGTTGCACAGGCCGATGTGATCCACGCGGACGAGCCGGCGCATGATCCGATAACTGAGCGGTGCGATACGGTAGATCACCACCAGCGGCACCTGCATGAGGGCGATTTCCAGGGTGGCCGTACCCGAGGCACTGACGATGGCATCACAGGCGGCCATCACCTCGTAGGCGCGCCCCTCCACCTGAGTCACGGGCAGGTCGCGGCCCGCGAAATAGGGGGCGAAATCGGCCTCCGACAGGGTGGAGGCGCGTGGCAGCACGAATTGCAGATCCGGGTGGTCGCGGTGCAGCTTCGCGGCGGCGTCGAGCAGCACCGGCAGCAGGCGCGTGATCTCGCTGCGGCGGCTGCCCGGGAACAGCCCCAGCACCTTGCGTGCGGGATCGAGCCCGAGCTGGCGGCACGCCGTTTCGCGCTCCAGGCCGTGCGGTACTTCCTCCACCAGCGGATGGCCGACGAAGGTGACCGGTACGCCGGCCTTTTCGTAGAACGGCACCTCGAAGGGAAACACCACGGCCATGTGGTCGATGCGTCCCTTGATGGTGTACACGCGTTTCTGGCGCCAAGCCCACACTTGCGGGCTGATGTAGTACAGCACCTTGATGCCGAGCGCCTTCGCCGTCTTCGCCAGACGCAGATTGAAATCGGGATAGTCGACCAGGATGAGCAGATCGGGCCGTTCCTCGCGCAGCTTGCGGCGCATGAGCTGCAAGGCACCGTAGATGGTTCTGAAGTGCGCCAGCACCTCGAACAGGCCCACCACGGCCATGACGCGCGAATCCACCATCGTCTCCACGCCTTCTGCGCGCAGGTGATCGCCGCCGATGCCGAAGAAGCGCACTGACGGATCCTGGCGCTTCACCGCCCGCACCAACCCCGCCGCACGCGCGTCGCCGGAGGCCTCACCGGCGATGATCATGATGTTCTTCGTCGTCATGGTTCGACGCGGAGAACGCAGAGGGCGCGGAGGACGCGGAGAAAACACCATGGGCATTCTCGTCCTCCGCGATCTCCGCGCCTCCGCGACCTCCGCGTTTATCCCGGAGTAGCTATTTGATCGCCTTGGCGATGACCGCGAGGACTTCGTCTACCTGGGCGTTGCTGAGCTCGGGGTAGATGGGCAGGGACAGGCACTGGGCGGCGACCTGTTCCGTCACGGGCAGTTTCACGTCGGCGCACACGTCCGCGAAG
>JALOAT010000024.1 GCA_023228645.1 Gammaproteobacteria bacterium | reverse complement strand
GAGGGTGTTTGCATGAGGGACTCGCTTTGCGCGAGTGCGAGTACAACCGAGGAACCGGATGCGGGAATACTGCACGTCCGGGTCTGGGCGGGGGGCGCCGGGTAACCGGCGTCCCTACCGCGGAGGCTCGTGGGGGACGTTGACGGGGTGTAGCCGGGCGGCTACAGTATGCCCATGATGGAGATTCGCAAGACGGATGTCTATGCCAGGTGGCTCGACGGCCTACGGGACATTCGGGCTCGTGCCCGTGTTCTCGCGAGAGTTGAACGTTTGGCGGCGGGACATGCGGGAGACGCCGAGCCCGTCGGAGAAGGCGTCTCTGAATTGCGAATCCACTATGGCCCCGGCTACCGGGTCTACTACAAACAGCAAGGAAGAGAGCTGGTGATCTTGTTGGCTGGTGGTGACAAAGGCAGCCAGTCAAGGGACATCAAGATCGCTCTACGGCTTGCTCGTAATCTGTAGGAACTCCCCCATGAAAAAGACAGCAACTTCCCGCTACGACGTAGCCGAGCATCTGCGTACTCCCGAAGAAATGGCAGCTTACCTAGAGGCATGCCTGGAAGAGGCGGACGGTGATGCCGCGTTTATAGCTAAAGCTCTTGGCGACATTGCGCGTGCCAAAGGTATGTCTCAAGTCGCACGTGATGCAGGCGTGTCACGGGAAAGTCTTTACAAAGCGCTTTCCGGTGAAAGGTCCCCCAGCTTCGACACGATCCTCAAGGTGGTGGCAGCGCTAGGTATTAGGCTCCATGCCGAACCATCGTATATCGCAAATCACGCCCAACAAGGCGCTCCAACCGACGCTCGTCCCTCGCGCGGTTGAGCGCTGGCGTTAGCCCGCGCGAGGTGATCGCATGGTGCCCCGAACATGAGTGGTAGTAGAATCGGAACGGTTCTCGTTGGCCGCGGTAAGGCGCTCTTTGCGTCTAAACCGGCTCACGTCGAGTTTACGAGTGAACCGGAAGCCGATGCGCTGCTCAACGACTTGGAGGGCCATCCGCACGCATTTGTATTGGCGTGCGTCATGGATCGTCAGATCAAAGCCGAGCGGGCATGGCTGATACCGCACAGAGTTTCCCAGAAGCTCGGCGGATTTTCATTTTCATTACTTGAAGCTCTGTCTTTGGACAACGTCCGTGACCTCCTTTCGAGGCCGGAGCCACTTCACCGCTTCCCCGAGGAGATGAGCCGAAACTTCCACGCGGCTGTCCAGCACATCGCCCTCGACTATGATGGCGATGCTGCTCGCATGTGGCGGCACAAGCCTGCCAGCGCTGAGGTGGTGCTCCGGTTTCTGAGGCTTCGTGGCGTCGGTCCGAAGATCGCCACGATGGCAGCAAACATTCTTGCGAGGGACTTCAAGATTCCACTCGCAGATCACTACTCGATCGACATTTCAGCCGATGTCCATGTGCGCCGGGTCTTTACCCGCCTCGGCCTGGTCCCAGAAGACGCTTCCTTAGAGGAGATCATTTACACCGCGCGGGCTCTCAACCCAGAGTTTCCGGGCATCTTGGATTTTCCGGCCTGGGAAGTTGGTCGTGCCTGGTGCCGACCGCGTAACCCACAATGCCGCGACTGCTACTTGCATTCCGTCTGTCCAGCTGGATCAGCTATGCCTGCGAGCGCGGGCTAACGAACGCGGTGAAGCTGACGCGCAGGTAGTTCAGGCGCCCAGCAGCTAGTGAGAACTCGTATAGCAGTTCAGATGTGAAGGCGCTGGCGTAGCGCGCAGCTTACCTTCAGGCGTTAGGGGTATCAAAGCATGCGGTGGTTCTTCCTTTTGTTCTGCATCGCTCCGGGGTTGAGCACGGCGGCGCCAGGGTGTATCCAGGCGTTTGATGGTTTTCTGGCTCGGTTCGAGGCCAATCGAGCATTTCAAGAAGAGAACATCATCTATCCGTTAAAGCGTTCTTTTGTGGATGCGGGAGCCGATCCAGAACCAAAAGTCGTCGATAAGCCGCTTTCGAAAAGCGATGTGAAAGAGGGAGCGGCGCCCGTATTCCCTTCGAAGGCAGATCAGACGAAGGTTCCGTTTGAAGAGGTGATCAAGACTCCAGCATTGGATCGAAGAACCGTCCAACTGCAGAAGCCGGACACAGGAAACCTGCTCATCTATCGGTTCCAGAAAATCGGGGAGTGTTGGAAGCTCGTGGAATTCGAGGACGCATCAATATGAATACCCCTAACTATTGCTTCCAGTTGACGCTCCAGTCGCTACGCTCCTTTCGCGCAACTGAAGGCGGGGGGTGGGTGTTCTTGTCATGGAATCGCAGCCTGAGGCCGCTCCTACTGGCAGAAATCCCAACGGTCGGCGCGAACGGTACCGCGGGGAGTAACACCTGTCAGGCCGGTAGGCTGGAGGCCAGGCGGCGGAATTCCAGGCCGTAGAACATCTCCAGGTAGCGGCGCAGTTCGGCGCGTTCCAGGTTGGTGACGTATTTCCAGAAGCCGTACACGCGCGACAAGGTCATGAGGCGTTCGGCGTACAGGGTCCAGGTGTAACGGCTCTGCACCCGGCGCACGGCGGCCTCCGATAGGCGTGTCCATTGCGACGGGTCTTGTTCGGAGCGGGTCAGGAATTCGGCGATGGCTGCGGCGCTTTTGGCGCCGTCGTTGGGATCCAGGTGAAAGCCGGAGCGGCCGTCTTCGATGATTTCCAGCGGGCCGCCGTACTGCGTGGCGAAGGTAGGCAGGCCGGAGGTCATGGCCTCGATGACGGTGAGGCCGAAGGCCTCGAACAGCGCAGGCTGCACGAATACGCCACGGCGATCCGCCACGCACCGGTACAGCTCACCCACCAGGGTCTTGTCCAGCTGTACGCCCAGCCAACGCACCTGCCCATCCAGGCCGTGCGCGTCCATCAGTTGGTGCATCTGAGCGATCTGCTCCTGCTCCTCCCGGTCCTGCGAGTGCGCGGCATCCACGTAGCCCGCCACGACCAGCAGGTCGGCCTTCGCACGCAACTCGGGGCACTCCGCGTACCACTGCACCAGCCCGGTGACGTTCTTGATGCGGTCGAGGCGTGCCATGGTGAACAGCAGGGGACGACCGCGTTCGGCAAGCTGGCCGCGCGCCGTGGGACCGGGCTCGCCGTAAATGAGTGCGGCGACTTCGTCTGCGAGCCCTGCGCTGCGCCGCGTGGATTCGTAATAGGGAAAATAGATGTCCGCATCGGCGCCGGGTGAAACGATGTTGAAGCGCGGGTCGAATACGTCGACGCCGTTCACCACGCGGTACAGGCTCGGCATGGTGAAGGCGCCGTAGCTTTCATATTGACCGACCGTGTCGTGACTGCCGGCAATCTCCTGGTAGGTGCTGGTGATGATGAAGTCCGCCGCATTCATGCTGATGAGGTCGGCGGTGAACTGGCAAGAGAAGTGGTACTGAGGCTCGTTGTCGCGCCAGTACAGATCGGAATACAGGTATTTGGTCTTTTCCAGCGCGTGGGCGATGTTGCATTGCGTGACACGCAGCCGGCCGGCCATGAGTGTCGCCACCAGATTGCCGTCGGAGTAATTGCCAATGATGAGATCCGGACGCATGCCGAGCTCGGCCAGCACCTCGGTCTCGGCATCCATGGCGAAGCGCTCCAGGAAGGGCCAGACCTCGAAGCGCGAGATCCACTGCGGCAGCACCTCGCCGCTCTCGGTGCGAAACGGCACGCGCAGGATGCGTGCGTGTTGCGTGCCGGCGATGGTTTCGATGCGCTGATCGCAGGTGGTGCCGCGCGCCTCGGGGATGAGACGCGTGACCACCAGGATCTGCGGTTCGATGTCGATGCCCTGATCGGCAAGGCGTGCACGCATCTCCCGTTCCAGGGCGCGGACCTGATCGAGGATGTAGACCACTTGGCCACCGGTGTCGGGCAGGCCCAGCACGTTGGACTGGCCGAAGAATCCGTGCGGCGAGAGGATCACCACGTTGAACATCATGGGAATGCGGCCGAGGAAGCGCTCCACGGCCGCGGGCTCCGGGGCTTCGAGGATGTCGGAGAGCAAGGCCAGCGTGTCGCGCATGCGCGCCACGGTGTTGCCCCAGCCAGGTTCGAAGCCCAGGTAACGCAGCGCTTTTTCCACTTCCGGCCAGCCCGCGTCTTCCGGCTGGCTTGCCAGGTATTCGTCGGCGCGGCGCAATGCCTGGCGTAGCGACGGCACATCGGTGAGCCGCTCGTTAAGCATGAGCTGCATGCCCTGCACCTTGTGCACGCGCAGGAAATCGAGCAACAGCCGATCGCCACTGCCGACAGAATGGAACAGGGTGTTGGATAGCCGGCGGTTCAGAAACTCCACACCGCGGCCGATGGAGCGCGCCTCCTGCAGACGGGGGAAATCGCGGTTGAAGGGGCCCACGTCCAGCTCCAGCATCCAGTCCGCGGACGCGCCGCGTTCACCCACGAGGCGCTCCTGGAAGGCGAGGAACTCCGAAACGGAGATCTCCTCGTGGGTCATGGTGTCTGCATTGAAACGCAGGTAGTTCCAGCGCGCCCGGGAAGGGCGCACGGCCAGCAATACCCAGGGGGCCTCCAGCACGGCTTCCTGCGTGCTGGTGATGAGGCGCACCAGTGCGCTGTGCTCGAGTCCTGTGCCTTCCGGCGTAGCGCAGAACTCGCGCAGGCCGTCGAGCAGTTCCGGGCGCAGCAGGAAAGGGCGCTCCAGACGCAGGAAGCGGCGCAGTAACAGGTGCACGGCATCACGGTGCTCGCGCAGTACGTCGGTCAATGCTTCGATCATGACAATCCTCGTCGGATACTTGTGGCGGTGGTGAGTCACGTGAAGCAGCGTGACATTCTTCAGGCCGCGGCTGTCACGTAGGCGCTGTGCGCCAACGTGACCTACGGCACTCACACCTGTCATCTCTGTTGCCGTTGCGTAGGCCACGTTGCGGCGCTACGTGACATTCATCGGGCCGTGTTGTCACGTAGGCGCTGCGCGCCAACGAGACCTACGGCACTCACACCTGTCATCTTTGTTGCCGGTTGCGCAGGTCACGTTGCGAAGCTACGTGACATTCTTCAGGCCACGGCTGTCACGTAGGCGCTGCGCGCCAACGTGACCTACGACGAGGGACGGCGCGGCTTAGAGGGCCTTCTTGCGCAATGATGCGGCGCATTCGGCATCGTCTTCGTCCTCTTCCGGGGCCCGGATGGCACCGAAAAAATCGTAGTGTTCGATGCCTTCGAGCACACCGCGGGCGCAGCGGCCGCGGGCGAAGTAGATACGCGGCCGGCCGCGCAGGCGCTCGAGCTCGCTGCTGTAATTGCCCACCACCACGCCGAGGGTGTTGCCGCACAGCATCTCGCCGTCGTTACCGGAGTCGCCCGCCACCAAAAAGCGCTCCGGCGACAGGCCCCACTTGCCGCCCATGTAGCGCATGGCGAGGCCCTTGGAGGCGCGCAGAGGCAGCAGGTCGAGATAGGCGCCGTGGGAGTAGATCAGATTGGCATGCAGGTCGTGGTGGCGCAGGTGGCGCCGGATCGCGCGTAGGGTCGGGGCTTCGTCAGGGTCGAGGAAATAGCTGAGCTTGTGGCGGCGCTGTTCCTCACGGGGTTGGATACGCAGACCCGGCAGTTCGCCCATGGCGGCACGCAGGCCCTCGGGGTTCCAGCGGTAGTCGATATGACGTCGCCAGCCCGTGTCTTCCACCAGACCGTTGCCGTAGTGGATTTCGGCGCCAACCCCGGTGATGAGCACGTCGGGCATGGGCACCTCCCACTCCTCGAGGGCTTCCAGAGCGCTCTCCAGGCGCCGGCCCGTGGCCACACCGAAGCCGACCCGTGGACCGGCGCTGTGCAGGCGATCGAGCAAGGCGGCGAGGCCGTCGGCGTCGCCGATGAGGGTGTTGTCGATGTCGCACAGGAGGAAGCGATCGACGGTGGGCAGACGGCTGCGGCCGCGCTGGTGCAGGCCGGAGGCGCTGCCGGACCACTGCATGGTGCCCGGGTCGGGGGTACGTGCGCCGGCGCTGTGCGGGCGCGCGGCGGGCCTGGGCTTGTCCAGCATTTTCTGCACCATCTGCACGTAGCGGTGCACGTGTCCGCTCCAGGAATAGTGGGCCTGCGCGCCGCGTTGGCCCTGGCGTGACCAGCGCGACCAACGTTCCCGATCGCCGAGGGCGGTAAGCAGCGCCTTGATCATGGCGTCGCGATCCAGCGGGTCGACCAGCAGGCCGTGGCGGCAATTTTGCAGGATTTCGCTCGGCCCGCCGTCGCAGGTGGCGACCACCGGCAGACCGCTGGCCGCCGCTTCGATGAGGGTCAGGCCGAAGGGTTCGGTGAGGGCCGGGTTGACGAACACGCCGCGGCTGCGCGCGGCGAGGCGGTAGAGGTCGGGCACGTCTTCGGGCTGATGGCGTTTTGGATAGGCCACGTGTCCGTAGAGATCGTAGCGGTCCACCAGCGTCAGCACTTGGGTGAGCACCTCGCGCGGGCCGCGTTCCAGATGGGCGAGGTCATCGCGGTTACCCGCAACCAGAACCAGGTTGGCACGGGCTCGCAGTTCCTCGCTCTCCCCGTAGGCACTGAGCAGTGTAGCTATGTTCTTGCGCGGGTCCGCACGCGACACCGCGAGGATCATGGGCTTGCGCGGTTCGCGCAGGAAGCGTTCCAGCTCACGTTGGATGGGCGGTTCGGGATCGTGGCGTGTCGGCGGGCGGAAGCGTCCGATGTCGGTGCCCGGCGGGATGACCACCATGCGCTTGGGCTGGTAATTCTCGTAGAGGCTGTATTGCTCGGCCACTTCCTGAGAGGTGGAAGCCACGACGCGCGCCGCACTGTCGAGGGCGATTTCCTCGGCCTCGATACGTTGGCTCAGGTTGTAGTGCGCCTCGATGGCCGTCTGTTTCTGGCCTTGATCGAGCAGGCGGCTGCGCTTCACGCGACCGAGGGAATGGCCGGTGTGAATGAGCGGCACGCCGAGCAGGGCGGAAAGGCGTGCGCCCACGTAGCCGGCGTCGGCGTAATGGCTGTGCACCCAATCGGGCACGCGGCCGACCCGGCGTACGTGTTGCAGCGCTGCATCGGTGAAGCTGTCCAGGTAGGGCCACAACACTTCCTTGCGCAGGTAGCGGCGCGGACCGCAGGCGAGGCGCACGATGCGCGCGCCGGGGGCGAGGATTTCCTCGGGCTCGGCGTAGTCGGGTGAAACCTTCGGGTCGAGAACGCGCCGGGTGAGCAGGTCTACGCGATCGATGGCCGGATGTGCCGCGAGGGCGCGCGCCAGCTCCACCACGTAGCGCGTTTGGCCGCCGGTGTCCGCATCGCGGCCCAGTTCCAGGTCACGGCCGCGGATCAGCCCGTGGATGCTGACCAGCACCACATACAGCCCGCCGCTCATGCCGCCCACCTCGTGAGCAGATCGGCGTACAGGCCGGGGTCCGCATGGGTGGCGCCCGGACGCATGCAGATCCGGGCCGCCAGCTCCGCGGCCCGGGCCACCGTATCGGTGATCGGCCAGCCCCGGATGATCCCGAGCAGGCAGACGGCGGAGAACGCATCGCCGGCGCCGATGGTGTCTGCGAGAGGTTCGGCAGGAACGGCGGCCTGGGTACATCGGCCGTGCGGTGTGAACACCTGCGCGCCGGCTTCGCCTTCGGTGACGACCAACAGGTCCAGGCCATAGCGCGCACGCATGACGTGTGCCTTGGTGGACAGGGCCTCGCGCTCGTCACCGAGCGCATCCAGCTCGTCACCGCTCAGCTTCAGCCAACGCGCGCCGCGCAGCAGGCCGAGTACCTGTTGGCGCTCCCACCAGGGCGAACGCAGGTTCACGTCAATAAAAGCGGGCAAGCCCAGGGCGCGCAGACCGGTCAAGGCGTCTTTGCTGGTTTTACTGCGCACGGCCAGGGTGCCGTGATAGAGGAGGTGCGGTGCGGGGGCGGCCAGACACACGCGGGTGGCTTCTGCAGGGTCGATGTGGTCGTAGGCCTGATCCGGCAGGATGTGAAAACCCGGAATGCCGTTTTCCAGGGTCACCTGCACCGCACCGGTGGGGCGCTGCGGGTCGCGCTGGACACCGACGGTATCCATGCCCCAGGCCTGCATCGTGGCCAGCACCTGTTCGCCTTGCGCATCGTCGCCGATGCGGCTCACCAGGAGCGGGCGGAGCCCGAGGCCCTGGAGGTGCCAGGCCACGTTGAAGGGCGCACCACCGAGCACGGCCCGTCCGTCCGGGAGATGGTCGAAAAGCACTTCGCCGAAGATGACCGGCCGTGCCGGTGCCGTTGGTTGTTGCTGGTCCTGCACGCGTGGCTCCTTGTCGGGCGCCGCGATGCGCGGCGTGGCGGCTCGCGTGACGCCGGTGAAACCTGTTTCGGTGTGTCTACGCGGCGCTGGCCGCTGCCTGCATGGCCTCGTATTCGTCCTCGAAAAAGAAACGCGCTTCACCGAACGCCGGGCGCAACTGGTCGAACCAAGTGGCTGTGGGATCGAAGCGCGCGTAGAACGGACGCTGCACCCAGTCGGGATTGCGGCCCTGCAGAAAGCGCAGCTGGAATACCTGTTCGCCGGCTACTTCCGAAATGCCCTGGATCTCCACCTTGCCGGGTCCGGCGCTCATGGACGGTCCACGCGCGGTACGGGCCAGGCCGGAGACACGCCGGATGGCGTCGCGGTAGATCCCGGCCGCGCGAGCCAGTGGCACTTCGAAGTAGTGCTGCGCGCCGGTGTCGCGTTCCACGAACATGTAGTAAGGCACCAGGCCGAGGCGCACCTGGGTGCGCCACAGACGCGCCCACACGTCGGCGCTGTCGTTGATGTGGGCGACGAGCGGCGACTGGGTGCGGATCACCACGCCCGTGTCGCGTACGCGCCGCAGTGCCTCGCGCGCGGTGGCTGTTTCCAGTTCCTGCCAGTGGTTGTAGTGGGCCATGATGGCCACGTGCTTACCCGCGGCAACGAGACGTTCGAACACGCGCAGCAGATCGTCGGCATCCGGATCGCTGACGAAACGGTGGGGCCAGAACGACAACGCCTTGGTGCCGATGCGCAGGTTCTGCACGTGTTCGAACTGCGGCTGGCGAAGCGGTAGCAGATAATCGGCGAGGGTGCGCGCCTTCATCACCAGCGGATCGCCACCGGTCACCAGCAGGTCCGATACCTGCGGGTGGCGTGCCAGATAGGCGTGCAACCGGTCCGCCTCGTGGGCCGAGAAACGCAGGGCCTTGTCGCCCACGAACTGCGCCCAGCGGAAGCAGAACGTGCAGTAGGAATGGCAGGTCTGGCCCTGGCTCGGGAAGAACAGCACGGTCTCGCGATACTTGTGCTGCATGCCCGCCAGCGGCTCGTTGTCGAGGCGCGGCACGTTGAGCGACTGCTGGCCCGCGGGATGGGGGTTCAGGCGCTCGCGCAGTTCGCGGGCGAGGGCGCTCACGGCCTCGGCATCGGCACCCCGACGGAGCAGGTCCGCCATGCGCACGAAGTCGTCCGGCCTGAGCATGCCCGGCTGCGGAAAGGTGAGCTGGAAGATGGGGTCGTCGGGCACTCGCGACCAGTCGATCAGTTCGTCGATGACATACCGGTTGACGCGGAACGGGAGCACCTGCGCCACCACGCGCATGGCGAAGCGCAGCTCGTCCGGCAGGCCGGCCAGCTGCGGGATCTGCTCCAGTGTGCGTGCGGTGAATACCCTGAAAACCCCCGGATTTTCCGCGCACGCTGCCGGCTCCCGGACGCGATAAGGCGAGAAGGACGGCACTTTCAGTTCCCCTCGGCGGCGGGCATGCGGCCGTCCAGGAACGCTGCGAGGGTGACCGTGGGGACCTTGCGGGCATCCACGCGGCTGGCGAGGGTGCATTGTTCGCACACCTGCGGGCGTGCATTCACACCGCCCGGCGTCTTGCCCATGGGGCGGCTGCGCAAGGTGCGGCAGGCGTCGGTGAGCATGTAGGCCTTTTGGGGCGTGCAGAAGAACATCATTGGACTGGGCATGGATCCTCCTTCTTGTGGGCAGGCGCAGGCGCGCGTGCCGGTGGCGCACTGGGCGCCGCCGAAACCGGCGGGCAGGCACGGACGCCGAGGATCGGCTCGACGCGCACAGCCGGGTTGGTGTGGGCGGATATCTCCGCCCCGCCGGTGGCCGGCCAGGGAAACGCTGATTTAATCGGCGTTTCCCGCAGCACATGGGTGTGCCGCATGAGAAAGCCAGGATGGCTTTGTTCAGAGCTTCCCTAGGGCTCCGACAAGGGATGCATGGCGGCCTTCTCGTCCTTCACCCGCATGACCGCCAGCAGGGCGGCCAGCCCGGCCTCGAGATCCCGGGTCGTCTGGTCCGGCAGTTGTTGCAGGGCGTCGGTCAAGGCGCCCTGTGCCGGCCGCGGTGCCTGGGCGAGCAAGGAGACCCCTTCCGGGGTGAGGAACAGGCGCACCACGCGCTGGTCGGGGCCGCTGCGCTCGCGGCGCACCAGTCCTTTTTTCTCCAGCTTGTCCAGCATGTTGCTGGCGGTGGACTGATGCACTGACAGGGCCCGAGACAGCCGGGAGACGGGCAGGCCCGGCTCGGCGAACAGCTCCCACATGGCCCACAGCTGCGCGGCGCTCACGCCGCACTGCTTTTCCACCCAGCGCGAGTGCTCCTGGATGGAACGGAAAATTACACGCAGGTACTGCACCACGGTGCGCAAGGTCTGCTCGCGCGACACCGGCGTCGGTGCTTCCGCCTCGGGCGGCGTGGCCGGATGCTGCACCATGCTCATGTTCCCTTTCCGGCCCCTGGCTGGCTCGAACAGTTTTGTACAATAACAATTCGCGCAAACATGATCAAACGCCGGGGTCCCGCTTCACTACGCTCAAGGCAGCCCGGCCGGGCGACGAATGAGGGGGAGCACATGGACGAAGACCTGGAGGCCATGACGCGGGAACAGTTGATTGCGGAGGTAAAGAAGCTGCGGGCCGGGGTCCGCGCCCACCGCGACAGCAGCAGGCATGAACTGTGCTGGCACCACCCGCAGCTCTGGGGTTTGTTGCCGGAGAAGACCGATCCTTTGCCCATCGTGCCTGATTGGCCTGAATTCCTGAGTGGCTGCCTGCGCTATCGCAAGTCCCTGGACGA
The DNA here is from genome assembly GCA_023228645.1 of Gammaproteobacteria bacterium. Taxonomy (GTDB): domain Bacteria; phylum Pseudomonadota; class Gammaproteobacteria; order Thiohalomonadales; family Thiohalomonadaceae; genus JALOAT01. The sequence continues at coordinate 41,828 of JALOAT010000024.1, read as the reverse complement.
GCAGGTTCCCCAGGCGCCCCGCAGCCATGAACCCTATGGCTGAGGACGGCAACGGTCCGGCGTATCTGCTGGTATGGCGCCGGCTGGACATGCCGGGTCACGATGCCTGCGGCTTGTGGCTGACTGCCAAGGGCTGGTGCCTCAAAGGTACGGCGGTCCTGGTGCTGGCCGGCATGCCGTGCTGGCTCAGCTACGAGGTGTCGGGCGAGGTCCCTTGGCTGACCCGCTGTGGCCGCGTGACCGGTTGCCTCGGGACGCGCACCCTGGACCTGCGCATGGTGGCCCTGGCGGACGGGCGCTGGCAGCTGAACGGCATCGAGCAGCCGGTCGGCGCCGGCTGCGTCGATCTGGATCTGAACTTTACCCCAGCCACCAACCTCATCCCGCTGCGTCGCCTCGATCTGGCCGTGGGGGAGGCGGCAGACGCACCGGCCGCCTGGCTGGACATCCCGGATGGCGGCTTGATGCGCCTGGAACAGCACTACCAGCGCGTCGGGCCCGACGCCTACGACTATCGCGCCCCGGGCATCGGTTATGCCGCGACGCTGCAGGTCGCGGAGACCGGCTTCGTCACCCGTTACCCCGGGCTCTGGGAAATGGAGGCGTTGCGCGGCGCGTGAAAACCGCCGCAGCCTGAGACCGCCCGCCACTGTGCCCCCCGGTTTGTGGGAGCGAGCTTCTGCTCGCCACAACCCCCAGGAGGCCGTCGCCCGGAAATCGCGAGCGGAAGCTCGCTCCCACGCACGAAAACACCCGGCCGCTGCGGCGTGCCCCGGTGCGCGTGTGCTGTTAGCATTCGCGCAGGCATCAATGAGGCACCCATGGCTGAGCGCGAAGCGGTTTTCCGCACCGAGGGACTGACCAAGATCTACCGTGTGGGCGAGGTGGCCATCCATGCCCTGCGCGGGGTGGACGTGACCTTCTATAGCGGCGAGTTCGTGGTGCTGCTGGGGGCCTCGGGCGGGGGCAAGTCCACCCTGCTGAACATCCTCGGCGGCCTGGATACGGCCACCGACGGCCGGGTGTTCTACGGCAAGCAGGAACTGACCCATGCCTCGGATGCCGAACTCACGGAGTACCGCCGCCACTTCGTAGGCTTCGTGTTCCAGTTCTACAACCTCATCCCCAGCCTCACCGCGCGCGAGAACGTGGCCATTGTCACCGAGATCGCCCGCACGCCCATGAGCCCCGAGGACGCCCTCGCGCTGGTGGGACTGAAGCAGCGCCTGGACCACTTCCCGGCCCAGCTCTCAGGCGGTGAGCAGCAGCGCGTGGCCATCGCCCGCGCCATCGCCAAGCGACCCGCGGTGCTGCTGTGCGACGAGCCCACCGGGGCACTGGACTCGAAGACCGGCATCGTGGTGCTGGAGGCCCTGGCGTGGGTGAACCAGGAACTGGGTACCACCACGGTGGTGATCACCCATAACGCTGCCATCGCCGCCATGGCCCATCGGGTCATCCACCTGTCCGACGGCCGCATCACCGGCGTGGAGGAGAACGAACACCGCGCGCCGCCCGCGGAGCTGTCCTGGTGACCCCGCGCGCCCTGACGCGCAAGCTGCTGCGCGACCTGTGGCATCTGCGCGGTCAGGCCCTCGCCATCGCCATGGTGATCGCGGGCGGCGTGGCCACCTGGATCATCTCCTACAGCACCATCGATTCCCTGGAGCTTACCCAGGCGTCGTTCTACCGGGAGTCGCGCTTCGCCGAGGTGTTCGCCACCCTGAAGCGTGCGCCCAAGCGCCTGGAGGAGCGCATCGCCGAGATCCCGGGGGTGGCCGTGGTGGAGACCCGCACCGTCGCCCTGGCCAACCTGGAGGTGGCGGGCTTCGACGACCCCATCCGCGGGCTCATGGTGTCCATCCCGGACCAAGGCGAGTCGCGGCTCAACCGCCTCTACGTGCGCAGCGGCCGCCTGCCCGAGCCGTGGGCCTCCGACGAGGTGGTGGTCAGCGAGCCCTTCGCCGAGGCGCACGGGTTCCAGCCCGGTGACCAGCTGAGCGCCATCATCAACGGCCGGCGCCGCACCCTCACCATGGTGGGCATCGGCCTGTCGGCGGAATACGTCTACCAGATCGGTCCCGGCGACCTGTTTCCGGACTATGCGCGCTACGCCATCCTGTGGATGCGCGAGGAGCCGCTGTCCGCTGCGCAGGACACCGAGGACGCCTTCAACGACGTGGCGCTCACCCTGGAGCAGGGCACCGAGGTGCAGGAGGTGATCGATCGGCTCGACGACCTGCTGCGCCCTTACGGCAGCACCGGTGCCATCGCCCGCGACGACCAGACCTCCCACGAATACCTGGAGCAGGAGATCGAAGGCCTGCGCTCCAGCGCCGGCGTGGTGCCGGTGATCTTCCTGGCCGTGGCCGCGTTCCTGATCAACGTGGTGATCGCGCGCACCGTGGACCAGCAGCGCGACCAGGTGGCCGTGCTCAAGGCCTTCGGCTACCACAACGGCGCCATCGGCGTGCACTACGTGGGGCTGGTGCTGCTCATCGTGGCGGTGGGCGCCTTGCCTGGCGTGGCGCTGGGGGCGTGGCTGGGCAGCGGTCTGGCCGAGCTGTACCGGCAGTTTTACCGCTTCCCTTACCTGCATTACGTGCTGGCGCCGGAGGTGGTGGTCACCGCCGTGGGCATCACCGCCGCCGCGGCCCTGGTGGGCGCCCTCGCCGCGGTGCGCAAGGCGAGCCGCCTGCCGCCCGCCGAGGCCATGCGTCCCGAGCCGCCGGCGGTGTACCGTGCCTCGGTGTTCGAGCGCGCGGGCCTGCGCCGCCTGTTCGACCAGCCTACCCGCATGGTGCTACGCCACCTGGAGCGCAAGCCCGGCAAGTCGCTGCTGTCGGTGCTGGGCATCGCCATGGCCGGGGCCATCCTCATGGTCGGCAATTTCCAGGAAGACGCCATCGACTACATGATCGGCGTGCAATTCGGCCTGGCCCAGCGCCAGGACCTCACGGTCACCTTCGTGGAGGCCACGGAGCGCTCGGCCGTGTTCGAGCTGGCGAGCCTGCCCGGGGTGCTGCGCGCCGAGCCGTTCCGTGCGGTGCCGGTGGAGCTGCACGCCGGCCATCGCACCCATCGCACCGGCATCCAGGGCTTCGAGAACGCGGGCGAGCTGCACCGTACCCTGGACGCGCGCCTGCAACCGGTGGAGTTTCCCGCCGAGGGCCTGCTGCTCACCGATTATTTGGGGGAAAAGCTGGGGGTGGGACCGGGCGACTGGATCACCGTGGCGGTGCAGGAGGGCGCACAGCCGGTGCGCCAGGTGCAGGTGGCCGGGCTGGTGTCGGAGTATATCGGCCTGTCGGCCTACATGCGCCTCGACGCCCTCAACCGGCTCATGCAGGAAGGCCCGGTGGTCTCGGGGGCCTTCCTGGCGGTGGACCCGGCCTACCAGACCCAGGTGTTCCGCGCCTTGCGCGAGCGCCCGCGGGTGATCGGCACCAGTCAGCGCGAGGTGGCCATCCAGAGCTTCAACGAGACCATGGCCGAGACCATCCTCATCTTCGCCCTGGTGAATACCCTGCTCGCGGGCAGCATCGCCTTCGGCGTGGTCTACAACGCCGCGCGCATCACCCTCTCCGAGACCAGCCGCGAGCTGGCCAGCCTGCGCGTGCTCGGCTTCACCCGCGGCGAGGTGGCCTACATCCTCATCGGCGAGCTCGCGGTGCTCACCGCCTTGGCGGTGCCGGTGGGCTTCGCCATCGGCTACGGCTTCTGCGCCCTGGTGGCACGGGCCTTCGCCTCGGAGCTGTTCCGCGTGCCGCTGGTGATCGAACCGAGCACCTACGGCTTTTCCGCGGTGGTGGTGCTGGTCGCGACGGTGATCTCCGCGCTGCTCATGGCGCGCAAGCTTTATCATCTGGACCTGGTCGCCGTCCTCAAAACCCGGGAGTAATGGATGTCCACGCGCAAGCGCATCGTCCTCATCTTCGTCGCCCTCGCCGTCGTTGCGCTGCTGTGGTGGAGTTTCCAACCGGAACCCGTGCCGGTGTCCCTGGCTGAGGTGGGCCGTGGGCCCCTGCAGGTCACCATCGAGCAGGAAGGCATGACCCGCGTGCGCGAGCGCTATGTGGTTGCGGCGCCGGTCACCGGCACCCTGGAGCGCATACGCCTGGACGTGGGCGATACGGTGCAGCGCGGCGAGGTGCTGGTGCACGTGAATCCGGCGCTGTCCCAGCCGCTCGACCCGCGTACCCGCGCCCAGGCCGAGGCGCAGGTGGCCGAGGCGGAGGCCGCCTACGAACTGGCTCGTGCCGAGTTGGGACGGGTGCGGCCGCTGTACGAGCGCGGTGATATCTCACGCAGCGATTTCGACCAGGCGCGCACCGCGGCCGACCGCGCACGCGCCTCCCTGGCGGCGGCGCGCGCCGTGCTCGCGGCGGCCGACGAGACGTCCAGCGACGGCCGCGTGCCGGTGGTCGCGCCGGTGGACGGCACCGTGCTCGCTTTGGAACGCGAGAGCGCGGGCCCGGTCACCGCGGGAGCGCCCCTGCTGGCCCTCGGCGATCCGGCCGACCTGGAGGTGGCGGTCGACGTGCTGTCCACCGATGCGGTGCGCCTGGCCCCGGGCATGCGCGTGCTGCTGGACCGCTGGGGCGGCGGCGACCTGCTGGAGGCGCGCGTGCGCCGCATCGAACCGGCGGCGTTCACCAAGGTCTCGGCACTGGGCGTGGAAGAACAACGGGTCTGGGTCATCGTCGAGATCACCGCGCCGCGCGCGCAGTGGCGTGACCTCGGTGACCGCTATCGGGTTGAGGCACGCTTCGTCGTCTGGGAGGCGAGTGATGTGCTACAGGTGCCCGCCAGCGCCGTGTTCCGCCAGGGCGGCGAGTGGACGGCGTTTGTGGTGAAGGAGGGCGTCGCCGAGCGCCGCGCGGTGACCCTCGGACAGCGCGGCGGCCTGAGCGTACAAGTCCTCGAAGGCCTCGCGCCCGGTGAGTACGTCGTCACCCATCCGGATGAAGCGGTGCAGGACGGGGTCCAGGTGGTACAGCGCAGCGGGTCCTGAGTCGATGTTGTGATCGATGTAGCCGGATGAAGCGCGGCGGAATCCGGGATCGGCTTTAACACAGGCCCAGGGAAGCTGGCTGGATTACCGGATTACGCTGCGCTTCATCGGGGCTACACATACTCATGTGGCCATGTTCTACAGTTCTCCTGATGGGCAGACCGCGCGAGCGGAGAGGCAGGGACGCTGTGGTCAGGCAGGCGGGACGCGCCGTACCGCGCGCGGAAAAATTCACTGATGGCGTGTGCGCGACCCTGACCGCGCTGCTGTTGCTCGTTTCCGCGCCCGGCGCCGCCGAGCCGCTGCTTTACCAGATCGACGCGGCAGCCACGCACTTCGCCGTGGTCACCCATGCGGTCGGGCCGGGTCACGACCACCTCATCACGGCGCAAAATTACGATGCCGAGTTGGTCGCCGAGGGTGACCGCCTCGACGGCGCCCGGTTCACGCTCGCGGTGCCTGTGGGGGCACTGGTGGTGAATGCGCCGGCCCAGGTGGAGCGGCTGTGGCCGCGCCTGCGCGCGCTCGGCATTGTGGAGAAGCCGTTTCCCTCGCTGTCGGAAGACGATCGGGAGGCCATCATCCAGCGCCTGCGCTCGGAGAGTCAGCTGGATGCGGTGGGCTATCCCACCCTCCGCGCCCGTGTGCTGCGTATCGTCGACGAGGCCGTCACCTGGAACGACCACAGCTTTCCCCAGCAGGTGGACATCGCCCTGACCCTCCGCGGCCGCACCCTGGAGCGGCGCGTGCCGGCGACTGTGCGCCTGTCCGGCCAACGGGTGCGCGCCACGGCGGCCGGGGCATTCCGCTTCAGCGACTTCGATATCAAACCCTACGGTACCCTGTTCGGCCTCATCCGCGTGGCCGACGAATTCCACGTCTACGTGGAGCTGGCCGCGGCGGTGCAGCAGGGCCGGAGTGATTCGCGGCAGCGCGCCCTGGCGGCCAACAGCCCGGGTTTGTGACGGACCTCGCTCCTCGCCAAGCTCCTCTCGGCAGCTGTTGGCCCCCCGTGGCGGCAGGCGTATCGTAGGGACATCCATCGAGGAGGAGACACGTCATGCGATTGCGCACCTGGTTGACCCTGATCCCCGCGGTGCTGCTGGTGGCCGCCTGTTCCGGCCGAACCGTGGTGGAAAGCGACCTCGGCGTGAGGGGCGCGCCGGACTGGGTGAACGAAGGCAGCCAGGCCCTGAACGACCGTGGCGGCCGCCTGTTCCACGGCGTCGGCCAAGCCCCGGCCATGGGCGACGCGTCGCTGCAGATCGCCACCGCCGACAACCGGGCACGCGCGGAGATCGCGCGTGTGCTGAGCTCCTACATGGACCTCGCCGCCGACGATTACGCCAACGCCTCCGTCGCCGGTGAATCCAGGACAAGCGTGCAGCAGACCTCCAGCCAGATCCGCAACAGCACACAGCTCCACCTGTCGGGCGCGCGCGTCATCGCCCGCTGGAAGGACAAGCGCACGGGCGCGGTGTATTCCCTGGCCGAACTGGACATGAACACCGTGAAGGCGACCCTCGCCACGGCCCGTGACATGAACCAGGACGCGCGCCAGTATCTCGATGCCAACGCCGACAATCTGTTCGACCGTTTCGTTCAGGAGAAGCAGTGATGAGTTTTCGCCTTCACGCCAAACAACTCGCCGTGGTCGCCCTGACCGCGTTCATCGCCCTGGCCGGCTGTTCCACCAAGGTGAGCCGCATCGACACCGGGGAAGTACGCGACCTCAGCGGCAACTGGAACGACACCGATTCGCGCCTGGTCTCGGAGGAGATGATCGGCCAGATGCTGGAGGGCGCCTGGGTCGACAATCACCTGCGCCGGCACCGCGCGACGCCCGCGGTGATCGTCGGCACGGTGCGCAACCTGAGCCACGAGCACGTGAACGTGAACACCTTCGTGGCGGACATCGAGCGCGCGGTGATCAACTCCGGGCGCGTGGAGTTCGTCGCCTCGCGCGACGAGCGCGGCGACATTCGCGAGGAGCGCAAGGACCAGGACGTGCACGCGACGGAGGCGAGCCGCAAGGCCATGGGTCAGGAGCTGGGTGCCGATTACATGCTCACCGGCGCCATCAATTCCATCATGGACATGGAAGGCAAGACCTCGGTGCGGTACTACCAGGTGGACATGAACCTCATCAGTCTCACCGACAACCGCAAGGTGTGGGTGGGGCAGAAGAAGATCAAGAAGGTTGTCCAGAAGCCGGGCATGCGGTTCTGAAGTCTCCGGCCTGACCATGGATTGTCGTGCACGCTTCGCCCGCGCGACCGGGGCGCTGCTCGTCACGCTCGCGCTGGCCGGTTGCAGCACCTGGTCGGCCACGCGCAGCGGCGTCGAGGCGGAACTGGCCTCCGGGCGTTACGACGAGGCGCTGCGTCTGCACGCCAGTCGCAGCGCACCGGCGCGTGATCGGGTGCTGCACCTGCTCGACCGGGCCATGCTCGAACGCCTGTCCGGTGATCACCGGGCGAGCAACGCCAGTTTCGAAGCGGCCAAGCAGCTCATCGATGAGCTCTCTGCCGTCTCGGTGACCGAGACCTCGGGCAGCTTTCTCATCAACGACGCCACCACCGCCTACGTGGGTGAGCCGTTCGAACGCGCCTTGCTGCACGCCTACGCGGCGCTCAACTATCTCGACCTCGGCGAGCACGAGGCCGCGCGCGTGGAGGCCCTGCAGGTCGACCTCACACTGCGCGCACTGGCCGAGGACGAGGACGGCGCGCTGGCAACGGATCCGTTTTCCCGCTACCTCGCCGGCATCATCTATGAGCTGCGCGGTGAGACGAGCGATGCGCTCATCAGCTACCGCAAGGCCTACCAAGCCTACCAGGCACACGGAAAACTCTACCCCATCGCCGTGCCGTCGGTGCTCAAGGACGATCTGCTGCGTCTTACCGCCCACGTCGGACTCCATGATGAACACCGCAGGTTCCGCGAGGCGTTCGCCCGCGACGATGGCGCGGCGCCGACGACACACGCCGGCGAGGTGATCGTCCTGTTGCACAACGGCCTTGCACCCATCAAGCGGGAAAGGCGCGCCGTGCTGGTGCCGCCGCAGGCCCCGCAGGTGGTGAGCATCGCCTTGCCGGAATATCAGCCGCGCCCGTCGCCGGTGGCGGCGGCGCGGGTCACGGTGGCAGGGCGCAAGGCGCGCACGGAAACCGTGGAAGACGTGAACGCCATCGCCGTGCACACCCTCGCCGGGCGCATGCCGGCCATCACCGCGCGCAGCATGGCCAGGGTCGTGGCCAAGTTCGCCGCCACGGAAGGCGCGCGCCGGGAGAATCAGACCGCGGGCACGCTGGTCAACCTGGCCGGGCTGCTCACCGAGCGCGCCGACACGCGCTCCTGGCTTACCCTCCCTGGCGAGATCCAGATGACGCGCGTGCCGGTTCCGGCGGGCACGCACACTTTGCTATTGGAGCTGCTCTCCGCGACCGGCGCGGTGATCGACAGCAGCACCCTGACCGTGAACGTGGCGGAGGGCGGCAAGGCCGTCGTGTCACGCCACTGGATTCCTTCCGTTCTGTCCACGAGGTCCCCATGAACAAGGCCGTCATGATCATCGCCCTGCTGCTTGCGGGCTGCGCCACGGGTACACGCGAGTCCGTACCGGATTGGCTGGATGGCCGCAGTGCCCAGTACCCCGAGGCACGTTACCTGCTTGGCCAGGGACAGGCGCCCAGCGCGGCGCAGGCGCGCGATCGCGCGCGCGCGGAGTTGGCCAAGGTGTTCACCACCGAGGTCAGCGAGCGCTCCGAGGATGTGGCGCGCGCCGAGTTGAGCAGCGAGGACGGCGTGGCGCGTCAGCGCTCCGAGAGCACGGCGGAAAGGCGGGTGCACACACAGACCCAGCGCGTGCTGGAGGGTGTGCGCATCGCCGAGGTCTGGCGCGACGAGGCGGGCGACTACCATGCCCTCGCGGTGCTCGACCGCGTGAGCGAAGGCCAGCGCCTGCGCAACGCGATCGCCGCCCTGGACCGGGCCATCGCGCGCGCCATCGCCCGCGCGCGCAGCGAAGAGCCGCTGCTGGTGCGCATCGGCGCGGCGGCCCGGGCGGTGGGCGCGCAGACGCAGCGCGATACTCTGCAACAGGACCTGCGCGTGCTGGACGTCACCGGCATCGGCGTGCCGGCGCAGCACGGGCGTGCGCGCTTGCAGGCAGACTTCGCTGAACTGGCCGGACGGCTGCGCATCGCGGCGCAGACGGAGGCCGATCCCTTCGGCAACCTCGTTACCGTAGTGCAGGGCGCCGTGCGCCATGCGGGCTTCGTCAACGCGTCGGTGGACCGGGCGGATTATCGGCTCGTGACCAATCTCGCGCTGGAGACTTCGGCGGCGGACGGTTGGCAGTGGGCGACCGGGACCCTGGAACTTCGCATGCTCGATGCTTCCGGCACCGTGGCCGGCAGCGCGCGTTTTCCGGTCAAGGCTTCGGCCCGCGATGCCGCGTTGGCGCGCCAGCGCCTGCTCGTCGAAGTGGATCGTTTGTTGCGTGCGCGCCTGCGCGATACGGTGATCGGCTTCGGCGAGGGCGGGGTGTAGTCCGACCAGCGGTGCGCATTCCAGCCGGCGCGGGCGCGCAGGCACGCGCTGGTCATTTTTCTCCCATCCGCGGTTAATCGGCGCCCAGCGCGGGCGTGCATTGTGCCTGTCTCCTTTGTCCTGCAAGGGCTTCGACGAGCGGCATCCTTCTTGCAAAACGTCTTCCGCCCTTCAGGGCCGGACGATGGAGGAGGCGATCGCGCTTATGTCGGTTCGAATGCACTGCACGGGGACGTTCCGGGCCCGTTCATTCCGGTCGGTCGCCATGCTCCTGGCCGCGCTGGGCGCGTGCGGGTGCATGCCCAACGACGATGCGGAACGGCGCAGTCCCGTTGTGGAACGCGTGCAGGGACCATCGAGCCGCTCGGGCCCGGACAATCCGGGCGCCCTGTTGCGCATCACGGCGGCGGAGGTGAATGCCGCCGGCCATCCCGTGGTAACTTTCGCGGTGAAGCGGCCCGACGGCACGCCCCATACCATGCTTGCCAACTGGGGCAACGTGTCGTTCACCTTTGCCAAGCTGGCACCGCGTACCCGTTACGAATCCGGTCACGACTGGCAGAACTATCTGCTGCGCGCGCGCAGCCCCGGCGCCGTGGGCGATCAGGTACTGGGCGCCGCGGCGCTCACGGTGCAAGGGGCCAATACCGAAACGGTCGGGCTGGGCGCCGCTGCGGAGGCCAACGCCCGCCTGGAACACCTGGGCGGCGGTATCTATCGCTACACCTTTGCGCTCGACGTGAACAACGCACGGGTCACCATCCCCGGCCTCGCGAAACAGATCACCTGCATGCGCAACGGCGCGGTCAACAACCTGGGCGACCTGTGCTGGCACGTGGACGGCACGGCGTTGCCCGCGGGCTCGCGCGTGGTGGCAAACGGTCCCGCGGATGCAGATGACGAATACGTCGTCGACTACGACCCGGGCCTCACCCACCGCGTGGCCGCGTTCATCGGCGGCTTCGAGGTGGATGCATTCAATCGCACCGTCGCCGCCAACGCCTGGTACGACTTCGTCCCGGACGGCAGTCCGCTCCGTGTGACCCGCGACATTGTCACCGTGGAGAGCTGCAACAACTGCCACGAGCGGCTCGCCATGCACGGTGGCAGCCGCGTCGAGACCCATCTGTGCGTCACCTGCCACAACCCGGGCACGCTGGACGCCAATTCGGGGCGCAGCAACGACTTCAAGCAGATGGTGCACAAGATCCACCGCGGCGCCACGCTGCCCAGCGTGGCGACGGCGAACATCCCCTATTTCCTGCGCAACAGCGACGGCTTCGACTGGAGCGGCGTGAAGTTCCCGCAGGCCGTGCACGAGGGGGGCGCCGGCAGCTTCGGCATCGACAACTGCCTGAAGTGTCACATGGGCGCCGACTCCAAGGCCGCCGTGCTGAAACTGGCGCAGAACGACGCCGCGGTGGTGGACAGGCTCAAGCTGGCCAAGGTCACCCGGGACGGCGATCTGTGGCGCCAGCGCAGCGTGGAGGCGTGCAGCTCCTGCCATGACGACGTGGTGTGGTGGAAGGGCGCGGCCGCGGAGAAACTGCCAGGCATGCTCGGCCAGCGTTACGGCGCCACGGCCACGTACACCGACGGCCTGCCTGCGGGCGATTGGCGCACCAAGGCCCATCCGGGCGGCACCACCACCACCGGACGCTGGGCGGGTTGCGCCAGCGGCAGCTGCCATGGCGACATCGGCATCCCGTTGGCGAGCGTGACCATGTCGCTGGGCGACAAGGGTAGCCGGGCGATCCACCGCATCCACCTCGGCTTCACGCGCGCCGCCATCCGTTCCGATCTGCTCGAAACCCAGATCGCCGAGGCGAGCCTGGGCGGCGACGACGGCAACGGCCATACGCCGCTGAGCATTCGCATGCGCGTGTGGGACAAGGCGCAGAACAAGGCCCTGGTCCATGGCGAGGATGCCAACTTCGCCTTCCAGTTCGTCATCGGCTGGAAGGCGCAGGGTGAGGCCGACTACAGCCAGTCCAGCCACGACCTCTGGCCGGGCCGCACCTTCGATGTCACGCCGAACTGGTCGGCGGCGGAGGGGCCCGACAGGGACGGCTATTACACCACCGTGGTCAAGCTGCCCAGTGCGAAACTGCCGGCCAGCGGCACGGGCACGGTGGCGACGCAGAACGGTTTCGCCGTGACACCCGGCAGCGATCCGAACCCCCTTAAGCGCGGCGTGGTCCAGCTCTTCGGCACCTGGGGCGCCGAGACCCATCACCGCAAGGGCCAGACGCAGCCCTATCCGCCCGCCAATCCGGACCTGCCCGCGGTGCGGCCGCTGCACGTGACCAAGGCCTTTTCCATCGGCGGTGCGCCGGTGGAGCCGCGCCGCGTGGTGGTGGACGCCATGGAGACCTGCCGCTCCTGTCACCTGCGTTTTGCCAAGCACGGTCCCAGCGGCAGGAACAATCCGCAGCTTTGCGTGATGTGCCACAACCCCAACAACACCGACGTGTCCAACGCGGCGCGCCAGGGTAGGCTGGGCGAGTATGACGGCAAGAAGGAGGAGTCGAAGGACTTCAAGCGCATGGTCCATGCCATCCACGCCTCGGCCAAGCGTGAGACCGGTTATCAGTTGCGCAGCACCGTGTTCGGCGTGAACACGCGCGCCGAGGAGAAGGCGCTGACCACGGACACGCTCATCGCGCGCAACAGCCACTTCCCCACAGGACGGAGCGTCGGCAACTGCGCCGCCTGTCACGTGAAGACGGGGCCGGCGGCGGATGCGCCATACACGTTCGAGCTGTCGGCGCTGCCGGATACGCTCATGGGCTCGAGCGTGCGTACGGGTCTCCATCCTGAGGGTGACGTGCCGTCCGCCGCCGGTGCCTACCCCGGTCTGGCGGCGGACATGAACCTGCTTGCGAACCACACCAAGTTCAGCCCGATCATGTCGACGTGCACCTCGTGCCACGACAGCGCGGCGGTGAGGACGCACACACAAAACATGGGCGCCTCAGAGCATGCGAGTTTTTCAAATCCAGATCCTGATGGCGAGATGTGCAGGTTTTGTCACGGGCCCGGCGGCGTTCGCGACATCCGGAGCGTGCATCCGGTCAAATAATTGGTGGCTCTTCCGCAGAATTTATGGGTACACGTTGGGGGCATACGTTCATAGCGGCATGATTGCGCTGTGGTTTCCGAACTCAACAAGGGCATCTTCTTTCTGAGGGCGAGAAATTATCGAAAGGTCTGACGATGGATAGATGGGGAACGAAGCGTCCCCTCTCCCTCCGGGAGAGGGCCAGGGAGAGGGGCTCGAAACTGTGCGATATTCGCACTCACAGGCTGCGCCGGGTAGGCACCGATGCTGGACATCGGCTTCTGTCGCAGATGGCTAGGAGTTAGAAGTCCAGGTGCCAGTGATGATGCAGGCAGTGTACTGATTGAACCCCCTCTCCCCAGCCCTCTCCCGGAGGGCTGTCTCTTGGTCACATTTCGCCGTTGTAGCCAGCTTCTCTTGCCCCCTCTCCCTCCGGGAGAGGGCTGGGGAGAGGGGATCAATTCAGGTGCGGCTATTGGTTATTGATCCCCTCATCCTGTCCTCCGGCAATTGCTCCATGCATTGCCCTCGACCGCCTGCTCCCGGCGCGGTCTACCTCCCCCATCCATGGGGTCGTACCTCCTGCATCCATGCAGTCGTCTCCCGGAGGGAGAAGGGACGCAAGCTTCTGTCTCTCCTGAAAATGATGTGACTAAGAGACAGCCCGGAGGGAGAGGGGGTAAGAAGGCTGGTGCCCACGGCAAAAAAGTGACAAGAGACAGCCCGGAGGGAAAGGGGCGCTCTGTGAGGGGGCATGTGGAAAAGTGACCAGTTTCTCCCGGAAGGAACGGGGCGCTCAGGGCCACCCACAAATTCTGCGGAGGGGCCTAATTGGTGACATTTGTCAACAAAGGGCGGCGCCTTTGGGCGCCGCTCCTTTTTTATGGTTTTCCTCCTTGAAGGTGGCGCCAGTCCCACTAACCTTAATTCACACTGAATTTATACTGACTCCCGGATTGATTTTCTGAGATCAGAAAAACGCCGCCGGAAGCATGCGTGCATGCCTTGTTTGAGCAAGGGGGAAAAGCGTGTCCATCGTTCGCGTAGTGCTTATCGGATGTCCCAAGGAACAAGCCATCTGGATGACCCGTATGCTGGGTGAGCGGGGCTTTCAATGTGTCGTCACGGACAAGAGTGACAAGCGTGAATGGGAGGAGGGCGGCGATATTGCCTTGGTGTGGGAACATGGCCAGGAGCATGAATGCCTGCCGTTGCTGGAAGATATCCGTCTCACCGGCAGCGCGATCCCCGCTGTGGTCGTACTGCCACGCATGGTCCCGGAACAGGTCATCACGGCGACGCGCCTCGGCGCCATCGAAGTGCTGTTCAATCCCATCGACAGGGACCGCCTGTTCGAGGCTATCGGACGCGCCGCAGCGATCTGTCAGGCCCATGAGGGGGGCGGCACGCCCTGCGACGAGATGCCCGCAGTGCTCGGTGAATCACCGAGCATGCTGGAGGTGTTCAAGCAACTGGGCGTCGCGGCGGCCAACCATCTCAACGTGCTCATCGGTGGTGAGACCGGTGTAGGCAAGGAAGTGGCCTCGTTTTGCATCCACAAGCACTCGGCACGCTCGGAGGGCCCTTTCGTGGCAATAAACTGTGCCGCCCTGTCGGAAAACCTCATCGAGGCGGAACTGTTTGGTCATGCGCGCGGCGCATTCACCGGCTCGGTGCGTGACGTGCCGGGAAAGGTGGAGGTCGCCAACGGCGGCACCCTGCTGCTGGACGAAGTGGGCGATCTGCCCCAGGGATGTCAGGCCAAGCTGTTGCGTTTTCTCGAAGACAGGACCTTCTACCGCCTCGGCGAATCAGTGCAACGCATGTCCGATGTGCGCATCGTCGCTGCCACCAACAGGAACCTGGTGGCCGATGTGCAGGCCGGCCGTTTTCGCGAGGACCTCTATTACCGGCTGGCACAGATCACCCTGGTGGTACCGCCGCTCCGGGAGCGGGTAGATGACATTCCGGCATTGGTCCGCGCCTTTGTGGGCAAGGCCAACGTCGTGCTGGACCTGCAGATCACGGGCGTGAGCAAGGCCGCCATGGATGCCGCGTGCCGCTATCACTGGTCGGGTAATGTCCGTCAGCTCAAGAATGTGGTGTTCCAGGCCGCCATTCGCCAGCGCGCGGGTACCATCACCGCATTCAATTTCTGTTCAGACGGGGTGGAACCCGCGGAAAACGCGGGCAATCTCGACGGCTTCGTGCGTTCGGCCGTGAGCCGTGGCCAGGTGCGCAGCCTGCTCGGCAACCTGGAAGCCATGGCGCTCAAGACACTGCTCAACGTGTACGAAGGTAATCGCAGCCGCATTTCGGCGGAACTCGGCATATCCCGCAACACGCTCCGCTCCAAATTGCGGGAGTACGGCATCGACGATGATGCCGCAGATCTGAGTGACAGGAGTATCACCGTGTGACCTGTGCGCGTGACCGCCAGGGCATGAAAGGACCGGGCCGCGACAGCGGCCCGGTGTGTTTCAGGGGTGTGCGGCAGCCGTCATGGTCGACGGTTTCGGCTTGGCGATGTGCTGGATGCGTGCGCTCCTGCGCAACGCGTCATAGAAGCGACGCTCCCGTTCCTTGAGCGCGCTGGTGCGCAGGGCCTCCTTGAGTTCCGCGCGCAGACTGGGGAAGTCCGCCTCGGCGATCTCACGCTTGTCGAACAGCTTCAGGACGATGTAGCCCGAACCGTCGTGCTGAATGGGCTCGCTTACGTCGCCTGCCTTCATGCCGGCGATGACTTCCATGATCGCGGGCGGAATCTGCCGCCAGCGCACGTAACTCATGTCCCACAGCTTGCGCAGGCTGTCCGGGTCGTCGCCGTCGAATCCGGGGATCTTGGCGGCGATGTCGTTGGCGACGGTTTCGAAAGACTCGCCCTTGCGGAGGCGTTTCACCACCTCGCGCGCCTTCCCTTGTTCGGGAAATTGCAGCGATCCGAGGTGGTATTCGTGGGTGATGTCCGTCTTGTGGGTCTCGTAATACTCCTTTGCCTGTTCATCGGTGATCTGGACCTTGGAGGCCACCTCGCGCTGATAGACACGCTCCTGCATCTCCTGGCGCTTCATCATGGCGAGTTTCGCCTCGGCCATGGCGACCGCGCGTTGGAATCCCGGGTCCTCGTCCAGGCCAAGGGCCAGACCTTTCTGGTACATGAGTTCGGCCTCGACAATCGCGTCGAGCACCTTCTGCTGGCTGGTCTCCGAAAAGTCCTTGGGGACGCCGCCGCTGACCTGGCGTACGTTGAAGTCGAAAACGGTGATCGGTTGGTCGTTGACACGCAGCAACACGCCTTGCGCGCTGTCGGTCTCGTTGCACGCCGTCAAGGCGAGCGTCAGACCTACGGCCATACCGCCATGGAGCAACGTCTGCATTCTCATCGGTCAATCCCTGTCGTTGTTGTCGTAGCCGCGCCCGCGGACGCCTGTCCGGGGCGAAAAGGGCGGCGGGCCCGGGGCCCGCCACAAGACCGCCGGGGGGGCGCCGGCCGCCCCCGGCGTTACATCAGTCATTGCATCCAGCTCGGCGCACGGGCGTACGGGAACTGGAACGGCCCGCTCACGTTCATTACGTGGGTCGAGATAGCGAAGTTCCGACCCGTGCCATGACACGTGGCGCACGACTCCTGCTCGTCCCCGCTGTACGGGTTTTCGGGCGTGGGGTCGTAGGTCTGCAAGGCCGTGTGGGCGATGGCCGCGTCGCTGTCGTGGCAACCGTTGCAGGCGATACGACCGGGGTTGGTGACATTCGAGCCGCTGGTGATCTCGAAGTCCGCCGTGCCGGCCTCCACCTGTGCCGCCGTACCCGCCTTGCCGGCCTGGAACGGGCCGTTGGCCCAACTCGCGAGGACGGTGGCGTTGGCGTCGCGCACACCCTTCTGGTTGCCCATGACGTTGTACTGGTTGCCGCTGGAGAACTTGCTGTCCCCCGTGGCATGGCACTTCTCGCAGTTACGCACGTCGACCGGGTAGATCACCTTCTCCACCTGATAACCGTTGTGCACCTCGTCAGGCTTGTCGAGGTAATTGCCGAAGTGCAGGCCGTGCAGGCGCTTGGAGTGCGGCTGCGCGCCGAAGCCCCAGTTCTGACCGGCAGACTCGCCCGCCACCGCCAGCCAGCCGTACGGCAGGTTGTTGGCGGGATTGATACCGCCACGCTGCTGCTTGTAGTCGTGGCAGCTGCCGCAGAAGTTGGTGGAGAACGGATAGCCCTGGTTCACGGCGGACGGCGCCGAGTTGTTGTTCTCATGCCAGCGCTTGTCGAAGTCGTGGCACGACTTGCAGTTGCTGGCGATGAGCTTCTCCTCGGTAGCCGTGCCGATCTGGACCAGGCTGCTTTCGTAGGTGATCGGCGTCGTACCATCGGACACAGTGAGGGCCAGCGTGTAGGTACCGGCCGGAATGCTGGCATCGATGGTGTCGAAGCGGTACTCCAGGTAGCCAGCGGTCTGCGTCAGCTTGGGATCCCTGACCCCGTTGGTGGCCGAACGCAGGTGGAGTTGGAACTCGGAGTAACTACCACTGCCGGAGCGCGTGGTGGGATTCGCCGAGGTAATGGACCCGGTGAACAGGTCGTACTGCTTGCCAACATCGTTGAAGACGTCGATGTCGCTGCCGTTGTCGAACAGCACCTGTGCCACGGCACCATCGAGCACCTTCAGACCCGAGTAGCCCTTGTGCGGCTTGCTGCGGATCTTCACCACGTCCGCATCGACCGCGTTGCCAGTGTCGGCATCGAGCGTGTAGGCCACTGCCTTGCTCGCAAAGGTCGCGTTTGTGTTCAACGCTGTGACGACCTCGGCCGCCGACATCGAACCCGCGAGCGCCACCGTGGCGGTCACCCCCTCGGATGAACCGACCCCGGCTGCGTCATTGCTGCCGCCGTCGATCTCGATCACCAAGTTGCCGCCGTCACCGAAGTCGTACGGACCTGCGACATCGGCGGTGATGTCCGCGCGCGCTGCCGAGGACAGCACCGGGAACTTCTTGGCGCGGGGACCGTTGAGCCACGCATTGACGAGCCAGCCACCAGCTTGTGTGATCTGGGTGTGGTCCACCGGCGTATCCGTGGCCGCATCCTTGATCACGACCTGGAGTACGGGAGCATCGCCTGCCGCGTAGAAACCCGTGCCCGGCAGGTTGGTCCAGTTCGCTTCGACGACGAACTTGCCGGACTTGTCGGGAATGGCGTGCACCGCCGGGATGGGGGCGGGCGCACTGTTGTCGGCGAGCTGTATGCCGGTGGCCGGATGGCAGCCTGCACAGGCATCGTCGGTCACCTGCTGACCACCGGGATGGGCGATCTCGCCTGCATAGGTGGCACCGATGCCGTCGCAGATCGGGCGACCGTCATTGCCCACGGTGAACCCGCCGCCGTCATCGCACTTGCCGTAGCGCGGCACGAAGTCCGCACGATCCAGGAAGCCGCCGGGTGCGGAGAAGTTCACGTTGTCATGACAGGTGCCGCAGGCCAGGCGGCTGGGCCTGGTCTTCCAGCTGTCGTCCGCATGGCACTTTTCGCAATTGCGCACATCCGAGGGAAAGCCCACGGCGGCGAAGTTGCGGAAATCACCCGTCGCATGAACGTTGCCATCGAGGTCGACGTTGTTGGCATCCCACAGGTTGCTGCCCGGGTAGGCCACGTTGCGCGGGTTCTGCAAACCGCGCTTCTGCGAGGTGTTGCGGGGCTTCCATTCGCCGTTCACGCTGGAGCCGTCCACCGCCACCTGGGCGCCGCGACGGTCCTGTCCCATGTGGATGCCGTGGACGCGGTTGACGATGTTGTCGGCACGGCGGGTCTGTACGTAGCCGGTTGGGCAACCTCCCGCACGGTTGCGCGCTGAGATGTCCGTGTCGCGCATGACGAAGTCGCCTTCCGTGCCTTCCACCGCACACACGTTGTAGCCTGCGACCGCGTCGTTGTTGTGGCAGTTCTTGCAGTTGCGCACCGGGTTGGAATCGCGCACCCAGGTGTTGTTGCCGGCCACGTTGCCGGTGTCGATGTGGTGCAGGTAGAACTTGCCGTTGTTGGCGCCCAGGTGGCACGCGGCACACTTGAAGCGCTCCACGGTGAGCGGTTCCGGATCCGGCGTCTTGATCTGTACGTCGTGCAGTTCGAAATCCTGGGCACGCAGTACGCCATCACCATCCAGCTGACCGCTTGCGATGACCGCCACTGTGTAGGTGCCGGGTGCTTCGCCGCCCACCGCCGCCGTGGTGTAGATCCACACGTTGCTGCCCGGCAGGTGGTTCAGGCCCTCAGGTGGCGTGCCCGCGAGAAAATTCACGTTGGCACCGGCCACGGTGCCGTTGAGGTTGTAAGACGCGCGTATCAGACCGACGGGAATGCGCGTCGCATTGACGTTGGTGCGCGGGCCGTTCATGCGCAGTTCCAGCGCCCGCAGATCGGCTTCGGACATGGGATTGCCGCTGTTGTCCACCACTTCCACCCGGATGGTAATGGGCTCACCCGCGACGTAATGGGTCCCGTTCGCGGGCGGGGTCGTTGTGATGTTTGCGTTGACGCCGGCGAGCGGCGGTGCACCCTCGGCGCCGTGGCACACGGGGGTACTGGCCGTGACCTCATCTGCATCGAGCAGTCCGTTGCGATTGGTATCGGGACCGACCTGCAATGCCACGCCGCCGGTCGGGCAATCGCCGGGATCCGCGGCCACCGTCGCGGTCAGGTAGGTGAGACCCGGCTCGCCTTTGTCACCTGTCGCACCAGCCGCACCCTGCCGCCCTGCGGGACCTTGCGTTGCATCGTCATCATCTGTGGGATCACAGCCGGTGAGGGTCGCCATGCCTAGGCACAGCGCTGCCAACAACCCCCAGTTGGCACGTCCCCTTGTCTTTCCGTTTCTCATTGCTTTCTCCCTTGTTGATCAACTTTTCACCACGTGGGTGTGGGTGTCCGGACCTTCACGTGGCGGGAGACGGCAAGGTTGATACCAACTTTGCAAAAGCCTGTGAAAACAGCATTTTCCGTAGTGCCGGCCGTGGGCTTTGGGCAAGCTTTTACCGGAGCTGCATCGGATTTAACCGCTGGGCGGCGGGACCATCGCGCATACGCGCAAGAAGGACGATCAGCGCGGGCGGTCCATATTCACGCGCTTGCGCGCTGCGCGCAGGTTCTCCGCCACCACTGCGGCGTCTTCCGTGGCGGGATCGAGAACACGGTACAGGTGTTCCCAGTGGGACAGCGCACGATCAAATGCGCCCTTGTCCTGCGCCGACGTGGCCGCCAGCCACAACGCATGGGCGTTGTCGGGTTCGAGCTTCAATGCCTTTTCCAGTAGCCGGTCCGGTTCGCCCGCGAAGCCCTGCTGCCGGCTCGCCAGCAGGTCGGCGTACTGCGCGTACAGCGAGGCATTTTCCACGCCCCGATCCAGGGCGCGGAGGTAGGTGCTCAGCGCCTGTTCCGCTTGGCCGATGGAGAAATATGAACGCGCCAGCAGCGTCCAGCCTGCGGGGTCGCTTGGATTGGCGTCGAGGCGTGCCTGCAATCCGGCGATCATCTCGCCGAAATCGGCATCCATGCCCTTGCCCATGGAGGACGCGTATTGATCGGTGCCGACCTCGTTGTAGATGGCGGAGGCGACGGCAGGCAGGAAGATGGCCACCGCCGTGGCCGTCGCGAGGGAACGGCCCACGCGCGGTGTCTTCTTGCCCGTGGCGCGCGCATCCGGGGCTTCACGCGCCAGTTCCGCCCGGGCCCGTTGGAACTGTTCCTCGTCGATGAGACCTTCGGCGAGGTCCTGTTCCAGTTCACGGCGCTGACTGTCGAGCACGGCGGCGTGGAGCATCGCCTGCTCCGGTCCGGCGTCGTCCGTGCGACGCCACAGCGGATAGGCCACCAGGGCGATGGCGGTGATGCAAAGGAGGGTGGCGACGACTGAAAACATTTCGAGCTCCAATGGTGGAAATGATCAAGGCAGAGGCACCGAGGACACGGAGAGCACAGGATTTCCTGGCGTCAGCACCTCCAGTGGGTGATCGAAAATTCACGGCTTGCGGCGCGCACGTTTCTTCCCAGTGGCGGGTGCCTCGATCTCTGTGCTCGCAAGGTCGCTGAGCGCGGCGCGGATGCGCTGCTGGCGCAGCACCAGCACCAGAATGAGCCCGCCAGCCACGAGGAACAGCAGCGGCCCGAACCAGAGCAGCGTGGTCTCCGTCTTCAGGGGTGGGCGGTAGAGCACGAAGTCGCCGTAGCGGCTCACCATGAAGTCGACCAACGATTCGCGCGAGGCGCCTTCGCGCACCTGGTCGTAGACCTTGCGACGAAGGTCCTGGGCCAGGCTGGAGTTGGAGTCGAGCAAGGTCTGGTTCTGGCAGACCGTGCAGCGCAGTTCGCGCACCAGTCCTTGGTAGAGCGCTTCCTGTTCGGGGGAATCGAATTGCAACAGTGCGGCGTTCTGCGCGCTCGCGCTGCCGGCCATGAGTAGGGCGACGACGGCGCCGAGCAGGGGCGTGACAATACGGCGCATCAGGTTCTCTCCAGTTCTGCGATGAGCGGCAGCAGGGTGTCGCGGATCACCACCTCGTTGAGCGGGCCCACGTGCTTGTAGCGCACCACCCCCTGGCGGTCGATGACGAAGGTCTCGGGTGTGCCGTAGACACCCCATTCGATGCCGGCGGCGCCGCTTTCGTCGAAGCCGATGGCTTCATAGGGATTGCCGCCGCTGTTCAGGTAGCCGAAGGCCGCTGCGCGCTCGTCCTTGTAATTGAGGCCGACCAGGCGCAGGCCCTGGCGGCGCAGGGTGAGGAGGTGGCGGTGTTCCGAACGGCAGGAGGAGCACCACGAGGCCCACACGTTCACCAGCGTGACTTTGTTCTTCAAGTCGGCCTGGCTGAGTTCGCGCGTGGCGTCGAACAGTTCCGGGACGCGGAATGCCGGCGCCGACTTGCCGATGAGCGGCGAGGGCAGCTCGCGCGGGTTCAGGCCCAGGCCGACCCAAAACAGCCCGATGAGCAATGTGAACACCACGCCGATGACAGCGAAACGCAGCATGTTAGGTCCTCCCCATTGCCAGCTTGCCCTTGGCTGGCGCTGCCTGCGCGATGCGCACGCGATAACGGCGATCGGAGGCGGCGAGCAGACCACCCAGCGCCATGAGAACGCAGCCGGCCCATAGCCAGCCGATGTAGGGCTTGTAGTAGACGCGGATCACCCACGCGCCCTTGTCCAGCGGGTCACCCAGCGACACGTACAGGTCGCGCAGCAGCCCGCGGTCCAGGCTGGCCTTGGTCATGGGCATCCCGCGCTTGCTGGCGTAGGTGCGTTTTTCCGGGTGCAGCGTGGCGATGGTTTCCTCGCCGCGGGTCACGTGCACGGTGCCGCGGTCGGCCATGTAGTTAGGCCCCGGCAGTGGATAGGTGCCGTCGAAGGTGAAGTTGTAGCCGGCGATGTCCACGGATTCGCCCGGCGCGAGGCGCACGTCCTTTTCCACTTCGTAGGACTTCACCATGCCCACGCCGATGACGACCAGCGCGAGGCCCAGGTGCGCGGCGTGCATGCCGAGATGGGACGGACGCAGACGCGCCAGGCCGGCGGGGCGCAGCCCGGTGCGCTGGTGCAGTTCCAGGCCGATGGCCAGCACAACCCACAGGCCCGTGAACAGCCCGAGGGCCAGGTACGGCGACCAGTGTGCATAGAACAGCGGCCACACCGCAGCCGCGGACAGGGCGGCGATTGCCGTCATGCGCATCTGCTGCCAGGTGCGCGTGGGCAGATCCTGTTTCCAGCGCACCAAGGGGCCGATGGCAACGAGCGCGGCGAGTGGCAGCATGAGCGGTGCGAATACCGTATCGAAGTACGGCGGGCCCACGGAGATCTTGCCTGCACCCAGCGCGTCCATGGCGAGCGGATACACCGTACCGAGCAGTACCACCGCGGCGGCCACCACCAACAGCACGTTGTTCACCAACAGGAGGGTTTCGCGCGACCAGGTGCCGAAGCCACCGCCCAGACCGACGCTTGGCGCACGCCAGGCATACAGTGCCAGCGAGAGGCCGATAGTGACGGCAAAGAAGGCGAGGATGAACACACCGCGTTCCGGATCGGTGGCGAAGGCGTGCACCGAGGTGATCACGCCCGAACGCACCAGGAAGGCGCCGAGCAGGGTGAGGCCGAAGGTGATGATGGCGAGCAGCACGGTCCAGCTGCGGAAGGTGCCACGCTTTTCCGTGACCGCGAGGGAATGGATCAGCGCCGTGCCCGTGAGCCAGGGCATGAACGAGGCGTTTTCCACCGGGTCCCAGAACCACCAGCCGCCCCAGCCCAGTTCGTAGTAAGCCCACCAGCTGCCGAGGCCGATGCCGCAGGTGAGCGACACCCAGGCCAGCGTGGTCCAGGGGCGCGACCAGCGCGCCCAGGTGGCGTCGAGGCAGCCGCTCAACAGCGCGGCGATGGCGAAGGCGAAGGCCACGGAGAAACCCACGTAGCCCATGTAGAGCAGGGGCGGGTGATAGATCATGCCCGGGTCCTGCAACATGGGATTGAGGTCGTGGCCTTCCATGGCGACCGGGAACAGCCGCATGAAAGGGTTGGAAGTGAAAATCATGAAGCCGAGAAAGCCCACCGCCACCAACCCAAGCACGCCCAGCACGCGCGCCGACATGTCCAGCGGCAGATGGCGGCTGAACACCGCCACGGCGACGCTCCAGCCCGCCAGCATCAGCACCCACAGCAACAGCGAGCCTTCATGCCCGCCCCATACCGCCGTGATGCGGTAATACAGCGGCAGCAGGCTGTTGGAGTTGCCGGCCACGTATTGCACGGAGAAGTCGTTGGTGATGAAGGCCGTGGTCAGGCAACCGTAGGCGACGGCCACCATCAGAAACTGCGCGAAGGCGCTGTAACGCGCGCTGCGCATCCAGGCCGCATTGCTGCGCGCGGCACCGGCCAGCGGCACCACGGCCTGCACCATGGCGACGGCGAGGGCGAGCGCGAGGGCGAATTGTCCGATTTCGGGTAACAAGGTGATCTCCTTCAGTTGGCCACGGCGGCGGCGTGCGGTGCAGCGCGTTCCAGCGCCTCGGTCACTTCCGCGGCCTTGTAGTTTTCATCGTGCTTGGCCAACACCTGGCGCGCCTGGAACACGCCGTTGTCATCCATGCGCCCCTCCGCCACCACGCCCTGGCCTTCACGGAACAGATCGGGAAGGATGCCTTCGTAGGTGACGGGCAGGGTCACAGCGGTGTCGGTGACGCGGAAACGAACCAGGGTGGAACCGGGGTCGCGCTGCACGGAACCCGCTTCCACCAGACCGCCGATACGCACGGAGCGGCTTGCCGGCGCCTTGCCCGAATGCAATTCCGAAGGGGTGTAATAGAAGACGAGATTGTCTTCGAAGGCGTTGAGGACCAGGGTGGTGGCGACGCCGAGTGCGGCGAGCGCCCCCGCCGCAAACACGAGGCGGCGTTTGCGCGGCGTCATGAGCGATCTCCGTAGCCGATGCTGCGCTGCAACGCCAGCGCCTTGCGCTTGCGCGCGATCACCTGGCGTGCCTCGATGATCATCAGCAGTGCCATCACGCCGTACGAGCCCCAGATGTAAGGGCCGTGGCCGCCCATGGAGAGAAATTCCATCACGCTCATGTCTTTCACCTCTGCTTGGCCGCGGCGGTCTGAAACCTGCGCGCGGAAAATTCTGTTTGCCCGGTAGGAACTGCTAGACCGGCACCTCGCCGGTCGTCTCCACATCCCCTTCCGGCTCCTTCGCCTGCGCGGCGGCCAGCGAACTGGCCCAGGTGGCGCCGCGCTCGCGATCCAGGGTCTCCGCCTGGGCGCGCGTGAGGCTGACGGCGATGGCGTACATCCAGCAGGCGAAGGAAAGCAGGAGCATGGCCGCGAGCATGCGGCTGTCCATGGAAGCGCCCTTGGAAACGGACACCGAGGCGCCCTGGTGCAGCGTGTTCCACCACTTCACGGAGAAATAGATGATGGGCAGGTTCACCACGCCCACCAGCGCCAGCAGGGAGGCGGCGCGGCTGGCGCGCTGGCGATCGGGAATGGCGGCGTGCAGCGCCATGTAGCCGAGATAGAGGAACAGCAACAGCAACTCGGAAGTGAGGCGCGCATCCCACACCCAGTAGGCGCCCCAGGTGGGACGGCCCCACAAGGCGCCGGTCCACAGCGCGGCGAAGGTGAACAGCGCGCCGGTGGGCGCCAGCGACACCGCCAGCACGTCCGCCATCTTGATGCGCCACACCAGAGTAATGAAGGCGTACACGGCCAGGATGAAATAGATGAACATGGACATCCATGCGGCGGGCACGTGGATGAACATGATGCGGTAGCTGTTGCCCTGCTGGTAATCCACCGGCGCCACGAAGAAGCCGATGTACAGGCCCGCCACCGTGCTGATGATCGCGGCGGCCCACAACCACGGCAGCAGCTTCTCCACCAGCGCAAAGAAGTTCCCGGGCGAGGCGAACTTGAACCACTGTACGCGTTTGTCGGACATCGTCGTTCCTCCTAATCCGTGGTGATGCGCAGCGCAGCGGCGGCGGTCCAGGGCGCCAGCACCAGCGCGGCGAGCAAGGCGGCACCCAGCAGGGACAGGTGCGCCTCGGGACTGGTCTGGGTCATGGTGGCGGAGACCGCGGCCGTGCCGAGCACCAGCACCGGCACGTAAAGCGGCAACAGCAGCAGTGTGACCAGGCCGCCGCTGCCATGCAGGCCGGCGGTGAGCGCCGCGCCGATGCCGCCAAGAAGCACCAGCACCGGCGTGCCGAGCAGCAGTGACAGCGCCAGCACCGCCACTTCCTCCCCATGCAGGCCGAACTGCAGGCCGATGACCGGCGACAACAGCACCAGCGGCAGACCGGTCACCAGCCAGTGCGCGGCGAGCCGCACCAGCACCATCACGTTTTGTGGCTGTGACGAAAGCAGTTGCTGTTCCAGGGTGCCGTCGGCCAGGTCGTCGCTGAACAGGCGCTCCAGGGCCAGCACCGTGGAGAACAACGCCGCGATCCACACCGCGCCCGGCGCGATGGTGCGCAGGATCTCGGGTTCCGGCGAAATCCCCAGCGGAAACAGCGCCACCGCCACCAGAAAGAAGCCGACGATGGCCATGGCATCCTGCCGGCGGCGCAGGAACAGGGCGAGGTCACGGCGGAACAGCACGTAAAGAGGGTGTCCCATCATGCTGCCCCCAGGTCCAGGCGTGACAGCGCACCGCCCAGCCGCACTTCGTAGTGGGACGTGAACACCGCCATCCCACCCTCGGCGAGATGATTTTCCAGGCGCGCGGTGAGCCAGCCCATGGCCTGCGCGTCCAGCGCGTTGAACGGCTCGTCCAGCACCCACAGCGTGGCGCGGGTGAGCATGAGCCGCGCCAACGACAGCCGCCGCTGCTGGCCCTGGGACAAATAGCGCGCTGGCAGGTGTTCGAGCCCGCGCAGGCCCACTTCGGCGAGCGCCGCGCAGCGTTCCTCGCGCCGGGCCTGCCGTCCGGCGAGACCGATGTTCACTTGCAGGTTCTCGTCGCAGCTCAGCTCGCCCTTGTTGCCGCTGCGGTGACCCACATACAGCACCTGCGCACGGAATTCCTCGCCCAGCTCGGCGATATTCCGCCCGCACCATTGGACGTGGCCTTCCGCCGGGAGGCTTAGCCCGCACAGGGTGCGCAGCAGCGTGGTCTTGCCTGTGCCGTTGGGGCCGGCCACGAACACGGCCTGACCCGCTTCGAGTGTCACGGAGAGATTGCGGAACAGCAGGCGTTCACCCCGCTGCACTGCCAGCGAACGGCTCTCCAGGCGTGGTGCAGGTTGAGTATTGAAGCGCGGTCTGATTTTTTTCATGCCTGGGACAAAGGCATTATCTGTGCCACCGTGCCCGTGATGCCCAACGGCCTTTCATGGCACGGCACCGGATGCAGACAAACGCCGTTGTCCCACGCCGGGCTGGTCAATTTCCGCCCCAAGTGATCAGAAGCGGACCATTTCATCTCACAAGTTATAGGCGCGCAGGCGGCTCTTGAGCGTGTTCCTCGACATGCCCAGCGCACGCGCAATGCGACTCTTGTTGCCAGAGTGGATTTCATTCAGCGCCTGGAGGAGCTCGCGCTCGAACTGCTGCATCAATGCCAGGGGCTCAGCACCTTTTGGCAGGGTGTGCCGGATGAGGCCGGCCAACGTGGGCGACAACTCCTTGCGCTCAAAAGGCAGTTTTTCAATCCAACCGTTGGACTGGCGCAGCACCGCACGGAACACGGTGTCGCGCAGTTCCTGCGCATTGCCGGGCCAATCGTGTCCCACCGCCTCACGTATGGCCGCGGGTGCCAGCCCTTCCGCCGAGGCAGCCAATTCGATGTTGGCCTCGGCCACGAACCATTCCGCCAAGAGTGGTATATCCGCGGGGTGGTCGCGTAGTGGCGGCAGCCGCACATGGGCGAGTTCCAGCTTGTCGACGAACGCCGGCAGCAGAGTGCCCTGGTCGATGAGCATGTCGATGGAGCGGCGGGAGGTGACCACGATGCGGGTGTTCGTCGAGTCGATGTCCGTGAGGATATCCAGCATGGCGCGCTGACATTCGGGGCCGAGGGCGCCCACCTCGTCGACGAGCAACAGTCCCGGGTTGCTACGCACCATCGCGTACAGGCGTTCCTCGATGCATTGGATGCAGCGGCCGTCCGCAGCCGCCCGATGCAGTGCCTGGCAATGAATCATGGGAAACCTCGCAGCACCGACCGAGTGTTCGCACACGGCGCGTGCCAGCACCGCCTTGCCGGTGCCGGTTTCGCCGCTGATGAGCACGGGGCGCCGGTGACTCAACGTTTCCTCCAGGGCGTGCTCGAAGCTGCGCGTGCGGCAATAACGTTGCTGCGAGTTCACTTCGCCAAGGGAAGCCTCGAGGCCATCGATGCGCCTGTGGGCTTCAAAGGTATCTCCCTGCGTGGGCAGCGCGCGTATGCGGTAACCAAGCGCATTGAGGTCCAGCAGCAGGCGCTGCCGATCACCCGAGCAGATCAGCAGGGTCCGTTCATCCATGGGGTGTCTCCGGGATGGATTCTGCGGGAAGCACGCAGCTTGCGTGCCAACTGCCATGAACGCGGACCCATGCGCGGCACAGGCTACCGATTCCTCGAAATACAGCCGGTCCAACCACGCACGCCCATGGGACTCTTCCCAGCGTGCGTGGCTCAGCACGCACGCGACCGCTCAAGTTTTGATCGACAAGCTCCAGAAACTGACCGGTGCTGCGTGGCCTGTTCGGTCGCCGGCCCCGTTGGCGCGTGAGTGTTTGGGGCTGGTCCGGATATTGCTCTACCCGGTTTCGAGCCCATCGTGCGGCATTCCGTGCGTGGCCGATCCTGCGGAGAGTGTCGAATGCATCTGGTGGTAAAGAACTTCATGGGATTCATGTTCGCGCTGCTTCTGTGCGCAACCGCTTCCTGGGCTGCGGACCCCGAGCGGGGCGCGCGCGTGCCGGACATGGTGCACTCGCCGCCGCCGGACCGGACGGAGTACATCGACGAACATATCCAGCGCATGTTCCGCACGCCCCATGCGGTGCTCGGCGACGGGCGTACGCCGTTTTCCAACGGCATGTGCGTGCGCTGCCATGGTCCCGACATGGACATGTTCTTCGACCCGGCCAGCACGCCGGTGGAGCGCATGAACCAGCCGTGCCTCAGCTGCCACGAGGAAGGCGCGCGCCGACACTGGCGCGGAAGCCGGCACGAGGCCTCAGGCCTCGCTTGCGTGAACTGCCATGAGTTGCACAACGAACGCAAACGCCTGCTCAAGGCCGATACCCAGATGGAGGTCTGCACCACCTGTCACAAGGAACGGCGCACGGATTTTCTCAAGCCCTCGCACCATCCGGTGCCGGAAGGCTTGATCAATTGCACCGATTGCCACAATCCCCATGGCACCACCGGGCCGCGCAAGTTGTTCGCCACCACGGTCAACGAGACCTGTTACACCTGCCATGCGGAAAAGCGCGGGCCTTTCCTATGGGAGCATCATCCTGCGCGCGACGAGTGCATCAACTGCCATGACCCGCACGGCTCTCTGCACCGGCCACTGCTGCTGGCGCGTCCCCCGCTGCTGTGCCAGCAGTGTCACCTGGGGTCCCATTCCCAACAGGCCCTGACCGGCGGCGTGACGGACTTCCGCATCCAGGGACAGAGCTGCGTCAACTGCCACTCCCAGGTCCACGGTTCCAACCACCCGCGCGGGAATTTCCTGCAGCGATAGCACGCGCACGAGGAAACAATGAACAAGCGCACCTCTATCTCACTGGCCGTGCTCGCGGCGCTCGACATGCTGACGCTCCCGGTCGTTGCAGGCGCCGCACCCACCACCACCGAGCTGGCGGACGAGGGCGGCACAGTCACGGAAATCGGCGTAGGCGCCGGGCTGCTCAGTGACGATTCCTTCCGCCTGGGCCACTTTACCGGCATCACCGAGGAGGGGCTCTTTCCTGAGCTGTCTTTCGACGTGCTGACGCGCTCCAGTTATTCCGACGAAGCGCCTTACCTATGGCGCATCGAAGGCGACAACCTAGGGCTGGACTCGCAAAGCCTCAGCATTACTGGCGGATCCCAAGGGCGCTACAGCGCATTCATCTACTACCGGGAGATGCCCAATCTCATCCAGCCGGAGGCCGGCACGCCTTACCGCGGCGTTGGCAGCAATACCCTCGTGCTGCCGCCCGAAGGCACTTTCGCAACCGTCGGTGATCACCTGCACGATGTGGACATCGAAACCAAGCGCCAGCGTGTCGGCCTCGGCGGTCGCCTGAACATCACGCCACGCTGGCGCACCAGTACGGCCTTGCATCACGAGCACAAGGAGGGCACGAAGATCCGCGGCATCGGCGACCACTGGGGACTACAGCGCGCCACCCTGGTGCCCGCGCCGGTGGATTACGACACCACGCGCTTCGAGGCCGACCTGAGCTATGACGGCGACGTTCTGCAAAGCCGCCTGGGGTACATGCTCTCGGTGTTTTCACAAAGCGACGACGACGTGCTTACCGTGGCCGACGCTCATGTGCCGGACTGGTCCGCGGCGCCACTGCGACGCGACGCCCTCGAGCCCGACAACGAGTTCCACCAGATCAGCGCCAACCTGGGGCTGTCGCTGGGGCAGTACACCCGCCTGGGCGCCGACGTGCAGGTGGGCGTCATGCAGCAGGACGCGGGCTTCGTCGCCGACGACGCCGTGGTGACGGACAGCGCGGGCAACGTCCGGGGTTCCCTGGATGGGCAGATCGATACCCGGGTGATCAACCTGCGTGCCAGCACACGCCTCTTCGAACGCCTGACGCTGCGCGCCGATTACCGCTTCGACGAACGTGACAACAAGACGCCGGAGCTGGTGGTGGATCTGGGCGCGCCGACCTTCGGGCCCAGGATCGGCTTCCAGTGCGGGATCGCCGCGGGCGTGGCGGCGAATCAGTGCGTGACGCGCCCCATCGGCTTTGAACAACGGCGCGCCAGCGGCGCCGCGGAGTTCCATCTCGCCGGTCGCAACTTCCTGACCTTGGCTTACACCAACGATGAGCGGGAACGCACCTACGAGGACCGGGAGAAGACCGAAGAAGAGACCTACGAGGCGCGGCTGCGCTCGCGCTGGTCCGGGGGCATGGTCATGCTCAATTACGCGGTGGCCGAGCAGCGAGGATCCAACTGGGAACGCGAGACCCTGCCGGTTGAATTGCGCAAATACTATCTCGCCGACCGCGACCGCACCCGCGCCGGCGTGCACGTCAGCTTCATGCCGTCCAGCCAGGTGCAGACGACACTGCGCAGCGAGATGGTGAACGACGACTACATCGCCTCGGAACTGGGGCTCACCGAGTCGGAACGCATGATCTACTCCTGGGACGTCGCCTGGTTCCC
The DNA here is from genome assembly GCA_023228645.1 of Gammaproteobacteria bacterium. Taxonomy (GTDB): domain Bacteria; phylum Pseudomonadota; class Gammaproteobacteria; order Thiohalomonadales; family Thiohalomonadaceae; genus JALOAT01. Next base: position 11,343 of record JALOAT010000024.1, on the reverse strand, counting down.
GAGCGATCGTCTGCAGACCTACGCGTTTTACAGCTTCGAGACCCGCGCCTACGACCAGGCGGGATTGGGCGATGGCCTGGCGTGGACGGCCGAGCGAGAGGACGAGGCCTTCACCGTCGGCCTGGGCGGTGAGTACGCGTTAGTTCCCAAGACTCTGTCCTTGGGCGTGGAGGGGATGATCGTGCAGACCGTGGGCAAGATGGACGTGATCCCGGCTGCGGGTATGAGCGACGCCTTCCGGAACCTGGAGAGCCGCCTCGGTTTGCTCAGCGTGTACGGCGACTGGCGAGTCTCGCGGGTCATGGATGTGCGTGTGCGTTACATGATGGAAAAGTACGATGAAAAAGACTGGGCCGTGGACGGCGTTGGGGTCACGGAGGTCCCTGACCTCATCCTGCTGGCGCGCGAGAGCCCGGACTACACGGCGCACCTGGTCGCTGTGACGGTGCGCTACCGCTTCTGAAAAAACGATTTGGAGCTAGCTACGTGAAGAGACTGCTCGCTGTGTTCGTTCTCATCGCCAACGGCGATATCGCCCATGCCGAGACGGCGTTCTACAAGGCCGGCCAAGCCAAGTCCGCAGTGTGCGCCGGGTGTCACGGTCCGGACGGCAACAGCATGATGCCCATGTTCCCGAAGATCGCAGAACTGGATGCCGGGTACATTTCCCGCCAACTCCAGGCGTTCCGGGAGGGCCAACGCCAGGACCCCGTCATGGCGCCCATGGCGGCCGCCCTCAGCGACGAGGATATCCGCGACATTGCCGCGTTTTTCTCCGCGCAGAAACGCACCCTCGATATACCGGCGGCACCGCCGGAGGTGGTCGCCAGGGGCGAGGTGCTGTTCCGCGGTGGCGAGGGCGTCTCCGTGCCTGCCTGCGCCGGCTGCCACGGCGCACGCGGCGACGGCATGCCCCAGGCCGGCTATCCCTATCTGCGCGGCCAGCACGCCGATTACGTCGCCAAGCAACTGCGTGACTTCAAGAGCGGAGCGCGCAACACCGATGCCGCGAAGATGATGCGCACCACCGCGGCGCAGATGACGGAAGAAGAGATCAATGCGGTGGCGCAATACATTTGCGGACTGGAATAAGCGTACAAACGGTCAATGGCGCACGAGACGAGCAGTGCGCGCATCCGCGCCGGGAGGAATAGGCATGTTGAAGCATCTGGTGCCCGTCGCGGGCGTAGTGGCGGCGATACTGTGCTCGCACACCGCCATGGCCGATCCCATGAAGACCTTCGAGGGTCGCAAGCTGTTTCAGTCCCTGTGCTCGGTGTGCCATGGCGCAGAAGGAAAGGGCGACGGTCCGCTCACCAAACGCATGGACGTGCATCCGGCCGACCTTACCTCCGCGCGTACCCGCGCGCGCAGTGATGAGGAACTCCTGGACATCATCGCCGGCGTAGACAATCACCAGCCGTCGCGGGTGATGCCGAGGTGGGGCAAGGTGATCCGTGACACCGATATCGAGGCCATACTGGCGTATGTACGCTTCCTGCAAAGGTCCAAACACCGTCTCGAGGGCGATCCGGTGGTGGGACGCAAGATCTATCAGGACTATTGCGTGGTGTGCCACGGTGAAGGTGGCCGCGGAGACGGCATCAAGGCGGATCTGCTTCCGCTCAAGCCGGCCGATCACACCAATGCGGCGCGCATGGACAAGCTGAGCAATCAGGAGCTCCGCAACGTGATCCTCAAGGGCGGTGCCTACATGCCCTCGTGGTCGAACACGCTCTCGCCCTCGGAGGTGAATGCGGTCATCGCCTACATCCGGTTGCTCGCGTTCAACTAGGCGCGGTAGCCGTGACCTATGGCCGGCGCGCCAAGGCAACCTACGGACCGTAGGTCACCTTGCGAAGCTGCGTGACGCCATGTTGCGAAGAAAGGCTCCCCACGGGATGTTTCCGACAGTGATGACCAAGTGCACGAGTTGCAGGGGAGTGCAAGGCCGGAGCAGATGCCCAGTTCGGTTTTGCTTCGCGAGGGTTTTGTGCGCCCGCCAAGGCGCCAGGTTGTCCACAGGCTGCTGGCACTTCGGAAGGAACGAAAAAAGCCCGCAACGCGGGCTTTTTTATCTGGCTCCCCGGGACGGACTCGAACCGCCGACCCAGTGATTAACAGTCACTTGCTCTACCGACTGAGCTACCGGGGAATCGTGAAGGCGCGTATGGTACAGAGGCACCCCCGGGTGGTCAAGCGTCAAAGCGCTTCAATCGACGACAAGACGATCGCCCCATCCGGCAGGTGCGGCTCAGCCCTTAATGGTGGAAGATTTCCCGCAACCCAACCGCTGTTCTCGGCAAAAAACGCACGCCCATTGGGGCGCAGTAGGGACCACTCGCGTGTAGGAGCCGCCTCGGGCCGCCTGGTTTTCTGATCGCGTTCCGAAGCGATGTGATTGGAAGCGAACCCCGCCTTTGGCCGGGGTAATTCCCACCGGTACGGTCTTTGTTAGGCCGTAACACGGCCCCGCCGGCTGCGTCATCCGGCGCAATGCAGGCGCTGAAGTTTGTCAGTCCCGAATCCACGAGCGAGAAAGTTCTACTGCGAAGATGCCAGGGCGTAGCGCCTGAGTGAAGGCAGCGTGGCGGTCGGTCACGCCGAAACGGTCTAAGGTTCGGAACACCTATCTGGAATTCACGAACAAGGGCGGAAGGGATCGAGCCCCTTGCGACCTTGGCGCCGATGGCTGAAATGTCAGGGAGAAGGATATGTACAAGATATTGACGCTGAACGAGATCTCGATGGCCGGACTGAAGCTCCTGCCCAGTGATCGCTATGAGGTCGCTGCCGGGATTCCGGACCCGGATGCCGTTCTGGTGCGCTCGGCCAGTCTGCACGACATGCCCATCACGCCCTCCCTCAAGGCCGTGGGGCGTGCCGGCGCCGGCGTCAACAACATCCCGGTCGAAAAACTGAGCACCCTCGGCATTCCGGTGTTCAACGCCCCGGGCGCCAACGCCAACGCGGTCAAGGAACTGGTGATTGCCGGCATGCTGCTGTCCTGCCGCCACATCTGTCAGGCCTGGGATTTCACACGCAACCTGAAAGGTGACGATGCGGAGATCGAGAAGCAGGCAGAGACCGGTAAAAAAAGGTTTGCAGGCTTCGAACTGCCGGGGCGCACCCTTGGGGTGGTGGGCCTCGGGGCGGTGGGCCGCGAGGTGGCCAACGCTGCTGTCAGCCTGGGCATGAAGGTGATCGGCTGTGACCCGAGCCTCACGGTGGAAGGTGCCTGGCGCCTGTCCTCACAGGTGCAAAGGGCCGGCAGCATCGACGAACTCCTGCCGGTCGTCGACTTCCTCAGCTTCCACGTCCCCCTGGTCGAGGGCACCTATCACCTCTTGAACGCGCAGCGCCTCACTCGCATGAAAAAACGGGCCATTGTCCTGAATTTTTCCCGCTGCGGCATCGTCGATGATGAAGCGGTGGTGGCCGCGCTCGATGCCGGCCGGATTCACGGCTATGTCTGCGACTTTCCCACCGGATTGCTGAAAAATCATCCGCGCGTCATCACCCTGCCGCACCTGGGCGCGTCCACGGCCGAGGCCGAGGAGAACTGTGCGGTGATGGTGGTCGAGCAAGTGCGCGATTACCTGGAAAATGGCAACGTGCGCAACTCGGTGAATTTTCCGGAGGTGGTGTTGGCGCGCAGCGAGGGCGCGCATCGACTTACCGTAGTGAATGCCAACGTGCCCAATATGCTGGGCCAGATCTCCTCGGCCCTGGCCAAGGCCGGGCTCAATATCGTGGACATGCTCAACAAGTCGCGCGGCGAGCTGGCCTACACCCTGGTGGATGTGGACCAGCCGGTACCCCAACCGACCATTGCAGAGATCGGCGCCATCGAAGGCGTGCTGGCCGTGCGCCTCGTCGAGTGACCTCCCCATTGCCCCGTGACGCTCGACGGTTACCGGAGCAGCTCCGCCGACGGCGTCGGCTCCTACAAGGTTTCGATAAACCCGTAGGAGCCCACCCCGTGGGCGAATTGGCTCCTGCAAGCGAAAACCGTGGGCGAGCCGCATGAACCTGCCCCTCAGGGCCCCAAAACGATTAATATCCCCCTCTTTACATGCTCCGGTTCCGACGGCTTGCCAATGAACGAAAGACTCCAGGCCATCCGCACACGCATCGATGCGCTGGATCAACAAATCCAGGATCTCATCAATGAGCGCGCCAGCCTTGCCCAGGAGGTTGCCGAGGTGAAACGCGCTGAAGGGGGCGACCCCACCTTCTATCGCCCCGAGCGCGAGGCGCAGGTGCTGACGGCGGTGATGCAGCGCAACCGCGGCCCCATCAGCAACGAGGAAATGGCGCGGCTGTTCCGCGAGATCATGTCCGCCTGCCTGGCGCTCGAACAGCCCATGCGCATCGCCTTCCTTGGCCCCGAGGGCACCTTCACCCAGGCCGCGGCCCTGAAGCACTTCGGCCATTCGGTCACCACCGTGCCGCTGGCCACCATCGACGAGGTGTTCCGCGAGGTGGAGGCGGGCGGCGCCGACTACGGCGTGGTGCCCGTGGAAAATTCCACCGAAGGCGTGGTGACCCACACCCTCGACCGCATGATGAATTCGCCGCTCAAGATCAGCGGCGAGGTGGCCATTCGCATCCACCAGCACCTCATGGGCCGTGTGAGCGGCATGGGCGACATCCGCCGCATCTATTCTCATCGCCAGTCCCTGGCCCAGTGCCGCAAATGGCTCGATACCCACCTGCCGGACGTCGAGCGTGTTGACGTGGCGAGCAATGCGGAGGCGGCGCGTCTCGCCGCGGCCGAGGAACAGGCCGCCGCCATCGGCCCGGAGGCGGCGGCGGCGTTGTACGGGCTGATCCTGCTGGCCAGCAAGATCGAAGACCAGCCCGACAACACCACCCGCTTTCTGGTGCTCGGCCGCGCCCAGGCAGCACCGAGCGGCAACGACAAGACCTCGCTGCTGGTCGCCTCGCGCAACAAGCCCGGCATGCTGTTCAAGCTGCTCGAACCGCTGGCGCGCAACGACGTGTCCATGACGCGTATCGAATCGCGCCCTTCGCGTCAGGCCATGTGGGAGTACGTGTTCTTCGTGGACGTGGAAGGCCACATGAACGACCCGCAGGTCGCCGCTGCGCTCAATGAGCTGGAGCAGCATGCACTGCTGTTCAAGGTGCTCGGCTCCTTTCCCAAGGGTGTGCTGTAGAAGACAGAAACTACGGAGAAATCCGGAAGTACGGCTTCCTTTGCTCTCTGACTTTCTCCGTGGCCTTCGTGGTTGAAGCTTTTTCCCTGGAATCAAAAAAAATGAACCGCTTCCTCGAACTGGCCGCGCCCGGCGTGCGCGGCCTCAAACCCTACCAGCCCGGCAAGCCCATCGAAGAACTGGAGCGCGAGCTGGGCATTCAGAACATCATCAAGCTGGCCTCCAACGAAAACCCGCTCGGTCCCAGTCCCAAGGCCCTGGCCGCTGCGCAGCAGGCGCTGGCGGACTGCTGGCTCTATCCGGATGGCGCGGGTTTCGCCCTGAAGAAGGTCCTCTCCGATCGCCTGGACGTGCCCATGGACTGCCTCACCCTGGGCAACGGCTCCAGCGATATCCTCGATTTCGCCGTGCGCGCCTTCGTCACACCGGCGGACGAGGTGATGTTCTCGGAGCACTCCTTCGCCGTGTACCCGATCCTCACTCAGGCCGCCGGCGCCAAGGCCACGGTGGTCCCGGCCAAGGACTGGGGGAATGACCTGGCGACCATGAAGGCGAGCCTCACCGACCACACGCGCCTCATTTTCATCGCCAATCCCAACAACCCCACCGGCACCTGGCTCGATGGTGAGGCGCTGGAAGGCTTCATCCGCGGGCTGCCGCGGCACATCCTGGTGGTGGTGGACGAGGCGTATTTTGAATACGCCAGCCACCCGGCCATGGGGGCGAAGGGGTATCCGGACGCGGTGCGCTGGGTGGCCAAATACCCCAACCTGATCGTCGCCCGTACCTTCTCGAAGGCCTACGGCATCGCCGGCCTGCGCGCGGGCTACGGCATCTCCCACCCGGATGTGGCCGACCTGATGAACCGGGTCCGCCCGCCCTTCAACGTGAGCAACGTGGCGCTGGCCGCGGCCACGGCCGCCCTGGCGGACGACCAGCATCTGACCCGCAGCCAGGAGCTCAACGCCGCCGGCATGCGCCAGCTGGAAGCAGGCTTCGGCGCGCAGGGCCTGCCGTACATCCCGTCGGTGGGCAATTTCTTGTGCGTGGACGTAGGCCGTCCCGCGGCCCCGGTGTATGATGCGCTGCTTCGCGAGGGTGTGATCGTGCGCCCCGTGGCCAATTACGGCATGCCCAATCACCTGCGCGTGACCGTGGGCCGGCCGGAGGAAAACGAGCGGTTCCTGGCCGCTTTGGAGCACGTCTTGGCGTAACGTCGCGACGTCCGACGGGAAGACCCACCCGTAGGTCAGGTTGCGCGTAGCGCTACCTGACAGGTGAGGGTGGAAGAAGTCACGTAGCTTCGCAACGTGACCTACGGAGGCCCCGCGGGAAACCTGAGTCCGGCGGGGAACCGGTATAGAGAGATTTTCGGGCGGGCCACCGCCTGTTTTTCGTTTACTGACCGAAGAAGAGCCTGACCATGATCATCATCATGAACAACGACGTCACCGACGAGCAGATCGCCCGGGTCGTCGACCGCCTCAAAGGCATGGGCGCGGGCGTCAACGTCTCGCGCGGCGTGGAACGCACCGTGATCGGTGCGCTGGGTGACGAATCCAAGATCGACAAGGAAGCGCTCGATGCACTGCCCGGCGTCGAAGACGTCATCCGGGTGATGAAACCGTACAAGATCGTGGCCCGCTCCTATCACAGCGCCGACACGGTTATCGACATCAAGGGCGTGAAGCTGGGCGGCAAGCAGATCCAGGTGATCAGCGGTCCGTGCTCGGTGGAAACCCAGGCGCAAATGGACCAGTCCGCCGCCGCTGTGGCCGCCGCCGGTTGCCGCCTCATGCGCGGCGGTGCCTTCAAGCCGCGCACCAGCCCCTATGCCTTCCAGGGCGCCGGCGTGGAAGGCCTGGAGATGTTCCGCAAGGCCGCCGACCGCCACAACCTGCCCATTGTCACCGAACTCATGGACGTGCGTCAGGTGGAGGCGTTCCAGGAATACGACGTGGACGTCATCCAGATCGGCACGCGCAACATGCAGAACTTCGACCTGCTCAAAGAGGTGGGCCGCATGCGCAAGCCGGTCATCCTCAAACGCGGCATGTCGGCCACTATCTCCGAATGGCTGATGGCCGCCGAGTACATCGCCGCCGGCGGCAACCACAACATCATCTTCTGCGAGCGCGGCATCCGCACCTTCGAGACCGCCTACCGCAATGTGCTGGACGTGACCGCCATCCCGGTGCTGAAGAAGGAAACCCACCTGCCGGTCATCGTCGACCCGAGCCATGCGGGCGGCAAGGCCTGGATGGTGCCGGCGCTGTCGCGCGCGGCCATCGCGGCGGGCGCCGACGGCCTGCTGGTGGAGGCGCATCCGCTCCCGTGCGAGGCCTGGTGCGACGCGGACCAGGCGCTCAGTCCCGAAGAGCTCGCCGAACTCATGGGTTCGCTGCGCGCCGTGGCACAGGCGATCGGACGCGATCTGTAAGGCGTGCCGGGCCGGATCTGCATCATCGGTGTCGGCCTCATCGGCGGCTCGTTCGCCCGCGCGCTGAAGGCGGCGAACGCCTGCCGGGAGATCGTCGGCGCCGGGCGCAATGAGGCCCAACTGGTGCGTGCGCAGGAACTCGGTGTCATCGACGCCTACGCGCTCGATGTCGCCGAGGCCGCGCGCGGGGCCGATGTGGTCGTGCTGGCGGTGCCCGTGGGCAGCACCGAAGGGGTGGTGCGCCAGCTGGCGCCGGTGCTCGGCCCGAACACCATCCTCACCGACGTGGGCAGCACCAAAGCCTCGGTGGTCGCCGCCGTGGAGCGCGCGCTCGGTACGTTGCCGCCGCGCTTCGTGCCGGGACATCCTATCGCCGGTACCGAAAAGAGCGGCGTGGAGGCCTCGTTCGCCGAGCTGTTCCAGCAACGCCGGGTCATCCTTACGCCGCTGTCCCACACCGATCCGGAGGCCACCGCCACCGTGCGTCGGCTCTGGGAACTGGCGGGCGCCGAGGTGGTAGAGATGGATGTGCAGCACCACGACGAAGTGCTGGCCGCCACCAGCCATCTGCCGCATCTGCTCGCCTTCGCGCTGGTGGATACCCTCGCGCGCATGGAAGAGCGGCGCGAGATCTTCCGCTTCGCCGCCGGCGGTTTCCGCGATTTTACCCGCGTGGCCTCCAGTGACCCGCAGATGTGGCATGACATCTGTCTCGCCAACCGCGATGCCTTGCTGGATCTGCTCGCCACCTACCAGGCCGATCTGGACCGCCTTGCCGCCGCCGTGCGCGAGGGCAGGGGCGAAGTGTTGCTCGAAACCTTCCGCCGCGCCAAAGCCGCGCGCGATCGTTTCACGGAGAGCGGCTGAAGACGTCACGTAGCTTCGACGTGACCTACGAAAACGAAAAACATTCCGTCGCTGCAATAACGGAATACGAACGCCGAACCACCGCCATGACTGACTCGCTCACCTACATCGTCCAACCCGGCGGCGCGCTGCGCGGGCGCATCCGCGTGCCGGGCGACAAATCCATTTCCCACCGTTCCATCATGCTCGGCTCCATTGCCGAAGGCACGACGGAGATCACCGGCTTTCTGGAAGGCGAGGACAACCTCGCCACCCTGAACGCCTTCCGCGCCATGGGGGTACAGATCGAAGGCCCGGTGGATGGCTCCGTCAGCGTGCATGGCGTGGGTCTGCATGGCCTGCACAAGCCCGCGGAGCCGCTCTATCTCGGCAACTCCGGCACCTCCATGCGCCTGCTCACCGGCCTGCTGTCGGGGCAAGCCTTCGACGTGGAGATGACCGGTGACGCATCCCTCTCCAAGCGTCCCATGCGCCGTGTCACCGTGCCGCTGGCGCAGATGGGTGCCGAGGTGGAGACCCAGGACAACGGCACGCCGCCGCTCAAGGTGAAGGGCGGCGCCAAGCTCAAGGGCATCGACTACACCATGCCCGTGGCCAGCGCCCAGGTGAAATCCTGTCTGCTGCTCGCCGGACTGTACGCGGAAGGCCGCACCTGCGTCACCGAACCGGCGCCGACCCGCGACCACACCGAACGCATGCTCACCGGCTTCGGCTATCCCGTGTACCGCACCGGCAGCACGGTGTGTGTGGAGCCGGGCGGCACCTTGCGCGGCATGCGCATCGACGTGCCCGCCGACATCTCCTCGGCCACCTTCTTCATGGTCGGTGCGAGCATCGCGCCCGGCTCGGACGTCGTGCTTGAGCACGTGGGCATCAATCCCACGCGCATCGGCGTCATCAACATCCTGCGCCTCATGGGTGCGGACATCACCCTGATGAATGAACGCGACGTGGGCGGTGAACCGGTGGCCGACATCCGCGTGCGCGCGGCGCAGCTCAAGGGTATCCGCATCCCGGAAGACCAGGTGCCGCTGGCCATCGACGAATTCCCCGCCATCTTCGTCGCCGCCGCCTGCGCCGAAGGCGAGACCGTGCTCACCGGTGCCGAGGAACTGCGCGTGAAGGAAAGCGATCGCATCCAGGTCATGGCCGACGGCCTCACCACCCTCGGCATCGACGCCCGCCCCACGCCGGACGGCATCGTCATCCGCGGCGGCCAACTCGGCAGCGGTGAGGTGCACAGTCACGACGACCACCGCATCGCCATGTCCTTCACCATGGCCGCACTGCGCGCCTCGGGGTCCATCACCATCCACAACTGTGCGACCGTGAACACCTCGTTCCCGGGGTTCGTCGACCTGTCGCGCACGGCGGGCATAAACCTGGAAACCCAAAGCCCGTAAACCTACGAGATAGAAAAGCTTTGTGACATGCACGACACCCCCGTCATCACCGTCGACGGCCCCAGCGGGGTCGGCAAGGGCACCATCAGCCAATTGCTGGCCGAACGGCTCGGCTGGCATTTTCTCGACAGCGGCGCGCTGTATCGCCTGGTCGGTCTGGCCGCGCGCCGGCGTGGCTTTGCCCTGGCGGCGGACGAGTCGGATCAGCTCGGTGCCGTGGCCCGCGGCCTGAAGGCGGAATTTCGCATTCAGGCCGGAGCGAGCCCGCGGGTTTTCCTTGACGGACAGGATGTTACCGACGCCATCCGTACCGAGGCGGCGGGCGGGGACGCCTCCCGTGTGGCCGCTATACTCCAGGTGCGCGAAGCCTTGCTGCAACGCCAGCGCGATTACCGGCAGACGCCCGGCCTGGTGGCCGATGGCCGCGACATGGGCACCACCGTGTTTCCCGATGCCCCGGTGAAGGTGTTTCTCACCGCGAGCGCCGAAGCCAGGGCCGAGAGGCGATATAAGCAGTTGAAGGAAAAGGGTTTGGATGTTACCGTATCCGCCCTTTTGAGCGAGATCGCCGCGCGCGACGAACGGGACCGAAGCCGCACCGCTTCCCCCCTCCGGCCCGCCGACGATGCGCAGGTCATCGATACTTCCGAGTTGGGTATTCAGGAAGTGTTCGAAAAAGTCATGGCGTTGGTCCGGGCGCGTCTGCCCGGTAGCGTCGATTAAATCGTCGGAAGGGCCATTGGGGCCCTTTTCGGCATGGTGCCCGGCCAAGGCCGGGCGGGTGTCAACATCAAACCCGGAGGAGGGGCTTGCCCCGAATTCGGCTTACCTACGTGGTTACGCAGCGATGAGCGAAAGCTTTGCAGAACTTTTTGAACAGAGCCTGACTACCATTCAGATGCGCCCCGGCGCCATCGTCCGGGGTACCGTCCTCGAGGTCGGTTCCGAGGTGGTGGTGGTCAATGCGGGCTTGAAGTCCGAAGGCGTCATTCCCCTCGAGCAGTTCCGTAACGAGGACGGCGAAATCGAAGTCAACGTCGGTGACGAAATCGACGTGGCCCTCGAATCCCTTGAGGACGGCTTCGGTGCCACGCGCCTGTCGCGTGAGAAGGCGAAGCGCGCCGAGGCCTGGACGCGCCTGGAGCGCGCACAGAACGCCGAAGAGACGGTCATCGGCCGTATCGTCGACAAGGTCAAGGGCGGTTTCACCGTCGACCTGAACAACATCCGCGCCTTCCTCCCCGGTTCCCTGGTGGACGTGCGCCCCGTGCGCGATCCGTCCTACCTGGAAGGCAAGGACCTCGAATTCAAGGTCATCAAGCTCGATCGCAAGCGTAACAACGTGGTGGTCTCCCGCCGCGCCGTGGTGGAGCAGGAGAGCAGCGGCGAGCGCGAAGCGTTGCTGGAGAACCTGCAGGAAGGCCAGCAGGTCAAGGGTATCGTCAAGAACCTC
>JALOAT010000085.1 GCA_023228645.1 Gammaproteobacteria bacterium | reverse complement strand
GTCCGAATCGGACAAGGCCCGCAGGGGGCGCGCCAGGGATGGCGCGCCGTCCACGCCGGGGCAGGAGGCCCCGTCGTGGACCCCCGATTCGGACGAGGAGCGCAGGGGACCGCCGAAGGCGGCGCGGGATTCGGGCGGCCTTTCTTTGGGGTACTTTTCTTTGGCCGCGCAAAGAAAAGTACCTCGTCGTAGGGGGGCGAAAACCCCCGTCAAATAATCTTCGGGCGTAGCCCCACATTAAATAACCCAAGCCAAAACACAAGCCATCAAAGCCCGTATTCCGCTCCGCTACACGTTCATCGAGGCTATGAGAAAGGGAACGGTCTAGGCTAAGGCAGAGGCTCACAAGGATGTGCGTATGGAACCCATCAGAATCGCCTTGATCGGTGTCGGCAACTGCGCCAGTTCGCTGGTGCAGGGCATTCATTACTATCGCACCGACCCCGACGCCAAGGCGGGGCTTATGCATGCGACCATCGGCGGCTACGGCCCGGACGACATTCAGGTGGTGGCGGCCTTCGACATCGACAGGCGCAAGGTGGGCCTCGATGTGGCCGAGGCGGTGTTCGCCAAGCCCAATTGCACCACCGCCTTCGCCGCCGAACTGCCGCGCAGCGGCGTGAACGTGTGCATGGGCCGGGTGCTCGACGGTTTTCCCGCACACATGCGCGACTACCCGGAGGACGTGGCCTGCCAGCCGGCGGATCGCGCCGAGCCGGAGGCGAGCGAAGTCATGCGCGTCCTGCGCGAGACCCGCACCGAGGTGGTGCTCAACTACCTGCCCGTGGGCAGTGAGCACGCCACCCACTTCTACGCCGATTGCGCGCTGCGCGCCGGTGCGGCGTTCGTGAACAACATCCCGGTGTTCCTGGCCAGCGATCCGCATTGGGCGCGGCGTTTCCGCGAGCGCAACCTGCCGCTCATCGGCGATGACATCAAGTCGCAGGTGGGCGCGACCATGGTGCACCGCGCACTCGCCGACCTGTTCCGCCAGCGCGGCGCGAAGCTCGAACGGACCTACCAACTCAACACCGGCGGCAACACCGATTTCCTCAACATGCTCGATCGCAGCCGCCTGCGTTCGAAGAAGACGTCCAAGACCGAGGCGGTGCAGGCCGTGGCCGGTGTGCGCCTGGCCGACGAACACATCCACGTGGGTCCCAGCGACTGGGTGCCCTGGCAGAAGGACAACAAGGTCTGCTTCATCCGCATGGAAGGGCGTTTGTTCGGCGACGTGCCCGTCTCCCTCGAACTGCGCCTGTCGGTGGAGGATTCGCCCAATTCCGCCGGCGTCGCCATCGACGCCATCCGCTGCGCCAAGCTGGCCCTGGAGCGCGGCGAGGGCGGCGTGCTCACCGGGCCATCGGCCTATTTCTGCAAGCATCCGCCCCGCCAATACACGGACCACGATGCGCGGCGGCTGCTCGAGACGTTCATCGGCGCCGAGCTCGACGACGCCGCGGAGGAATAAACCCGTGTGATCGAAGCCATCAAGTTCTGGAACGAACCGAACAACCTCTCCCACTGGGACTTCGAAATGGACCCGGGCTGGCGGGAGTTCGCCGCCATGACGCGCTTGGCCGCGCAGCGCGTGCGCGCGTGCCGGCCGTGGATCACGCGGGTGCTGGGCGGCATATCGCCCATCGACGCCGACTTCATCAAGCTGCTCGCCGATCATGGTGTGCTGGCGGAGATCGACGCCGTGGCGGTGCACGGCTTTCCGCTGGACTGGAACCACTGGCGTTTGGATGAATGGCCGGCGAAGGTGGCGGAGATCGAGGACGTCTGCCACTTGCCCGTGTGGGTGACGGAGGTGGGCGTGTCCAGTTTCGGCGCCGACGAGGTGCAGGTGTTCGGACTCGAACGCACCACGGAATTACTGCGGGGGCGCGTGGAGCGCGTCTACTGGTACAGCCTGTTCGACCTGCCGCCTGCCTGGGAGGCGACCACGCGCCACAAGGAAAGCGAAGGCTCCGCCTATTACCGCCACTTCTACATGGGCCTGGTGCGCGCCGACGGCACACCCAAGCCGGCCGTGGAGCACTTCGACCCGCGCCTTGGCATTTGCCAATGGTTCCATTATGAGGACCATCGCCTCGACGAGGCCGTGGCTTGGCTGCGTCGCCTGGGCGTGAAGCGTCTGCGCACCGGCATCTCCTGGGCGGACTGGCACCGGCCCGACGCGGTGCGCTGGTTCGACCGGCAGATGGCAGCGCTGGAGGAGTTCGAACTCACCGTCACCTTGTGCTTCACCCCGCCCTCACGAGGCCGGCGTCCGCACCACACCAGCCCGCCGCTGGTGCCCGATGAATTTGCGCAGTTCACCGATGAAGTGCTGGAGCGCTACGTGCCGGTGCGATCGGCGCGTGCCGCGGGAGAGCATCCGTGACGCTGTTTTTTCTGGTGCGCCACGGCGACAACGACAGCGTGGGCCGGGGCATCTCCGGCCGGCGTGCGGGCATCCACCTCAACGAGCGTGGCCGTGCGCAGGCCCGTGCCGCGGCGGAGTGGCTGGCCGACAGCGGTGTCGAGCATGTGTACTCGGGCCCGTTGGAGCGCGCGCGGGAGACGGCGGCGCCGATCGCCGCGCGACTCGGCCTCGACGTGGAGATCATCGACGGGATCACGGAAGTGGATTTCGGTAATTGGACCGGGCTGCCGTTCACGCGCCTCGACACCGAAACGCGCTGGCGGCGCTTCAACCGGGTGCGCAGCGTCACGCGCATTCCGGAGGGCGAGATGATGATCGAGGTGCAGGCGCGGGTCGTCACGGCGCTGGAGGCGTTGCGCCAGCGGCATCCGGAGTCGCGCCTGGTTATCGTGAGCCACGGCGATCCGATCCGCGCGGCCATCGCCTATTACGCCGGCATCGCCATCGACCTGATGCAGAACTTCCAGGTGGATCTCGGCTCGGTGAGCACGCTTGCGGTAGATGATCAGGGCGTACGCGTGCGCAGCCTGAATTTCACCGGCGGGTTCGCCACGGGCTGAAGAGGAGGACAGGCGTGGATCCCAATTCGCCGGACGATGACATCCGCGCCCTCGCGCCCTGGTTCCACAACCTGCATCTGCCCGATGGCCGGCAGACGGCGCCCGGCCACTTCCTGGGTGATTTTCCCGCCTACAAGTGGCAGGAACTCGCCGCGGTGCTCCCGGAACAGATGGCCGGCTGGCGCGTCCTCGACATCGGCTGCAACGCAGGCTTCTACAGCATCGAACTGGCCAGGCGCGGCGCGCGTGTCACCGCCATCGACATGAACGCCCATTATCTGAAGCAGGCGCGCTGGGCAGCCGCCCAGTTCGGCGTGCTGGAGAACATTGAGCTTCATCGTATGCAAGTGTACGATTTGGTGCGATGGCAAGGCCGTTTTGATCTGGTACTGTTTCTTGGCGTCTTTTATCACCTGCGTTATCCGCTGTTGGGCCTCGATATCGTCAGCCGTCGCGTGGGCCGCATGATGGTATTCCAGACCCTCACCATGCCCGGCGGGGTCGCCCCCACGACGTACGATCTTCCCTTCGAAGCGCGTGAACGCCTGGCCGACGACGGCTGGCCGAAGATGGCCTTCATCGAACAGCGGCTCGCCAACGACCCCACCAACTGGTGGGCGCCCAATCACGCCGGGGTGCTCGCCATGCTGCGTTCCTGCGGCATGCGCGTGGTGGCCCAGCCCGGGCGCGAGATGTATCTGTGCGAGCCGGATCCGGCCAATCCGTCCTGCATCGAAACCTGGAATTCCGACGAGTACCTCGCGGTGACGGGCCGACGCCCGCACGCCGAGTGATCGTTCGCGCCTGTAGAACCCTCCGCCATGCCCGTCTTTGAGCTGATTGTCGTCGCGTTGCTTATCCTGCTGAACGGCTTTTTCGCCATGGCCGAACTGGCCGTGATCTCCTCGCGCCGCGCGCGCCTGCAGGCCATGGCGGACGAGGGCAGCCGCGGCGCGCGCGCCGCACTGGAACTGCTCGACGATTCTGGCCGCTTCCTGTCGTCGGTGCAGATCGGTATCACCCTGGTGGGCATTCTCGCCGGCGCCTACGGCGGTGCCAGCCTGGCGGCGCCGCTTGGCAATGTTTTGCAGACCGTACCGTTCATGTCGGGTCATGCCGAGACCATCGCCTTCGCCCTGGTGGTGGCCGTGATCACCTACGCGTCGCTGGTCATCGGGGAGCTGGTGCCCAAGCAGGTGGCGCTGGCGCATGCGGAACGCATCGCCGCCGCGGTGGCCGTGCCGATGCGTGCGCTGGCGCGCGTCGGTGCGCCGTTGGTACAGGTACTCGATACCTCCACACGCGTCGTGCTGCGCGTATTCGGGCAATCCAAACGGGTCCAGACCATCACCGAAGACGAGATCAAGATGCTCCTCGCCGAGGCCACCGAGGCCGGAGTGGTGGAGCACGCTGAACGGCAGATGATCGCCGGTGTCATGCGTCTGGGCGAAATGTCCGTGCAGGCCATCATGACGCCGCGGCCCGACATCACATGGCTCGATTTGGACGAGGACCTGGAAACCAACCTTAAGCTCATTCGGGAGAGCGGCCACGCATTGTTTCCAGCGTCCCGCGGCGACCTGGATGAACTTGTCGGCACCATTGCCGCCAAGGACGTGCTGACTGCGCGCCTCGAAAGCGCGGAAATCGACCTGCAGGCCGTGGCGCGGGAACCGATTATCGTCCCGGAGAGTGCCGACGTATTACAGCTCGTGGAGCTGATCAAACGCTCGCCCCTGCACATGGCCATCGTCATCGACGAATACGGCACGGTGCAGGGCCTCGCCACCGAAACCGATGTACTCGAAGCCATCGTCGGCACGCTGGCGGAGGAGGGCACCGTCGGCGAGGAGGAGGTGGTGCGTCGCGAGGACGGCTCATGGCTCATGGATGGCGGTATTGCCAGTGAGCACATGAAGGACATCCTCGGCATCAAGTCGCTGCCGGATGAGGGCGACTTCCATACCGCCGCCGGATTCCTGCTGAGCCTCATGGCCCACGTCCCCAGCGCAGGCGAATACGTTGACTGGTCCGGCTTTCGCTTCGAAGTGGTGGACATGGACGGCAACCGCATCGACAAGGTGCTGGTGACACCCCTCGCCCCCGCCAACGGCGAAGCACCGCAACGCTCTTCGGAGTGACAGGGAACCTTCCTTCAGGCCTTATCTCTGCAGTCAATCAGCTCGCCAGATCCGAAGAGAGAACTTTTCTTCGGATCATCCAGTAGGCTACGCCGCCGGCTAGATCGTCCCTTCTCCCTCCGGGAGAAGGACAGGAAGAGGGGATCGAAATAATCGCCATGGTCGCTGCCGGTAATGAATGCACTGGCATGCTGGATATCGCGGAAGCCGTGGCTGAGTGTTTGCCTCCCTCTCCCTCTCCCTCTCCCTCTCCCTCTCCCTGTCCCTCTCCGGAGGGCTGTCTCTTAGTCACATCATTTTCAGGAGAGACAGAAGCTTGCGTCCCTTCTCCCTCCGGGAGAAGGACAGGAAGAGGGGAGAAATAATCGCCGTGGTCGCTACCGGTAATGACTGCACTGGCATGCTGGATATCGCCGAAGCCGTGGCTGTTTTTTACCTCGCTCTCCCGGCACGGAATATCTCCTCCATACATGGAGTCGTCTCCCTCCGGGAGAAGGTACGAATCTTTTTGCGGCTGGCGGTTAATGCAGTTTTCCACCTTGCCCCGTCGCACCGGCGCATCTAGCGTTAACCCGCGAGGTGCGCATTGAAACTGGAAACAGCGACCAACATCCTGTTGTGCCTGCGCTACGGCATCGGTGATCTGGTGATGGAATTGCCGGCCATCATGGCGCTGCGGGCGGCGCGGCCGGGGGCGCGCATCACGGGCCTCGGCGCCCATCCCGCCATCGAACTGCTGCGCGGCGAACGCTGGCTCGATGCCCTGGTGACCGTGCAGTCCTTCGGCTATCGCGAATGGGCCGATCCCGGCACGAAGGTCAGCAACACCGCTTTTTGCGCCTGGTATCGGGCGCAGCGTTTCGACGCCGTACTGGACCCGTCCCATGCGGTGTTCGGCGCCGCCGCGACCCTCTGGCGCGAGGGTGCGCCGTGCACGTACGACGTGTCCCGCGAGTCGCAGAGCCGCGCCCTGGCGCGGGGGCTGCGCGGCTACGAGGCGGTGCGGCATGCGGTGTTCGAGGGCTGGGGGATCCGCATCCCCGCGGATGCGCGGCCTGCGCTCGCCATCACTGCCCAGGAGCACGCGGCGGCCCAGGCCCTGCTGTTCGCCGCACGCACGGGCAGCCGCCCACTGGCCGCCGTGGCCACGGCCGCCTCGTCGCCGCTCAAGCGCTGGCCCGTGGAGCGTTTCGCGGCCGTGGCCGAACGCCTGTCGGCGAAAGGCTATGCGGTACTCGCGCTGGGAGCACCCGAGGAGACGCCGGAACAGCGCGCCATGCTGTCCATGCACGCTGCCTGGCTCACGCCCCAACACCTGCGCGTTACCGCCGCGCTCCTGGAGAACTGTCGATTACTGGTGTGCAACGACACCGGCCTGATGCATCTGGCCGCGGCCGTCGGCTGCCAGGTGGTCCCCGTGTTCGGACCCACCAGCCCGTCCATTTATGCCCCGCCGGGCGCCGCTGTGGTGGGCGAGACGTCGGCGCCGCCCTGCCGAAAGGACATGGAATTCGGCCCCACGGAGTGCGTGATACGCGGCGGCTGTCAGGCGGGTGCGCCCGCCTGTATCACACGCATCACCGTAGACCAGGTGCTCGATGCCGTCGAATCCATCAGCCGCGGAGATCGCGCATGGCAGCCCCCAACCGCGTATTGAACCTGGCGGAAATCGCCACGCCCGCATTCCAGAAACCTCTGGCACGCATGGACACGTTGCTGGCGCGGGAATCGGTGTCTTACCTGCACCCCAGCAAGCGCTGGGAATACCCCTGGGCATTGGAGCGGGCGGCACTGAGCCCGGGCGCGCGCGTGCTCGATACCGGCTGCGGTGCATCCATCTTTCCCATCTATCTCGCCGACCAGGGCTACCGCGTGAGCGCCATCGACCTCCAGCCGCCGTTCGGCCTGGATGCGCGGCACGGGCTCGCGGTGGAGTACATGCAAGGTGATCTCTGCAGGCTGCCCTGGCCCGACGCCAGCTTCGATGCGGTGTTCTGCATTTCCGTCATCGAACATCTGGGGTACGGGCGCGTGGAGCAGGCCCTGAAGGAGATGCGCCGCGTGCTCAAGCCCGGTGCGTTGCTGTTGCTGACCACCGACTATTACGAACGCGCCGATGCCACCTTGTGGTACGAGGGTCCGGGTGAGTCCTTCCCGGTGGACTGGGGGTTCTTCGACGAGCCCTTGTTACGAAAGTATTTCCTGAATGCCGAGGGATTTCGCGTAGACGGTGAAATGGACCTGACGGTGGACTGGCCCGAAACCCACGAGACCATGCGTCGCTTCCATGGCTATCCCTATACCAGCGTGGGCATAGCCTTGCGGAAGGTTATTGGATAGCGGCGTTCAGCCCATTAGGCACAGCTGACCACGCGGAGAAAAACACCGCGACCCTCGATTCCCATTAGTCAGCTCTTGTGACCCAGTCGCGCGGGCAAATCTGCTATGCAATGAGGCGTATTGGGGAACGTTTTGCCCCAAAACTGTCCCAAACGAAAAAAGGCCGGCAACGCACGTTGCCAGCCCTTTGATTTCTTGCGGTATTTGGTGGGCGCGACAGGGATTGAACCTGTGACCCCATCCGTGTGAAGGATGTGCTCTCCCGCTGAGCTACGCGCCCAAGAAGGTTACCTTTCAGGCCGTTTTGGCCGTCAGGCAATCGCCCCTTGAAGGCCGCGCATATTAAACGCGGGCCCCGGCTTCGTCAACACCCGAACGCAGCGATCACCGGGAGGGCGGCGGGCCGCTATAATGCGCCCCTTTCAGGAACCAGGGTTTTCGGATGCCGGACCAGAAATTGCGCGCCAGCGGCAAGCGTGCCGTGGAGTTCGTCGAGGATATCGGTCTGCTCATCATCCTGGCGGCCACGTTGATCGCGGGCGCCCAGGAGGTGTGGAGCATGGTCGGCCGGAGCACCGTGAACCTCGCGGACCTGCTGTTGATGTTCATCTATCTTGAAGTAGTGGCGATGGTGCACGCCTATTGGCAGGCGGGCCATTTGCCCGTGCGCATGCCGCTGTACATTGCCATGGTGGCCCTGGCACGACATCTGATGCTGGACATGACGCACCTCACCGAGCAGAAGATCCTCGCCATTTCGGGCGCCATCGTGCTGCTCGGGCTGGCCGTGCTGGTGGTGCGCTACGGCCACATTCGCTTTCCCTATGAAGGTTCCGGCCATAAATAAGCCGGTTTGACTCGGAAGACCCCATGACTATCAGAACCCGTTTCGCCCCCAGCCCCACCGGCTACCTGCACATCGGCGGCGCGCGCACGGCGCTGTTCTCCTACCTCTATGCGCGCCACCACGGCGGCGTGTTCGTGCTGCGCATCGAGGACACGGACCTGGAGCGCTCCACGCCAGAATCGGTGAACGCCATCCTGGAGGGCATGACCTGGCTCGGCCTGGAATACGACGAGGGTCCGTTCTATCAGACCAAGCGTTTCGACCGTTACAAGGAAGTGGTCCAGCAGCTTTTGGACACCGGCCATGCCTACCGTTGCTACTGCACGAAGGAAGAGCTGGACGCGCGACGTGAGGAGCAGATGGCGCGTAAGGAAAAACCGCGCTATGACGGCCGCTGTCGTGCGCTTACGGCGCCGCGTGAGGGTATGCCTTACGTCATCCGATTCAAGAATCCCACCGACGGCCACGTGGTGGTGGATGACCTGATCCGCGGGCGCGTGGTGTTCGACAACCAGGAACTTGACGATCTCATCATCGCGCGCACCGATGGCACACCCACCTACAACCTGTCGGTGGTGGTGGACGACATGGACATGGAGATCACCCATGTGGTGCGCGGCGACGACCACCTGAACAACACGCCGCGGCAGATGAACATCTTCCGCGCCCTGGGCAAGGAGTCGCCGCGCTATGCGCACGTGCCCATGATCCTCGGCGAGGACGGCCAGAAGCTTTCCAAGCGCCATGGCGCCGCCAGTGTGATGGACTACCGCGAGCAGGGCTTCATGCCCGAGGCGCTGCTGAACTATCTGGTGCGCCTGGGATGGTCCCACGGCGATCAGGAGGTGTTCACCCGTGACGAGATGATCCGCCTGTTCGACATCGCCGACGTGAACAACTCCGCCTCGGCGCTCAACATGAGCAAGGCCTTGTGGCTGAACCAGCATTACTTCAAGACGCTGGACCCGGCCCACGTCGCGCATCATCTCAGCTATCACCTGGGCAAACTCGACATCGACCCCAGTACCGGACCGGACTTGGTGGATGTGGTGATGGCCTACCGTGAACGTGCCAAGACCCTGGTGGAGATGGCGCAGTCGAGCGTATTTTTCTACAAGGAATTCGACGCCTACGACGACAAAGCGGCGAAGAAGAACCTGAAGGCGGGTATCGCCGTCGCGCTCGAACAGCTCAAGGATGCATTCGCCACGCTGCCGGTGTGGAGCGATGCGGAAATTCATCAGGCGATCGAAAAAATCGCTACTCAAAACGAACTGAATTTGGGTAAACTTGCGCAGCCGTTGCGGGTGGCCGTGACGGGGGCAGGCGTCTCGCCGCCCATCGACGTGACCGTCAGACTCATCGGTCGCGAGCGCGTGCTGGCACGGATGGAACACGCCATCGACTACGCAAAGAAGAATGTTTCTGAGGCTTGACAGCCTCACGAAAATCTCTAAAATGCGCAGTCTCTTTTGGGGCTATAGCTCAGCTGGGAGAGCGCTTGCATGGCATGCAAGAGGTCGTCGGTTCGATCCCGACTAGCTCCACCAAAGTCGTAACAAGCCGGGGTTCGCCCCGGCTTGGTTTTAGTAGGGAAGGTTCACGTCCCCATCGTCTAGAGGCCTAGGACACCGCCCTTTCACGGCGGTAACTGGGGTTCGAATCCCCATGGGGACGCCAATCGAAACCGCCGACGGGAAACCGCCGGCGGTTTTTTTTTCCCGTACGGGGCTGCGTCGTTGCATCACGACGTAGATCATGTTGGCGCGCAGCGTCTACGTGCCACCTGTTTCCAAAAGATTTCTTCACATCGTGGCGTACCTTGTGGCGAGACGGCATGCGGGCAAGTCCCGTTTACGGCGCTCGTTCGGCACGCTCGCTTCAACCCCGGCGCGTCGGCCTACACTTCGGGTATTCCTGCACGCGAGGAGGTCGTCACATGGCGAAAGAACACGGCAGAGAGATTACGCGTTCGGAAGCGGGCCGGACGGAGCGCCTTCCGCGCTCCATGATCA
>JALOAT010000084.1 GCA_023228645.1 Gammaproteobacteria bacterium | reverse complement strand
GGATAGAAGGTGGTGACGGGCTCTTTGCCTTGTCCGATACCGGAACGACCGAGAGCCAATGCTAAAGAAAGAATTGTGGAGGTGTTGACACGGCGGGGCTCATAGAAGGTCACGTTGGCGCGCAGCGCCTACGTGACAACACCACCACCTGAAGAATGTGCGCAGCTCCGCAAGTGACCCACATCACCAGCAGCAGACACGTCATTCCGGCGAAAGCCGGAATCCATCTTCACGCCCGTGGAATGGACCCGGCTTTCGCCGGGGTGACGAATAAGTAAGTGCCGTAGCTAGCAAAAACGCCATGCTCGTGGTCTACGCTTACGAACGTGTTCAACTTATGCAACCGGAGGGCATGCACAGAGATGGCCATGGCAAGCTTCATTCGCCCATCCAGCGCTGCGGAAGAACATATTCTCGGGGAAATCGCCTACTGCAAAGCCCGCCTTGCCGACATTTCCAAGGCGCCGGAGGCATCCCGACACCGCGAAGCGCTCAGTCAGGTGATCGAGCGGTTGCGCCGCAACGAACGACTGCTGGCGCAACTGCGAAATCACCGCTGAATCAAGCCGCCGTCCGCTCCACTGCGGGGAACGCATGGCGCAGTTCAACGGCCACCCTGGCGGGTGGCCGATTTTTTCCGTTGAGGAGGTTTGCCAGGGTGCGTCGCCGGACGGAAGTCAGGCCTCGAACAGGTTGTGCCGGATGGCGATGCGGGTCATCTCGGCCTTGCTGCTCACGCCGAGCTTGTTCTTGATGTGGTGATAGTGGGTGTTGATGGTATTGGGTGAAAGATGCAGCGCCTTGGACACGTCGGACGTGCTGCGTCCCTCCGCCAACATCAAGAAGACGGTGAACTCGCGCTCGGTCAGGTTCATGAACGGCTTGCTGCCGCCGGTGACCTGCTGCAAGGCGATCTCCTGCGCGATCTCCGCATCGATGTATTTCTTGCCCTGGGAAATCTGCAGGATCGCCCGATGGAAATTCTCGCTCGGGCAGCGCTTGCTGATATAGCCGAACACGCCGTCACGCAGGGCGCGATCGGCGAGAATTGCGTTCTCGTGAAAGCTCAGCACCAGGATCTTCGCCTTGGGCTCCCGGGCCATGATCTTGTGGATGGTCTCCATCCCGCCGATGCCGGGGATGCCCATGTCGAGCAGCAGCACGTCGGGTTTTTGCCGCGTGAACTGCTCGACGGCCTGCTCGCCTGTCTCCGCCTCTCCCACAATCTGAACGTCACCCCACTCCTTGGCGAGCGTCCTGAAGCCTATGCGCAAAACGGGATGGGCATCTGCCAGGACGATCCGGACTGGTAGGCTCACGATGGTCGCTCCTTCGGTTGCGGATCCGGCCGGCTTCGCTGTAGCGCGCGCCGCCCTCGCGTCCACCGAGTGCGATCACGCGTTCGGATCATGTCGGGGCCCGAATTGCCGATGGGCATCAAACAGTGTTCCCTTTGTTCGTGAAGTTGCCTGAATCATCCGTAAACGTGCGGCAAATTCCATTGCCGAGTCATCGCCATCGGGACCAACTATAGCCGAGCGCACGAGGGGGTTAAGCTCAAATCTGCGCGAGTTTGATGAAGGAAAACATGAATTTGAAGTGGTAAAACCCCCCAGTTGCCCTACCGTGCCGGCCCCGTCCGGATGCCATGAACGAATTCCGTGGTGCGCGCCAAGTCGCAAAAAAGCGCGACCCGCTCCATGGAAGCGGGCCGTCCCCTTGCCCTGTCCAGCGTTTCTCAACTACTGTATATCCGTCCACCCACACCCGAAAGGCGCCATGGCCGAACTCACGGAGCGGCAGCAGGAAATCCTCGATCTGATCCGCGCGCACCTGGAGGAAACCGGCTATCCGCCCACCCGCGCCGAAATCGCCGATGCCCTGGGCTTCGCCTCGCCGAACGCCGCCGAAGGCCATTTGCGGGCGCTGGCGCGCAAGGGCGCCATCGAGCTGGTGCCCGGCTCCTCGCGGGGCATCCGCCTGCCGCAACTGGGGCTCGCCGTGATCGGGCGCGTGGCTGCGGGTCATCCCATCCTGGCCGAACAACACATCGAACAGCACCTGTCCCTCGACCCGGGCCTGTTCAGGCCTCATGCCGATTACCTGCTCAAGGTGCGCGGCATGAGCATGCGCGATGCAGGCATCCTGGACGGCGACCTGCTCGCCGTGCACCGCCAGCCGGAGGCCCGCAACGGCCAGATCGTGGTGGCGCGGCTCGACAATGAGGTGACGGTCAAGCGCTTCCGCCGCCAGGGGCGGCGCGTGATGCTGCTGCCGGAAAACCCCGACTTCAAACCCATCGAGGTGGACCTCGCCACCACGCCGCTGATCATCGAAGGCATCGGCGTGGGCATCCTACGCAACGGCAAGTCCCTGTGATCCGCCATGAACACCGCCCGTGTCCTCTACCGCCCGGCTCCCGCAGGCATCGGGCTGGTCACCCACCCGGCGCCGCACGTCTCCACGCAGGAGCCGGCGTTGGACAGCGTGCTGCAACGCCCGGACGTATGGCGCGGGCGCTTCCATGCGCCGCAGGGCGGTCACGTGCCCACCGGCCATGGGGCCCTGGATGAAACCCTGCCGGGCGGCGGCTGGCCGCAAGGCGCTCTCACTGAACTCCTCGTTGCCCACACGGGCATCGGTGAACTGGGCCTGCTCATGCCGGCCCTCGCCGCGCTCAGCCGGGGCGAGCACTGGATCGCCTGGATCGGCGCACCGCACCTGCCCTATGCCCCGGCCCTGGCGGCGGCGGGCCTGCGCCTCGGGCGCCTCCTGTTGATCCAGCCGGCCACCGCGAAGGAAGGCCTGTGGGCTACGGAACAGACCCTGCGTTCCGGCGCCTGCGCCGCGGTACTGGCCTGGCCCGAGCGCCCGGACGAACGCGCCCTGCGCCGCCTGCAACTGGCCGCCGAGGAAGGCGGCGCCATCGGCTTTTTGTTCCGGCCCGGCCATGCAGCACGCCACGCCTCCCCCGCCGCCCTGCGCCTCGCCCTCGCCCCGGGCGACGGCGAACTCATCGCACAGATACTCAAATGCCGCGGCGGCTGGTCGCGCCATGCCGTTCACTTGCCCAGGGACTGCGGTGACGGGCATACCCTGATTGATGGTCAAAACGCGGAGGGCGCGGAGGCGCGAAGGACGCGGAGGATGGATTGAAGGGAAGAGACACCGTTTATTTATTTGGTTTCGTCATGGGGCCAGTAGGAGCGGCCACCGGCCGCGATTCTTTCCGGCTTCGTATCGCGGCCTGGAAGAAACAAGCCCAACGCAAAGGCGCAAAGACACAAAGGGCGCAAAGGAGTGCAGGGTACACAACCCCGGTTCACAGCCCTGTAGGAGGGGCCACCGGCCGCGATTCTTCTCAGCCTTGTTCGCGCCGGTGGCCGCTCCTACAGGAGGGTTCGGTTGTGTTTTCGAGGGTGCCGAGCCGATTTGTCGGCGATTTCCGGTAGTGAATCACCTCAAAGCCGATCATCTGCTTTTTCTCCGCGTCCTCCGCGCCTCCCCCTCCGCGTTAAACCACTAATCCCATGCTCTGGCTCAGCCTGCACTTTCCCCATCTCGCCCTGGAAATCTTCGCCCGGGCGCTGAGCGATCCGGCGCTGCCGCTGCTGGTGAGCGATAGCCGCGGGGCGCGCCAGTACGTGCATGCCCGCAACCGCGCCGAGCCGCGGCAGGCGTGATGCCCGGCATGGCGCTCGGCGCCGCCGAAGCCCTGGTGCCGGTGCATCGCACCCTGGCTCGGGACGCGGACGGCGAGCGCGCCGCGCTGGAGGGGCTCGCGGCCTGGGCCGGGCAGTTCACCTCCACCGTCAGCCTTGTGCCGCCCCAGGGACTGCTGCTGGAAATCGGCGGCAGCCTGTTGCTGTTCGGCGGCCTCGAGGCGCTGCGCATGCGCCTGCACGAGGAACTCCACACCCTCGGTTACCGCGCCGTGGGCGCCGTCGCGCCGGTGCCACTCGCCGCCGTGCTGCTCGCCCGCGCCGGGCGCACCGCGCCTGTGCTGGAAAAAACCGCCCTGCACGCCGCCCTCGGCGACCTGCCCCTGGAGCGGCTCGGGCTCGACGACACCGCGGTTGAGGCCCTGCGCGGCATGGGGCTGCGGCGGCTTGCCGAATGCCTGCGCCTGCCCCGCCACGGACTCGCACGCCGCCTCGGTCCCGACGTGCTCGCCCATCTGCTGCGTGCGGTGGGTGAACTGCCCGACCCGCGCCCCGCCTTCGTGTCGCCGCCCGCCTTCAGCCGCCGCTTGGTGCTGCCGGCGGAGGTGGACGGCACCGAGGCCCTGCTGTTCGCCACGCGCCGCCTGCTGCTGGAATTGGCCGGACTCCTGCGTGCCCGCGGCGCCGGCGTGGCGCAGCTGGTGTTGACGCTCGGCCATCGCGGCCGCCCACCGAGCCGGCTGGAACTGGGCCTGCTCACGCCGAGCCGCGACGCCGCCCATCTGCTCATGTTGCTGCGCACGCGCCTCGATCAGTTCACCCTGCCCGCACCCGTGGATGAACTGAGCCTCGACGCCACGCAGTTGAGCGAACTGCCCGATGAAAACCGTGTGTTGTTCGGTGAAGCGCGCACGCTGCAGGCACGGGGAGAGCAATTGCTGGACACCCTGCGCGCACGCCTCGGCAGCAACGCGGTGCAGGGCTGTCGCGCGGTCGCCGACCACCGACCCGAGCGGGCCTGGCGCCACTGTGCCCCCCACAATGCTTCAGACGAAGGTGCACTACCAGCACGCCGCCCACTCTGGCTGCTGGACACCCCCGAACCCCTGGAAGACGTGGACGGACACCCCTGCCGCAAAGGAAAGCTTCGCCTACTGAGCGGCCCCGAACGCATCGAGGCCGGCTGGTGGGACGAGGGCGTCACGCGCGACTACTTCATGGCCGAAGACAGAGAACACGCGCGCCTGTGGATCTTCCGCGAACACCGCGGCGGGCAGTGGTTCCTACATGGCCTGTTCAGCTGAGCGCGCCACACCTGTTCGTACTGGTGTGCCGCAACAAGACGTCACGCAGCTTCGCAACGTGACGGTACTCACGACTCGTCACCCCGGCGAAAGCCGGGGTCCATTCCCAGGCAGAGAGATGAATTCCGTGTTTCGCCGGAATGACGCGTCTGTTGCTGATTGCGTAGGTCACGTTGCGGAGCTGCAGGCATTCTTCAGGTGGTGTTGTCACGTAGGCGCTACGCGCCAACGTGACCTACGGCATTTCTGCCCCGTAGGTCACGTTGCGAAGCTACGTGACATCTTTGGGCCGCCCTTGCTTATTCGGTCACCCCGGCAACGTAGCCCGGATGCAGCGCAGCGGAATCCGGGGAACACACAGCTGAAGACCCGCACTCCGCTTCGCTCCATGCGAGCGCCCTCGGTCCACGCGCGTGCAAGCTGCGGAATGCTGACTAAAATCCGTGGCGTCCCGAATTCATGTTCGAGATTCTGAAGGAGAAACCCTGTGGCAGTCGTCCGTATCGCCGACCTCATGGAAACCAGCGGCGTGAAATTCGGCACCAGCGGCGCCCGCGGCCGCGTCGAGGATATGACCGACCGGGTCTGTTACGCGTACACGACCGCCTTTCTCCAACACGCCGCCAAGGCGCACGGACTCGCCCGGGGCAGTCAGGTCGGCATTGCCGGCGACCGTCGTCCGAGCACCCCGCGCATCATGGCGGCCTGCGCGCAGGCCATCGTGGATCTTGGCTTCGAGCCCGTGAATTGCGGTCTGATTCCATCGCCCGCCGTGGCGTTCTACGGCATCCGCCACCGCCTACCCACGCTCATGGTCACGGGCAGCCACATCCCGGACGATCGCAACGGCATCAAATTCAACACCGCCAGCGGGGAGATCCTCAAGGAGGACGAGACGGCGATTCGGGCGGAAACGGTAAGCCTGCCCGCGGGCCTGTTCGATGCACGTGGTGCGTTCACCACGCCGGCGCTGTTACCGCCCGAGCACGGCGCCGCCCTGGAAGAATACATCGCCCGCTATACCGACTTCTTCCCGGCCGACCTGCTCGCCGGAAGACGTATCGCCCTGTACGAGCACTCCACGGTGGCCAATCATGCCTTCGCCCGCGTGTTGAGCGCCCTCGGCGCCGAGGTGCTGAAGCTCGGCCACTCGGAGGTATTCATCCCTGTGGATACCGAGGCCATCCGCCCCGAGGACATCGCACTTGCGAAGCAATGGGCGCACCAATACCGCTTCGATGCCATCGTCTCCGCCGACGGCGACGGCGACCGCCCCCTGGTGGGCGACGAGCAGGGCAACTGGCTGCGCGGCGACGTCGCCGGTGTGCTGTGTGCGCGCTTCCTGGGTGTGGACGCCATCGTCACGCCCGTGAGCAGCAATACCGTGGCGGAAAAGTCCGGCTACTTCCACGCCGTGCGGCGCACGCGCATCGGTTCGCCGTTCGTCATCGAAGGCATGAATGCCAGCCTGGACGCCGGCCATGCGTGCGTGGCCGGTTACGAAGCCAACGGCGGTTTCCTGCTGGGCTCCACCATCACACGGGATAGCAAGCGCCTGGACGCCCTGCCCACCCGCGATGCCATCATCGTCGCCCTGGGCCTCCTGGGGCTGGCAAAACAACAGGGCTGCACCGTGTCGGAACTATCCCGCGCCCTGCCCCCACGCTTCACCGCCAGCGAACGCGTCAAGGAATTCCCCACCGCACAAAGCGCCCGCATCCTGGCGCACTTGCAGCAAGGCACGCCGGGCGACATCCTCCAGCGGATCGAAACCCTGTTCGGCCCCATCGCCGGCGCGCCCAAATCCACCGACACCACCGACGGCCTGCGCATCACCTTCGGCAACGCCGAGGTCATCCACCTGCGCCCCTCGGGCAACGCCCCGGAATTCCGCTGCTACAACGAAGCGGATTCCGCCGAACGCGCCGCGGAAATGAACCGCGTTTGCATGGAAATGCTGGCGGCTTGGAAGACACGGCCCCCGGTATCCACTGCGTGACCCCTTCGCGACAAGGTCGGTTCCCACAACACGTGCCGTAGGAGCCCACCCCGTGGGCGAATCCCCGCCGGCGGCACACCATCCACCCATTCGCCGACAGGGTCGGCTCCTACAACACGCGCCGTAGGAGCCCACACCGTGGGCGAATCCCCACCCATGGCACACCATCCGCCCATTCGCCGACAGGGTCGGCTCCTACAGTACGCACCGTAGGAGCCCACCCCGTGGGCGAATCCCCACCGGCGGCACACCATCCGCCCATTCGCCGACAGAGTCGGCTCCTACAAGGTATCGAGAATCAGGCCTTGCGCGTCGTAGCGATGACCTCATCCACATTGATAGGTCCGGCGGATGGCGACTCGACGCGCAGCTTGACTATTCCTTGGACAATGGCGACCTGATCCGCAGTGGAGAGAAACGTGGATACATGGCGGCCCAATTCGGCCCAAAACTCCCTGTGGGCACGGCCTGCGGCCGGCGCATTTACGAAACCCGAGGCTCTACCTCATTGCGGATGACAGCAAGACTTTGGAGCTTGGCCGTGCGTAATTCGAAATCCTTCTGCAGACTCAACCAGAACTCTGCGCTTCCACCAAAGTAACGAGCAAGACGCAGGGCGCTGTCGGCCGTAATACCACGCTGTTCGTTGATGATCCCGGTGATACGGTTGGCAGGCACGTGCAATGCCTTGGCCAATGCGTTGGCGCTCAATCCCAGGGGCGCCATGAATTCCTCGCGCAGGATCTCACCTGGGTGAATCGGTGACAGTTTCCCGCCCGGTGCAATCAGGTTGGAGAAATCCTGGTTATCGATATCTTCACGATCAACGGTCATAACGAGACTCCGTTAGTGATAATCGACGATCTCCACGTCCCATGCGTGACCATCTTCAAAGCGGAAACAAATCCGCCATTGGGCATTTATGCGGATGCTCCACTGGCCCGTTCGATCACCAGAGAGCGGCTCAAGCCGGTTTCCTGGCGGAATACGTAATTCTTCGACGCTCGACACTTGGTCGAGGATCAATAACTTGCGACGCGCGTGTTGGCGGATCTCGGGCGGTAGCCGGCGCACCCGTTCGTCAGCAAACAGCGCCGCCGATTCCCGATCCCGGAACGTCTTGATCATGGGGAAACAATATTACGCGATACGTAAAGCGTCAAGCTCACCTACGACTCTGAAGGGACGTCCCCTCCCCTTCCCGTAGGAGCCCACACCGTGGGCGAATCCCCACCGGCGACACGTCATCCGCTTGTTCGCCGACAGGGTCGGCTCCTACAACACGCGCCGTAGGAGCCCACCCCGTGGGCGAATCCCCACCGGCGGCAAACCATCCGCCCATTCGCCGACAGGGTCGGCTCCTACAACACGCGCCGTAGGAGCCCACCCCGTGGGCGAATCCCCACCGGCGACACGTCATCCGCTTGTTCGCCGACAGGGTCGGCTCCTACAACACGCGCCGTAGGAGCCCACCCCGTGGGCGAATCCCCACCGGCGGCAAACCATCCGCCCGTTCGCCGACAGGGTCGGCTCCTACAATCACACAGGGCGCGCGTAGCCTTACGGGCAAGCCAGAGCGCACGATTCTTGCGGAAGGATGTATCCTCCATGGAAACGATGCTCTCCAACACCCCAATGCGCCTTTCAAAACAGCAAATCCAAGCCATCCGTGAGCTTGTGGCCCAACTGGCAGGAAATAGCGCCGAGGTGCGGGTCTTTGGCTCGCGGCTCGATGATCATAAGCGCGGGGGCGATCTCGACCTCCTGGTTGAACTCCCCGACGCCGTTGAAAATCCCGCGCTGCTCACCGCACGGCTGTCAGCCTGCATTTCCCGCGCAATGAACGGCCGCAAGGTTGACGTCGTGCTTAGCGCACCTAACCTGCGACACCTTCCCATTCACGATGTCGCGTTCAAGGAAGGACAACCACTGTGACGTTGGACTCAAAGCTCCGGTTGCGCCTGCAGTTTCTGGCAAGGGTCGTGCGCAGGGAATGCAAGCATCTCAATACTACCGACCAGCGGCTGTTTAGCGAGCCTTTCACTGCACAGCGTGTCGCCGGCCTTGAAACCGACCCGGACCTGGCAGAGCGCGTCGAAGCCTTCGTCGCCAGGTTTGCCCGCCTGCAAGACACCCTGGGTGACAAACTTCTGCCGGCACTTTTGGCCGCTTTGGGCGAGACGCCGGGAGCCGTGGTCGACAATCTCGACAGGGCTGAGCGCCTGGGTCTGCTGGAATCTGCTGATGAATGGTTGGCCGTACGCAGGCTAAGGAATCAGATGATTCATGAATACGTCGAAGATCCAGTCGTTCTTTCGGATGCACTCCAGAGCGGACATGCGTTCGTGCCCACGCTCTTTTCGACGGCCGACCGACTACTCGTAGAGATGGAGCGCCGGAACTGGTTGTAAGCCCATCGGGCGAGGGCACAAACATCCACACTCCCCGCCGGTTCGCCGACAGGTCTGCCCTTACAACACGCGCCGTAGGAGCCCACCCCGTGGGCGAATCCCCGCCGGCGACACACCATCCGCCCATTCGCCGACAGGGTCAGCTCCTACAGTACGCACCGTAGGAGCCCACCCCGTGGGCGAATCCCCACCCGCGGCACACCATCCGCCCATTCGCCGACAGGGTCGGCTCCCACAACACGCACCGTAGGAGCCCACCCCGTGGGCGAATCCCCACCGCTGCAACCGATAACCGCACGCCAACCGGAGCCTTGCCCACCACCCAGACTCCACGACCCAATTCACGTTAGAATGGCCCCACTTTCGACAAGGCCCATGCGCCGTCTCGCCCCTGCGTCGGTTTCAGGATTATTTGCCCCTAACATGCGTTCATCCTATTGGCTTTCCCAGCTAGTGCCCCTCGCGGTATTCGCCTTCCCCATCACCGTGGCTTCGGTCGAGAACGCTGGCAGCAGCATCGGGCTGTTGCTTCTCTTGGCGGGGTTAGCCTTCGGTCGGCAGTGGAACACCCTGACACCGAGAGAAAAACCCGTGCTCGTCGGATTCGTGGTCCTGCTGATCGTTATGGCCCTCAGTCTGGTGAATTCTACAAACCTCGAATTTGGCTTGCAGCGCCTCGAACGCTTCGTCCGCATCGCGGCATTCGTGCCGATTTACCTCATGCTACGACGCTTCGACGTCAGCGTAGGGCGCGCCTTCAGCTACGGCGCTGTCGTCGCCGGCTTCGTAATGGCATTCCAGGCCAGTTACCAAGTAGCCACCGATCACAAGCGAGCCATCGGCGCCTACCACGAGATCATCTTCGGTGATCTTGCCATGCTCGTGGCGGTACTCACGTTGTTGGGCGCGGTTTATCTGGCGAACACGCGTATCAAGCAGATCGTGTTCGTCGCCAGTGCTGGTGCTGCAGTCTATGCGAGCGTACTTTCAGGCACGCGCGGGGCCTGGATCCTGTTGCCGATTCTCGGTGTATTCTTGCTCTGGCTTCACCGCGCTCGACTGAACCGCCGCGCCTGGGCGGGCGTGGCCGCCGCAGCACTTCTGCTCGGATTCGCCGCGGCCAGCACCGACACCGTGCGCATACGACTGGAAAGGGGAACCTCCGACCTACACTCGTTCATGGCAGATCCCTCCGTAAAGACCTCATGGGGAATCCGCCTGAACCTCTGGCGCAATAGCCTATTGATCCTGAAGGATGCGCCTCTGCTCGGCACAGGCTTGGGTGACTTCCAGCGTGAAATGATTGCGATGAAAAAAGACCGGCGCTCGCTGAACCGCCATGTCACCAAATTCGGTCACGCCCACAGCATCTATTTCGATGCCTTGGCCACGTCGGGAATCCTAGGCTTTACAGCGCTGGTAATTGCTCTCTTCTACCTGCCCTTCCGGTACTTCCATAGGTATTGGTCAGAGGCCGCAGATCCTGCCGTACGCTTCTACAGCCTGGGGGGATGAC
>JALOAT010000083.1 GCA_023228645.1 Gammaproteobacteria bacterium | reverse complement strand
TGCTTGACCCATTTGGCTATATCATCAATCTTCTGATTGATCTCTTTTTGTGTCATCATCTATTTTCTTACCCTTATTGCGGCGAACTTCTTGATAAACAAGGACAAGCCCCGACACCAAACCAAGACCTGCACAACCGTATGAAAATGTATTGTCATATTCAGTGTGAGTATAACATTCTTGCTTCTGGTTTATAACTTGTTGAAAACCAAAAAGAGGACCAAGAGTTGCGCCTAAAATGGCAAAAAAGAAGGTAACCGCCAAAACTGTTTTAAAGTGGTCCATCATTGATTATTCTCCTGTAGACGGTGAGGGATTCGAACCCCCGGCCAAGAACTTAAAAGGATCCCGCTCTACCTACTGAGCTAACCGTCCATTTTTTTTTTAATTTACCACTCCGCCCATATCCTCATCGTGGATATAGCCTGAGCAACAAAGCTCACCTTCAAGTTGGTCGTTTGACCACTTGGTGTAATCAATTCGATCCGATTCATCCATATAGTCTGGATCAAAAAGATCATTAAGTATTTGAATTGCTTCACAACGCTTAAAGATACGCTTTGACATTTCAACCTTTCTAAAAATTTGTGTGGGCTTACTCAATTCTATTACAAATTGGTCAGGGATCGAACCTGTTACACACTACCAACTGCCGTAATAATGTCGTTATACAGCTATCAAATATTCGTGTCAAGCTATAATTCTTAACACAGTAGCTTCGTGATCTTCTAAATATAATTTAGCCTTCATTGAATTGTAATGCTTAAATTCTGAATGATTGGCCTGGATTCCATACTTTTGTAATTCATAGCTAAGTTCTTGATGCTTACTAATATCATAAAATAATGTTGCGCAATGTGTAACTTTCTTCCAATGTTTGATTGAAAGCCAAGCACTATATATCCTTGATGGTTTATATAATGCTTGAGCTATTCCTGAAAGATCACCACCAGTATATTTTAATACGCCAAGCATACCCACCATTTTTCCACCCGGGCGCTGTCGAATTAACGTAGTATGGATAATCATACGTTAAATGGTGTCCTGTTTTTGAAATCATTGGCTCGCTTAGTTTCTTGAACATAGGCATAAACTTCAGCCAGCAATTCTGGATCATATTTTGAAGGATCCAACTTGTAAGTGATAATTTCATCAATCAAACGAACATTGTGAGCAGCAATTTCTTCTCGACCACAGAAGCAGTCAGGAATTTGCGACATTTCGATAGCAATTTCAGGAACATTATGTTCGACACAAATATCCAAAATTTCTCCCTTGTAAATTGTCTGAATGGGCTGAATGCTTACGCTATTGGATAAAATGCTGTAATTTCCAAGAGCTTTTTCAGTGGCATTCATACAACCAGAAACCCAGTAGTTTTGCCCAGGATCAAATAACTTTAGTTTCTTTTCACCAAACCCGTTTACAACAATTTCATTCAATGCCCGTAAATGTAAATCAGCCCATCGTTGTTGATCAAAATTTCCACCTAATGGTGTATGGACTTCAAGCCGAGTGTTTGGATAAGTTTCCGCCAACCAAGGAATAATATCTTTTTCAAACCACGATGGCTTTTTTCGATATTCATTAACGTAATGAATACCATAAAGACGATCTTCGCGATTGTAGCGCTTCAAGGCTTCATAAAGAAGTATAAATGTGACGATTGAATCAGTCCCACTCAAACCAACAATAAATCCGGGAACTGGATTAGCCGAAAGCCGTATCTTTTGGCTAAGGCGATCGATCAGTTTTTCAAATTTATCATTCACTTTCAATCTCCTCAATAGCCTTAATGATTTTATCAGCTTGTTCTAACGCATCTACACGCTTAAACCAAAATTGCACGCCAAAATATGTATTTCGACGATAAAAAGACTGTTTAGCCCACAAACACCAATTAACGTGTTCGTGAGATGACTCAGACCAAAGTCCTGGACTTAGAATTTCAGCAATAACGTGATGTTTCTTAGAAAATGGTCCAATGAAATCGTCAATGGGCGACTTGTCTTTTGCTGGCGGATTCATAAACTTTCCTATCTTGTAGAAAAGGATATTAAACTTTTAGGAAATTAAAGTCAATCACGTGTTGTGACTTTGTTCATCATTTCAATCAATTCAAGGTTCTTGTCAGTATAAAGGCTAAGCGCCATCGCTACCGCAGACCTGATATCAAACCGATCAAATGATGCATCGCTGTTGCGATTATACGTGCCATCCTTGGCTACGATTAGTGTTCGGACTACACCTTCGATAATATCTGCACGAAGAGTAACATCGTCCCAATATTCTTTTGCTTCTTCTTCGGTCCTGAACATTTCAACTTCGTCAGTCATATACTCTCCACTCAAAGGAAAAGGAGGCTTCACGAACGAAGCCTCCTAAATTCAAAAGAACATCCGTTCCGCCACCTTGTTTTCTAACAAGGAAATACAAGCCTGTGTCAACATACTGATCTATCAGAAGAGCAACGGCGTGGATTAATCCCTTGGGCGTTGGTCCTAATAGGAGCCATTGACCACCCGAACCTAAATCCGAATGAACCAACTTGGATGCCCGGGTAGGACTCGAACCTACAACCCCCAGATTCAAAGTCTAGTGTTCCACCATTGAACTACCGGGCAATGTATTCTTTATACTAACTTATTTCTTATCGTCTGTCAAATCTTCTCTGCAAGTTTGTTCTATCATAAACATAAATTTATCAAAAACATTCTTACCAGGGTGGCGTCCGAGACTGTAGCCCATACAGCCGCCCATTATTAACATTATGAAGATAAAAAATAAATCTATCATTCTTCACCTTCAACTGGTATGGCAGGATTAGTATCATAATCACGTAACGCAATACGTGCAGTCTTTCCTGGCCTTTCCCTGTCTTCATAATAGCAATCAGGAGCAGATCCATCCAAGAAATCTTTATATTCTTGGTGGTCTGAAAAATCTTCATCAAAGCCACCAGTCGGTCGATCAAACATAAAACTGCAAGCCCAATAAGTGTCAGGATTTGCATAAAATTCAAGAGCTTCGATTAAATTTTCAAGAACTTTTAGATCAATTTGGACTTTCATAATATGTCTTTCTAAAATTTGGTACCCGAGGTGAGGATCGAACTCACCTTAACTTGCGTGTAAAGCAAGTGTCTTCACCAGAAGAGCTACTCGGGCATACGCAGTTTCAGTGTACAGAAACTATAACTCTATCTCGGAGCGACCGAGCTCTGCCCATCGGGCCACACTATTATCTAATAAATGGGAACCACTTCTTCAATTTAGCCAAAAATTGAAGCAGGCTATTGTCAGATGATGATTGACCTTCAAGTGCTTCAATTCTTGATTCAAGCGCAGCAATTCTACTTTCGTGATCAGATACATTTGGGTATGACATTTGATGATCCTCTTTATTTGTGCCTCAAAGTACAAATATTTATCTGGTGCTGTTGGTGGGGATTGAACCCACGACCTCTTCATTACCAATGAAGTGCTACTACCACTGAGCTACAACAGCATTAATTATTACAGTATTTTGGCCCAACCTCATTATATGTGATTAATCACGTAGCCACCAACCAATAGGTGCACGACTTTGCCATCCTACCAGTATGGGGTCCGAACAGCCAATTTCAAACCTATAGTCTGGCTAAATTGATGCCGTTTGCCAACACAGTGCTATTCCGCGGTTACACTGTAATAATTGTAGACGATGAGGGGTTCGAACCCACGACCCGCTGATTAAGAGTCAGCTGCTCTACCAACTGAGCTAATCGTCCATATATTTTATTTATTGCACTGTTCCCAATATTTTAAATATTCTCCAGCCCATTCTTTACATTGTACTGGTTCACCTTTAGCAGTAGCTTCTGCACTACGAAGAATAATACCACTCATATCGTCAGCGTGTGTCAAACCAAGGTCATTCTGAAATGATTTATACAATGATGACGTTTCATCCCACAGGTCCCAGTTGTTTCGGATACTAGTGCCCAGGCCGTGGTGAAATAGTGCATAGCTATTTTCTTTCAAGGTTTTAATTTCTTCATCATTCAAATTTGAACAGATACGAAATACTGCATCTTGCCAAGTTTCTGGTTTTGGTTCATAAATTATGGGCATACATCTCTCAATCTAAACTTTGTATATCAGCCCAGCTGGCAGCATATACTAACTCACCATCGCAATATACTGCTTCTACATCGTGTTGTCGATGACTTTTTAATGCATCTTTCACACTACAAGCCGCTACGGTATCTACACCGCCCATATAACCAGCACCGCAATCAATTAGATAATGAATTTCATATTCACCCAATTTAAAATGCTGAAATGTGGCAAATTCATATCCTCTATAAAGGAATTCATATATTGATATAAAAAGATTAGCCAGTTTTTTTAGCATAGCTTGGTGCAATCTCTAAACTAGTAAGTGCTACTTTTGCTTCTTCAATGGCCTTTTGCATATCCATCATTTCATCAAAAGTCATTTGAATTGGGCCGTTCGTAGCTATATGAACATTGATCCCTTTCGTGGGATATTTGCAACGCCAAAATCCTTCTTCATCACCACATTCGGAAATAAAATCAATGCCATCCTGAAGAGTGGGATATTGTTGAGGATATTTTTGATGATAATGGGCACCTTCCTGTGCCAAATAATCAGCATAATCAGCGTACTTAGTATAATCATCATCAACCGCTCGATAATACTTGTAATTATATCCAGCGCCCAAATTGATAATAATTACTACCTGACTACCACGTTCAGTAGTCTTTCGAATCTCTACCTGCGGGAATCCAAGTTTTTTACCGGTGATTTTGGCTTTCCAGGAAAGCTGGTCAGCTTCACTCATATTTGGGGCATAACCACCAATGGGGCCGCCATCAAAACCATAATGCTCACCCCATTGCTGGGCGGTCATCACTTTTTTCGGTTTATCCCAACGGAGAATTGTCATTATATTTCCTTACTGTTAATCACACCCATTGATATAGCAAAGATGACCTAGTTAGTCAAGTGCTCTATATCCCATATTGGCTTCCAATAAATCAATCGGGCCGCCCGGGATGCCCTTTTCAAAAACGCCAACACATACTTTACCAGTAGCGACTCCCCAGACGTCTAAATCACACCTGGTTTTTAGAATCAAAGGCTGGCCCATTTTAGGAGGGTGACCGTGAACCAAATAACCTAAAGGGGAATTAGGCTCATATTCATCAGGATATCTTATCCATTGTAACACAGCCTCAGGCGTTTGCTCTAATGGAACACCGTCTTTAATGCCAGCGTGAACAAATACACGTTCACCATCATAGTAATATTTTGTTAAATTTTGCATCCATTTGATATATGGAATCATTTCCCGATAGCCACCAAAACTGCTAAGCGTTTCTTGACCGCCATTATTAAGCCAAAATTTCTGTTCAGAAAAACCGCCTAGACCAGCTTCAATTAACATTATTTCGTGATTTCCTTGGAGTATAATCCATTCAGTATTTTCAGTATTTGGTCCGGCCATTAAA
The DNA here is from genome assembly GCA_023228645.1 of Gammaproteobacteria bacterium. GTDB lineage: Bacteria > Pseudomonadota > Gammaproteobacteria > Thiohalomonadales > Thiohalomonadaceae > JALOAT01. Next base: position 5,545 of record JALOAT010000083.1, on the reverse strand, counting down.
ATATCACACACTTCTTTGCTGTTCGGGCCACGATCAACGTAGTCTCCCAAAAATACAACTATAGCATATGCATCATTCTGTAAACGGTGATGCTCAATCAGTTCAATCGATTTAACCAAAAGGTCCAATCGACCGTGTATATCTCCAATAGCATATGTAAAAGTTTTCATTATCAATACCTCAAATTTGATCTCCCTCAAGGATTCGAACCTTTGCGCGTCCGCGCACCCGTGATTCAAAGTCACGTTACTAGACCTACCAGTAGTAGGGAGAATAGTTATCCTTATAAATAACAGAATGAAAAAACTAAGTCTATTTTTATTCGTATTAATATGCAGTCTATGTACTGGATGCGCAGTAATGAAAAATATTCAGTATGAACACTCGAATATAGGCTATCAACTTGATTCACAATCTGAACAAGTCACCACAGAAACCGCTGAAGACTACACCAATGAGCAGTCAATTAGTGATAATTATGAATATTTAAATAATATAGAACCTGCTAGTAGTGTTCAAGAAAATACAAGCATTCACACAGCACAAACCAACAGATCCGAATTACCAACTAAAAGCGTATTTTCATCTGACGACATCGCTCGACAGTTATCGCAATCATCTTTTGGATATAGCGTTCCACAAGAAGCAAACATTAATGATGATATCGAAGTTGTGGTGAAAATCAATCCTTCAATTTCAATAGATCAGTTGAAAGAACATTTACCAGAAGGGCAACAAATTACTCAAAACATCCAAATATCTAGAATTGTCGAAGTTAGACTTGAGGCTAGAGACTTTGACGTGATCAATCTTACACCACAGCGTCAAATTATTATGGGTGATCAGGATACAACTTGGAAATGGTCACTAAAGCCACTTTCCAGCGGACCAGGCAAAGAAGTTAAAATTACAGTAACGGCTATTATTACAGTTGATGGCGAAAAAGCTGAACGATATTTAGACACATACGTTGGTAAAGTAAATGTAAACATTACTACCAAGCAACGCATAACCAAATGGTTATCTGCCAATTGGGAATGGGCTTGGGGGTCGTTACTCATTCCGATAGTTGGCTTTGCTTGGGCCAAATATTCTAAAAAGAAAAAGAAGAAAAAGTAATTCACCAACCTAGCGCGCGGTTAATTTTTACGCTACCTTAGTCCAATCTTATTCAGCGCTGGATACTGATTGGTGAATGGATGCCCTTCAGGGATTCGAACCCCGATTGAACGGTTCAGAGCCGCGTCTCTTACCATTAGAGGAAAGGGCAATGGTGGGAATACCAAGAATCGAACTTGGATCGGCCGATTATCAGTCGGACGCACTACCGTTGTGCTATACTCCCAAATTTTATACCAATAACATAAATTCACAATATGTTAATTCGTCTTGAAAAACAATATATCGTTCTTCAATAGTGTCTTTAACAATTGAACTGACCTGCACTTTATTATTGTGCATTTTCGACAAAATCGCTTCAACTTCACTAAGCATCAGCAATCTTGGTAATTCAACGTTCATTGATTTAGATAATGACCGACCAAAATATTCAATATCATCATTACTTGCTATCTGCATTATTTTATATGGCTTAGTCATCATACATTCCTAAATCATATAGATTCTTTTTAAATATGATTTCCATATTCATCAATCTTGTGAATAATTCAAAAGCATCCGGATTGTCGTGCCCATCAAACCATTTTACAATATATCCATCATCGCCATCGTTCACGCCGACCACTGTTAAGAAGTTTTTCTTATGATCCATCGTTTCGCTGAGATAGATTTCTAAACAATCATTTTGGCGATGAGCAGGAAACCATTCATCACGATTTGCTGGAAGTTTCAATGCTTCCATTCGTTTAAAATTGGAGAAATCAATACGCTCTTTGTTACGATGTCCCATTGATTTTTTCTCCTATTGGTGGCAAAACAACCAATTTATAGTATCTTAAATTGGCCTTCATTCTAATATCTGAATTGGCGTATGTCAACCAGTACCAATCCAGTTTTTGCCGTTTGCACCTCGGACAGGGATTGAACCTGCATCCAGGCCTGCCTATATTGATACGACAGGTCCTAGCTCTTACCTTTGAGCATTACCGAGATATGATTTTATAACCACCATTTATGTTTATCAGGAAGATCTGGCGGCATAGTCATATACCACATTGGTATGGTATATCGCTCTCCCCCGCTCACTTCGCTCACACAATGATCGTGATATGCACCGTGGAAGAATACAGTTCGTCCAACTCTTGGTACTATTTCAATATTGTGATCGTCAGTTTCATCACCGTGTGGTCTAATTACAGTGTGACCACCATCATAATCATCATTCAGATATGTAACTGATGTAAAAACCGTTAAATCAAAAGCTGAATCCAAATGCCACTTCATATACGATCCTGGATGGCGACGTTCTATGTGAGCGCGCTGAATCCTGTATCGATAATCCATCCAATCCATAATTTTTGATACATTTTTTTTACAAAAATCATCAAAAGGCTTTTGGTCATAATGACTTACAATTTCAAGGAATTTTAAATTTCGATAATCTGGGCGAATTATAGCTCTATCAAAATTATCATTATAATATTTTATCAGCCTTGAGCATTCGTCTTGTGTGAAAATATCATCTATAACACTGATAGATCCCTTTTTGAATTCCATTTTATCAAATCCACCATTTAAGTTTTTCTGGCAAGTCCAAAGGCATAAACATATACCACATTGGTATCACGTACCTATTACTTTTCTCTACTTCAGTTACACAATGGTAATTGTATGCACCGTGAAAGAACACAGTTCTTCCAGCCTTTGGAATTACTCTAATGTTATACTTATCACTTTCTTCACCGTGCGGTCTAATGATAGTATAACCGCCATCATAATCATCATTCAAATATGTGACAGATGTGAAAACCGTACTATTTGAATGTAAATCGTAGTGGTATGGCAAATGGGAACCCGGTTCACGCTCTTCAATATGACCCCATTCGATCCGGTATCTAAAATCCATCCAAGTTAAAAGCTTGATAGCTATATTTTTAGCAATGCCATCACGTGGCAAATTAGTTTTAGGATCTACAATTGATAGAAATTTTTTGTTTCGATGATCTGTTCGATGTACTAGATCGTGTCTATTGTTATCGTAATAATCAAGTATATCACTACAATCTTGTGTAGTAAAAATATCATCAATTACAGTAATTGCGCCTTTTTTAAATTCCATCTCAAATCCCTAAGTAATAGCCCTAACAGCTTCAACCGGCATTTCTACCTGTGGGTCTTTCGGGGTTACTGGTTTGGCTATTGGTACTATTAACCCTTGTTCCCTATTGCAATAATACAATAGGGAACAATAAAAAGTCAATTATTTGTTACCTCTATATGATTTTAAGGCACAGAAAGGTTGACGAGCGCGGTTCTGCGCTTCTTGAACTTCAGACTTGGTGCGGACCGTGGTGCCGACTCCAACGACTTCCCAAAAGCCGCCAAGTTCTTCAATTTCAACGCGAGCACCCATTTTGGCTCCGCGCTCTTCGATCCATCCGATTACGCGAGAGCGATCCTGGGCTAAACCACATTGTCGATAGTTTACCTGTTTCATATTTGCTCTCCTTTAAAAAAATAGCGAGTTCTTGTTCTCCACAAGTTGCTTGCTGGACTCGCGGCCAGCGCCTTCCACGTTTGATTAATGACACCCAATCATCAATCGGAAGCAGCACCGGAATACTTTTGGTAATAAATTACGCCCTTATCGGGTAATAAGGATTTTCAAAAGCAGAGCGTAGATGCTGGTGCCCTGTGGACCCGACCGGATTCGAACCGGCGATTAGCGCAACCCAAGCATTACCAAGGGCTTTCGGTTGATTTAGGAACTACCACGAGCTACAAAAATACCTCAACCTAGATTTAATGCGCGTTAGGTGTTACCCCGACGCTCCTTTCCTGCGTTGCCATTCCTCCTTGGCGTTCAGGCCCGTGCTTTGTACGAGAATCGAACTCATTATCTCCGGGTTACGAATCCGGCGCATCGCCAGCAATGCTTACAAAGCGTTAACTATATTCTGTAGGTGTTTTCCCGTTCAGATCAGTGAGCGCTATGATCACGCGAGCATCCCCACGCCGTTTTGTGAACAGAATATAGTTGGTTGCGGGAGAGGGACTCGAACCCCCGACCACTTGGTTATGAGCCAAGTAAGCTGCCTCTGCTCTACCCCGCGTCAATTCATTTGATATTTGTCCACGACCTCGACGCACTTGTCTTGCCATTGGGCAACGTCGTCAATATCTGGTCCGAAAGCAGCACCATATGCTAATGGCACACTTTCATTTAAAATAATTTCATCTTTATCAGAAACAATTAAACGGCCTTGATATTCAGATACTCGAGTGACAATACAGTCCCATTTGTCATCCAACTTGCTTTCCCATATTACTTCGGCATTTGACATAATCAATTCCTTTCTAGTTGCGGGGGTTGGATTTGAACCAACGACCTCGAGTTTATGAGACTCGCAAGCTGACCTGACTGCTCTACCCCGCACCAACCCATTTAAACTAACTCAAAAAAGCTAGTAATATCTTCAATCATTAAAATTCTAATAGGATCCTTGAGTGGTTTCTGTCTTCCTGAAAGGACTTGCTGAATATGATTCAAATCATCAGAAGTAAAATCAGTTTCCCATTTACCACAATCACCGCGTTTTATCCATATTTCAACTCGATAACGCTGCACTACAGATCCTTTCTTAAGGAATGAGAAAGCTCGAAAACTCAAACTCTCCGTTTTGCTACACTGGCACGGAGTGAACCTCGATAGGCTTTTTTGGTGCCACCTACTGGTTTCGAACCAGTCTGAGACGGGCTTCAACCGTCCGCATCACCAAGATTGCTAAAGTGGCATTGTCTTTTTAATAATTCGAATAATATCTTCAGATTTTATTATTTCACATTTAGCCTCAATTTCATTTATTCTACGCTTTGGTATATCATAATGTGGAAATTTCCCATCGTGAAACCAACATCGTTTTATATCCAAATCATCTGCCATTTTATGCAGATTTTCTATTGAATATGGATCACATATAAGGTGTCTTGCACCATCTGTCAAGTATTTCATCTGTTTTCTGGACAATCTGGCTTACCGGAGGGTAGGTAATTTATTTCAGGTTTTGATGTTGATAGTCGAGTATGGTGTATTAAATATCTACACTTAGTCTTAGGATTTTCCCAAACATCAATATATTCATACTGATATTGAATATCAATTCGGTCTATAATAGGATATTGGTATGGTTTGCGATCATCGATAGTTGACGATGAAACAAATACTGCCAACGCAAAGCCTGCGATCATTCCCAATGTGATCATTGCAAGTTTGCGAAAATGATCCTGCTCTGGTCCTGTTGGGAGTTTTTTAAATTTTTTACTGTAATGATGATGTGCAAAAAGAGAAATTATTGCACCAAATGCAAATAATATACTAATAATCATACCCAATTGCATATTAATTACTTTCTATATTCGGTGCCGG
>JALOAT010000023.1 GCA_023228645.1 Gammaproteobacteria bacterium | reverse complement strand
CGTTGGGGAAGGCGACGCCCTTCTCGCGCAAGGCCGCCAGCTTGCTGCGCCGCTCGGCAATCAGCTTGTTCTCGTCCAGGGTCTGTTCAATGTCAGTCATGATGAAATCCTAAACGTCCGCAAATGAACTGAAGCGGACGAAGACAGAAGAGGAAAGCTTAACCACGGGGGACACGGGGAACACGGGGGGAAATCCATCAACGATGACCTCCTACCTATGGGAGCGGCCTCAGGCCGCGATTGTCGTCGGATACTGCGCCATCGCGGCCTGAGGCCGCTCCCACAGAAACATCGATTCCCCCGTGTTCCCCGTGTCCCCCGTGGTTAATGCTTTTTGCCTTTCAAGCCGCCTGCGCTCATGCGGAACAACACTACTCCAGCCCGCTCTTGAGGCTGGCTTCGATGAAATCATCCAGATCGCCGTCGAGCACGGCCTGGGTGTTGGCGGTTTCGATGCCGGTGCGCAGGTCCTTGATGCGGGACTGGTCGAGCACGTAGGAGCGGATCTGGCTGCCCCAGCCGATGTCGGACTTGCTGTCCTCCAGCGCCTGCTGCGTGACCATGCGTTTCTGCATTTCCATCTCGTACAGCTTGGCCTTGAGCATTTTCATGGCCTGGTCTTTGTTCTTGTGCTGCGAGCGGTCAGTCTGGCACTGGGTCACGATGCCCGAAGGCTCGTGGGTGATACGTACGGCCGATTCCGTGCGGTTCACGTGCTGACCGCCGGCGCCCGAGGCGCGATATACATCGATGCGCAGGTCGGCGGGATTGATCTCAATGGCGATGTCATCGTCCACCTCAGGCGATACGAATACCGAGGCGAACGAGGTGTGCCGACGGTTACCGGAGTCGAACGGTGACTTACGCACCAGGCGATGCACGCCGGTCTCCGTGCGCAGCCAGCCGAAGGCGTACTCGCCCTCGAAGTGGATGGTTGCGCTCTTGATGCCGGCCACTTCGCCCGGTGAGACTTCCATCAACTCGGTCTTGAAACCGCGGCGTTCGCCCCAGCGCAGATACATGCGCAGCAGCATGCTGGCCCAGTCCTGGGCCTCGGTCCCCCCCGAGCCGGACTGGATGTCCAGATAGGCGTTGTTCGGGTCCATGGGGTTGGCAAACATGCGACGGAACTCGAGCGTGGCAAGTTCCTTCTCGGCCGATACGAGATCCGCAGCGACCGCCTCGGCCATTGCGGCATCGTCATCCGCTTCGGCGAGTTCCAGCAGTTCTGCGGCCTCGTCGAGCTTGTGGGTGAGGCTGTCAATGGTACCGACGGACTTTTCGAGGGAGGCGCGCTCGCGCCCCAGTTCCTGCGCGTATTCGGGGCGGTTCCACACCGCGGGGTCTTCGAGTTCGCGCGTTACTTCGACAAGGCGTTCATTCTTGACGTCGTAGTCAAAGATACCCCCTCAGGGCGTCGATGCGCCCTTGCATATCCTTGATCTGGCGGAAAATGGCGTTGAGTTCCAGCATGGGGGAAGAGAATCCGTGAGAGGCAGGCCAGGGGCGGAATGATACTACAGCAGACCCGCGCTGACACGGGCCCGGCCACCTTCACGGCAACTTCAAAGACCAGAAGAATCGTTGCGTGAGCCGCGCCCATACCTGGACGTGCAGGCATTCACCTTCGCAAGGAACATCTACGGTAGGAGAGCGGCTCAGCCGGCGGTTGAAATGCCGTCGAGTACGGCCCGGCAGCGCGTCATGAGCGCCTCGGCCTTGTCTTCGTCGATGAGCAGGCGCACTACCTTCTTGCACTGGCTCACGACTTCGAGAAGGCCTTCGCGGCTGTCGGGGGCTGCTTCAATTTTGCTGATCACCTTGCCGGCGTCGGCGCCGAGCAGCTCACGGGCAATGGCGATCAGCGAGACCTTCATGGCCGTGACGTCGCCGGTTGTGGCACTTGCCCCCGACGAGTAGCCCTCGATGTCTACGTAACCTTCGGCGGCGAGACGCGCCAGGCTACCCTCCACGTCCGGCATGCCGGCGCCCTTGGCGACGATCTGATCCACATTGGAGCTGCCATCCACCAGGATCAGCACATAGCGGAGGTTACGTTCCAAGCCATGGGCGCGCGTCTGGATCTCCTCTTCGCCAAGCGCCGTTTTGCGGACGACGGCGCCCCTGTTCATTCGGTCAGCTCCTGGATGACGCGGTAGATCAACTTCACCGTCAACACCACGTACAACGCACCTAACAGGAAGATCACGCCGACGATGAGACGCAGGACGTCTTCAGGAAGGGCGCTGAAGAAGGGTGTGGTCAGATAACCGACCGTGAATACCATCACCAGCCCCATGAGGAGGTTCCAGCGCTTGCCGATGATTCCACCCGGCACGTTCGCCTTCAGGCTGACCACCAGCCACAGACAGTACGCCATGACCAGAATGGCGCCGAAGCTGAAAACCTGGGCGATGTCCAGGGTGTAGATGCTTTGTAAGCCGTTCACTGTGCTTGTCCTCCGGTGGTAGGTGCCGTTCTTATTTTTTTTGTGCGCTGGTTCACAAGCTAGACCCTAACCACAAAACGGTCAATATCACCACGAGGCCCTGAGGAAACGCTGATTTAATCGGCGTTTCCCGCGGCACATGAATGTGCCGCCAGTTTCTCCCTCACAAGCGGTTAGGCGAGCAAAAACCACACTTTTTGCTCGCCTTGCGCTGAGAAAACCCGAATGGCTTTATTCAGCGCTTCCCGAGCAGGGCTCCATGTAATCCACTACAAATTGTAGGGTACGCTCGCCGCGGTATTCGTTAACGTCCAGGCGATAGACCGTGCGTACCTGCGGATTCGCACTCGGCGCCCTATTGAAAGCAATGGCGTCCACGGTACGTGCTTCCCCCGGCCAGCGCAGCCGCATTTTCAGGTGCCGCTCGCCGACGATGCGCTGTTGGGCAATTTCGAACACGTCGTCGAAACGCGGTTCCGGAAACCCTTGCCCCCAGGGGCCGCCGGCGCGGATCTGTTCGGCCAGTTCCAGTTCTGCATCTTCAGGGGCGAGTGACCCGTCCGTCATCAGCGCGCCGTCCAGGTCGCGCACGTCCAGATGGCGGCGCACCTCCTCATCGAATGCCCGCCGGAAGCGCTCCAGCTCGCCGTCGCGCAGCGTAAGCCCTGCCGCCATGGCATGCCCGCCGAAGCGCACCAGCAGATCCGGTTCACGGGTAGCGATGGCCTCCAGGGCATCGCGCACGTGAAGTCCGCTGACGGAACGCGCCGAACCCTTGAGCTCGCCGTTTTCTGCGCGGGTAAACACCACCACGGGGCGATGCACGCGCTCCTTCACCCGCGACGCGAGCAGGCCAATGACGCCTTCGTGCCAATGGGGTTCGAACAGGCACAGGCCGAACGGAAGCGCGCCCGAGAGCTGCATGCGCTCCAACTCGCCGGCGGCTTCACTCTGCATTTCCGCCTCGATGGCGCGCCGTTCGACATTGAGCCTGTCCAGCTCCCGTGCGAGCGGCAGGGCGTCGTCCAGGGTGTCGGCAAGCAGGCACCGTATGCCGAGGCTCATGTCGTCCAGACGACCCGCGGCGTTGAGGCGCGGCCCCAGGACGAAACCAAGGTCCATGGCCGAGAGTCGCGCCCCGTCGCGGCCCGCAATGCGCAGCAAGGCGTTGAGCCCCGCACAGGCCCGCCCCGCACGGATGCGCGCGAGTCCCTGGGCGACCAAAACGCGATTGTTGGCATCCAGTGTCGCCACGTCCGCGACCGTGCCCAGTGCGACGAGGTCGAGGTAATGGGCAAGGTTGGGCTCCTCTATCCCCTGCGCCGTAAACCAGCCTGCCGCGCGCAGCCGCGCACGCAACGCGGTGAGCACGTAGAAAATCACGCCGACGCCGGCCAGCGACTTGCTGGGAAACGCACAGCCGTGCTGGTTGGGATTGACCACCGCGTCCGCGTCCGGAAGCTCGGCTCCCGGCAGGTGATGGTCGGTTATCAGCACACGCATGCCATGGGCACGGGCGGCGGCGACGCCGGCGACACTGGAGATTCCGTTGTCCACGGTGACCAGCAGATCAGGCCTGCGCCCGGCAGCCACCTCGACGATGGCAGGCGTGAGCCCGTAACCAAAGCGGAAACGATCCGGCACCAGGAAATCCACGTGCGCCGCACCCATGGCGCGCAGCGCCCGGATTGCAACGGCAGTGCTGGTGGCGCCGTCGGCGTCGAAATCACCGATCACCAGAATACGTTGGCGTTGCTCGACGGCCTCGACAAGCACGGTGGTCGCCGCCTCGAGGCCAGCCAGTGAATGCGCCGGCTGGAGTCGCCCCAGTCCCAGTTCCAGTTCCGCGGCATCGCGCACGCCGCGCGCCGCATACAGGCGGGCCATCACCGGATGCAGATGCGACGGACAACCCGTCAGGACGGCGGCGGCAGGCCGCCGTTCGATACGGCGTTTCAGCATGTACGGTAACTTTCGATTGGGCGGCACAGGCGCCAGAAGCGGCGCAGGCCCCGCGGCGTCAGGTGGAAGACGCGGCCTTGTCCGTCATGCACACTGAGCCGCTGGAATCGACGCGCGCGCAGGGCGCTGAGCAACGGGCCAAACCACGCCGCGTCAACGGCGGGCGTGAGGTCATGGTGCTCCGGAAAAACCACCAGGTGACGCGTCCCGCTTGCGTCGGCCAGGGCACCCGCATCCATGGGGAGATCACGCATCGCACACGCCCCCAGGCGCGCCAGCCCGCGCACCAGCGCCCCGCCGCCCCAGACCGTATCAAACGGCGCCGGACCTGCCGTCGGCAGCACGCCCGCACCCCACAACCAAAGTCCATTGATCGGGGGGGCGCCTGCCGCCTCGCGCTGCCGGTTCAGCGCGCTGCCGTGCAGAAGCATTTGCAGTTCGTTGATGAGCGAGAGCCAGTGGAGATGTTCACGGTCGTGCGGCAACACGCTATCGAGGCTGCGCCCAAGCACCTCCCGCGTCGGGGGTAATGAAAAATCCGGCGCTTGCGGACCTCTCAGGAACAGGTGCCCGGCCGCGTGGCGCACCTGCCAGCCATCCGCCTGGAAATGGCTCGCCAGTTCTGCGGCGAGCGTCGTCGCTTCCGTGGCACTCAGCGCCCGGGTGGGTGAGACGAGGACGTGATCGCGCGCGGGGATAAACTGCACCGGGTCCGCGCACAGCCAGACACCTCCCGCCGCATCGCTGTCCTCGTGCGCGCCGTACAGAACCACCGCAGCGACGGGAAGCGCTTCATCCGTCGGGTGCCCGAACAGTGAGAAAAGCAACGCTTCGTGGGCGGCCGATGCGCTGCACCGGTCAGACCGGGCCAGCAGGCGTTCAAGAAATGTCAGTCTTGGCGCTGGCCGCGACAGCAAGTCCGGGAAAAGGACATCGATGGTACAACCGGTATCGGACACGCGGGGAAAAGGGCGGCCGCAGGCGCGGCCGCCGCTTGCTCAGGCCATGTTGTCCAGGATCGCGCGCTTGACCGCGTCGAGCTTGGCGTCGATGGTCAGCATGCGTGAACCGCTTTGCTTGATGGCCGTATCCGGGTCCTTGAGGCCGTGACCGGTGAGCGTACACACCACCTTGCTGCCTTCCGGGATCTTGCCCGACAAAATGTCGCGCATGGCGCCCGCGAAGGAGGTGGCGGAGGCGGGCTCGCAGAACACGCCTTCCTTTTCGGCCAGCATCTTCTGTGCGGCGAGGATCTCCTCGTCGGTGCACTCGTCGAACCAGCCGTTGGAATCCTTCTGCACCACCCAGGCCTTGTCCCAGCTCTGCGGGTGGCCGATACGGATGGCGGTCGCGACAGTCTCGGGGTTGTCGACCATCTTGCCGCGCATGAAGGGTGCGGCGCCGGCGGCCTGGTAGCCGACCATGCGCGGCACGTTGTTGACGATGCCATGCTCGCGATACTCGCTGTAGCCCATCCAGTGCGCCGTGATGTTGCCGGCGTTACCCACCGGGATGCAGTGGAAGTCGGGTGCGGAACCGAGTTCTTCGACGATCTCGAAGGCGGCGGTCTTCTGGCCCTGCAGGCGGAACGGGTTGATGGAGTTGACGATGGTCACCGGCGCCTCGCCGGCCACTTCCTTCACCAGGCGCATGCCGTCATCGAAGTTGCCCTTGATCTGGATGACCACGGCGCCGTGGATCATGGCCTGTGCCAGCTTGCCCATGGCGATCTTGCCGTCCGGGATCAGCACAAAGCTGGTGATGCCCGCACGCGCCGCGTACGCCGCGGCCGCCGCCGAGGTGTTGCCCGTGGAGGCGCAGATGATGGCCTTGGAGCCCTCCTCCACCGCCTTGGTCACGGCCATGGTCATGCCGCGGTCCTTGAAGGACCCGGTGGGATTCAGGCCCTCGTACTTGACGTAGATATCCACGTCCTTCTTCAGCTGCTTGGGAATGTTGTGCAGACGGATGAGCGGCGTATTGCCTTCACCCAGGCTGATGATGCGGGTGTCGTCGTGGACCGGCAGGCGATCACGGTAACGGTCGATGAGTCCGGTGTAGCGGTTGCGAAACGGCATTTCGTGTTTCCTGAACGTAGGATGATTCCGGAAAGAAAAGGACTAACGCAGAGGCGCAGAGACACAGAGAAAATGAAAAATTGAATTCTCTGTGTCCTCCGTGTCTCTGCGGCTCTGCGTTGGGCCGTTTTTCTTCATTAATCCAAGTGTTCGACGCGGATGTGGGCGATGGGGCCGGCAATGGTATCGCTGCTTTCCAGACGGCGCATGGCCTCGTTCATGATGGCTTCCTTCACCACGTTGGTGAGGATGACCAGGTCCACCTGGCGCTCGCCGTGCTTCGGCTCTTTCTGGATCACCGCCTCGATGCTGATCTGGAAGTCGGACAGCGCACTGGAAATCTTTGAAAGTACGCCGGGCTTGTCCACCGCCTTCATGCGCAGATAGAAGGCCGTTTCCACCTCGTCCATGGACAGCACGGGCAGTTCGGCAATCGCCTCGGGCTGGAAGGCCAGGCACGGCACACGGCAGTCGCCCGGTGCATTCATGCCACGCGCCACATCGATGAGGTCGGCGACTACCGCGGAAGCGGTCGGTCCGGCGCCGGCGCCGGCGCCGTAATACATCGTGGGACCCACCATGTTGCCCTTCACCAGCACGGCGTTGTTCACGCCGTCCACATTGGCGATGAGACGGCCCTCGGGGATCAGCGTGGGATGGACGCGCAGTTCCACGCCCTTATCCGTGCGACGGGCGATGCCCAGTGCCTTGATGCGGTAGCCGAGCTCGTCGGCGTATTTCACGTCGTCGCGGGTGATGCGTGTGATGCCTTCCGTGTAGACGTTTTCCAACCGCGGCGGGATGCCGAAGGCGATAGAGGCGAGGATGGTGAGCTTGTGCGCCGCATCGATGCCCTCCACGTCGAAGGTGGGATCGGCCTCGGCGTAACCCAGGCGCTGCGCCTCGGCAAGTACGTCGGCGAACTCGCGATCATCATCGCGCATGGCGGTGAGGATGAAATTACCGGTGCCGTTGATGATCCCGACCAGCCATTCGATGCGGTTGGCGGCGAGGCCCTCACGGATGGCCTTGATGACCGGGATGCCGCCGGCGACCGCCGCCTCGAAGGCGACCATCACGCCCTTTTCACGTGCCGCCGCGAACACCTCGCTGCCGTGCTTGGCGAGCAGCATCTTGTTGGCGGTAACCACGTGCTTGCCGTTCGCGATGGCGCGCAGCACCATCTCGCGGGCAATGCCGTCACCGCCCATGAGTTCGACCACTACATCCAGTTCCGGATTGTCCACCACCTCACGCGGGTCAGTGGTGAGCATAATTCCCGTGGTATCGCAGATCCGGGCCTTGGACAAATCGCGCGCCGAGGCGTGCACGATCTGAATCGGTGCGCCCAGTCGCTGCGCGATGGCGTCACCATTTTCCCTGAGCACGTTGACGGTGCCACCGCCGACGGTCCCCAGTCCCAACAAGCCTACTTTCACGGGTTTCATTTTACTGGACGCCTTTGACTTCGATGAACGTGTTCGTAATGCGATAACGGGGTGCGTGACGGTACGTCAAACCCTCACTTCATGCCGCGTACCGCTTGCGGTAATTGGCAAGAAAACGTGCCAGGCGTTCCATGGCTTCGTGGAGCTGATCCACGTTGGGCAGGAACACCAGGCGAAAGTGGTCGGGCTCGGGCCAGTTGAAGCCTGTCCCCTGCACCAGCAGCAGCTTCTCCTCGACGAGCAGATCAAGGATGAAGGCCTGGTCGTCATTGATGGGATAAACCTTCTTGTCGAGCCGCGGGAACATGTACAGGGAGGCCTTGGGCTTGACGCAGCTCACGCCGGGAATGGACGTGATCAGGTCCCAGGCCAGGTCGCGCTGCTTGCACAGGCGCCCGCCGGGCGCCACCAGGTCGTTGATGCTCTGGTAACCGCCCAGAGCCGTCTGGATGGCATGCTGTCCCGGCACGTTCGAGCACAGGCGCATGGAGGACAGGATGTTCAAGCCTTCGATGTAGTCGTGCGCGTGGCGCTTCTCGCCGGAGACCACCATCCAGCCGGCGCGGTAGCCGCAGGCGCGGTAATTTTTCGACAGGCCATTGAAGGTGACGAACAGCACGTCTTCGGCCAGCGAGGCGATGGAGGTATGGCTCAGGCCGTCGTAGATCACCTTGTCGTAGATCTCGTCGGCGAACACGATGAGCTGGTGCTGGCGGGCGATCTCCACGAGTTCCTTGAGCAGGTCGTCGGGATAGAGCGCACCGGTGGGATTGTTCGGGTTGATGATGACGATGGCGCGCGTGTGGGCGCTGATCTTCGCGCGGATGTCGTCGAGGTCGGGCAGCCAGCCTGCGCCCTCGTCGCAGATGTAGTGGCGCGGCGTGCCGCCGCCCAGGCTCACGGCCGCGGTCCACAGGGGATAGTCGGGCGCGGGCACCAGCACCTCATCGCCGTTGTTCAGCAGCGCCTGCATGGACATCACGATGAGCTCGGAGGCGCCGTTGCCGACGTAGATATCCTCAAGCCCCACCCCGGGAATGTGCTTCTCCTGGGTGTAGTGCATGATGGCCTTGCGCGCGGAGAACAGACCCTTGGAGTCCGAATACCCGGATGAGGCCGGCAGGTTGCGGATCACGTCCTGCTGGATTTCCTCGGGCGCCTCGAAGCCGAACGGCGCCAGATTGCCGATGTTCAGCTTGATGATGCGGTGACCTTCTTCCTCCATCTGCCGCGCGCGGACGAGCACCGGCCCGCGGATGTCATAGCAGACGTTCGCCAGCTTGGCGGATTTCGCAATGGGGCGCATGGCCTAAACCTCAGCGATTCTGTGCAGCGGCCGCCATTGGCGGGCGGCACGCCCGGGGTGTGTGCCTGACATGGCTCAGGCTGCCGACGTCATTGTGGACGGTGCAGTTTCGCTGCGCTGCCTGTGCACCGCGCGCCTGCCGCGCGGGTTCGCTGCGGGCAGAACGCTTGCAGGTCCGTGCCGGATGAAAGCTGCTAACATTAATGGCGGCCATAAGCCCCTGTCAAATCAGCACCCGCGTCCCCTACACCCATGAAAATCAGTCTCGACGATTCAGGCGGCGCCTACCTCATCCAGGGTTACGCCCCCGGTGAGATCCGCGTCCTGCGCCCTGCCTGCGATGCCTTCGGCGAAGGGCTGGCCGTCTGTCACGCCAGCCTGATCGTGAGCGCCGCGCGCCTGATCACCGACTGGGCGCCACAGCACTTCGATGAACTCGCCACGAGCCATTTCGAGGTTCTGAAGGAAATCGATCCGGAAGTGCTGCTGATTGGCACCGGTCCCCGCCTGCGCCTGCCCTCCCCGCCGCTGCTCGCCCCTTTGGTCCGTCTGCGGGCCGGCTTCGAAGTCATGGATACCCCCGCGGCCTGCCGCACCTACAACCTGCTGGTGGGCGAAGGCCGCCGGGTCGCGGCGGCGCTGATCATCGGCCGGTAACGCATTTTATTGACAGTAGCCCGGATAGAGCGCAGCGAAATCCCGGTGTTCCCATGACTCGGCGGTTTCCCCGGATTCCGCTGCGCTCCATATACGGGCTAGGTCCCAAACGCAAGAAGCCCGGCGCGCAGGCCGGGCTTCTTGCGGTACGGTAGGGTCTAAAGCGCTTCCTGGGTGAACCCCTGGCTTTCCATGATTTCGCGCAGGCGCTTGAGGGCCTCGATCTGGATCTGGCGTACGCGCTCGCGGGTGACGCCGATCTGGTTACCCACTTCCTCCAGGGTGCTCACGTCGTGGCCGTGCAGACCGAAGCGACGTTCCACCACCTCGCGCTGCTTGTCGGTGAGCTGGCCCAGCCAGTCCTCGAGGTTACCGCGCATATCGTCGTCCTGGAGCAGGTCCGACGGGTCTACATTGTTCTCGTCCGGGATGGCGTCCAGCAGGGACTTGTCAGCATCGCGGCCCAGGGGCACGTCCACCGAGGTGACGCGCTCATTCAGGCTCAGCATGCGCTTGACGTCTTCCACCGGTTTGTCGAGCGTCGCCGCAATCTCCTCCGGCGTGGGCTCGTGGTCCAGGCGCTGGGCCAGCTGGCGGCTCGCGCGCAGGTAGACGTTGATTTCCTTCACCACGTGGATGGGCAGACGGATGGTCCGGGTCTGGTTCATGATGGCCCGCTCGATGGTCTGGCGGATCCACCAGGTGGCATAGGTGGAGAAACGGAAGCCGCGCTCGGGATCAAACTTCTCCACGGCTCGGATGAGACCCAGATTGCCCTCTTCGATGAGGTCCAACAGCGCCAGGCCGCGGTTCAGGTAGCGACGCGAGATCTTCACCACCAGACGCAGGTTGCTTTCGATCATGCGCTTGCGGGCGGCCTCATCGCCTCGCTGCGCCAAGCGGGCGTAGTACACCTCTTCTTCGGCAGAGAGCAGGGGCGAAAAACCGATCTCACTCAGGTAGAGACGGGTGGCATCGAGCTGACTGTCAGGAACGCTGCCGGGCGCATAGGTCTCAGGAGTTTCCTCTTCGCCGAGACTGGCCTCCTCTTCGTAGAGAGCCTCTTCCTCGTCTTCCGCGTCCGCGGCCCCGTCCAGGACTTCAGGCGCCAGGAAGTGTTCGAGTTGGTCGGCGTTCAGACTGCTCTTTGACATGATTCATCCTTCTCTCTATGTCGGCTTATCCGGCAAGTAAAGCAGCGGGTCCATGGGTTTTCCATTCTTCCTTATCTCGAAATGAAGAACAGGAAGGCCCTTGGGACCCTCGCCCATCTCCCCAAGTGTAGCCCCTTGTTTTACTTTGTCTCCCTCCTTCACCAATAACCTACGATTATGGCCGTAGGCGCTCAGGTACACGTCGTCGTGCTTGACGATGACGAGATTTCCGTAGCCAATCAATCCGTTACCGCTGTAGACCACATCCCCGTCGGCCGCGGCCCGCACCGGCTGACCGAGCTGCCCGCTCACGTCGATCCCCTTGCGCCGCTGTCCGGCGGCAAACCCGGCGACGGTCTTTCCGGTGGTAGGCCAAATCCACTTGATGGGGCCGGACGGGGCTGGGGAACGGCTCACCGGCGCCTTGGTCGGCGCGGCCGGGATGGGCGGTCTGGCAGGCGTGGCCCCTGACGGTGCCGACGCTGCAGCGGCCTTTGCCGGTGACGGGGCAGATGCCGGCGCCGCGGCGATCGGGCCCGGCGAGGATGCCGCCGCGGGCGGGATCGGCCCACGCTCCCGGAGGGTATATCGGTCTGGAGTCATGATCAGCAACTCCTGGCCCGGGTGAATGCGGTAGGGCGGCCCGATGCGGTTCCAGGCGGCGACTTCACGATAATCGTGACCGAAGCGCCAGGCGATGGAATAGAGGGTCTCCCCGGGTTTCACTGGGTAACGCAGATAATAGTGGCCGCTGCCGGCCGGCCGCATCTCACCGCAGCCCGCCAGCCAGGCCGCACACAGCAGCAATAAGGTTAATTGTGCGGACCTAGGCGCCATTACTCAGGGCAAAGTACAGAACCGCGGCCAGCACGACTGTGGCCCAGCCGATGCGATCCACATAGCTGCGCAACAGCGACTGCATGCGCTCGCCGCCCCAGCGCATCAGTGCCGAGACCAGGAAGAAACGCCCGCCCCGCCCCACCGCGGAGGCGAGCACGAACGCGGGCATGGCCATGCCTACGACACCGGCTGCGATGGTGAACACCTTGTAGGGGATGGGCGAGAATCCGGCGATGAACACAGCCCAGAAACCCCAGCGCTGGAACCAGCTCTGTGCGGTGAGATAGTGGCCCCAGTAGCCTGCTTCACGGAGCAGCGGTTCGACCAGCTCGAAGGCGAACACGCCGATGAAATATCCGACCACGCCCCCGAGCACCGAGGCAACGGTGGTGATGGCCGCGTAGTACCAGGCGCGCGCCGGCTGGGCCAACGCCATGGGCGCGAGCATCACGTCGGGCGGGATGGGAAAGAACGAGGATTCCGCAAAGCTCAGCCCGGCCAGGTAGCGCGGCGCATGGGGATGGGCGGCCCAGCGCATGGCAAGATCATAAAGGGCGGAAAAGAGGCGCATGGGTTACCTGCGGGTACCTGTCAGCATGGGAACGAAGGTTACGGGGTCCAGTTCAGCACGCTCAAACTCCTGTCCCCGTCGACGTACGGTGATGAGACGCTGTTGGCGACCCTGCCCTACCGGAATCACCAGCACCCCGCCATCGGCGAGCTGCTGCCGCAGTGAGTCGGGTATTTCCGCGGGCGCCGCGGCGGCAAGTATGGCATCGAAAGGCCCGTGCTCGGCCCAGCCCAGGGTGCCGTCAGCGAGCCGGAAGCGCACATTGCGAACCTTGAGCTCCGCCAGCAGGCGCCGGGCGCGCTCCAGCAGCGGGGCGATGCGCTCGACGCTGTACACCTCAGGCACCAGACGGGCGAGCACGGCGGTCTGATAGCCGGACCCCGTGCCCACCTCCAGCACCTTGCGCGGCTGCACCTGGGCGACGATCTCGGTCATACGCGCCACGGTGAACGGGGCGGAGATGGTTTGTGCGTTGCCGATGGGCAGCGAGATGTCCTCATAGGCGCGGGTGGCGAGCGCCTCGTCGACGAACAGGTGACGGGGCACCTCCCGCATCACTTCGAGCACCCGCGGATCGGCGATGCCCTTCTCACGCAGCCGTGTGATCAGGCGCTCGCGGGTGCGCTGCGAGGTCATGCCGATACCGAGCAGGCGGGTATCGATGCTCAAGGGGCAAGGTCCCCGAGCCAGTTGGCGAGGGTAGGCACGGCGCCGTGGCGAGTGAGATCCACCTGAATGGGAGTGACGGACACCCGACCGCGGCGTACCGCGTGGAAATCGGTTCCGGGACCCGCATCCTGCTCGGGACCCGCCGGGCCTATCCAGTAGATGATCCGTCCGCGCGGATCGCGCATCTGCACCACCGGCTCGGACTTGTGGCGGTGGCCGAGGCGCGTGGCCTCGAAACCCTGCACCTCGTCCCAGGGGATGTCCGGCACATTCACGTTGAGGATGGTATCCGCCGGCAGGGGATGGCGCCGCAGGTGTTCGACCAGGGCGACCACCGCGCGACCCGCGGTGTCGTAGTGGCGCAGGTCCTTGCCGACCAGCGAAACGGCGATAGCCGGCAGGCCGAGGAACCGTCCCTCCATGGCCGCCGCCACGGTCCCCGAGTAGATCACGTCGTCACCCATGTTGGCGCCTGCGTTGATGCCGGAGATCACCATATCGGGTTCCTGATCCAGCATGCCCGTGACCGCCAGATGGACGCAGTCGGTGGGCGTGCCCTCCACGCGCATGAAACCGTTCTCGGTGACGTGGGCGCGGATAGGGTTGTCGAGGGTTAGGGAATTGCTGGCGCCGCTGCGGTCCCGGTCCGGTGCGACGACCACGATGTCGGCCGTTTCACCCAGGTGGCGCGCCAGGCAGGCGAGCCCCGGCGCGAGGTAGCCGTCATCGTTACTGAGGAGAATCTTCATGCGCGCGCAAGGTCTGAAGGATCAACCGGTTAACTATACCCGAAAACGCCCGCGCGACGGCAGCGGCCGTTTCTCCTTCGCAAGGACCGCGGTAGACTGCCATCAACCCCGCCCGCCACAGGAACCGTCCATGTCGTTCTCCGATGATGACGCTGAGTTGTTCCGCGAGGCCGTGGCCGATGCCCGCCCGCTGCGGGACGATCGTGTCGTCCTGGCCGGGCCCCGTCCGCCCCCCACGCCGGTCCAGCGGCTGGAGGACGAACGGGCGGTCATGCACGAACTGCTCGACGATCCGCCGCTCGAGGTGGGCTGCGAGACCGGCGAAGAGCTCCTGTTCGCCCGCCCGGGCCTGCAGCATTCGGTCATCCGCAAGCTCCGCCGCGGCGCCTACAGCATCGAAGGCCAGCTCGATCTGCACGGCATGCGCGTGGCCGAAGCGCGGCTCGCCGTAGCGCAGTTTCTGGCGGCGGCGCGCACACGCGGGCAGCGCTGCGTACGCATCATTCACGGCAAAGGCAACGGTTCCGCATTGAAGCAGCCGGTACTCAAGATCAAGGTGAACCATTGGCTGCGTCAGCGTGACGAGGTGCTTGCGTTTGCATCCGCCACACCCACGGACGGCGGCACGGGAGCGATCTACGTGTTATTGCGCCGGCTGTGACATAGTCACAATCCCCGGCGACGAGTCAGGCTAGGATGCGCGGGAATCGCGGCCAGCGTGCATTGGTAGGATGAACGGCGCTTATGAAAAAGAACCTTCCCGTTACCGGCGTCGAACACCGTTTCCCCGATGACGCCAATATCCTCTCCACCACGGACACCAAGGGCAGTATCACCTATGTGAATGCCGATTTCGTCCAGGTCAGCGGCTTCACCGAAGCGGAGCTGCTCGGACGGAATCACAACATGGTCCGTCATCCCGACATGCCACCGGCCGCATTCGCAGACCTGTGGGCCACCATCCAGTCGGGGCGTTCGTGGATGGGACTGGTCAAGAACCGTCGCAGTAACGGCGATCATTATTGGGTGGATGCCTTCGTCACACCCATTCTCGAGAACGGCCGGGTGATCGAGTACCAGTCGGTGCGTACCAGCCCGCACCCGGACATGGTGCGCCGTGCAGAGGCGGTATATCGCAAGCTCAATGCCGGAATCCGCCTGCGCCGCTTCCCCGCGCTCACCCTCGGCACCCGCATCCAGCTCGGTCTGGCGTGCGGCGCTGCGGTATCCCTGGCGCTTGGCTTCTCGCTGGGGATATCGCTCGCGACGCTCGTCCCCCCACTGCTCGGCTTCCTGGTCGCCGCCGCCATCGCCCACCTGGCGCTCGGGCCGTTCGAGAAGCTGGTGCAGCGCAGCCGGGCCATCGCCGACAACCCGGTCGCCCGTCACATCTACACGGGACGCGACGACGACCTCGGCCAGCTGGAGCTCGCCCTGAAGATGCTGCAGTCGGAGACTGGCGCGATCGTCGGCCGCATTGCCGATTCGTCCCAACACCTGTCGGCCACGGCATGCGGCCTCTCCGCCACCGTGCAGACCAGCAGCGACGGCATCCGCCAGCAACAGAGCGAAACCGACCAGGTGGCCACGGCCATCAACGAGATGGCGGCCAGCGTCCAGGAAGTCGCCCGCAACGCCCAGCAGACGGCGGAAGCCGCAGAGTGCGCCGACCGGGAAGCACGTTCGGGCATGACCGTGGTGGACGACACCACCCGGGTCATCCGTGAACTGGCCGAAGAAGTGGGCCACGCGGCGGAGGTGATCGTTCAGCTTGAATCACACAGCGAAGAGATCACCACGGTAGTGGACGTGATCCGCGGCATTGCCGACCAGACCAATCTGCTCGCACTGAACGCGGCGATCGAGGCGGCGCGCGCCGGCGAGGAAGGCCGCGGCTTTGCGGTGGTGGCCGACGAGGTGCGCACATTAGCCATGCGCACCCAGCAGGCCACCCAGGAAATCCATGCCATGATCGAGCGCCTGCGCAAAGGTGCAGCCAGTGCCGTGGATGCCATGAACAAGAGTCGGCTACGCACCGACGACACCGTGCAACAGGCCGAGCGCGCCGCCCAATCCCTCGGTGCCATCGCCGGCGCAGTGACCCGCATCAGTGACATGAGCACCCAGATCGCCACCGCCGTGGAAGAGCAAAGTGCCGTCAGTGAGGAGATCAACCGCTCCGTCACCTCCATCCGTCACGTCGCCGACACCACCGCCGAAAAGGCGGGGGAGAGTGAACGGGCGGGAAACACGGTGGAAGAACTGGCGCAGAAGCTGCAACAACTGGTGCAGCAGTTTCGCATCAGGAAGGGATGAGATCAGCGGCACCGCAGGTGCGGCATGCCGCGTTGGCAGCTTGCCCGAGGCAAATGCCGATTACGCCGGGTTATCCGTGCGCAGGACTTCACGCAGCACGGCGGTAGCGTAGCTGCCGGCAGCGAGAGCGAACCTCAAGGTCAGCGCGTCACCCTCCCGTGCCCATTCGAGCCCTTCGGCGGCCAGGCGCAAGGGCCGGCGCTCCTGTTCCATGCCCGCGCGTTCGAGACCGGCCCGAAAGGATTCGAAAGGTGCGAGCCAGGCCGCCTCAAGGTCGTTGATTTCACCGCCGCACGGCGGCAACCCGCGCCCCCACAGCGGTCCGCTGGGATGCACGTCCCAGACGGCGAGCCGTGCCGAGAGTTTTTCGTCGATCACCGAGGCACGAAAGAAGCTCGCCGAGCCATCCAGCACCAGACACTCACCGGGCAAGGCGTGATTCCAACTCCCCTGCCGCACGCGCTCGGACAGCACGGTGTTGAACAGATAGGAACGTGCTGCCGAGAGGTACATGCCACGCTTGGCCCGATCATGCTCACGTCGTGCGCCCGCGAACAGTTCTGCGGCCCGGAGCAGATTCCCGCCCTCGTGTCCGAAGCGCTGCTCACCGAAGTAGTTGGGGACGCCGTGTTCACGAATGCGGGCAAGGCGCTGTTCGATGTCTTCGCTCGGGCCGCTCACCTCGTGGAGACGAATTGCGAAGCGGTTGCCGGCCAAGGCACCGCGCCGCAGCTTGCGCGTATGCCGCACGGCGTCGAGCACGCGGTATTCCTCACCGGCAAATCCGGACCAGTCCGGCTCGGCGCGGCCCGGCAGGTGCACGCTGAACCACTGGGTGGTCACGGCGTGGCGATCCTTCAGCCCCGCATAGCTCACGTCCATGGGTCGCACACCGGCGAAACGGGCGAGTTGGCGCGCCACCCATTCGGTGTTCGCGCCGCGCTTTTGCACCTGCACCAAAACGTGTTCGCCCTGCCCGTCGGCAGCGAAGCCCAGGTCTTCGTCCACCACGAAGTCCTCGGGCTCGCAGCGCAGCCGGCCCTGCCCCGCGGGGCCGCCATGGGCGTAGGCCCAGTCCATGGGAAATTCCGTCGCCATCACGTGCGCTCGATGAGGGCGACGGCGTAGGCGGCGATGCCTTCGCCGCGGCCCGTGTAGCCCATGCGTTCGGTAGTGGTCGCCTTCACGTTCACCGCGTCGCGCGCCACGCGCAGGTCCTCCGCCAGATTGGCCACCATGGCCTCGATGTGCGCCGCCATGCGCGGTGCCTGCGCCACCAGCGTGGTGTCCACGTTCGCTACCCGATAGCCCTTGGCCGCCAGGGCGTCCACGGTGCGCCGCAACAGGATGCGGCTGTCGATGCCCTTGAACTCGGCGCTGCTGTCCGGGAAGTGCTTGCCGATGTCGCCCAGGGCGGCGGCGCCGAGCAGCGCGTCGCACAGGGCATGGACCAGCACATCACCATCGGAATGCGCCACCATGCCCTGGCTGTGCGGAATGTGCACGCCGCCGATCACCACGTGGTCGCCCTCGCCGAAGCGATGTGCATCAAAACCATGCCCAATGCGCAGACTCGTCATTGTGTTTCGTCACCACCAAGGTTCTGAAGCGCGAAGACGCGCAGCAGGATCTGCGTCCTCTGCGCCTCTGCGTTGAATTTCTTCTATTCCCGCGCCTGCAATTGCAGATAAAGCTCGGCCAGGGCCAAATCCCCCGGGCGCGTGATCTTGATGTTGTCCGCCTGCCCTTCCACCATGCGCGGCCGGTGACCGGCCAATTCCATGGCCGCCGCCTCGTCGGTGACCAGGCGGTCAGCTGCCAGGGCATCGCGCAAGGCCTCGCGCAACGGACCGAGGCGGAACATCTGCGGCGTGAGGGCGCGCCACAGGCCCTCGCGGCTGACCGTTTGGAGCACCTCGTCGCGGGCGTCGGCACGCTTGACCGTATCGGTCAGGGGCAGACCTAACAGACCGCCGATGGGATGATCGAGCAAGGTGTGGACCAGACGCTCGATGTCGGCGGCCCGGATGCACGGCCGCGCCGCGTCGTGTACCAGCACCCAATCCTGTTCATGGGCGAGGGTCGTCAGATACTCCAGGGCGTTGAGCACCGAGTGGCAGCGTTCGGTGCCGCCTTCGGTCACGTGGAGCGCTGCGGACTGGAAGCGCGAGGCGAGTTCGGGCCAGTAGTCGTCGCCCGGACTGATGGCGATCACCGTTGCCGCGATGCGCGGATGGGCGGTGATGCGCATCAGCGTGTGTTCGATGACGGCGCGTCCGGCGAGCGGCAGGTACTGCTTGGGGATGTTACCGCCCATGCGACGACCGACGCCGGCAGCGGGCACCACGGCGAAACAACGGGGGACCGGACGGGACACCTACTCCTCCACCACCTGATAGAAGGTCTCGCCATCCCTGATCATGCCCAGCTCCGTGCGGGCGCGCTCCTCGATGGCGGCGACACCTTCTTTCAGGTCACGCACCTCGGCCTCAAGCACGCGATTGCGCTCGCTGAGCCGTTGGTTTTCGTTTTGCTGTTCGATCAAAGCCTGTTTGAGCTGCCAGACCTTGATGAGACTGCCATCGCCGAACCAGAGGCGGTACTGGAGCAGGACGAAAACCACGAGCAGTGTCGCTATCAGAGTTCTCATCCTGCCGTCCGCCGCTAAGAACGCTTAACCACGGAGCCAACGGAGCCCACGGAGAAGTCCAGTGTGAGCAGACGGGAACAGCGGTATCTCACGTCCGTCCCCTGATTCTTCTCCGTGTACGCCGTGACCTCCGTGGTTGATACTGCTCAACCTTTCAAGTTGTAGAACGCGGACCGGCCCGGATACATGGCCTTGTCGCCCAGCGCCTCTTCGATACGCAGCAGGCGGTTGTACTTGGCGACGCGGTCGGAACGCGACATGGAGCCGGTCTTGATCTGGCCGGCGCCGGTGGCCACGGCCAGATCGGCGATGGTGGTGTCCTCGGTCTCACCGGAGCGGTGCGAGATGACGGCGGTGTAGCCGGCGTCCTTGGCCATCTGGATCGCGGCCAGGGTCTCGGTGAGGGTGCCGATCTGGTTGACCTTGATGAGGATCGAGTTGGCGATGCCCTTGTCGATGCCTTCCTTGAAGATGGCCGTGTTGGTGACGAACAGGTCGTCGCCCACCAGCTGGATCTTGCCGCCCACCTTTTCGGTGAGCAGCTTCCAGCCGTCCCAATCCTGCTCGGCCATGCCGTCTTCGATGGAGATGATCGGATAGCGGTCCACCCAGTCGGCCAGGTAGTCGGTGAACTCGGCGGAGGACAGGCTCTTGTTCTCGGAGCCGAGCACGTACTGGCCTTCCTTGTAAAACTCGGAGCTGGCGGCGTCGAGGGCGATCATCACATCCTGGCCTGCCTTGTAGCCGGCCTTTTCAATGGCCTCAAGGATCACTTCCAGGGCGGATTCATTGGACGGCAGGTTGGGGGCGAAACCGCCTTCGTCGCCCACCGCGGTGGCCATACCCTTGCCGTGCAGCACCTTCTTGAGTGTGTGGAAGATCTCGGCGCCTTGGCGCAGCGCTTCCGAGATGCTCGGCGCACCCACGGGCATGATCATGAATTCCTGCAGGTCGACGCTGTTGTCCGCATGGGCGCCGCCGTTGATGATATTCATCATCGGCACCGGCAGGGTGAAGGTCTTGTCGTCCTGATTCAGGTAGCGGTAGAGCGGCAGGTCGAGGGCGGCCGCGGAGGCCTTGGCGGCGGCCAGGGACACGGAGAGGATGGCATTGGCGCCCAGATTCGCCTTGTTAGGCGTGCCGTCCGCCTCGATCATGAGGCGATCGAGTTCGGCCTGCTCACGGGCGTCCTTGCCCACCAGGGCGTCACGGAGGGTGCGGTTGACGTTCTCGACCGCCTTCAGCACGCCCTTGCCGAGGTAACGGCCCTTGTCGCCGTCGCGCAGCTCGATGGCCTCGCGCGAGCCGGTGGAGGCGCCGGAGGGCACCGCCGCGCGGCCGATGGCGCCGCCGGCCAGGATCACATCGGCCTCGACGGTGGGATTGCCGCGGGAGTCGATGATTTCCCGGGCGCGCACGTCAACGATCTGGGTTTTGTTCTGAGACATGAAGACTCCGTAGTCCTGATTATTGCTTCTTGATGTTCCCGATGGGCATGTGCCCCGCTCCGCGAGTCCCCGCGGAACTGGTTCAAAGTGTAGCTTCGGCAAACCCCCGCGCCTTCACCACGGCATCGATCTGCTGCAATGTTTCGAGGAGCTCGCGCAGGCGGCCCAGCGGCCAGGAATTGGGTCCGTCACTAAGGGCCTGTTCCGGGTTTGGATGGGTCTCCATGAACAGGCCGGCGACGCCGCTGGCCACCGCCGCGCGCGCCAACACCGGCACGAACTCGCGCTGGCCGCCCGAGCTGGCGCCCTGCCCGCCCGGCTGCTGCACCGAATGGGTGGCGTCGTAGACCACCGGGCAGCCGGTGTCGCGCATGATGGCCAGGCCGCGCATATCCGAAACCAGGGTGTTGTAGCCGAAGGACACGCCGCGTTCGCAGACCATGATCTGGTCGTTGCCCGCCTCGCGCGCCTTCTGCACCACGTTCTGCATGTCCCAGGGGGCGAGGAACTGGCCCTTCTTGATGTTCACGGGCCTGCCCTGACGCGCCACGGCCTGGATGAAATTGGTCTGGCGGCACAGGAACGCCGGGGTCTGCAGCACGTCCACCACCGCGGCCACTTCGTCCAGCGGCGTGTCTTCGTGCACGTCGGTGAGCACCGGCAGGTTCAGTTCCGTGCGCACCTTTTCGAGGATGCGCAGGCCCTGTTCCAGCCCGGGGCCGCGGAAGCTCTTCGACGAGGTGCGGTTGGCTTTATCGTACGAGGCCTTGAACACGTAAGGAATGCCGAGGGCTTCGGTGATTTCCTTAATCGTGCCGGCAATTTCCAGGACCAGCCCCTCGCTCTCGATGACGCAGGGGCCGGCGATGAGAAACAACGGCTTGTCGAGGCCGACCTCGTGGCCGCACAGCTTCATTGGCCGGTGCGCTCCTTCTGTTCACGGGCGGCCTTCACGAAGCCCGTGAAGAGCGGATGACCGTCGCGCGGCGTGGAGGTGAATTCCGGGTGGAACTGGCAGGCCACGAACCAGGGATGATCGGCCAGTTCGATGACCTCCACCAGATTGTTGTCCATGGAGGTGCCGGTCACGCGCAGGCCCGCCTCGATGAGCCTGTCGCGATAGCCGTTATTGAATTCGTAACGATGGCGATGGCGCTCGACGATAACGTCCTTGCCATAGATGGCGCGCACCCGCGAACCGTCCGCCAAGCGGCACTGCTGACCGCCCAGGCGCATGCTGCCGCCCAGATCGGAGCCGGCGGTGCGTTTCTCGACGTTGCCTTCGGCCGTGGTCCACTCGGTAATCATGGCGATCACCGGATGCGCGCAGTTCTGACGGAATTCGGTGCTGTGAGCCCCTTCGAGACCGGCCGCATTGCGTGCGTATTCGATCACCGCCACCTGCATACCGAGACAGATGCCGAGGTACGGGATCTTGTTCTCGCGCGCGTAACGCACGGTGCGGATCTTGCCTTCCACGCCGCGTTCGCCGAAACCGCCGGGGACGAGGATGGCGTCCATGCCTTTGAGCACGTCGGTGCCGTGCTTTTCAATCTCCTCGGAGTCCACATAGACGATCTTCACCTTGGTGCGGGTGTGAATGCCGGCATGGATGAGGGCCTCGGACAGGGACTTGTAGGATTCGGTCAGGTCCACGTACTTGCCGACCATGGCGATGATCACCTGGCCGGTAGGATGGGTCATGGCCTCCACCACGCGTTCCCACTCCGCGAGATCGGCCGGCGGCGCATCGATGCGCAGTTTCCCGACCACGATGTCATCGAGGTGCTGTGCGTGCAGGCGCAGAGGAATCTTGTAGATGGTGTCCACGTCCTCCAGGCCGATGACGGCGCGCTCTTCCACATTGGTAAACAGCGCGATCTTGCCCTTCTCGTCCTCGGGCAGCGGGCGGTCGGCGCGGCACACCAGGATGTCGGGCTGGATACCGATGGAACGCAGCTCCTTCACCGAATGCTGGGTCGGTTTGGTCTTCAACTCGCCGGCAGTGGGGATGTAGGGCAGCAGGGTCAGGTGCATGTACAGCACGTTGTCGTGCCCCAGCTCCACGCCCATCTGGCGGATGGTCTCGAGAAACGGCAGGGACTCGATGTCACCGACCGTGCCGCCGATCTCCACCATGGCCACGTCGTAGCCTTCGGCACCGGCCTTGATGCAGCGCTTGATCTCGTCGGTGATGTGCGGGATCACCTGCACGGTGCCGCCGAGATAATCGCCGCGGCGTTCCTTGCGGATGACGTTCTCGTAGATGCGGCCGGTGGTGAAGTTGTTGCGCTTCGTCATGGTGGTGCGGACGAAACGCTCGTAGTGACCGAGATCCAGGTCGGTCTCCGCACCGTCTTCGGTGACGAACACCTCGCCGTGCTGGAACGGGCTCATGGTGCCCGGATCCACATTGATGTAGGGATCGAGCTTGAGCAGAGTGACCTTGAGGCCGCGCGCTTCCAGAAGCGCGGCAAGCGAGGCGGAAGCGATGCCCTTCCCGAGAGAAGAAACGACACCACCCGTAATGAAAACGTACTTGGTCATCAAGTCTGGCTTCGGAAAAAGACGGGGAGGACTAACCGGGATTTCTCCGCGCCGTTGCTGACTGGCGCGAATCCGGGCTAAGGCGCGGGGCCCGGCAAATTGTCGTCTTTTTGCGAAGTCGTTTCAATGGCAAACGGCCGCCAAAGCGGCATCCATCCCATTTCCTGTGCCGGCGCGGCGAATTCCGCGCAGATCCAGCGCTCACCGACGGCAGCGAGCACGCCGTCCACGTAAACAAGCGGCGTGCGCTCGCGCTCCCACGGCGGTACGCCCGCTTCCTGCCAGAGTTTTTTCAGGCTCTGGTGATGGGCGCGGCCCACCGGACGGCACTGCTCGCCCGCAACGCCGAAACGCACCTGGAGCCGCGCGCCGCGCCACGCCGGGTCCAGCCCGCCAGGCGCCTCAGCTGCCTCCAGCACGCCGAGGCCGGGCACCATCAGGGCCGTACGACCATCCCACGAAAAGCCTGCCGCGGGCACCGGCGGCAGGGGCGGGAGCACGAACAGGCGATCGCGGTAGCGGCGCGCCTCGGCGCCCCGCCAGCTCACTCGCGGCGTGGCATCCTCGCGGGCGCCCACCACCTCGTCGAGGATGCGCTGCGCCCTTCCGGCGTCCGGCACGGGCAGCCCCAGGGTGCGGATCCAGTAGCGCAGCAGATTGCGGGCGCGCACCTGCGAAAGCGCGTGCAATTCGGTGATGTCCAGCGCATCCCCGGATTGCAGTCGGCCAAGGTCCGCGGCCGCCAGTTCGTCCAGCAACTGGGCGGCCTCACCCTGGTGCGCGCTGGCGCGCGCGATAACCTGCATAGCGGCCGGCCAGCGCGCCACGAGCGGCGGCAGGACGGTATTGCGCAGAAAATTGCGATCGAAGGCCGTATCGAAATTGCTAGGGTCGTCGATCCAGGCCAGCCCACGACGCTGTGCATAGTCGCACAACTGCCGTCGGGAAAAGTCGAGCAGCGGCCGGGCCAGGTACCCCTCGCCAAAGCTCACGCAGGCGGGCATGGCCGCCAGACCGCGCGGTCCCGCGCCGCGCAGCAATTGCAACAAAAAGGTCTCGGCCTGATCGTCCTGGTGATGGGCGGTGAGCAGGATGTCACCGGGGCGCATGGCCGCGGCGAGGGCGGCATAACGGGCCCGCCGCGCCGCCGCTTCGCGGCTTTCGCCAGGGTTTGCCCGGGCATCCACACGCCGGCATTCGCAGGGCACCTGCCAGTGTGCGCACTGCCGGGCGCAGTGCTCCGCCCAGCGGGCCGAGGGTGTCTGTAGCCCATGGTCCACGTGCAGCGCCAGCAAGGGCACGGAAAGCTCCACGTGCAAGACCCGCAGGGCATGGAGCAGAACGGTGGAATCGCAGCCGCCGCTGAAGGCAACCAGATAACGTCGCGCCGGCGGCAGCCGGCGCAACAGGGGGAGCAATAATGGAGGTTCGAAGTCCATGGCGGGATCCGCGGGTTGGCCGCGGCCACCCGCATCAGGCCTCGGTGAAGTTACCGTAGCCCATGATGCGGCGATAGCGCTGCTCCACCAGTTTGTCGATGGGCGTGGCGCCGAGCAGGTCCAGGCTCTCCAGGAGCGCGTCCTTCACATTGCGCGCCGCAGCGCCAGGCTCGCGGTGGGCACCGCCCAGCGGCTCGGCGATGACGCGATCGATGAGACCGAGTTCCTTCAAGCGGCCGGAAGTGATGCCCAGGGATTCGGCCGCTTCCGGCGCCTTGTCGGCGCTCTTCCACAGGATGGAGGCACAGCCTTCCGGGGAGATCACCGAATAGGTGCTGTACTGCAGCATCATCACCCGGTCGCCCACGCCGATGGCCAAGGCGCCGCCGGAGCCGCCCTCGCCAATCACCGTGCACACGATGGGCGTCTTGAGCCGCGCCATCACGAACAGGTTGCGTGCGATGGCCTCGCTCTGGCCACGCTCCTCCGCACCGACGCCCGGATAGGCGCCCGGGGTATCGATGAAAGTGACGATGGGCAGCCGGAAGCGCTCTGCCATGTGCATGAGGCGCATGGCCTTGCGATAACCCTCGGGGCGCGGCATGCCGAAATTGCGGTAGATCTTCTGCTTGGTATCGCGGCCCTTCTGCTGGCCGATGATCATCACCGGCCTGCCGTCGAGGCGCGCGATACCGCCCACGATGGAAGGGTCGTCGGCGAAGGCACGATCGCCGTGCAGCTCTTCGAAATCCGTGAACAGGTGCTGGATGTAGTCGAGCGTGTACGGGCGCTGCGGATGGCGCGCGAGCTGGGCGATCTGCCAGGGCTTGAGATTGGCGAAGATGCTTTCGGTGAGCGCGCGGCTCTTGCCTTCGAGGCGGGCGATCTCCTCGCTGATGTTGATCTCGTTGTCGTCGCCCACATAGCGCAACTCTTCGATCTTGGCTTCCAGCTCGGCGATCGGCTGCTCGAAATCGAGAAAATTCAGGTTCATGATCTGGTTGTGTTTTTTTGGCGGAATGCGGCGGAAACCGCCCATGCGTGGGCCGGGATTCTACTATCAGCGCCCTCGCCTGTATACCGGAGCGGCCCCTTGCGCCCCCCCCGGGCGGTTCTAAGGTAAGGGACAGAAACGGCCGATCACAGGGATTTTCGTGGAGACGCGTACCACTCCTCCCCCCAATGCCAGGGTGCTTTTCGCGGGCAAGGCCGCGGCCGACTGGGAATCCCGGAACGGTGGCCCGCCACAGTGGAAAGTGGAAGGCGGCTTCCTCGAGGTATTGCCTGGCACGGGTGACATCATGACCCGCGCCACATTCCGCGATGCCTTCCTGCACCTGGAATTCCGCTGTCCCGACATGCCGCGTGCCAAAGGCCAGGATAAAGCGAACAGCGGCGTGTACCTGCAAGGCCGCTACGAGCTGCAGATCCTCGACTCTTGGGGTGTCAAGAAACCGGGCCCCCGCGATTGCGGGGCCGTGTACAGCGTTGCCGCGCCGTTGGTGAACGCCGCCAAAGCGCCTTCCACCTGGCAGACCTTCGAGGTGGTGTTCCGCGCACCGCGCGAAACGGCCCAAGGGAACGACGCCGCACGCATCACGGTTTTCTTGAACGGACTGGTCATCCACAACAACCTCGCCCTGCCCGCCCCCACCCCGGGCGCACTCGACGAAGACCTGCTCGCCCCCGGCCCCCTGCTGCTCCAGGACCACGGCTCGCCCGTGGCCTTCCGGCGCATCTGGATTGTGCCGCTGGCGGAGGGGTGAATTTAAGAGAAAAGCGCTAACACGGGAGAACACGGGGTAATTAGCTGTAGGTCTCGTTGGCGCGCCAGCCCTACGTGACAAGCCGCAGCCTGAAGCATGTCACGTAGCTGCGCAACGTGACCTACGCAACCGGCAGCAGAATTCGTCATTCCGGCGCAAGCCGGAATCCATCTTCAATCCCGCCAAGATGGACCGGCTTTCGCCGGGGTGACAAGGCGCCGCAGGTGAGGGGCACGTGAGGAGCCGCCATGTTTTACCCCGTGTTCCCCGTGTTCCCCGTGTTCCCCGTGTTAATGCCTTTTCTTCAAGCCGCCGCCGAAGCCGCACGGCGGTCGCCGTATTCGAGGCGGACGTTTTCTTCACCGAGCAGGTGGCGGAGGCGCTGCAGCAGTTCCTGGGCGGGGCGGACATTCCAGGTTTCACCGAGGTCGATGGGTACCTGCGCGGTTCGGTTGCGGTAGTGCACGCGGATGGGACAGCGGCCTTCGCGGAACGGCGATAAGGCCTTTTCAAGGGCCGTCAACAAGCCATTGTCAGCGGCCGCTTCGTCCAGCCGCAGCACGATGCGACGCGCGTAGCGCTCGCGGGCCTGGTCGATGTCGTAGATCTCGCTGGCCTGCATGCGCAGGCCGCCGCTGTATTCGTCCTGATTGACCTCGCCTTCCACCACCAGCACGCGATCCTTCACCAGTTGATCGCGGAAGCGCTGGTACGCCTCGGCGAAGGCGGCGATCTCGATACGGCCGCTGCGGTCGTCCAGGGTGACGAAGCCCATGCGATCGCCGCGCTTGTTTTGCATGGTGCGTACGCCCACCACCAGGCCCGCCACCACCACGTTCTGCTTGCGCTGCGGTTTCAGATCGGCGATGCGGCAGGAGGTGAAGCGCTTGAGTTCATCCAGGTACTGATTGATAGGATGGCCGGTGAGATAGAGCCCGAGGGTTTCCTTCTCCCCTTGCAGGCGGAAATCCTCATCCCATTCCGGCACCGGATCATACGTGGCCGGACTGTCTACCAGTACGGTGCTATCGAAACCGAACAGATCGCCGAGCCCCGCCTCGCTATTCTTGCTGTCCTGCTCGGCCAGCTTCAGGGCCTGGGGCAGCGCCGCCATGAGAGTGGCGCGATTGGCACCGAGCCCGTCCAGTGCGCCGGCGCGGATGAGCGCCTCCAGCACGCGACGGTTGGCCTTCTTCAGGTCGATGCGGCGGCAGAAATCGAACAGGTCGCGGAACGGTC
Organism: Gammaproteobacteria bacterium; assembly: GCA_023228645.1. Classification (GTDB taxonomy): domain Bacteria; phylum Pseudomonadota; class Gammaproteobacteria; order Thiohalomonadales; family Thiohalomonadaceae; genus JALOAT01. The sequence continues at coordinate 29,319 of JALOAT010000023.1, read as the reverse complement.
CTTTGGCCAGGCGTTCCTCCACGATACCGGCGATGGCCTGTTCGCCCACGCCTTTGATGGCGCCAAGGCCGTAGACGACGGTTCCCTCACGCACCGTGAACTTGTGCGCACTGGTATTCACGCTGGGCGGCACCACTTCGAGGTCCATGGCGCGGCATTCCTCGATGAGGGTCACCACCTTGTCGGTGTTGTCCATGTCCGCCGACAGCACGGCCGCCATGAACGCCGCCGGGTAATGGGCCTTGAGCCACATGGTCTGGTAGGAGACCAAGGCGTAGGCGGCGGAGTGTGACTTGTTGAAGCCATAGCCCGCGAACTTCTCCATCAAATCGAACAGCGCGCCGGCCTTGTCCAGGTCGAAGCACAGCTTGCCCGCGCCTTCCAGGAAGGTGCTGCGCTGCTTGGCCATCTCCTCGGGCTTTTTCTTGCCCATGGCACGGCGCAGCAGGTCGGCGCCGCCCAGGGTGTAGCCGCCCACCACCTGGGAGATCTGCATGACCTGCTCCTGGTAGACGATGACGCCGTAGGTGGGCCCGAGGATGGTCTCCAGTTCCGGGAACGGGAATTCCACGGCGGCGCGGCCGTGCTTGCGGTTGATGAAGTCGTCCACCATGCCCGACTCCAGCGGGCCGGGGCGGAACAGGGCGACCAGGGCGATGATGTCCTCGAAGCAGTCCGGCTGCAGGCGGCGGATGAGGTCCTTCATGCCGCGGGATTCCAGCTGGAACACCGCGGTGGTCTGGCAGGCCTTGAGCAGGTCGTAGGAAGGCTTGTCGTTCAGCGGAATAGCGCTGATGTCGATGGTTTTCCCGGTGGCCTGCGCGATGTTCTGCAAGGCCCAATCGATGATGGTGAGGGTGCGCAGGCCGAGGAAGTCGAACTTCACCAGGCCCACCGATTCCACGTCGTTCTTGTCGAACTGGGTCACCACGTTGTGGCCGCCCGCTTCGCAATAAAGGGGCGCGAAGTCGGTGAGCTGGGAGGGCGCGATCACCACGCCGCCCGCGTGCTTGCCGGCGTTGCGGGTGATGCCCTCCAGTTGTAGCGCCATGTCGATGAGGGCGTGGACGTCGTCCTCCTTCTCGTAGCGCTCGCGCAGCTGCTCTTCTTTCTTCAGCGCCTCTTCGAGGGTGATCCCCAGTTCGAAGGGGATGAGCTTGGCGATCTGATCAACAAACCCATACGGATGGCCCATGACGCGGCCCACGTCGCGCACCACGGCCTTGGCCGCCATGGTGCCGTAGGTGATGATCTGCGACACCTTCTCGCGGCCGTAGTGATCGGCCACGTAGTCGATGACCCGGTCGCGGCCCTCCATGCAGAAGTCCACGTCGAAGTCGGGCATGGACACGCGCTCGGGATTGAGGAAGCGTTCGAACAGCAGGTCGTAGGGCAGTGGATCCAGATCGGTGATCATCAGCGCGTAGGCCACCAGCGAGCCGGCGCCGGAACCGCGCCCCGGCCCCACCGGGATGCCGTTGCGCTTGGCCCACTGGATGAAGTCCGCGACGATGAGGAAGTAGCCCGGGAATCCCATCTGGATGATGACGTTCAGCTCGATCTCCAGGCGCTCGTCATAGGGCTTGCGCTTCGCGGCGAAGTCCGGTGCCGCGGGGTCGAACAGCTTCGCCAGACGCCGCTCCAGGCCTTCCCGGGCCTCACGCCGGAAGAACTCGTCCATGGTCAGGCCGTCGGGCACCGGGAAGTCCGGCAGGAAATACTTGCCCAGGGTCAGCTCCACATTGCAGCGCCGCGCGATCTCCACCGTGTTCTCGATGGCCTCGGGGATGTCGGCGAACAGCTCGGCCATCTCCTCGGGCGAACGCAGGTATTGCTGCTCGGTGTAGCGCCGCGGGCGGCGCGGGTCGTCCAGCACGCGGCCGTCGTGGATGCACACCCGCGCCTCGTGGGCCTCGAATTCGCCGGGCTTCAGGAAGCGCACATCGTTGGTGGCCACCACCGGCACGCCCATCATGGCGGCGAGGCCCACCGCCTCGTGCAGGTAATCCTCTTCGCCGGGCCGCCCGGTGCGGGTGAGTTCCAGGTAGTAGTTGTCACCGAACAGGCGCAGCCAGCCGGTGAGCAGTTCCGCCGCCTGGTCGCGATGGCCCGCGAGCAGCGCCCGTCCCACATCACCCTCGCTACCGCCGGACAGGACGATGAGCCCGTCCACGTTGCCCGTCAGCCATTCGCGCTGGAGCATGGGCCTGCCGTGCTGCTGACCCTCGGTGTAGCTGCGCGAGACCAGCCGCGAAAGATTGAGATAACCCGCCTTGTCTTTGCACAGCAGCACCAGACGGTAGGGCTGGGCGGGATCGGCGGGGTTGTCCAGCCACACGTCCGCGCCGGCGATGGGCTTCACGCCCGCCCCCTGCGCCGCCTTGTAGAACTGCACCAGGGCGAACAGGTTGTTTTGGTCGGTGACCGCCACGGCGGGCATGCCACCGGCAGCGGCGGCCTTCACCAGGGGTTTGACGCGGACGAGGCCGTCCACCAGGGAGTATTCGGTATGGACGCGGAGGTGAACGAAGCTGGGCATGGGGCGCGACGTTACCCAAGGGGGACGTCGCGAACAAGTCTTGACAGCCCATCGTACGGCGGGAAAATCCCGCGCGCAGGACTCTGGAATTCCCAGGCCTCAGATGAGCTGGTAGAGGATACCTATGAACACCAGCACCCCGGTCAGCCCCATGATCAGGGCGATGGCGAACACCGGCCGCAACAGCGGCACGAGCCGAAAGCCCCGCATCTCGCGTAGCGTCGACCAGTATTCGGTGATGCCCATCACCATGGACAACACCGCGAGCCCACTCAGGAACAGCCCTATCCCCTCGGCCTGGGACAAGTGGTCACGGTACGGGTCGCTTCGCTGCAAACCCTGGAGCAGCTTGTAGAAGGTGATGCCCCCGCCGATCATCGCCAATGCGGTGCGCACCCAGGCCATGAGAGAGCGGTCCGCCGCCATGATGGTGCGTGTCACGGCCAGTTCGGTGCGCTCTTCGGCCAGTTGGTTGACGTTTTTCACCGCTTCATCCCTGAATTCCATCGCCCCGTCCTGTTGTTTACGCGGCGATTACACCCAGCGCCCCTCGAACAACGGCTGGACCGGATTCCTGCTCTTGCGCAGTTGCAGGTCGGTGAAGATCTCCGCACCGGCCGCGGTCTCATTTTCGGCTCCGAAATCCACGCCGAGTTCCCGCTTCACGTCTTCCGTGGCAGCAATGAGCAGCAACTCGGTGCCCGCATGGTCGAGCAGTTCGGGCGGGTCCGGATCGGCGAAACGCCGGCCGCGGAAGCGGGCCCGCAGCGACTTGGGAAGCGTGGCCTTCTGTGACGGACGCAGGCCTGTGCGGCGGGGTGAAGACTTGGCCGGATTCTTTACGCTGATGACATAGCTGGCCTGCGGCTCGATGTTCAAATCGCCCTGCACCTCGCCCGGCCGCTTCGGCAGTTCCAAAACATAAGCGAAATGCGTATGGCCATCGTGCCGCACGATGCCGTACACGCCTTCCCCCGCCGCACGCGCCGGCGGCACTTTACGTGTGCTGCGGGTCCTGGTGTCGTATTCGCCGCCTTCCAGTTCCGCACGCAACTGCACGGGATCGCGCTCCACGCGATCCACGAAGGCCCAGTATTTACCGCCGCCGCGCGTCACCTCCGGCAGGCGTTTCCTGCCCAGCACGATCAAGCGATACGGGCGCTTGCCGCGCGGGCTCAAGACCATGAAGAAGCGCTGGATATCGTCCACACCGCTCGGCTGCGCCCGTTCATCGGCACCCACCACGCGCGGGCGATAGAGGAAATACACGTCCCCTTCTTCGATGACGTCCAGCATGGTGCGCCCCTCTCGATGCAGCACGCCAAAACCATAAGCGAAGTATAGGCATGCACCCGGCGCAGGCTTTTGCCCATGGAAAATCAACAATCTGAAACTAAAGTTCATTGCACGCTCGACGGGTTTGACGAAAGGATTCCATGCCCTCTCACGTTCTCATTACGGGCGGTGCCGGCTTCATCGGTTCCCATGTGGCCGATCGCCTGCTGGCCCGCGGCTACCGCGTGCGCGTGCTGGACGCACTGCTCCCGCAGGTACATGGCCCGGACGCGGTCCGTCCGGACTATCTCCATCCCGAAATCGACCTGCAGGTCGGCGACGTGCGTGACGCCCGCGCGGTACGCGATGCGCTCGACGGCATCGATGCGGTGTTCCATTTCGCCGCGCGGGTGGGCGTCGGCCAAAGCATGTACCGGGTGGACGACTACATCGATCACAACACCCGCGGCACCGCCGTGCTCATGGAAGCCCTCATGGCCCACCCGATGGAACGACTGGTGGTCGCATCGAGCATGAGCATCTACGGCGAGGGACGCTATCGCTGCACGGATGGCAGCTTTACCGATCGCGCCTGCCGCGCCGACGCGCAACTGCGCGCCGGTCGCTGGGAGCCGCTGGGGCCCGACGACCTGCCGTTGATGCCGGTGCCCACGCCCGAGGACAAGGCGCCGGTACTGTCCTCGGTGTATGCACTTTCCAAATTCGATCAGGAGGTGATGGCGCTGGTGCTCGGGCGTGCTTACGGTATACCGACCACCGCCCTGCGCTTCTTCAACGTCTATGGTGAGCGCCAGGCGTTGTCCAACCCGTACACCGGCGTGCTCGCCATTTTCGCCTCGCGCCTGCTCAACGACCGCGCGCCCCTGGTATTCGAGGACGGTGAACAGCGCCGCGATTTCGTCAGCGTGCACGACGTGGCCGAGGCCTGTCTGCTCGCGCTGGAACACCCCGCCGCCGTGGGCGAGGCCTTCAACATCGGCAGCGGCGACTCCATCAGCGTGCGCGCCATCGCCGAGCGCGTGGCCGTGGCGCTGGGCCGTGACATCGCCCCCGAGATCACCGGGCGGTTTCGCAGCGGCGACATCCGCCATTGCTTCGCCGATACCAGCAAGGCCCGGCAGCGGCTGGGCTTCACCGCGCAGGTGCGCCTGGAAGACGGCGTGAGTCGCCTGGCCGAGTGGCTGGCGACCCAACCCGCCGAAGATCGCGTGCCCGAGGCTGCCGAGGAACTGCGTCTACGAGGCCTGTCGGCATGATCTTCAACGAAACCTACGGCATCGCCGGACGCTTCAAGCCAGGCGATTATGCATGCGCTGAAGAGTTCGTCGGATATTTGGAGCAACTGGGCGTCCGTCGCGTGCGCATCACCCTGGCGAGAGCGGACCTCGACAGCGGCCACGGGCGCGCCTGGTTCGAGTGGTTGTTCGCGGCGCTTGCCGGGCGCGCCGAAGTGCTGGCCTGCCTGGAAGGTCCTGTGGAGGCGGCGATGGCCTCGGATGCGGAGCGTTACGTGGGCTTCGTCGAGGAGGTGATGAACCTGTTCTCGCCGTATATCTCCGCGGTGGAACTGTCAGCCTCGCCGGGCCCCGCACAACGCGATCCACGCCTCGACCCGGCGGGTGCCGCGTTCAGCGAGGCGCTGGCGCAGGCCATAAGCCGCGTGCGCGACCGCGGCAAACGCGTGCTCATCGCCGGCGCCTCGCCCCACCACGACGGCTGGCTGGAACTGCTCGGCGCACGCGGCCTGTTGCGCGAGGTGGATGCCATCGGCCTGCGCGCCGTCGCCTCCGCGGCTGAGCTGGGCGGGCATTTCTGGCCGCGCAGGATCGATCAGGTGCGCGCACTGCTCGCCCGGCACGGCAGCCGCGCCGAGCTGTGGCTCACCGAAACGTACTATGCCGGCCCCGAGCACGACGAACGGGGCCGATTGCTGGCCTTCATCGAGGCCCTCGATGCGCCGGTGCAACGTGTCTACTGGGCCGGCGCGGAGGCCAGTGATCCGGCGCGCCTGCTGGGCCGCCTGCTCCGCACGGGCGGACCGGCCGCGGTGCGTGAACTGTCCCACACCGCCGCCCAGGGCGTTCGCCGTAACGGCCGCGGCGTGAGCGTCATCACCGGCGGCGCCGGTTTCATCGGCACCAACCTGGCTGCGCGGCTCCTCACGGAAGGCAAGCGTGTGCGCATCCTGGACAATCTCCAGCGAGGCGGTACGGAAGCGAATTTGAAATGGTTGACCGGACGCTTCGGCGAGCACGTCGAATTCGTGCTGGCGGACATGCGCGACACGGATGCGGTGAGCGCGGCGACCATGGACGCCGAGGCGATCTATCACTTCGCCGCACAGGTGGCGGTGACCACCAGCCTGGTCGACCCGCTGCACGACTTCGACGTGAACGGCCGCGGCACCCTCAACCTGCTCGAGGCCCTGCGCCGCCATCCGGCCCCGCCGCCATTGCTGTTCACCTCCACCAACAAGGTGTACGGCGGTCTCGACGGCGTCCGATTCGCGCACGACGGTTGCCGTTATGCACCCACGGACGCCGCGCTCGCCCGCCATGGCGTGGACGAGTCGCGCCCTTTGTCGTTCTGCAGCCCCTATGGCTGTTCCAAGGGCGCGGCGGATCAATACGTGCTCGATTACGCCCGTACCTTCGGTCTGCGCGCCGTGGTCCTGCGCATGAGCTGCATCTACGGCCCGCACCAGTTCGGCAACGAAGATCAGGGCTGGGTGGCGCACTTCGTACGTCGCGCGTCCTCCGGAGAACCCATCACCATCTACGGCGACGGGCACCAGGTTCGCGATGTGCTGTTCGTGGATGATCTGCTGGAGGCCATGCGCCTCGCCATCGCCCACATCGACACCCTCAAGGGCCAGGCCTTCAACATCGGCGGTGGCCCGGAAAACACCCTGTCGCTGCTGCAACTGGTCGATCGGCTCACCGACATGACCGGGCGCGCCCCGGTCATCAGCTTCGAGGACTGGCGTGCCAGCGATCAGCGCTGGTACGTATCCGACATCCGCCGTTTCACCGACGCTACCGGCTGGCAGCCCCACATGTCTGTCAATGACGGACTGGCGCGCCTGTGGCGTTGGATGGCCAGCGAACCGGCGCCCGCGGTCGCCTCGGCACGCCGTCTCAGCGGCGCCGAAGGGCGGGTGGCGCCATGAGGTTCGCCTTGGTCAATCCGCCCTGGGATTTCACCGGCAGCATCTACTTCGGCTGCCGCGATGGCCACTTGCCGCTGGAGTTCGGTTATGCGCGCCGCTTGCTCGAGGACGCGGGCCACGAGGTGCTGCTCATCGACGCCACCCTCGAAGGGCTCGACCTGGCCGCGGTGTGCAGCAAGGTGGCGCAGTTCACCCCCGACATCACCGCGGTGACCACCGCGCCAACCTATCTGTTCTGGCGCTGCCCGCCGCCGGAGCTGCGCTCGCCGCTGCGCGCCTGCCGTGCCTTGCGCGCACTCTCGCCGCTGCTGGTGGCGGTGGGGCCGCACGGCTCCACCACCCCCCGCGCCACCCTCACCAAGCTGCCGGTGGACGCAGTGATCCTGGGCGAATGCGAGGAGGTCCTGCCGAAACTCGCCGGCGACTGGCGGCAGGTCACGGGCATCGCCTACCACAAGCAGGATGCCATCGTGGTACAGGGCGGCCCACAGGTCGCCGAGTTCGCCGCCCTGCCCGCGCTGCGCTGGGAAGACCGTTTGCTGCACGACCATCACCATCACCGCTTTGACGAACCGCGCAGCGGGCTCGCCGCCGAGGTGGAGGCCTCGCGCGGCTGCCCCTATGCGTGCAGCTTCTGCGCCAAGGAAAACTTTCGCGACGCCTTCCGCCGCCGCGATCCCGCCGTGGTGTTCGAGGAGATCGACGGGCTCATCGCCCAGGGCGTCCGCTACGTGTATTTCGTCGATGAAATCTTCCTGCCCCAGCGCGAGCTGCTCGAAGGGCTCGCCGAGCGCCCGGTGCAGTTCGGGGTGCAGACGCGCATCGATCTGTGGAAACCCGACATGCTCGATCTGCTCGGTCAGGCCGGCTGCGTCTCCATCGAGGCCGGCATCGAGAGCGTCTCCGACCTGGGGCGCATGCTGCTCAACAAGCATTGCAAGCTCGACTCCGACACCCTGCGCGCCAAGCTGCTGCACGCCCGCCGCAGCGTACCCTTCGTGCAGGCCAGCCTGATCGACTCGGGCATCGACGACGACGCCACCGTGGAAGCCTTCCGGCAATCCCTGCTCGACCAGGGTGTGTGGGTCAACAAACCCGTGCCCATGTTCCCCTACCCGGGTTCCCCCGGCTACACGGAGATCTGGGGCCCGCCGGACGACCGCGCCTGGGAACGGGCCCACGCCCACTACCTCGGCCAGTTCGCCCGCTTCAGCGACATCCAGGACGACCGCCCGCAGCCGCTTGCCACTTTGGAGCGTGTCGATTCATGACCTGCTCGAAACGCGGAGTGCGCGGAGGCGCAGAGGACGCGGAGTATCGTTTCGTTGATGGATGGCCTTTCACCCGAAAAGCGTTGTGCTATCGCTAAGATGGATTTTCTCCGCGCCTCCGCGCCCTCCGCGTCCAACCCCCAGGCGGGAACCCGCACTGCATGAAAATCGCCCTGTTCTGCCATTCGCTGCGCTCGGACTGGAATCATGGCAATGCGCATTTTCTGCGCGGGGTGGTCACCGAGCTGGTGCGGCGCGGCCACGAGGTACGCGTGTTCGAGCCGCGCGATGGGTGGAGTTTCGTCAATCAGGCCCGCGAGGACCCGCACGTGCTCGTGCGTCTGCACGCGGCCTATCCGGAGCTGCAAAGCGAGCCCTACGACCCGGCCGGCCTGGATCTTGGCGCGGTGTTGGAAGACGTGGACCTGGTGCTGGTCCACGAGTGGAACGACCACGCCCTGGTGGCCCATCTTGGGCGGCATCGCGCCCGGCACGGCGGCTTCCGGCTGCTGTTTCACGATACCCACCACCGCTCGGTGAGCGAGCCCGAGAGCATCGGCCGCTATGACCTTTCCCACTACGACGGCGTACTCGCCTTCGGCGCCGCCCTGCGCGAGCGTTACCTGCGCGCCGGCTGGGCGGAACGCGTGTGGGTGTGGCACGAAGCGGCCGACCCGCGGGTGTTCAGGCCGCTGCCGCACGAGGAGGCGACGCGGCGCGAACTGGTGTGGATCGGCAACTGGGGCGACGACGAGCGCACGGCGGAGCTGCGCGAATTCCTGTTCGAACCCGCGGCCACGCTCAAGCTGCGAAGCCGGGTACACGGCGTGCGTTATCCGGATGCCGCCCGCGCGGAGTTGGCCCGTCTCGGTATCGAATACGCCGGCTGGATCGCCAACTTCGACGTACCCGCGGCCTTCGCCGCCCACCGCGTCACCGTGCACGTGCCGCGTCGCCCGTATCTCGACCAGTTGCCGGGCATCCCCACCATCCGACCCTTCGAGGCCCTCGCCTGCGGCATACCGCTGGTCATGGTGTTGTGGGAAGACAGCGAAGGCCTGTTCCGTCCGGGCATCGACTATCTGCAGGCGCAGAACGGCATCGCCATGCGCCGCCACCTGCGCGACGTGCTCGGCGATCCCGCGCTCGCCGCCTCGCTGGCCCACCACGGGCGCGAGACCATCCTGGCGCGCCATACCTGTGCGCACCGCGTCGATGAGCTGCTCGCCATTGCCGAGGAGCTCGGCTGCCGTAATACGCACCTCCCGCCACCGACACAGGCCGCCGTACACCACCGCATCAAGACCTGACACCTGCCGCGGAGATCGACCATGGGTCTGTCCATCGCCTTCTTTGGTTCCAGTCTGGTATCGGCGTATTGGAACGGGGCCGCCACCTATTACCGCGGCATCCTGCGCGCCCTGGCGGCGCGCGGCCACGCCATCACCTTCTTCGAGCCCGACGCCTACGACCGCCAGCGTCATCGCGACATGGACGACCCGCCCTGGGCGCGCGTAGTGGTCTATCCGGCCACTGAAGACGGCGTGCTGCGCGCCCTGCAGCAGGCCGCGGGCAGCGACGTGCTGGTGAAGGCGAGCGGCGTGGGTGTGTTCGATCCCTTGCTCGAGGCGGCGGTGCCCCGCCACGTCCGGCCCGGCGCCCAGTGCGTGTTCTGGGACGTGGACGCCCCGGCCACCCTCGCGCGCCTGCACGGTGATGCCCGGGATCCGCTGCGCCGCGCGATTCCCGAATACCATCACGTGTTCACCTACGGCGGCGGCGAGCCGGTGGTGCAGGCCTACCTGCAGTTGGGCGCACGCGCCTGCGCGCCGGTGTACAACGCCGTGGATCCGGACACCCATCATCCAGTCGCGCCCGATGCGCGCTTCACCGCCACGCTTGGCTTTCTTGGCAACCGCCTGCCGGACCGTGAGGCGCGGGTGGAAGAGTTTTTCCTGCGCACGGCGCGTCTGCGGCCCGGCGCACGCTTTCTGCTGGGCGGCGCCGGCTGGGACGACAAGCCCCGCCCCGCCAACGTGCACTACGTCGGCCACGTCTATACACGCGATCACAACACCTTCAATTGCACGCCCCTCGCCGTGCTCAACATCAGCCGCGACAGCATGGCCGCCAACGGCTGGTCGCCGGCCACGCGGGTGTTCGAGGCCGCAGGGGCCGGCGCCTGCCTGATCAGCGACGCCTGGGAGGGTATAGGGGATTTTCTTGAACCCAATCGCGAAATCCTCATCGCCCGTGACGGTGACCACGTGGCCTGGTGGCTCGACAACCTGAGCGTGGAGCGGGCGCGCCGGATCGGCGAACGCGCGCGCCAGCGCGTGCTGCGCGAGCATGCCTACACGCAGCGAGCGGCCCAGGTGGAGGCCCTGCTCGACGGCGCCCGGCCGGCGGTGCGCGCGACCTCCTGAACGGCGACACGTTACGCCAATTTCAGGGATTCACCGACGACACACCGTTCGCTGCGGTGGTGTAATGTGCCGATTCAAATCCGGTGTGCCCACGCCCGAACCGCGTGGCCTGTGCATATCGGCTCCCTTTCAAACCGGCTTTGAAGGCCCTCCGTCCCGTGCGTCGTTCACTGCCTTTCCTAAGCGTGCCCGTCTGGGTGGGTGCCAGCGCACTGTTGCTCGTACTGGCGGCCGCCTGGTGGTGGGGGCCTGCCGCGCCGCGTGCGCCGATGGCCACCATCGGCATCGTGCAGCTCACCGCGGTCGATGCCGCGACCGTGGAGGGGTTCAAGACGCACCTCGCCGAACTCGGTTACCGGGAAGGCCGCGACTTGCACTATCGCTATCCGGGGCCCGCCGGGAGCATTGAGCGCCTGGCGCCGATGATTGCCGACCACCTTGCGGCAGGTGTCGATCTGCTGCTCGTCTCGAGCACGCCGGCGGCGGTCGCCGCGCAAGCCGCTACCGCGCACACGGCCGTCCCGGTGGTATTCGCGCCGGTGAACGACCCGGTGAAGGCCGGCGTGGTAAAGAGCCTGCAATCGCCGGGCGGCAATCTCACCGGCGTACGGCTGCCGCAAGGCGACGCCATCCGTTTGCAGTGGCTCGTGAAACTGGCGCCGCAGGTGCGAAGAATTCTGTTCCCACATAACCCCAACGACCCGAGTGCCTTAGAAAGCCTGCGGCAGATCCAGGCCGTGAGCGCGGCGCTCGGCATCACGCTCGTGACGCAACCGCTGCCCACCACCGAGGCCATGGAGGCAGGGCTGCGCGCGCCGCCGCAGGTGGACGCCATCCTCCTGCCCCGCGATTCCTCGGTGGAGGCGCGCATCGACGACTACGTGGCCATCGCGCGCGAGCGGAAGATTCCTCTGTGCGTCCCCAGTCTCACCCAGGTCCACGCCGGCGCCCTGGTGAGCTACGGCTTCGTGCATTACGAGATCGGCCGGCAGGCGGCACGCATGGCCCATCAGATCCTCGGCGGCACCCCGCCCGGCGACCTGCCGGTGGAAACCGCGCTCAGCTCGCTGGCCATCAATCTGCGCACGGCGCAGGCCATCGGCCTGAGCGTGTCCCCGCAGATCCTGCGCAGCGCCCATACCATCGTGCGATGAACCCAATGACTGTGCCGCTAACCATTCAACGCCGTCTCACCCTGGCGTTCCTGGGGCTGGCCGTCGTGCCCCTGCTGCTCGCCGCCCTGGTCAACGCGAGCCTCTACTATCGTCAGCACGCCGACGCGCAATTGAAAGGCATGCAGGAGATCGCCTTGCGCGTGGCCGCCCAGGTGGACGGCGCACTACGCCAGGGCGAGCACGCCCTTGGCAGCCTGCGGCGTTTCAACGACCTGCCCCGGCTTACCCCCAAGGCGCAGGAGGCGCTGCTCTCGGAGCTGCTCGCGCAGCATGCACTGCTGCAGGAGGCGGCCGTGCTCGACGCCCAGGGTCGCGAGCTCGCGCGCCACTCCAGCGTCGAAGCCGTCCTCGAGCGGCGGGACCGCAGCGCCGACGAGAACTTTCACCGGGCTGCGGCGTCGGACAAGGCCCACTACGGTGCCATCCACTACGACCCGAGCGGCGAGCCCTTGCTGCCGCTGGCACTGCCCCAGCGCGACCTGTACACCGGTCACATCGAAACGATCCTGACCGCCGAACTCCGCCTCAAGTCGCTTTGGAACCTGGTGGCCGATCTGACACCCGGGCCCGGTGCACAGGTTTACGTACTGGACGAGCGGGGCGTGGTCATCGCACACCGCAATCCCTCCGTGGTGTTGCGCGGGACCCGCGTGACAACGCCCGGCCGGCACGCCGTGACGCAAGGCATCGGGGGAAACCGGGTCTTCATGGCCATCAGCCCTGTGCAACTCGGAGACCGCGGTTTCCGCGTCGTCGCCGAGCACGAGTGGCTGCACGCCATGACACCGGCCATCAACAGCCTGCTCGTACTCGGTGGCGTTCTGGCCGTCGCCTTGAGTCTCGCCTTCGGCGCGGGCATGCACGTGTTGCGATACATCGTGCGACCCATCATGGACGTGGAAAAAACTGCCCGTGCCATCGCCGCCGGCGACCTGACGCGGCGCCTGGCCGTAAGCCGCCGGGACGAGATCGGCCACCTGGCCGAGTCCTTCAACGCCATGTCGGACCACCTGCAACGCACCCTCACCGAGCTGCGCGACGAGGTTGTGGTACGCCAACAGGCGGAGGCCGAACTGCTGCGGCATCGCGAACAGCTTGAGGTGCTCGTGGCAGAACGCACCACTGCGCTGCGCGAGAGCGAATTGCGTTACCGCACCGTCGCCAATTTCACCAACGACTGGGAGACCTGGCTCGGCGAGGACGGCCAGTACCGTTATGTCTCGCCCTCCTGTGAACGCATCACGGGCTACCGCGCGGAAGAGTTCATGGCCGATCCCGAGCTGTTGTTGCGCATCCTGCACCGGGAGGACCGCGAGCGCTTCAAGGAACACCTGGTCCGCAACCGCGATGCCACACGCGTGGAGACGCAGGAATTTCGTCTGCTGCGCCGCGACGGCCGGACCATCTGGGTCGAGCACATCTGTCAGCCGGTGCACGACGAGCGAGGGCGCTACCTGGGCACGCGCGCCAGCAATCGTGATGTCACCGAGCACAAGCACCTGGCTATCGAGCTTGCGCGGGCCAGGGATCAGGCCCAGGGCGCCAACCGTGCCAAGAGCACCTTCCTCGCCAACATGAGCCATGAGCTGCGTACCCCGATGAACGCCATCCTCGGGTTTGCCCAGCTGCTGCAACAGGACGCCTCGCTCAGCGAGGAGCAGCTCAGGCACGTGGCGACCATTGCACGCAGCGGCCGTCACCTGCTCACACTCATCAACGACGTGCTCGAGATATCCAAGATCGAGGCTGGTAAGAGTGCACTGGATCTGCAGTCCATGGACCTCATCGAGTTGATCGAATCCATCGAGGACATGGTTCGCCTGCGCGCGGAAAACAAGCGCCTGGCGCTGGTGGTCACGGTGGACCCGCAGGTGCCGCGCAACGTGCGCGGCGATGCCAAGAAGCTCAGGCAGGTTTTGATCAACCTGCTTGGCAATGCCATCAAGTTCACCACCCACGGCGGCGTGAGCCTGCGGGTGGATATCGAGCCGGGCCCGCGCGGCAGGATTCGCTTCGAAGTCGCCGACACCGGCTGCGGCATCGCCGCCGAAGATCGGGAGCACATCTTCGAAGCCTTCTTCCAGACCGCCGAGTCAAGCGTCAGTGGCGAGGGCACCGGCCTCGGCCTGAGCATCAGCCGCGAATACACGGAACTGATGGGCGGCCGGCTGACGCTGGAGAGCGCGCCGGGCAAAGGCTCCACATTCCGCTTCGCGCTGCCCCTGAAGCCGATCAACGAGAGCGAACTAGATCGGCCAAAAACCGGCGGGCGCGTGGTGGGTCTGGCGCCCGGACAACCGCGATATCGCATTTTGATCGTCGAAGACCGCCCGGACAATCGCGAGCTACTGTGTCAGCTGCTGAAGTCGGTGGGCTTCGAGGTACGTAGCGCGGAAAACGGCGAACGGGCGCTGAACGTGTTCCACACCTGGCATCCTCACCTGGTATGGATGGACATGCGCATGCCCGTGATGGACGGCTATGAGGCCACACGTCGCATCAAGGCCTCACCGCAAGGCCACAACACCGTGGTGCTCGCGCTCACCGCGAGCGCCTTTGAAGAGGACCGCGCCGCAGTGCTGGCCTCCGGCTGCGACGGCTTTCTGCGTAAGCCGCTTGAGGTAGACGTCATTTTCGCCGCCATGTCCGAGCATCTCGGTGTGCGTTACCAATATGCCGAGGACCTGCATCCCCAACCCGTCGGCATCGACGCGCTGCTGCCCGACGCACAGGCCCTCGCCAGCGTACCGGCGGCGCTGCGCAAGGAGCTCGGCCATGCCGCACTCCTGCTGGACAGCAAAGCGGCCATGCAGGCCATTCACTTGATCCGCGCGCAGCAACCGGCCCTGGCCGATGCCCTTGCCCGCCTGGTGGACGACTATCGCTTCGACGAACTGGTACGGCTCTGCAACGAACCGTCGGAGGACGCGCCATGATGCCCCGCACCGGGACCGTCGGCGCCGCCACTACCCAAGCCGCCAGCGTGCTCATCGTCGACGACAATCCCAACAACCTGCGCGTGCTGAGCGGCATGCTGGAACAGGCCGGCTATCGGGTGCGCCCGGCGCTCAGCGGCACGACGGCATTGCGCTCCATGCAGGCCGCGCTTCCCGATATTGTCCTGCTCGACATCCGCATGCCCGAGATGGACGGCTACGAGGTATGCCGGCGCATGAAGGCGGACCCGGTCACGGCCGCCATTCCGGTGATCTTCATCAGCGCCCTGCACGAGGCCGATGACAAAGTGACGGCGTTCCAGATTGGCGGCGTGGACTACATCGTCAAGCCATTCCAGATCGAGGAGGTCCTGGCGCGCGTGCACATGCACCTGGAGCTGTGCCGCGCACGCCGCGCCCTGCAGGAGGCCTATACCGGCATGGAACGTCAGGTGCAGGAACGCACCACGGAGTTGATGAAAGCTAAGGAGGAGCGCCTTGAGGCGCTGGAGGTCGCGCGCGGCACCCTGGTGCAGGTGATCGAAGCCTTGGTGATTGCCCTGGAGAAGCGCGATCCCTATACCGCGGGCCATCAAAAGCGCGTCAGTGTGTTGTCCACCGCCATCGGCCGCGAACTCGATCTGCCGCAATCCACCCTCGAAGCCATTCATCTCGGTGCCTTGGTGCATGACGTGGGCATGATCTATGTGCCCGCGGAGATCCTCAACCGCCCAGGCCGCTTGAACGACATGGAAATGGCGATCATCCGCAGCCATGCCCAGGTCGGCTACGAGATCATCGAAGGTGTCCGCTTTCCGTGGCCGGTGAAGGAAATGATCCTGCAACACCACGAACGTCTCGACGGCAGCGGTTATCCGGAAGGGCTGCGGGGCGATGCCATCATCCGCGAGGCCCGCATCGTGGCGGCCGCCGATGTGGTCGAGGCCATGGCCTCACATCGTCCCTACCGGCCGGCACTCGGTATCGAGGCGGCGCTCGAAGAACTGGAGCGGCACAGCGGGACCTTGTACGACCCGCAGGTGGTACAGGCCGTCACGCGCCTGTTCCGGGAAAAACACTTTAACTGGGACGCGCCGGAAACCTGAGAAAACGCACTCCATCTGTGTCCCGTAAGTCACGTTGCGCAGCTACGTGACATTCTCCCTACCCGCATGTGTCACGTAGCCGCTGCGCGCCAACGTGACCTACCGCACTGCGCATGTGGTTTCGGTTAACTGCTGGCGGGTGTAAAAACTATTCGCCCACGGGGTGGGCTCCTACGGCCGAATGATGAAGCCGCCGGTTTCATCACCGCTCGGCGTCTTCGCGAGAGTTTGCTCCGGGTATCGCTGACTTCACCTTGAAAGATCCCGTTTTGCGTCCAAGCTGTTCTGGTGGTTCAGGTCACCGATTCGGCAGGCCGCTCTCGCGAGAGCGGCACAACGCGCCCGCTGCGCATCCTGATGACGGCGGACACCGTCGGCGGGGTGTGGACGTACGCGCTGCACCTCGCAGCGGGGCTTGCGGTGCACGGCACCGAAGTCCACCTGGCGACCATGGGGGCCGCGCCGGACGCGGGACAGCGGCGCGCCGCTGACGCCGTCGCCGGCCTGCACCTGTACGAAAGCACCTTCCGCCTGGAATGGATGAACGCCCCGTGGACCGACGTGACGGCCGCGGGCGACTGGCTGCTTGCACTCGAAGAACGGATTGCCCCCGACGTGATTCATTTGAACGGTTACGCCCATGGCGTGCTGCCCTGGCATGCCCCGCATCTCGTGGTCGGGCACTCCTGCGTGTATTCATGGTGGCGCGCGGTGCATGGCGCGCGCCCACCGCTCGGCTATACACGCTACGAGGCGGCCACCCGCAGCGGCCTGGCGGCCGCGCGCGCGGTGGTGGCGCCCTCACGCGCCATGCTCGCCGCACTGCGTGCGCACTATGGTGCGGTGCCCCACGGCGAGGTCATCCACAACGGCCTCCCGCCGCTCCCGGACGGGGCGTGGACCAAGGAACCCGTCGTGCTGACGGTCGGCCGGCTCTGGGACGAGGCCAAGAATGTACAGACCACCGTGCGTGCCGCCGAGCGCATGCGCTGGCCGCTCTATCTCGCCGGCGAGATCCGCCACCCGGACGGCTGGCACGCCGACCTCGGCCCGGTCACGCACCTGGGTGTGCTGGCGCCGGAGACGCTCGCCGCCTGGTATGCGCGCGCGGCGGTGTTCGCCTCACCGGCGCGCTACGAACCGTTCGGGCTGTCGATCCTGGAGGCGGCCATGCACGGCTGTGCCCTGGTGCTCGCAGACATCCCGAGCCTGCGCGAACTGTGGGGCGACGCCGCGCTGTTCGTGCCGCCCGACGACGCGGACGCCCTCGCCGGCGCCGTCGATGGGCTCGCCGGCGACGATGCACTGCGCACCCGTTACGCGCAAAAGGCCATGGTGGCCGCACGCCGCTACACCCTCGAACGCTGCACCCACGGTTACCTGGCGCTCTATCGCCGCCTGCTCCACGCCCACGCCGCGCGCGAAGCGCTCTGACTCGAAAGGAAACTTCCATGCCCCGTCTCGGCATCGTGATCCTCGGCCTGTCCATCACCTCCGCGTGGGGCAACGGCCATGCCACCACATACCGCAGCCTCGTGCGTGCATTGGCTGGTCGTGGTCATGACGTGTTGTTCCTCGAACGCGACAAGTCCTGGTATGCGCAAAACCGCGACCTGGCCCATCCACCTTACGGACGCACGGCCTTGTACGGCAGCGTGGGTGAGTTGACGGAACGCTACGCCGAAGAGGTGCGCAACGCCGACCTGGTGATCGTTGGCTCCTACGTGCCGGACGGCGTCGCCGTGGGCCAATGGGTGCTCGCGACGGCGCGCGGGGTGCGTGCGTTCTATGACATCGACACCCCGGTTACGCTGGCGCAACTGGCCAACGACACCTGTGCCTACCTGAGCCCGGCACAGGTGAAGGAATACGATCTGTATCTCTCCTTCACCGGCGGCCCCACGTTGCAGACCCTGGAGCGCGACCTCGGTGCACCCCGGGCCAGGGCGCTGTACTGCTCGGTGGACCCTGCGCAGTATCACCCGGAGGCGGTTTCCGAGTATTGGGACCTCGGCTACATCGGTACCTATGCGCCGGATCGCCAGGCGGCCGTCGACCGCCTGCTCCTGGAACCCGCGCGCCAGTGGCGCGAAGGCCGCTTCGTATGCGCCGGCCCGCAATATCCCGCGGGCATCGTCTGGTCCGACAACGTCGCGCGCATCGAGCACCTGCCGCCATCGGAGCACCGCATGTTCTACAACCGCCAGCGCTTCACCCTGAACGTGACGCGGGCGGACATGGCCCGGCTCGGCTGGTCACCCAGCGTGCGCCTGTTCGAGGCCGCGGCATGCGCCACGCCCATCGTGAGCGATCGCTGGGCAGGCCTCGAGACCCTCTTCATCCCGGGGAAGGAAATCATCGTGGCGGACAGCCATGCACACGTGCTGGACCTGCTACGCCGCATGCCGACGGACCAGCGCATCGCCCTCGGCGAGAACGCGCGCCGCCGGGTACTTGCCGAGCACACCAGCGATCACCGTGCGGTCGAACTCGAATCGCATCTCGCCGCACTGCCGCGCCGTATGAGGTGAATCGCACCGCATGGGGTGGATCGATCGCAGAAAATGCAACGCGCCCCGAAACGGGGCGCGTTGCATGGCGTATTTCACCGCACGAGGGCGGCGCACAAGCCGATCAGATGAGATTAAATGCCGCGGAGCTGACAACCACGCCGAAGCCTACGGCAAGCCCCAGCGACAGCACCGGGAAACGCGTCACCCAACGGGCTGTGCCGGCCATGGCGCGCTCGATGGCGCCCGCCATGCGCTCGTCCACACCGGGCGCCTCGTCCAGAAAGAACTCGCCGTCGCGCGGGGGCTCCACCAATCCGGCAGCCTCGTCGGCAATATGTCTGGCCATAGCGCCTCCTCTTTAAAGAAATCGTGATGGGGTCGTTGAGAAAACTTTAGACGCTGTTCCGGCCTGCTTTCCGCAAGCGGCATGAGATATTTTTATCGTTCTCGGCAGCGCGAGAGCCTCTGCCGCCGGTGCCCGTTGCGCAGACCGCACGATCCCGGCAAATCCCCTCACGATTCATGCACGAGCGCATGTTGTGTGAACCGTTCCACAGTTTGGCCCGTGACGAATCCGTAAAACCGCGGGGCTCTCAACGCTGCGGTTACGGAGTCTTGCATGGCACAGAATGCGCCGTTCGCCGTCTACGCACGCGCCCTCAAGGAGGCGCGCGCCTACTGGCCGCACATCGGCCTGGTGCTGCTGCTCGGCCTGGCCTGGACGCCGCTCGCCCTGCTCACCCCCTTGCCGCTGAAGCTCATCGTCGACAACGTCTTGGGCGATCAGCCGCTGCCCGCCTACGTCGCCTGGGCCGTGCCCGCGGGCTTTGGTACCGGAACGGAGGCCGTGCTCGCGCTGGCCATCATCCTGTCGGTCATGATTGCCTTGTTCGGCATCGTGCACACCGCCGCCGACTGGCTGCTGCGCGAATATGTGGCCGAGCGCATGGTGCTCGATTTCCGCGGCCGGTTGTTCCTGCACAGCCTGCACACCTCGCTGCTCAGTCATTTCAAACGCGGCAGTCACGAACCCGCCTATCGCATCAATCTGGACGCGCCGGCCCTGCAGTGGACCGCCCTGTACGGGATCGTTCCCGTGATTCTCGCGCTCACGTCCCTCGGCAGCATGCTGTACGTCACCTCGCTCATCGCACCGCGGCTCGCGCTGGTGGCGCTGGCGACCGCGGTCCCCATCATCCTGCTCATCCACATGAATCAGGCGCGCATGCGCAACAAATGGCATGGGGTACGTGAAAAGGAAAGCGCGGCGCAATCGGTGGTGCAGGAGGCGCTCGGCGCCCTGCGCGTGGTCACGGTGTTCGGACAGGAGCAGCGCGAGCAACAGCGCTACCTGGGCGCGGCCCGAGCGGGATTGCGCGCGCGCCTGCGCGTGGTGCAACTGGAAGGTGTATTTTCCATGGGCCTCGGGCTCGCCACCGCCCTGGGCACCACCACCATCCTCTACCTGGGCGTGCGCGACGTGCAGGCGGGTGCCATCGCCGTGGGCGACCTGCTGCTCATCATGGGCTACATCGGTCAGCTGTATGGCCCGCTGCAGACCATCGGCAACCACATCACCGGGCAGCAGCGCGCCATTGCCAGCGCCGAACGCGCCTTCGGCATGCTGGACGAAAAGCCCATGGTGGAGGAACGGCCGGGTGCCTGTGCGCTGGACGAGGCGCGCGGCGAGATCGTCTTCGACGATGTGACCTTTGCCTATCCGAACACCGAGCGCCCGACGCTGCGAAACGTGAAACTGCGCCTGCCGGCAGGCGCCAGCGTCGGCATCATCGGACGCTCCGGCGCGGGCAAGAGCACGCTGATCAACCTGCTGGTGCGCATGTTCGACCCGCAGCAGGGACGCATCCTGCTCGACGGCCAGGACATCCGCGATCTGAAGATCGCCGACCTGCGCCGGCAATTCAGCATGGTGTCCCAGGAGGTGGTGCTGTTCTCCACCACGGTGGCCGAAAACATCGCCTATGCGAAGCCCGGCGCCACCCGTGCGGAGATCATGGAGGCGGCGCGGCGTGCCGATGCGCACGCGTTCATTTCACGGCTGCCGCAGGGCTACGACACGCCAGTGGGCGACAGCGGCATGCTGATGTCGGGCGGTGAGCGCCAGCGCATTTCACTGGCGCGCGCCTTCCTCAAGGATGCGCCCATCCTGCTGCTCGACGAACCCACCAGCGCCCTGGACAACCAGACCGAGGCGGCCATTACCGAGTGCCTGGAACGTCTGGTGCGCGGCCGCACCGTGCTCATCATCGCCCATCACCAGACGGTGCTGCGCGAAGTGGATTTCCTGTTCCGCGTGGACGACGGCCGCGTGCTGGAAGAAAACCGCGTCCCTGAGATCGTGCCTACACTGCTGAAAGTCACCGGCTGAGGCAGAAGAATCGCCTGTAGGAGCAGCCCCAGGCCGCGATTGGATGAACGGTGAGGCGTCACCCCGGCGAAAGCCGGGGTCCATTCCCAGGACCGGAAGATGGATTCCGGCTCGCACCTGGCTTGCGCCGGAATGACGAATTCTGCAGCCGTCCCGCCGGTCATGTTGCGAAGCGACGTGACATGCTTCCGACCGCGTGTGTCACGTAGCATTGATTCCGCTCAGCGCTGGTTCAGTGCCGCGAGCAAGGCCTTCATGAGCATTATCGGCGTGGGCGGGCAGCCGGGGATTTTCACGTCCACGGGGATGACGTTCTCCACGGCACCACAACTGGCATAGGACACACCGAACTCGCCGCCGTCACAGGCGCAGGTACCCGCGGCGATCACCCACTTGGGCGAGGGCGTGGCGCGCCAGGTACGCCGCAGCGCGGTTTCCATGTGGCGCGACACCGGGCCGGTCACCAGCAGGGCGTCCGCGTGGCGCGGCGAGGCCACGAAGTGCACACCGAAACGCTCGATGTCGTGGTAGGGGTTGTTGAGGGCATGGATCTCCAGTTCGCAACCATTGCACGAACCCACGTCCACCTGCCGGATGGCGAAACTGCTGCCGAAACGCTTCTCGATGCGGCGGCGCAACTCGGCGCCGACCTGCTCCAGTTCCGCATCGGTCGGCGCGGGTTCAGTCACAACCCCGGTACACAACGCCTGTTTGAGAATTCTCAACATGTCATCTGCCTGTGAAGAGAAAGCCGTTGGTTACGGAGGGCCGCGGAGAAGGTGCGATTCGATTCAGACACACGGCGGCGTCAACTCCCCGGCAGCGATGCCCAGGGATCGCACGCTGCGCATAATGAAACAAATGCAGCTTCATTTTGCTCCCCTCTCCCTGCCCTTCTCCCGGAGGGAGAGGGGGCGCAAGCTTCTGTCTCTCCTGAAAATGATGTGACTAAGAGACAGCCCTCCGGGAGAGGGGATCAATTCAGGCGCGACTGTTGGCACCAC
This sequence comes from Gammaproteobacteria bacterium, assembly GCA_023228645.1. Lineage (GTDB taxonomy): Bacteria > Pseudomonadota > Gammaproteobacteria > Thiohalomonadales > Thiohalomonadaceae > JALOAT01. The sequence goes on along the minus strand of JALOAT010000023.1, from coordinate 7,495 downwards.
CGCACCTCGTCTATTCTCCGTGGCCCCCGTGATTGAAAGCCTTCACAAATCCTGTCCGGAATAGGAACCGTTGACGGACTTGTTGCATACCGGGAAGTCCGGGACGATGTTGCCGCGGATGAGGCGCTCCAGCGCGGGCCAGGTGAACCAGCTGGGGTCGCGCGGGAAGAAGCGGGCAATGCGGCCGTCGGCATCGAAGCGCACGTAGGTGATCAGCTCGCCGCGCCAGGCCTCGACCATGCCGAGCCCGGCCGCACCCGCTTGGGGTGACGGCAGCGGTGCGGCGATCGGCCCCGCCGGCAAGCCGTCCAGCAGCCGGTCCATGAGGGCGAGGCTGCCGCGGATTTCATCCATGCGCACCCGCACCCGCGCCGCCACGTCACCTTCGCTACACACCGGCACCGCCACGTCGAGGCTGGTGTAAGGCGCGTAAGGGCTGTCGCGACGCACGTCCAGGTCCTGGCCGCTGGCCTTGCCCACATAGCCGGTGCAACCCAGGGTGCGCGCATCCTCCGTGCTCAAGTGACCGGTGGTGAGCAGGCGATCCTCCAGGGAGGGATAGTCGTCGATCACGTCGAACAAGGGCTCGATGACGCGACCCAGCTCCGCGTGATCGGCGCGCAGCCGGATGACATTGTCTTCACTGAGGTCGCGTGCCACACCGCCGGGCATCACCAGGTCCGTCAGGAAACGATGACCGAACAGCTCGTGATTGCGCCGCTGCCATTGTTCGCGCAGGCGCGCGCACTGGACGTGCGCGAAGGCGAAGCCGACGTCGTTGCAGATGGCGCCGATGTCGCCCAGGTGATTGGCGATGCGCTCACGCTCGGCCAGCAGGCCGCGCAAGCTGTCGGCACGGGCGGGAACGTTACAGCCGGTGGCGCGTTCCATGGCCTGGCATGCGGCCCAGGTGTGGGCCACGGTGGTGTCGCCCGAGACCCGTCCGGCGAGCCGTGCCAACCCGGCGGGATCGCGGCCCACGGCGATTTTTTCAACGCCCTTGTGCACGTAACCGAGCCGCTCCTCCAGGCGCAGCACCTCCTCGCCCACGGCCTGGAAGCGGAAATGGCCCGGCTCGATGATGCCGGCGTGCACCGGACCCACCGGGATCTCGTAAACACCGCTGCCGTGCACACGCGCAAAGGGATAGTCGGCGTCGGCCGGCGTGCGGCAGGGCGACCGGCCCGATGCGGGAAAATCGACGCGTAGCGGATAGACGCCCTCCTCCCAGGCCCGGTGGCGGGTCCAGCGGCGCCCGTCCGGGTGGTCGACGAAGGCGATGCCGCACAGATCCTGCAAGTGGCGCTCCAGGCGATTGGCGCCGGCGAAATGGGGCGTGTGCGAGGCCAGCACCGGTTGACTCAGGGGCACCTCGGTTTCCAGCACCAGGTAGGCACCCTGCCGCGCCACACAGGCGCGCACCATCACCGCCTGCTCGGTCGGGTCACCCCATACGGCCACGTAGCGGCAGCCGAAGGCCGCGGCCACGCGGCCGGCGCTGCCCCAGTCTTCCGGATCGAGCACCAGCCGGTGGGCTGGCGCCAGGCCATGGGCATCGCCGGAGTGGACCAGGACGTGCTCGTCCTCCAGGCGCGCCAGGTACTCGGCCAGCCAGTCGAAACTGCTCATAGCAGATGGGCCCCCGTGATGAGCTGAGTGGCGCGATCCAGCCAGCCGGCCAGAAAGGCGGGAATGGAGAGTCCCAGCCACAGCACCAGCCCCAGGTGGATCACCACCGGCAGCATGTTGGCACTCACCGGCCGCTGCCCTTCCGGCGCCGGGCCGTACACCATGGGATGCAAATGACGGAACAGCCCCGCAAAGGCAATGGCCAGTCCGCTCAACAGCGCCATGGTGAGCCAGGGCTGGCTCTGCATGGTGGCGGTGAGCAGCAGGAATTCACTGGTGAACACGCCGAAGGGCGGGAAACCGGCGATGGCCGCCACCCCAAACAGCAGCGCCCAGCCCACCGCGGGCTGGGTACGGATCAGGCCGCGGATTTTGTCGATGGTCTGCGTACCGGCGAGGTGGGTGGCGTGGCCCACGGTGACGAAGATGGCCGACTTGGTGAGCGAGTGCACCAGCATGTGCAACAGGGCGCCGAAGGTGGCCAGCGGACCACCCAGGCCGAAGGCGAAGGTCATCAGGCCCATATGCTCGATGGAGGAGTAACTGAACATGCGCTTGATGTCGCGCTGGCGGTGCAGGAACAACCCCGCCACCAGGAACGACAGCAGGCCGAAGCCCATCAGCAGGTCGCCGGCAAGGTGGGGCGCGTCGGTGGCAGCCAGGGAGCCGTCCACCAGCATTTTCAAGCGCACCACCGCATACAGCGCCACATTCAGCAGCAGCCCTGACAGCACCGCCGACATGGGCGTGGGACCTTCCGAGTGGGCGTCGGGCAGCCACTGGTGCATGGGCACCAGACCCACCTTGGTGCCGTAGCCCACCAGCAGGAAGACGAACGCCAGTCCCATGACCGACGGCTCCAGGGCACGCGCCTGCTGGAACAGGACGCTCCAGGTGAGTCCCTCGGCCGGATCCCCGACCACCTGCTGCGCGGCGAAATAGGTGAGCACGGTGCCGAACAAGGCCAGGGCGATGCCCACGCCACACAACACGAAATACTTCCAGGCCGCTTCCACCGCCTCCGGGGTGCGGTACAGCGAGACCAGCAACACCGTGGCCAGGGTCGCGCCCTCCACCGCCACCCACAACACGCCCAGGTTGTCGGTGGTGAGCGCCAGCAGCATGGTGAACATGAACGCCTGGTACATGGCGTGATAGATGCGCATGCCGCGCTCGCTGGTCAGGCCGGTGTCGCACACGTGGCGCATATAGGGGCGGGAAAAGATCGACGTGGTGAGCCCCACGAAGGCGGTCAACACCACCAGGTAGACGTTGAAAGCGTCGACCCGGAAGCTGAGCCCGGCCACTTCGCCGGCCTCGGCCACGGTCCAGGCCAGCACCACCGAGGCGGCGAAGGTGGCCGCGGAGACGGCGGTATTGAGCCAGCCGGCCCAGCGCAATGGACGCAACATGGCCAGCGCGAGGGCGCCGGCCACGGGGGCGAGCAACGTGACGAGCAATGCGTTCATTCGCCCTCCGCCACGGCGCTCTTGACCATCATCGGCCGCGAGCCGGCGCCGGTCTCCGCGTCGGTCTCCTCCACCGTTTCCGTCAAGCGGTTGAGCCGGTCCACATCGAGGGAATCGATGCTCTCGCGGATCTGGAAGAAGAACACCCCGAACAGCACCATGGCCACCAGCACGTCGAAGGCGACACCCAGCTCCACTACCAGCGGCATGCCGTCGGTGGCGGACACAGCGGCCAGGAACAGGCCATTCTCCATGGACATGAAACCGAGCACCTGGGCCACCGCCTGCTGGCGCACCACCATCATCCACAAGCCGATGAGCACCACGGCCAGACTGATGGCGACGATGTTGCGGGTGAAGGCCAATTCCTCGTGCACCATGGGCAGCACCAGCCAGTAGCTGAAGATCACCAGCGCCACCGCGACCATGTTCACCATGGCGTACCAGCGCAGCAGCTCCACGTGGCGCTCCAGTTCCAGGCGGCGGATCAAACGGTGCAGCATCCAGGGGATCAGCACCGCCTTGAGCGCGAAGGTCAGCAGGGCGGAGAAATAGAGGTGGGTGGAGTCGCCCGCCACCGCCACCACCGTGGTGACTGCCGCAACGAGGCCGCCCTGCCAGGCAAACGCGTGGATGGCCGAAACCAGCCGTGCCTGAGACAACAGCACGAACGAAGAGAACAGCACCAGCGCCGCCAGCACCAGCACGAATTGCTGCAGAAGCGGCAGGGCAATCAGACTCATGCCCCCACCTCCAAAATCACGTGACTGAGCAGACCGAGCAGCGCCAGCAACAACGCCAGATTGAGAAACGCCGGGGCCCGGAACAGCCGCATCTTCGCCAGCAGCGTCTCGCCCACGGCGAGCGCCGCGCCGAGCAGCATCAGCTTGGCGACGATGACGGCGATGGCGATGCCCAGAGCGGAGGGGGCCAGGCTCTGGGCGATACCCCAGGGAAAGAAGATGTTGGCGATGAGCGCGCCGTAGAGCACCAGCTTGATCTGCGCCGCCCACTCCATCAATGCCAGATGCCGTCCGGAATATTCGAGCAGCATGGCCTCATGGATCATGGTCAGCTCCAGGTGGGTGGCCGGATTGTCCACCGGGATGCGTCCGGTCTCGGCCAGCGCCACCAGCACCAACCCGGCGAGGGCGAACAGGAACGAGGGGCGCAGCGCGAAGTCACTGGTCAGCTGGAAATCGATCACCCCGGCCAGATTGGTGCTGTGGGCGGTCATGGCCAGGGTAAACACCGCCATGAGCATGGCCGGTTCGGCCAGCGCCGAGACCAACATCTCCCGTGAGGCGCCCATACCGCCGAAGGCGGTGCCCACGTCCATGCCGGCCAGGGCGAGGAAGAAACGCGCCAGCGCCAACAAACCCACCAGCACGATGAGGTCGGCCACCGCAGTGGTGGGTAGATCCACGGCGAACAGTGGAACGGTGGCGGCGGCCAGCCAAGTGGCAGCGAACACCACATACGGCGCTGCCCGGAACAGCGGCGAGGCGGTGTGGGCGACGCGCACTTCCTTGCCCAGCAGCTTGCGCAGGTCGCGGTAGGGCTGCAGCACCGACGGACCGCGCCGGTTCTGCAGCCGCGCCTTTACTTTACGGATCCAGCCCACCAGCAGCGGCGCCGCCGCCGCATACAGCAGGGCCTGCAACACCGCGGCGACCGCGGCGGCCACGCTCAGGAGATGATCCATAGCAGCACCAACAGTGTGGCCAGTGTCCAGCCGAGATAGACGCGCACGTTGCCAGACTGAAGGCGGATCACGCGCCGCGAAGCGGACTCCACCCAGCGTGTCACCGGTACATACAACAGCCCCCAGCTTCGGTCGCCGATGGTCAGCTGGTGACGGTGGCTGCCGTCATCGCGGGGCACCAGCGTCTCCTCCACCAGGAACAAATGGCCGAATACCCGCCGGATAGGCTGGGCGAAGGCCGTTGCGGTGTACTGCATGCGGGTGTTCGGCGGCGCGAAACCGCAGTCCCAGGCGTCGCAGCGGCGCACCCGGCGCACTGCACCCCGGCGCAGAGCCCAGAACGCCAGGGCCACGAACAGCCCGAGCAGCACGGCCATCAGAGGGGCGTTGTAGCTGGCGCCGTTGGCGGCGACCAGATTCAGTGACAGCCAGCCCTCGGCGGCCGAGTGCGGCAAACCGGCCCCCAGCAGTTGCTCGGGAATGGCGTTGATGGCGCCGATCACCCACACCGGCATGATGCCGAGCGCGAGACAGAGCGCCGCCAGGATCCCCTGTCCTGCCCGCATGCCATGGGGCACGGGCCGGGCACGGCGCACGTGCCGGCTGCGCGCCTGGCCGAGGAAGGCCACGCCATAAACCTTGACGAAAGTGGCCGCCACCAAGGCGCCGGTGAGCGCCAACACGGCAGCGACGATGGGGATCAGGCTGCGCAGCACGCCACTATCGAGCTGCCAGGTCTGCAAGGCCGCTTGGAAAGTGAGCCATTCGGAGACGAAGCCGTTGAACGGTGGCAGGGAGGAAATCGACAAACAGCCCACCAGGAAAAGGAATCCGGTCCAGGGCATGCGCCGCAGCAATCCGCCCATGTGTTCCAGATCGTGCTCGTGAGAGCTGTGCAGAATGGCGCCCGCGCCGAGGAACAGCAGCCCCTTGAACAGGGCGTGATTGAGCGCGTGGTAGAGGGCCGCGATGAGGGCCAATACGCCGGGCAGAGGATAGCCCGTGCCCAGGAACAGCAGTGCGAGTCCCAGGCCGATGAAAATGATGCCTAGATTCTCCACCGAGGAATACGCCAACAGACGCTTCAGATCCCGCTGCATCATGGCGGCCAGCACGCCGAACAGGGCGGAAAGGCTGCCGACGGCCAGTACGGCCACGCCCCACTGCCACTGCACCTCGCCGACGAGATCGAACACGAAGCGCACGAAGCCGTACACCGCCACCTTCAGCATCACCCCGGACATGAGCGCCGAAATATGCGAAGGCGCCACCGGATGGGCCTCCGGCAGCCAGGCATGCAGCGGCACCAGCCCCGCCTTCATGCCGAAGCCCACGAAGGCGAGTACGAAGGCCACGCTGCCCCAGGCGGGCGGCAGGCTCGCCGCGCGCATGGCGTCGAAGGCAAAGCCATCACCGAAGGAGGCCAGTACACCGTAGCCGAGCAGGATGGCCAGGCCGCCCACGTGGGCCATGAGCAGGTAAAGGAAGGCCGCGCGCCGATTAGCGGCGTTGTCGTGCTGGAAGGCAACCAGGAAATAGGAGGCGAGCGACATCAGCTCCCACGCCACCATGAACAGGAAGGCGTCGTTGGCAAGCACCACCGCCAGCATGCCGGTGAGGAACAGCCCGGAGAAACCGCCCAGGGCCACCAGGGAATCGCGCCCCTTCTCCAGGCCGCGCACGTAGGCGGGGCCGTAAACCCCCACCGCGAAACTCACCACGCCGATGAGGGCCAGGAAGAAACCGGACAAGGCATCCAGCCGCACCCGCCAGGGCAGCCAGGGCAGACCCAGCGGCAGGGTGGCGGTGACGACATCGCCGAGCAAAAGCGCGATGAGCCCGCCGGCCAGGGCCGACAAACCCGCCAGTGCAAACAGAGGCATGGCGAGCAAGCGCACCACCATGGGCATCCTCACCGCGGCCAAAGAGGCCGCCGAGGAGGCCAGCGCCAACACGACCGACAACGCGACCAGCGATAGCGCAGCACTCATGTTCATACCGTTTCCGGCGGCGTCTTGAGCCGTACCCCCCGTCCCCCGCAAGCACTCGCCGCGCCGTCCGCGATCAGCTCCACACCGGCGCGCTCGATGGCTTCGATAACCTTCACCAGCGATTCCACATTGCCGCGCACCTGGCCGGCGCTGGCCTCCATGCGCTGGATAGTGGGCAGTGACAAGCCGGCGGCCTCCGCCAGCGAACGCTGGTCCATCCCGATCAGGGCCCGGGCGGCCCGGATCTGTGCGGCAGTGATCATGCTCAGGCGGCCGATAGTTAGGTCTGGGCGCCTACTTTAAAGGGCTCAGACCTGACAAGACAAGTCTCATACATCACGCTTTCCAGATATCGAATGCCGAATTGGTTGATGCCTCGCCCAAGGAACTGACGGTGACAGGCAGATGCAACGCCCAGAACAAAGAGACGGCAACAGACGCGTCATTCCGGCGAAAGCCGGAATCCATCTTCACGCCCGTGGAATGAACCCCGGCTTTCGCCGGAGTGACGAATAAGCAGGCGCGGCCCAAAGACGTCACGTAGCTTCGCAACGTGACCTACGGGTGGCAGTGCCGTAGAAACTATGAGCAAGAAGGGCCGCCAGAGTACCCTCCCAACCGAATCATCACAAACGGGAGAGAGAAATGACTCAGGCGACCCAAGTGGAAGAAGTTAACGCGAAAAGCGTGGTGCTGTACAT
>JALOAT010000022.1 GCA_023228645.1 Gammaproteobacteria bacterium | reverse complement strand
TGTGTGCATTCGAGCGCCACGATATCGGACGGATCCTTCGAACCCCGTATGCCGCGCCGAGCACCGCAGTCCGAATCGGACAAGGCCCGCAGGGGGCGCGCCAGGGAGGGCGCGCCGTCCACGCCGGGGCAGGAGGCCCCGTAGTGGACCCCCGATTCGGACTGCGGAGCGCAGGGGACCGCCGAAGGCGGCGCGGCATTCGGGCGGCCTTTCTTTGGGGTACTTTTCTTTGGCCGCGCAAAGAAAAGTACCTCGTCGTAGGGGGGCGAAAACCCCCGTCAAATAATCTTCGCGCGCAGCGCTTCCTTCGAACAAATACCGCGGTCAAACGAAAACTGCTATCCCCGGGTTCCGCTTTGCTTCACCCGGGCTACGCGGCGCGCAGGAACTCACGCGGCGCAGCGCGTCATTCAAGAAAGCCAAGACGTCACGTAGCTTCGCAACGCGACCTACGACGTCCGACCACAGAACCTCTGACTCCGAACACCACAATCCAAGCTACAATGCCCCGCCATGATTCATGACCTCCACTCCCATTCCCTCGCCTCCGACGGCACCCTGTCACCCCGCGACCTGGTGGCCCGTGCGGCGGCGGCCGGCGTCCAGGTGCTCGCGCTCACCGATCACGACGAGACCGCCGGCATCGCCGAAGCGGAGCAGGCGGCTGCCGAATTGGGGATCCGGCTCGTGTCCGGTGTGGAGGTGTCGGTGACCTGGGAACGCATGACCATCCACGTGGTGGGCCTGAACATCGACCCCGAACACCCGGTGCTTAACGCCGGACTGGAACGGCTGCGCGTCTACCGCGACTGGCGCGCCGAGGAGATCGGCCGGCGCCTCGCCAAACACGGGGTGCGCGATGCCCACGCCGGTGCCCGCGCCTTCGCCCGGGGACGGATCGTGAGCCGTACCCATTTTGCCCACTACCTGGTCTCCCAAGGGTTCGGCCGCGACACCCGCGCGGTGTTTCAGCATTTCCTGCGTCGCAACAAGCCAGGACACGTGCCGGGGGAATGGGCGGGTCTGGAGGAGGCCGTTGGCTGGATCCGCGTCGCCGGGGGCATCGCGGTGGTGGCTCATCCGGCCCGTTATGATCTCTCGGCCACCAAACTGCGCCGTCTGCTGGCGGAATTCATGGCCTGCGGCGGCGAGGCCCTGGAAGTGGTTTCGGGCAGCCACAGCCGCGACGACAATGAGACCATGGCCGCTCATGCCCGGCGCACCGGGTTGCTGGCCTCGGCCGGTTCCGATTTCCATGGCCCGGAAAATCCCTGGGTGGAACTGGGCCGCCTGCCGGAGCTGCCGGTCGGGTGTTTGCCTGTTTGGGAGAGCGAGGCCTGGACGCGCTGTCCCCCGTCCGCCGCCGAGGCCGTTTTACGAACACCTGCCTACCTATGAGCCTTTTCATCCAGATCCATCCGGAAAACCCGCAGGCGCGCCTGATCGCCCAAGCGGCTGACGTGGTGCGTTCGGGCGGGGTGATCATCTACCCGACCGATTCAGGCTATGCCCTCGGCTGCGGCATCGGTGAGAAGACCGCGCTCGAGCGCATCTGCCGTATCCGCCATCTGGACGAACGCCACCATTTCACCCTGGTGTGCCGCGACCTGTCCGAGATCGCCACCTACGCCAAGGTGGATAACACCGCCTACCGACTGCTCAAGGCGGCGACGCCCGGCCCGTACACCTTCATCCTCCCCGCCACCCGGGAGGTACCGCGGCGGCTCATGCAGCCCAAGCGCAAGACCATCGGCATCCGCGTACCCGGCAACCCCATCGCCCGCGCCCTGCTCGACGCCCTCGGCGAGCCGATGATGAGCACCACGCTGATCCTGCCGGGTGAGCCCCATGCAGAGAGCGATCCTTACGAGATCCGCGACCGCCTGGACCACGAGGTGGACATGATCATCGACGGCGGCTACGGCGGTCTGGAGGTCACCACCATGGTGGAGTTCCAGGAAAGCGGGCCGGTGATCCTCCGGCACGGCCTGGGCGATGCCAGCCTTTTCGAATAGGGAAAAGAAGAAAAACTTGAACCACGTAGGCCACGGAGAACCACGGAGAAAACACGTGTCAGGGCCGAATCCCTAGGGTAACCGCGGGATCGGGTGGGTACCGCAGTGATGCGGAGAACACCAGCGCCCCCATGAATTCGCTTTCTCTCCGTGGCCTTCGTGGCTCTCCGTGGTTCGGCTTTTTGCCTTTCAACCCCTGCAAGGTTCCGGCGAGCCCCCCCGCCCACGTATAATCGCCCGATGCACGGTCTCAACTCTGTCCAACTCTTCGCCGTCGCGGCGATCCCGGTGCTGTTTGCGATCACGGTCCACGAGGTGGCGCACGGCTGGATGGCGCGCCGCTTCGGCGATCCGACCGCCATGATGCTGGGCCGCCTGACCCTGAACCCCCTGAAACACATCGACCCCATCGGCACGATCCTCGTGCCGGCACTGCTGCTGTTTGCCGATAGCGGGTTCATCTTCGGCTGGGCCAAGCCGGTGCCCGTCACCCAGCAGAACCTGCGCCATCCCGAACGCGACATGGCTTGGGTGGCCGCCGCCGGGCCGCTCTCCAATTTGCTTATGGCCCTGCTGTGGGGACTGATGATCAAGCTGGTGCTGACAGTGGGCGAGCTGTTCCCGGCCTTCGTGGAGCCGCTGTTGCTCATGGGCCAGTTCGGCATTGCCATCAATCTTGTGCTGATGGTGCTGAACCTGCTGCCCATCCCGCCCCTGGACGGCAGCCGTGTGGTCTCCGCCTTCCTGCCGGGACCGCTCGCCTGGCACTACAACCGGTTCGAGGCCTTCGGGCTGCTTGTGGTGGCTGCGTTGCTTTTTTCCCGCATCCTCGGCCGCCTGATCGGCCCACCCATCCGCTTCCTGGAAAGCGCCATTTACACCTTGTTTGGTCTCTGAGAGGACGTTTCACACCGTGGCAACGCAACAGCGTGTTCTTTCCGGCATGCGGCCCACCGGCCGCCTTCACCTCGGTCATTACCACGGGGTGCTGAAGAACTGGCTCAAGCTCCAGCACGAGTACGAGTGCTTCTTCTTCGTCGCGGACTGGCACGCCCTCACCACCAACTACGAGGACACCTCGCAGATCGCTACCAGCGTGCATGAGATGGTCATCGACTGGCTCGCCGTGGGCATCAATCCGGGCTCGGCGAAGATCTTCGTGCAGTCGAAGGTGCTGGAGCACGCGGAGCTGCACCTGCTGTTGTCCATGATCACGCCGCTCGGCTGGCTGGAGCGCGTGCCCACTTACAAGGACCAGCAGGAGAAGCTCAAGGACAAGGACCTCGCCACCTACGGCTTCCTCGGTTATCCGGTGCTCATGACCTCGGACATCCTGATCTACAAGGCCACCCAGGTGCCGGTGGGCGAGGACCAGATCGCCCACCTGGAGATCTCGCGCGAGCTGGCGCGCCGCTTCAATCACCTGTACGGCCGTGAGCCCGATTTCGCCGAAAAGGCCGAGTCCGCGGCGAAGAAGATGGGCAAAAAGGCCGCCAAACTCTATGGCGAGTTGCGCAAGCGCTACCAGGAGCAGGGCGACGCCGAGGCCCTGGAGACCGCACGCGCCCTGTTACAGGAGCAGCAGAACATCACCCTGGGCGACCGCGAGCGCCTGTTTGGCTATCTGGAAGGCGCCGGCAAGATCATCCTGCCCGAGCCCCAGGCCCTGCTCACGCCCGCCTCCAAGTTCCCGGGCCTCGATGGGCAGAAGATGTCCAAGTCCTACGGCAACGTGATCTCCCTGCGCGAGGAGATCCCGGCCGTGGAACAGAAGATCCGCACCATGCCTACGGACCCGGCGCGTGTGCGCCGCACTGATCCGGGCACGCCCGAGAAGTGCCCGGTGTGGCAGTTGCACCAGGTGTACTCGTCGGACGACGTGAAGGCCTGGGTGCACGAGGGCTGCACTACCGCCGGTATCGGCTGTCTGGAATGCAAGCAACCGGTGATCGACGCCATCGTCGCCGAGCTCAAGCCCATCCAGGAACGCGCGCGCGAGTACGCGGAGAACCCCGGGCTGGTACGCCACATCATCAACGAAGGCAGTGAGGCCGCCCGTGAAACGGCGCGCGCCACCATGGCGGAAGTGCGTCAGGCCATGGGATTGGAGTACGACCGCCCATGACCGAGCCCGTCGCCGTGATCGGGGCGCCCCTGCACGAGCCTGCCTCTCCCCAGCAGGAGGAGATGCCGTTCGCCATCGTCCAGGGTGCGCCGTTCACGGAGATGCCCAAGGATCTCTACATCCCGCCCCATGCGCTGGAGGTGATCCTGGAGGCCTTCGAAGGCCCGCTCGATCTGCTGCTGTGGCTCATCAAGCGCCAGAACCTGGACATCCTCAACATCCCCATCGCCGAGATCACGCGCCAGTACGTGGAATACGTGGAGCTGATGAAGGAGATGGAGCTGGAGCTGGCGGCCGAATATCTGGTGATGGCCGCGGTGCTTGCGGAGATCAAATCACGCATGCTGCTGCCGCGCCCGCCCAGCGTGGAGGGCGAGGAAGACGACCCGCGCGCCGAACTGGTACGCCGCCTGCAGGAATACGAGCGCTTCAAGCAGGCCGCCGAGGACATCGACGCCCTGCCGCGCCTCGGCCGTGACGTGTTCAGCGGCGCGGCCGAGCTGACGGATCGCAACGCCACCCGCCCGCTGCCCACGGTGGACCTGCGCGACATCCTGGCGGCCATGGCGGAAGTGATGAAGCGCGCCGAGATGTTCGCGCACCACCACATTCAGCGCGAGCCGCTGTCGGTGCGCCAGCGCATGAGCGAAGTGCTCGAGCATCTGTCGACCGAACGCTTCACCGAATTCCCGAGCCTGTTCCGCCTGGAGGAAGGCCGCCGCGGCCTGGTGGTCACCCTCATCGCGGTGCTCGAACTGCTCAAACAGCAGATGATCGAACTCATCCAGACCGCGGCCTTCGCCACCATCCACGTCAAGCTGGTGGCGCCGGACATGACGCCGGCGGAACTGGACGAGGCGGCGGATTACCGTTAGGCCGTGCAAACAGATAACAGCCCAACGTAGAGACGCAGAGGCGCAGAGAACACAGAGGATTCTTTGTGTTTTCTCTGCGCCCTCTGCGCCCTCTGCGTCTCTGCGTTGAGTGTTTTTCCCGTGTTTGGGTAATCGTATGGACGTGCAAGAACTGAAGAACATTATTGAGGCGGCCATTCTCGCGGCGGGCGAGCCTGTGAGCCTGGAGCGGCTGCAGGGCCTGTTCGAGGAGGATGAGCGCCCCGCGCCCGAGGATTTCCGCGCGGCACTCGCAGCGCTCGGCGAGGACTGCGCCACCCGTGGCATTGAGCTGGTGGAGGTGGGCAGCGGCTGGCGCTTCCAGTCCCGCAAGGAGCTGGTGCCTTGGATTTCGCGCCTGTGGGAGGAGAAGCCGCCGCGCTATTCGCGCGCCTTCCTGGAAACCCTTGCGCTCATCGCTTACCGCCAACCCATCACCCGCGCCGAGATCGAGGACATCCGCGGCGTGGCCGTGGGCACCAACATCGTCAAGTCGCTCACCGAGCGCGGCTGGGTGCGCGTGGTGGGCCATCGCGACGTGCCGGGCAAACCCGCCCTTTACGCCACCACGCGGGCCTTCTTGGACTACTTCAACCTCAAGGGCCTGGACGACCTGCCCACCCTGGCCGAGTTGCGGGATATCGACAAGCTCGAAGCGGAACTCGATCTTGGCGAACACGTCCCGGCCTCCAACGATGCGGAAGCCCCGGCCTTACCCGCCGCCGACGTGGAACCCATCGAGCTTTGTTGAACACGCGTCCGCTTAATGAAAGGCGAAAAGCATTAACCAGGGGGGACACGGAGAAAAATCGATTCTTCTGTAGGAGCGGCCTCAGGCCGCTCCTACGGGTTTCGAATAACCGCCAAAGGGAATTCTCCCCCCGTGTCCCCCGTGGTCAGGCTTTTCTCTTCTGTCTTCGAACGTCGATCCCTCCAACCCGTCAAAGACCTCATGAACGAAAAACTGCAGAAAGTCCTTGCCCGCGCCGGTTTTGCCTCGCGGCGCGAGTTGGAGGAGTGGATCGCCGCCGGGCGTATCTCCGTCAACGGCAAGGTCGCGACCCTCGGCGAGCGCGTCGGTGAAAACGACATCATCCGTGTGGACGGGCGGGTGGTGCAGCGCGCGCGGCTGGCCCCGCGCGAGCGCCGGGTGCTCATCTATCACAAGCCGCTCGGTGAGGTATGCACCCGCTCCGATCCGGAAGGTCGTCCCACCATCTTTGACAACCTGCCGCGGCTGACCAATGGCCGCTGGGTCACCATCGGCCGCCTGGATATCAACACCTCCGGTCTGCTGCTGCTCACCAATGACGGCGAACTGGCCAACCGCCTCATGCATCCCTCCTCGGAGATCGAACGGGAGTATGCGGTGCGGGTGCTGGGTGAAATCTCTGAAGAAACCCTGGGGCGCCTGCGCAGCGGCGTGCAGTTGGATGACGGTGAAGCCCGATTCGATGCGCTGGTGGATGGGGGAGGCGAGGGCGCGAACCACTGGTATCACGTGACCCTGCGTGAGGGCCGCAATCGCGAAGTGCGCCGCCTGTGGGAATCCCAGGGCGTGGCCGTGAGCCGGCTCACCCGCGTGCGCTACGGCAACGTGACGTTGCCGCGCAGCGTGCGCCCGGGCCGCTTCGCAGATCTGAAAGGTCCGGACCTGGAGGGCCTGCTCGCCCTGGTCGGCCTGCGCAGCGAAGCCACAGGCCCTTCCCGCGGCAGGCATGGAGCGAAGCGGGGCGAGCGTCCACGCGGCGGAAAGGCTGCGCGCAGTACGCGTCCGTCCCATGCTCCAGTCCGTAATGACGCGACCTCGGAACGTCCGCGCCGCGCACGCGGCGAGGGCGATGCCTCGCGCCCGGTACGCGCGCCACGTCGCGACGACGCGGCCGCAGAACGTCCGCGCCGCGCACGCGGCGAGGGTGATGCCGCGCGCCCGGTGCGCGCGCCGCGTCGCGATGACACGGCCGCGGAACGTCCGCGTCGCTTCGGTACTGAAGCCCGGGGCGCCCGTACAGGGGGCCGGCCGGCACGTGCCGAAGGCGGTGGCGCCTACGCTGAAAAACCGGCGGGTCGCTCCGATCGACCAGCGCGTGATAGACGCCGTGGCACAGGTCCGGCGTCAGGCGAGCCGAAGCCGCGCAAGAGTGGCAAGCTCTCGCTCGCTGCGGACGCCCCGCGCGCCGCCCGGGATGACGATGCGCCGCGCAAGTCGCGCATGGTCCCGCGTCCCCGCTCCCGGCGGCCACGCTGACGGCAATGCTCCACGGGGTCTTCCGCACGCTGCTGGAGTGCTACGGTCCCCAGCACTGGTGGCCGGGGGAAACGCCCTTCGAGGTGATGGTCGGCGCCGTGCTCACCCAGAACACGGCGTGGACCAACGTGGAGCGCGCCATCGGCAACTTGAAGGCCCACCGGGCCCTCGATCCAGCCGTCATCGTCACCACACCCCATGAGCGCTTGGCAGAGTGGCTGCGCCCGTCCGGCTACTTCAATGTGAAGGCGGAGCGGCTGCGCAGTTTCTGTGCCTGGTATCGTCAACGCGGTGGTCATGACGAACTGGCGAAGCTGGCCACCGCGACATTGCGCGACGAGCTGTTGGCCGTGAAGGGTATCGGCCCCGAGACGGCCGACGATATCCTGCTGTACGCCTTCGAGCGCCCCGTATTTGTCATCGATGCTTACACGCGCCGGCTGTTCCAGCGTCTGGGTCTGGTGACTGGTGTGGAACCCTATGAAGAACTGCGCGCCTTGTTCGAGCAGGCGTTGCAGATAAGCGAGGCTGGGCAGGTCACCCTTTTCAACGAATACCATGCCCTGATTGTCCGTCACGCCAAGGAGGCCTGCCGGCGCACGCCCGCCTGCGGAGGCTGCCCGCTGGCGCAAACGTGTGAGCTAAAACGCTCGCACGGTGCGTGATGTGAACAGGGGGGCGCTGGGAAGTCTCGGCAATCTCGCCCCGCGCCTGCTTGCCAGGAGATGGCGTTTGCGACGTGTCTGCGGGCTTCGCTCCATGATGGTGTGCATCAATGCCGTGGAAGCGGGTGACGACGCTCATCGCCGCTCACACTGACGCTGTAATCCCGCGCTGGCTGGGGCATTGACTCGATCGAGCACGAGCAATGGCGATCGGGTCGTTTCGACGTGAATGCGTGCGCAGCGCCTCGCCCATTGGACTTCAGCCGCAAATCCATTATGTTGGCCGCACGCGTTTCTCGAACGTGGTGGAGGACAGCGTGCAAGAAGCATTCATGGCAGAGGCCATCCGGCTGGCGACGGAATCGGTGACGAGCGGCAAGGGTGGGCCCTTCGGTGCGGTGGTGGTCAAGGACGGCCATGTCGTCGGACGCGGCACCAACGGCGTCACTTTGCACAACGACCCGACGGCCCATGCGGAAGTCATGGCCATCCGCGACGCCTGTCGCCGGCTGGGCGAATATCATCTCACCGGATGCCACCTGTATGTGAGCTGCATGCCGTGTCCGATGTGTCTTTCGGCCTGTTACTGGGCGCGTATCGAGCGTGTCTACTACGCCGCGCGCGCCGAAGATGCAGCCGCCGCCGGGTTCGATGACGTAGTCATCGCGGAAGAACTGGGCTTGCCCCTGGCCAGCCGGCGCCTGCCACTGCTGCACGTGAACGTGGGCGACGCCCTGGCGCCGCTACGCCTTTGGCGGGAGAAGGACGACAAGGTCCCGTATTGAGATGGAAAGGATGGGGTGTCCATCGTGGCGCGGCCTGCACGGCGCGTCACGCGACCTCAAGCGACTGCTTCCTCGCGGTGCACCGTCACGCGGTTGCGGCCCATAGCCTTGGCCTGATAAAGCGCCATGTCCGCCTTGGCGAACAGGGTGCTCACGTCGTCAGTCCGCCCGAGCAAGGCCAAGCCGATACTCACGGTGACCTGCAGGCCGCGCGCCGCACTGCCCACGGCCACGGCATTGCGAATCCGCTCGGCCACCAGCTCGGCGCCGTGCTGGTCGGTATTGCCGAGCAGCACCACGAATTCCTCACCACCGTAACGGAACAGCTGATCGGTGGCGCGAATCGCCTCTTGCATGCGCATGGCGGTGTCGCGCAACACGCCGTCGCCGGCCTGGTGGCCGTGCAGGTCGTTGACCCCCTTGAAGTTGTCCAGGTCGAGGGCGAGCAGCGCCAGGGGTTGGCCGCGTCGCTTGGCGAGCGAGGCCTCGCGCGCCAGCGCCTCCTCGAAGGCGGCACGATTGCCCACCTGGGTCAATGCGTCGCGGCGCGCAGCGCGGAGCGCCTCGCGATACACCAGCGCGTTGCGCAGCGGATAGGCGAGGGCCGACAACAGGACTTCGAGCCGGTTCAGATCCGCCTCACCGAAGAGGCGGTCGCGGGAGAATTCGATCTCCCCAAGCGGCTCGTCCTGCAGTGTCAGGTTATAGGCGCAGCGGTGGCGGCCGGGTTTGCCCATCTCCAGCTCCAAATTGCGCACCGGTGAACGCAGGACCAGTGCATCGCAGGACACGTAGGCGCTGACTTCCGCCATGAACAGTGCCAGCATCGCTTCCAGTTCCAGGGTGGTCTGGAGTGCCAGCGTGAGGCGCACCGTGTCCGGCGAAGGCAATTTGGCGGCTAAGCTGGTCACAGTGGCTTTGAACTCGATGGGCGGCATGACATGGGCCTTTCTGAATGTCCTGTGCCGCATCAATAGCGAGTTCCGTGCCATGTGCGTAATGTCTTGCGTAAACAATGGCTTGACTCCATTTTCTGAAACCATCCTGACGGTGCGCCGGAACCTTGACGCACTGGCCGGCGGGGACGCGCCCCCCGGGGGACCTTTCTGCCCGACAGGCCTCGGCCGCAGGAATAGGACGCTTCCTGAAATCCCCGGGATACACTGGAAATACGCAAAAACCGTACGCCAACTTGGATTGGATGCGGGTCGACGGAAAAGAAAAAGGGGGAACCCATGAACGTGAGACGCTTCGCATGGTTGGCTTTGGTGCTGGGACTTGTGGGTGCGGGTGGCGCCCTGGCACAAGAAGCGGCGCTGGAGGGTGGTGTGAATCCGGGCTACCACGCGCCGCCGGCCTGGTTCAAGGATTCTTTCCTGGATCTGCGTGAAGACCTGGCCGAAGCCTCTGCGGAGGGCCGCCGGCTGTTGCTCTATTTCTACCAGGACGGCTGCCCTTACTGCGCCAAGCTGCTCGAGGACAACTTCGGCCAGAAGGCCATCGCCGACAAGACCCGCTCGCGCTTCGATGTGGTGGCGGTGAACATGTGGGGCGATCGCGAGGTGACCGGACTCGATGGCCAGGTGCAGACTGAAAAGGAATTCGCCACGGCCATGCGCGTCATGTTCACGCCCACGCTGGTGTTCCTGAACGAAGGTGGCGCACAGGTGTTGCGTGTGAACGGTTATTACCACCCGCACAAGTTCGACACCGCGCTCGACTATGCCAGTGGCAAGGCGCCGGCGGGCATGAGCTTCCCTGATTTCCTGGCCGAGGCCGGCGGCACCCCTGCCAAGGGTGAACTCAACACCCAGGCGTTCTTCCAACCCGCGCCGCACAATCTCGCCCGCGACAAGATCCCGGCGGGCCGCCCCCTGGTGGTGTTCTTCGAACAGCGCCAATGCGGTGCCTGCGACGAACTGCACGGCGACGTACTGGCGCGCGCAGAGACTCGCAAGCTGCTTGATGCCTTCGACGTGGTGCAACTGGACATGCGCACCAATGGCCCACTGGTGACCACCCTCGGGCGGCGCACCACCGCCGCCGAGTGGGCACACGAGCTTAACGTCATGTACGCACCCTCACTGGTGTTTTTCGACGAACGCGGCAAGGAGGTGTTCCGCACCGAGGCCTATCTGAAGTCCTTCCACGTGCAGTCGGCGCTCGATTATGTGGCGAGCGGTGCGTACAAGCACGAACCGAGTTTCCAGCGTTTCGTGCAGGCGCGGGCGGATCGCCTGCGGGAGCAGGGGATTGTGGTGGATTTGATGGATTGATGGTTGGGGGGCTGATGTGGGTCAGGGGATGTAGGTCACGTTGGCGCGCAGCGCCTACGTGACATCTTCAATAATGTGGGGCTTCGCCCGAAGATTATTTAGACGGGGGTTTTCGCCCCCCTGCGACGAGGTACTTTTCTTTGCGCGGCCAAAGAAAAGTACCCCAAAGAAAGGCCGCCCGAATGCCGCGCCGCCTTCGGCGGTTCCCTGCGCTCCGCAGTCCGAATCGGGGGTCTGCACACGGGGCCTCCTGCCCCGAGTGCAGACGGCGCGCCCTCCCTGGCGCGCCCCCTGCGGGCCTTGTCCGATTCGGACTGCGGTGCTCGGCGCGGCATACGGGGTTTCAAGAATCCGTCCGGTATTGTGACGCTCGGAGTTTCATCGGCGGAACGTCAAGTCTTCTGGCGCGAAGCACCTCTTGAGTGAGCGAGGCGAGCGTTCTTCAGGTCCCCTATGGCTCGCCGAGCAACGGAGGCCAAGGCGGAAATAGTCTGCTGTAGGTCACGTTGGCGCGCAGCGCATCCTTCGAATACTGCGACGATGCGAATGCCGCAAAGATGTCACGTAGCTTCGCAACGTGACCTACGACTCCAGCGGCAATTAATCTCAAACTTCAAACCGGTGCCCCGTAATCCCCTTGCTGTCCGGCCCCATGAGATACAGGTACGGCAGCATGACATCTGCCGGACGGGGCAGGGTGCTTGGGTCTTCACCGGGGTAGGACTTCGCGCGCATGTCGGTGTACACCGCGCCCGGGTCGAGGCTGTTCACGCGGATGGCGGTGTTGGCCTCCAGTTCGGCGGCCCAGATCTCCATCATGTTTTCGTTGGCAGCCTTGGAGACGCCGTAGGCGCCCCAGTAGGCGCGGCCCTGGCGGCCGACGCGGTCGGCGGTGAATACCACGGAGGCGTCGGGCGAATTCTTCAGAAGGCCCAGCAGCACGCGGGTGATGAGGAAGGGCGCGTTGAGGTTGGTCTGCATGACCTTGGACCACATGTCCAGGCTGTACTGGCCGAGCGGTGTGAGGGTGCCGAGCGCGGCGGCGTTGTGCAGGATGCCGTCCACGCGCTCGAAGGTTTCCCCGAGCCGCGCGCCCAGGTCTTCGTAATCCTTGGGCGTGGCCTTTTCCAGATTCATAGGATAGATAGCCGGCTGCGGCCCGCCCTCGGCCTCTATCTCGTCGTAAACCGCCTCCAGCTTGCGCATGCCGCGACCGAGCAGGATCACCGTGGCGCCGTGCCGGGCGAAGGTCTTGGCCGCCACCGCACCGATGCCGCTGCCGGCGCCGGTGACGAGAATGATGCGGTTCTTGAGCAGGTCGTCGGCGGGCGTGTAGCCCTCGGGGATTTTGGTCATGGTGTTTTGGGTCGCAGTCGGGTGTCGACGAGGCGGGCGCATTGTACTCCAGAGCGCACCGCCCCTTCGAGCGTGGCCGGGTAGCCGGTGTCGGTGTAGTCGCCGGCCAGCCAACAGCCTGCGAGAGGGGTGGCCGCAGCGGGGCGCCGGGCGTCGATGCCCACGGTGCAGCGGAAGGTGGCGCGTTTTTCGCGCACCACCAGGTGTTCCGTGGGGGCGGGAAGCGTCGGGAAATGTGCGGCAACCTCGGCGGCAATCCGCGCGGCGAGCGGCTCGCGTTCCAGCTCCACGTGTTCGCCCGGGCCGCTGATCACGGCGGCTAACAGGCCGGGCTGGCCGTATACGCGGCGATCGAACAGCCACTGGGTGAAGCCCCCGGCGAGACCGACCATCTCGGCGGGCAGTCGCGCCTCGACCGGATAGCGCAGGTACACGGTGGTGATGGGCTCGTGGCCAAACTGCGCCAGTGTGTCGGCGAGTGGCGCGGTGGACCCATGGTGCGACAACAGCCGGGCGGCAGCACCCGGCGGCACGGCCAGGATCACCTGTGCTGCGGACAGGCGCTCGCTGCCGAGCCGCACGGCCGCGATGCGTCCGTCTTTCACCTCCAGCGCCGTCACGCGGCTGCACAGCCGTACCTGACCGCCGTGACGCTCGACGAAGTCCAGCGCCGGCTCCGGGAAGGCGCGGCCGAGGTCGAGGCGTGGAATCATCAGGTCCGAATCGCGCCGCTGATGAGCGAAGCTGTCGCGCAGCACCCGCAGGAACACCTGTGCGGAGGCCTGTGCGGGCAGGGTGTTGAGGGTAGCGAGGCAGAGCGGATGCCACAGCAGTTCCTTTAATCGCGAGGGCTGGTCCGCGAGCAATTCGGCCACGCTGCAATCCTTGCGCAGCCGGAATCCCTGAAGGTAATGGCGGAGTGCGAAACCCAGCGCGCGCCAGCGCTCGCCGAGGCGCAGGCCGCCGCCGGCGAGCAGGGCGGCGCCCAGATGCAGCGGCGCGGGCAGGCGTGGCGCGGCGAGTACCAGCGCGCCGTTCGCGGCGCGCACTTCGAGGCGCAGCGGCAGGCGCAGCATGGCCGTTTGCTCACGTATGCCTACGCGTTCCATCAGTGCGAGGGTTTCGCGATAAGCGCCGATGAGCAGGTGCTGGCCGTTGTCCACACCATCGTCGCCGAAGGCGAGCCGGCGTGCGCGCCCGCCGAGCTGGCGCGAGGACTCGAGCACCACGACGCGATGGCCGCGGCCGCTCAACTCCACCGCGGCGGCCAGGCCGGCCCAGCCGCCGCCGACGATGACGATGGGATCAGACGCAGCGGTCATGACGCACTGCCTCGCGCCGTGCCGTGCGCCAGGCAATCCACAGCTTGCGCCAAGGCGACAGGCGCACGCGCCGGGTGAGCACGGGATAGCCCTCGCCCTCGATGCGATCGAGCAGCGTCATGTACACGGCGGCCATGATGAGGCCGCTGCGCTGCGCAAAGCGATCCCGTTCCGGGAGTTTCGCAAACGCCTGTTCGTAGTACTGCCGGGCGCGCCGGGCCTGTAACGCCAGCAAAGCGCGCAGCGCGTCGGTGAGTTCGCCTTTGTGCAGGTCCTCGGCGGTCACGCCGTGGGCGGCCATTTCGTCCTCGGGCAGGTAGACGCGTCCGCGCTGGGCATCCTCGCCCACGTCACGCAGGATGTTGGTGAGCTGAAAGGCCATGCCCAGGTCATGGGCGTATTTCAGGGTGTGGCGGTCCTGATAGCCGAAGATCTCCGCCGACAACAGGCCGACGACACTGGCCACGCGGTAGCAGTACAGCGCCAGGTCCTTGAAGCTGGCGTAGCGGACCGGTTCCAGGTCCATCTCCATGCCGTCGATGATTTCCTGGAAATACTCCTGCGCCAGGCTGAACTCACGCACCGCGGGTGCCAGGGCCTGACCCACCGGATGCTGCGGCTCGCCCGCGAAGACGCGCGCGATCTCCTCGCGCCACCAGGTCAGCTTGATGCGCGCCATACCGGCGTCACGGCACTCGTCCACCACGTCATCCACCTCACGGCAAAAGGCGTAGACCGCCGTAATGGCACGGCGCTGCTCGGGTGGGAGGAACAGGAAGCTGTAGTAGAAACTGGAACCGCTGTTCGCAGCCTTGTTCTGGCAGTATTGTTCCGGCGTCATCGCGGGCTTCTTGTGGGGCGAGGGCCGATTATACCCGGATGGGCCGGCGCGGCCGTGCACCGACGCGAGTGAGGAGGGTCATGAACATCGAAATCGGCGGTTTCTTCGGCTTTATCGTGCTGGTGCTGGACCTCTGGGCCGTGGTGAACATCTTCGGTTCCCGCCGCGGCACCGGCGCCAAGGTGCTGTGGCTGCTGCTCATCATCCTGCTGCCGTTCCTCGGCTGGCTGATCTGGCTGCTCGCGGGGCCACGTTCCGAGAGGCACTGAGCGGCGATGGTAAGATGGCGGCACTTTCCCGAGGTCGCCGCCCATGTCGCAATCCCTGTCCCTGCTTGTCCTTGCCGTCGCCTTCGCTGCCCTGACGGGCGGCGTGGCCGTGTTCGCGCTGTTGCATCGCAAGACGCTGCGGCTGCGCGAGGACAACATCCAATTACAGGCCGCCCTGGAGGCGGAGCGCCGCGCCGGCGCGGAGCGCGCCGGGGCCTTCGAGCAGGCGCGCCGGCAGCTGGCCGACAGCTTCGCCAATCTCGCCAGCGAGGCCCTGAAGCACAACACCGGCGAATTCCTCAAGCTCGCCCAGGAAAACCTCAAGCAGTTCCACGTGCATGCCCAGGGCGAACTGGCCCAGCGCGAGAAAGCGGTGGAGAATCTGGTCAAGCCCATCGTGCAGGCCCTGGAGAAGACCGAGCAGCAGATCCGTACGGTGGAAAAGGAGCGCCAGGCCCATTACGGCGTCCTCACCCAACAGATCCAGGGGCTGGCGGAATCCCACCGCCTGTTGCAGGGCGAGACCCGCAACCTGGTGCAGGCTCTGCGCCGTCCCGAGGTGCGCGGCCAGTGGGGCGAGATGACCTTGAAGCGCCTGGCGGAACTGGCCGGCATGGTGGAGCACTGTGATTTCACAGAGCAGGTGCAGGTGCGCACCGACGACGGCGCGCTGCGCCCGGACATGGTGGTGCGCCTGCCGGACGGACGCGACATCGTGGTGGATGCCAAGGCGCCGCTGGATGCCTACCTGGCCGCGGTGGAGGCCGCCGACGACGAGTCACGTCAGCGCGAACTGGTGCGCCACGGGCGCCAGGTGCGCGAGCGCGTGCGTCAGCTGGCGGCGAAGTCCTACTGGAGCCAGTTCGAGCGCAGCCCGGATTTCGTGGTGTTGTTCATCCCGGGCGACCAGTTCCTGAGCGCGGCCCTGGACGTGGATCGCACCCTGCTGGAGGACGCCCTGGGCCAGAAGGTGGTGCTGGCCACGCCCACCAGCCTGGTGGCGCTGCTGCGCGCCGTGGCCTACGGCTGGCGCCAGCAGGCGCTGGCGGAAAATGCCGAGCGCATCCGTGAAGTGGGCGAGGAATTGTATGCCCGCCTGGCCACCTTCGGCGATTATCTCGGCAAACTCGGCAAGAGCCTGGAGTCCAGCGTCAGCCACTACAACCGCGCCGTCGGTTCCTTCGACGCCCGCGTGCTGCCCGGTGCGCGCAAATTCACGGAAATGGGCGTCTCCGCCAAGAAGGAACTGGAGACGCCGGACCAGGTGGAAACCGGCATCCGCCAAGTGGCCACCGGCGGCGATGCGCTCTAAGAAGAGAACAACGCAGAGGCGCAGAGACACAGAGGAGCGACCTGGGCCCGATTTGATTTTTCTGTTCTCTGTGTCTCTGCGTCTCTGTGTTGGATTGTTCTTCTGTTCTTACTTGAGGTTCTTCAGGATGCCATCGGCCGCGTCACGCGCCTTCTCGGTGATGGTCTTCTCGGCGAAGGGGTTGCTGAGCAGCGGCTTGTCGCGAGCGAGGTTGGCGCCCAGCCACATGCCGGCCACCAGCACGGCGATGATGATCAGCAGTCTCATGTTTCCTCCCGGTCGAATGAATGGGCAGGCAAGCTAACATAACGGACCTGTCCGCGCACGACGTGGACGCGGCCTACGCCTGGTGCGAAGACCTGGCGCGGCGCCATTACGAGAATTTCCCCGTGGCCTCGCGCCTGCTGCCGGCGCGCCTGCGCCGTCCCATTGCGGCGGTCTATGCGTTCGCGCGCCTGGCCGACGACATGGCCGACGAAGGCGGCCTGCCCGAGGCGGCGCGGCTCGCGGCGCTGGACGACTGGGCGCACCAGCTGGACGCCGCGCTCGCGGGCCGCGCCGGGCACCCGGTGTTCGTGGCCCTGGCGGATCTGGTCGCCCGTTACCGGGTGCCGTCGGTGCTGTTCCACGACCTGCTCTCGGCGTTTCGCCAGGACGTGACCACCCGTCGCTATGCCTGCTTCGAGGACGTGCTCGACTACTGCCGCCGCTCGGCGGATCCGGTGGGGCGCATCCTGCTGCACCTGGCGGGCGAGGCCACGCCGGAAAACCTGCGCCTGTCCGACCGGGTGTGCAGCGCCCTGCAACTCATCAACTTCTGGCAGGACCTCGCCCAGGACATGGACGAGAACGACCGCATCTATCTTCCCGAGGACGCCATGGCCGCCCACGGCGTGACCGTGCAGCAGCTGCGTGAACGGCGTTCCGACGGGGCCATGCGCGCCCTGATGACGAGTGAATACGCCCGCACCCGCACCATGATGGAGGAGGGCGCGGCCCTGGGCGCACGCCTGCGCGGTCGCTTCGGGCTGGAGATCCGGCTCATCGTGCAGGGCGGCTTGCGCGTGCTCGACCGCCTGGAGGCGCAGCAAGACGTGTTCTCCCGCCCGCGTCTGCGCCGGCGCGACGCCTTGGTGATCCTGTGGCGGGCACTGCGCCGGACTCCTTTGTAACCCGCGCCTTCGCCGTAGCCCGGCGGCGGCCGCTCACACGGCGCGCCGAAAGCGCGCTTCAATCCAGGGCAACACCTCGTCCGGGTGGTCGATGAGTCCGTCGGCGCCCCAGTCATGCGGACGGTCCTCCGCCGCCAGATAACCGAACATGGCCACCAGGGTGGTCATGCCCGCATTCCGGCCGGCCAGCACATCGCGTTCCGCGTCGCCCAGGTAGACGCACTGCGCCGGTTGCGAACCGGCCTGCGCGCAGGCCAGCAGCATGGGCGCGGGATCGGGCTTGTTCACCGGCAGGGTGTCGCCGCTGATCACGCTCACCGCGCGCGCCAGCAGGCCGAGCTGGGCAAGCAGCGGTTCGGTCAGTGCCGCCGGTTTGTTGGTGACCACGCCCCAGCGCATGCCGCGCAGGTCGATGGTCTCCAGCAGTTCCGCCATGCCCGGAAAGAGCCGGGTGCCGCGGGTGAGATTGGCGCGATAGATGTCGATGAGGCGCTGGCGCAACGGCGGCAGGCACGGGTCGTCAGGCGCAAAACCGAAGCCGAGGCGCAGCAGGGCCAGGGCGCCGTGGGACACCACCGGCCGGATGTGCTCGTAGGGCAGGGGCTCGCGGCCCTGCTCGACCAGCACCGCGTTGAGCGCATAGGCCAGATCGGGCGCGGTGTCGGCGAGGGTGCCGTCGAGGTCGAAAAGGATGGTGCGGATGGGCATCGGTTTTGAAAGGTTCTGGACCCCGGCTTTCGCCGGGTTGCCGATGCGCGTGAACGCGGGCCCGCAGGTCGCGGGCAGGTCAACCGGGGTTCACTCCCGCACGGCGTACGCCAGGTAGTTCACTTCCAGGTCCCGCCCCAGGCTGTACTGGCGTAAGAACGGGTTGTAGCTCATGCCGGTCAGGTTCTGGATCGCGAGGCCTGCGTGGCGCGACCAGCTCTCCAGTTCTGAGGGGCGGATGAACTTGGCATAGTCGTGGGTGCCCTTGGGCAGCATGCGCAAGACGTATTCCGCGCCGACGATGGCGAACAGGTACGACTTGGGGGTGCGATTGATGGTGGAGAAAAATACCTTGCCGCCCGGCTTTACCAGTTTGGCGCAGGCGCTCACCACCGAGGCCGGATCGGGCACGTGTTCGAGCATCTCCAGGCAGGTGACCACATCGAAACTGGCGGGGCGCTCCTCGGCCAGCTGCTCCACGCTCACGTTGCGGTAATCCACCTTCAGGCCGGACTCATACAGGTGCAGCCTGGCCACTTCGAGCGAGGCCTCGGCCATGTCGATGCCCATCACCTCGGCGCCGCGCGCCGCCATGCCCTCCGAGAGAATGCCGCCGCCGCAGCCCACGTCGAGCACCTGTTTGCCGGCCAGGCCGGCGCGCTGGTCCACGTAGTCCACGCGCAGCGGATTGATGTCATGCAGGGGCTTGAACTCGCTGTTGCGGTCCCACCAGCGCGAGGCGAGGGCGGCGAACTTGTTGATCTCGACCGGATCGACATTGACGGTCATGGTTTTTCCTCCGGGGAAACGTCGGAATGCTGGATTCGGGCGCGCCACTGCCGGGCACGGGCCAGAATGGCCTCTTCGTCGAGGGTGGTGAGCTGGCGCTCCTTGAGCAGGTGGCGGCCCGCCACCCACACATCGGTGACGCGTTCGCGCCCGGTGGAATACACCAGTTGGGTGATCACGTTATAGACGGGCTCGGTCTCCAGGCCACGCAGGTTCACGGCGGTGACGTCCGCCGCCTTGCCCGGCACCAGCGAGCCGGTGATGCCATCGAGCCCCAGCGCCCGGGCGCCGTTGAGGGTGGCCATGCGCAGCGCCGTCTCGGCGGACACCGCGCTCGCATCGCCCGCCACCGCCTTGCCGAGCAGGGCGGCCGTGCGCATCTCGCCGAGCATGTCCAGGTCGTTGTTGCTGGCGGCGCCGTCGGTGCCGAGGGCCACGTTCACACCCGCGCCGAGCAGGCGCTGCACCGGGCAGAAACCGCTCGCCAGCTTCAGGTTCGATTCGGGGCAGTGCACCACGTGCGCGCCGGCGGCCGCATGCCCTTCGATCTCGGCCTCGGTGAGCTGAGTCATGTGCACCGCCATGAGCCGCGGCGTGACCAGACCCAGTTCCTTCAGGCGCGCCAGCGGGCGGCGGCCGGCCTGGGCCTGGGCGGTTTCCACCTCGAAGGCCGTCTCGTGCACGTGCATGTGCACCGGCAGGTCCAGCTCCTCGGCGTACATGGCGATGCGCTCCAGGGGCGCGTCGGACACGGTGTACGGCGCGTGCGGCGCGAAGGCGGTGCTGACCAGGGGATGGCCGCGCAGCTCGTCGTGCAGCTCCATGCCCTTGTGCAGGTAGTCGTCGGGGCCGCTGCCCCAGGCCGAGGGGAAGTCGAATACGATGAGCCCGACCGTGGCGCGCAGGCCCGCCTGGGCCGCGGCGCGCGCCACTTCGTCCGGAAAGAAATACATGTCCTGGAAGCAGGTGGTGCCGCCGCGCAGCATCTCGGCCATGGCCAACTGGGTGCCGTCGCGCACGAACTCGCGGCCGACGTGGCGGCCCTCGGCCGGCCAGATGTGTTCTTGCAGCCACTGCATGAGCGGCACATCGCCGCCCAGCCCCCGCAGCAGCGTCATGGCGGCGTGGGTGTGGGCGTTGACGAAGCCCGGCAGCAGGGCATGGTCGGACAGGTCCACGTTCACCGCGGCCTCGAACCGGCGCTTCGCCTCCGGCGTGGGCAGCAGCCCGGTGATGCGACCGTCCTCGATGGCGAGGCTGTGGTGTTCAAGCACGACCCCGGCCGGCTCGACAGGGACGATCCAGCGGGCATGGAGGAGCGAGTCGACTTTTTTCATGGGCGCCGAGAATACACCAAGCGGCCTATCCTTGCCTCAGGGGGCATGTTAGCTTCGGGGCTGCGCGCCAGAAGGGCGTGCACGAGGTGTTCGCGAGGGATTGGATTCAGGGCCCGCGGATGCCGCCGATGCTGAACATTGACCTAGGAGAACGCATGAAGATCAGCACCCGTTTTTTCGGCAGTCAGGAGATTGACGAGAATCAGATCATCACCTTCCCGCGCGGCCTGCCCGGCTTCGAGCAGTGCAAGCGTTTCAAGCTGTTCCACGAGGAAGGCAAACCGAGCGTGTTCTGGCTGCAGGCCGTGGAGGACCCGGATGTGATGTTCTCCGTGGCCGCCCCGGAGATGTTCGGATTCGGCTACGAACTGTCCCTCAATGCGGAAGAGGAGAAGCTGCTCGGCCTGCTGGAACCGGACGAGGCGGTGGTGTTGGTCATGCTCCGTCGTACCGACGAGGAAGGCGCCGAGCCGCTGCCCGGCTATCCCAAGCTGAGCGGCAACCTGCGCGGCCCCCTCATCATCAACGCCCGCCAGCAGATTGGCATGCAGAAGATCGTGGCGCGTTTTCGCCAGGAGATCGTGCTGCGCGCCATCGAGGAATGAACCCGGATTTGTCCGAGCTCGAACCGCTGGTCGTGGGCGCCGCCCATGACGAGCTGTTGCCGCGGTTTGCGCGGGTCGGCGTTCATCTGAAGGGTGACGCGAGCCCGGTGACCGAGGCGGACCTGGCCGTGCATACCCGGCTGCATGCGGCGCTCAACGAGCGCTGGCCCGAGGTGGCGTTCCTGAGCGAGGAAATGCCGTGGGAACGGCAGGAGAATCTGCTGGCGGCAGACGGTCCGTTGTGGGTGCTTGACCCGCTGGACGGTACCAGCAACTTCGTGGCCGGCGTACCGCATTGCTGTGTCTCCCTGGCCTATCTGGAGGACGGGGAGGTGCAGTTCGGGCTGGTCTACGACCCGTTTCGGCAGGAGCTTTTCCACGCCGAGCGCGGTGGCGGCGCCTTCCTAAATCATGTGCCCATCCGGGTTGCGGGCGCGGACAGTCCCTTTGCCCAGGCCCTTGCCATGGTCGACTTCAAACGCCTGCCCAAGCCCCTGGCCGCGCGCTTGGCAAGCCAGCCGCCCTTCGGTTCGCAGCGCAACTTCGGCGCCGGCGCCCTGGACTGGGCCTGGCTGGCCGCGGGGCGCGTCCACCTCTACCTGCACGGAGGGCAGAAGCTGTGGGACTACGCCGCCGGCTCGCTCATCCTGCACGAAGCGGGCGGCATCAGCAGCACATTGCAGGGCGAGGCGGTCTATAGAAGGACGGTCGAGCCCCGCTCGGTGGTCGCCGCGGCCCCGGGCTACTTCGAGGCGTGGTACGCCTGGCTGACCGCCGTGTAGGAGCCGATCCTGTCGGCGAACAGCCGTGGTTCGCGAAGGCGCTGTTCGCCCACGGGGGTGGGCTCCCACGCGGTATTCCACCTGCCAGTGTGTTTTCTTTCCACGCTCCAAGCGGCCATAATCCCGCCCTTCACCGATTGCCCGTACCGCCATGAACCAGCACGACACCATCCGCGCCGTCGAGTGGATCGACGGCCAGCTCCGCCTGATCGACCAGCGCCTGCTGCCCCAGGAGACCCGTTTCAACACCTACGACGATGTCACTGCCGTGGCCGGTGCCATCCGTGACATGGTGGTGCGCGGCGCGCCCGCCATCGGTGTGACCGCCGCCTACGGCGTGGTGCTCGCCGGCCGCGTGCGTTTTGCAGAGGCAGGCGCGAACTGGCAGGCCACCATCGCGCAGGACCTGGCTACCCTGGCCGCCTCGCGTCCCACCGCCGTGAACCTGTTCTGGGCGCTGGACCGCATGAAGACGCGCATTGCGCAGTTGGACGGCGGCGATCCGGAGGCCGCGCTACTCGCCGAGGCCACGGCCATCCACGAGGAAGACGTGGCGGCCAACTACCGCATGGGCGAACTGGGCGCGGCCCTCATCGAAGGCACGGGCGGTGCTGTGCTCACCCACTGCAATACCGGCTCGCTCGCCACCGGCGGCTACGGCACCG
This sequence comes from Gammaproteobacteria bacterium, assembly GCA_023228645.1. GTDB lineage: Bacteria > Pseudomonadota > Gammaproteobacteria > Thiohalomonadales > Thiohalomonadaceae > JALOAT01. The sequence goes on along the minus strand of JALOAT010000022.1, from coordinate 35,021 downwards.
CGCTGGGCGTCATCCGCAGCGCCTTCACCAGCGGGCGCATCGCGCACGTGTTCGCCGATGAGACCCGCCCCTGGTTGCAGGGTGCGCGCCTTACCGCCTGGGAACTGGTGCAGGACAGGGTCCCCGTCACCCTGCTGGCCGACGGCGCGGCGGCGTACCTGATGAAGCAGGGCAGGGTCTCGTGGGTGATCGTTGGCGCCGACCGCATCGCCGCCAACGGCGATACCGCCAACAAGATTGGCACCTACAGCGCGGCGGTGAACGCCAAGCACCACGGCGTGAAGTTCATGGTGGTCGCGCCCACCTCCACCATCGACATGAGCCTGCCCACCGGCGCCGGCATCCCCATCGAACAGCGCGCCGCCGACGAAGTGCTCGCCCTGGCGGGCAAGCGCGTAGCCGCCCAGGGCGCCGAGGCCTGGAACCCGTCCTTCGACGTCACACCGGCGGAGCTGATCGACGCCATCGTCACTGAGAAGGGCGTGGTGCTGAACCCCACCCCCGAGAAGATGCGCGCCTTGCAAATCAATGGGGTCAGAGTCGATTGAAAGGCAGGTAAGCAGTTAGGGCGGTGTGTCGGTCCATAAAGACGTCACATAGCTTCGCAATGACCTACGGACGCCGTCACGTTGGCGCGCAGCGTCTTTTCGGTATTTCGAAGCGATCAATGCCTTTTTCGTCCGGTAGGAGCGGCCTCAGGTCGCGAAAGCGGGCCATGGGGAGAGTCGCGGCCTGAGGCCGCTCCTACGACGCTTCGCTTACCCGCCGTTCAAGTCGGGAGCAGTTCCTGCACTCCATGAGCAGCAGGTGTGGTCTTCAGAAAACCGCCTCAGATGCCGCCTGACAGGCTTTCCCAAGCCTGCGCTATCCCCCCTTGCCGTGGTATCATGCCGGCTTCATTTTAGGTGGCAGGCCAAGGGCTTGGCGCCGCTCCGGTTGGAAAGGAAACGTCGTAATCCATGGCTGATTTTGCGAAGGAGGTCCTCCCGGTCAATATCGAGGAGGAGATGAGACAGTCGTACCTTGATTACGCCATGAGCGTGATCGTGGGCCGAGCCCTTCCCGATGTGCGCGACGGGCTCAAACCGGTGCACCGGCGCGTGCTCTACGGCATGCACGAGGGCGGCTACGAATGGAACAAAGCCTATAAAAAGTCAGCCCGCATCGTCGGCGACGTCATGGGTAAGTACCACCCCCACGGCGACTCCGCCATCTACGACACCATCGTGCGCATGGCCCAGCCCTTCTCGCTGCGCTACATGTTGGTGGACGGCCAGGGCAATTTCGGCTCCATCGACGGCGACGCCGCCGCGGCCATGCGTTACACCGAAGTGCGCATGGCACGCATTGCCAACGAGTTGCTTGCCGACATCGAGAAGGAAACGGTCGACTTCGTTCCCAATTACGACGGCTCCGAGCACGAACCCGAGGTCCTGCCGACCCGCGTGCCCAACCTGCTGGTGAACGGCTCAGCCGGTATCGCCGTGGGCATGGCCACCAACATCCCGCCCCACAATCTCGTCGAAGTGGTGAACGGTTGCCTGGCGCTCATCGATGAGCCGGCGCTCACCATCGACCAACTCATGGAGCACATCCCGGGCCCGGACTTTCCCACCGGCGGCATTATCAACGGTGCGCGCGGTATCCGCGAGGCCTATCACACGGGCCGCGGCCGCATCTATGTGCGTGCGCGCACCGAAATCGAGACCGACAACAACGGTCGCCAGCGCATAGTGGTCACGGAGCTGCCGTACCAGGTCAACAAGGCGCGGCTCATCGAGCGCATCGCCGAGCTGGTCAAAGAAAAGAAAATCGAGGGTATTTCCGAACTGCGCGATGAGTCCGACAAGGACGGCATGCGCATGGTCGTCGAGCTGAAGCGCGGTGAGGTGCCCGAGGTGCTGCTGAATAACCTCTACCAGCACACCGCCATGCAAAGCGTGTTCGGTATCAACACCGTCGCTCTGGTAGATGGCCAGCCGCGCCTGCTCAACCTCAAACAGGTGCTGGACGCGTTCCTGCGCCACCGTCGCGAAGTGGTTACGCGGCGCACCATCTTCGAGCTGCGCAAGGCGCGCGAACGCGCCCATGTGTTGGAAGGCCTGGCGGTCGCCCTGGCCAACATCGACCCCATCATCGCCCTCATCAAGGCCTCGCCCAATCCCGCTGAAGCCAAGCTTGGTCTGGTGCAAGGCGATTGGGCGCCGGGCGTGGTGCTCGACATGCTGTCGCGCGCCGGTGCGGAAAGCTCGCGGCCCGAAGGCCTGTCGCAGGAATTCGGCCTGGTGAACGGCCGTTACAAGCTGTCCGAAGCCCAGGCCCAGGCCATCCTGGACCTGCGCCTGCACCGTCTGACCGGTCTCGAACAGGACAAGATCATCGATGAATACCGCCAGTTGCTGGAGACCATCGCCGATCTGCTGGACATCCTCGCCAGCGCCGATCGCCTCATGCAGGTGATCCGCGACGAACTGGTGGTCGTGCGCGACCAGTACGGCGACAAGCGCCGTACCGAGATCAACGCGACGCACGAAGACCTGTCCCTGGAAGACCTGATCACGGACGAACCCGTGGTGGTCACGCTCTCCCACGAGGGTTACGCCAAGGCCCAGCCGCTCGGCGATTACCGCGCCCAGCGCCGCGGCGGCCGCGGCAAGTCGGCCACGGCCATGAAGGAAGAGGATTTCATCGACAAGATGTTCGTGGCCAATACCCACGACACCATCCTGTGCTTCTCCAGCCGCGGCCGGGTGTACTGGCTTAAGGTATACGAACTGCCGCAGGCGGGCCGTGGTGCGCGCGGCAAGCCCATCGTGAACCTGCTGCCCCTCGAACCCGAGGAGCGTATCAATGCCGTCCTGCCGGTGCGTGAGTACGAGGCGGGCAAGTACGTGTTCATGGCCACCTCCAACGGCACCGTCAAGAAGACCCCGCTGGTGGACTTCTCCCGCCCGCGCTCCAGCGGCATCATCGCCATCGACCTGGTGGACGACGACATCCTGGTGGATGTGGCCATCACCGAAGGCAATCGTGACATCCTGCTGTTCAACGACGCCGGCAAGGTGATCCGCTTCAACGAGCAGGACGTGCGCGCCATGGGCCGTGTGTCACGCGGCGTGCGCGGCATCCGCCTGACGGGCGACCAGAAGCTGATCTCGCTCATCGTCGCCGCAGATGGCTACGTGCTCACGGCCACCGAGAACGGCTACGGCAAGCGCACGCCCATGTCCGAGTACCCACGCCACGGGCGCGGCGGCCAGGGCGTCATCTCCATCCAGACCAGCGAGCGCAACGGCAAGGTGGTGGGCGCGGTGCTGGTGGAAGAGAGCAACGAGATCATGCTCATCACCAACGCCGGCACCCTGGTACGCACCCGCGCCGCCGAGGTCTCCATCACCAGCCGCAACACCCAGGGCGTCAAACTCATCAGCCTGGGCGCGGAAGAAAAACTCACCGGCCTCGACAGCATCGCCGAGAGCGGCGACGACGAAGAAGAGGAAGAGGGTAACCACGAGGAACACAGGGAAGAGTAGTGTTTCTTCAGGAACATCCGAGGGAGGGGCGCGCGTAGCGCTCAGGTAGAGCGAACGTGGCCCCCCGTGTTCCCCGTGGTTTAAGCTTTTTTGTCTTAAAAAAGAAATTCCTAAGGAACCGCCATGGTGCGCGTATTCAACTTCAGTGCCGGCCCGGCCATGTTGCCGCAGGCTGTGATCGAACGGGCCCGCGAGGAGATGCTGGACTGGAACGGCAGCGGCATGTCCGTGATGGAGATGAGCCATCGCGGCAAGGAGTACATGTCCATCGCCGCCAAGGCCGAGGCGGACCTGCGCGAGTTGCTCGCCGTCCCTGCCGATTACAAGGTGCTGTTCCTGCAGGGCGGCGCATCCCAGCAGTTCGCCATGATCCCCATGAACCTGCTGCGCGGGAAGAAAGGTGCCGACTACATCAACACCGGCGACTGGTCCACCAAGGCCATCGCCGAGGCGAAGAAGTACGGCACGGTGAACGTGGCCGCCAGCAGCGAGGCGAGCCGCTTCACCACCGTGCCCACCCAGGCGGAGCTGAGGCTCTCCGGCGATGCGGCCTACGTGCACTACTGCCCCAACGAGACCATCCGCGGCGTGGAGTTCGACTACGTGCCGGAGACCGGCGGTGTGCCGTTGGTGGCCGACATGTCCTCCACCATCCTGTCGCGCCCCATCGACGTGAGTCGGTTCGGCCTCATCTACGCCGGTGCACAGAAGAACATCGGCCCGGCGGGGCTGACCATCGTCATCGTCCGTGAAGACCTGCTGGGCGAGCCGCTTCCGGGTACGCCCACCATGCTCGATTACAAGATCCACGCCGACAACGACTCCATGTACAACACCCCGGCCACCTATTCCTGGTACGTGGCGGGGCTGGTGTTCGAGTGGCTGAAAGACCTCGGCGGGCTTGCGGGCATGGCGGCGATCAACGAGCGCAAGGCGGAGAAGCTCTATGCCGCCATCGACCAGTCCGGCGGCTTCTACCACAACCCGGTGGCGAAGCACTGCCGCTCCTGGATGAACGTGCCGTTCACCCTGGCCAACGCGGATCTGGACGAAGCCTTCCTCAAGGAGGCCAAGCAGGCGGGGTTGGTCACGCTCAAGGGCCACCGCGTGGTGGGCGGCATGCGCGCGAGCATCTACAACGCCATGCCGGAGGAAGGCGTCGACGTGCTGGTAAGCTTCATGGCCGACTTCGCGAAGCGAAACGGGTAAGGGGACGGCAGTGCGCCGGTAGGGGCGGCTAGTGGGGTACTGGACCGCGCCCATGTGTGGTGGGAAAGGCCTCAGGCCGCGATGGTTGGACCACGCGGCCCGCAGAGCGTCACACAGATCCATTCGGGCGTGACCTAGGGGCGTCGGTAGGTCACGTTGCGAAGCTACGTGACAGTGGCTGGCCCCAGAAATGAAAAAGGGGAGCATCCTGCTCCCCTCCGGGTCGTAGTTGACTTCCCTGTCACACCCACACGTCCCTGTGGTGCTCAGAGTACGTAGGTAACCTTCCTAGAGAAACCCTTCGCTTGTAGGCCACGCCGGCATCTCGTGTAGGAGTTTTCTGATTTTGACGCCCAGGCTTGGTTGATGCGGACTGATGACGGCTTCGCCTGGATATGTTGGCGACGTCAGCGCCTACGTCGACGGTGAAGTCGAAAGGCGGGGTGCAGGAGCGGCAGGCCGCAGTGGTGTGGGCTGTCCAGTCACGGGCAGCCCGCTCCCACAAAAGTGCAGACCGCGGAAATGAAGAAGGGGAGCATCCTGCTCCCCTCCGGGTAGTTGACTTCCCTGTCACACCCACATCCCTGTGGCGCTTAGAGTACGCAGGTGACTTTCCTATAGAAACCCCCGGCTTGTAGGCAGAGGCGGTATCTCGTGTAGGAATGTTCCGATTTTTACTTGAGGCCCACGACCTGGCCGATGCGATCCAGCGCCTTGGCGAGGTTTTCCTGGCTGGTGGCGAAGGACAGGCGCACATAGCCGGGAGCGCCGAAGGCGGTGCCCGGCACGAGGGCGACGCCCACGTCGTTCAGCAGGCGATCGGAGAATTCCACATCGTCCCTCAGGCCAGCGGCACGGATCGCGGCGGTGACGTCCGGGAATGAGTAGAAGGCACCTTCCGAGGTGAGGCACTCGAAGCCCTTGATGGCATTGAGGCGCTCCACCACGAAGTCATGCCGTTCCTTGAACGACTTGAGCATGGTCTGGATGCAGGTCTGGTCGCCGTTCAGCGCCACGGTGGCCGCCACCTGGGAAATGGAGGTGGGGTTGGAGGTGCTCTGGGATTGCACCTTCTTCATGGCGCCGATGAGTTCCTGCGGGCCGGCCGCGTAGCCGATGCGCCAGCCGGTCATGGAATAGGCCTTGGATACGCCGTTCAGCACGACGGTGCGGTCGTACAGGTCCGGGCACACGTTGAGGATGTTGGAAAAGCCCTCCGTCCCCCAGTAGATGTGCTCGTACATGTCGTCGCTGGCGACGAGCACCTGGGGGTGGCGGCGCAGCACCTCGCCCAGGGCGGCCCAGTCGGCCTTGGTGTAGACGCTGCCGGTGGGGTTGGACGGGCTGTTCAGCACCAGCAAACGGGTGCGCGGGGTGATGGCCGCGTCCAGTTGTGCGGGGGTGATCTTGAAGCCCTGGGCCAGGCCGGTCTCGATGATGACCGGTTTGCCGTCGGCCAGCAGCACCATGTCGGGGTAGGACACCCAATAGGGCGCCGGGATGATCACCTCGTCGCCCCGGTTCAGCAGCGCCTGAGCCAGGTTGTAGAAGCTCTGCTTGCCGCCGCAGGACACCAGCACTTGGTTCGGCATGTACGACAGGTCGTTGTCGCGCTGGAACTTGCCGATGATGGCTTGTTTCAGTTCCGGAGTGCCGTCCACGGCGGTGTACTTGGTGAAGCCCGCCTTGATGGCCTCGATGGCGGCCTGCTTGATGTGTTCGGGTGTGTCGAAATCCGGCTCACCGGCGCCCAGACCGATGATGTCCTTTCCCTGGGCTTTCAGTTCTTTGGCGCGGGCGGTCACCGCCAGGGTGGGAGAGGGCTTGACGGTTTGAACGCGATCAGAAAGTTGGATGTCCAAGCGGTGTGTCCTCGACACGCAGGGTTGCGCAAAAACTCGCGTAATATACTGTGTTCGTCCCCGTTTCTGAATCCCCGATGCAGCGTCAATTCGAAATCCAGTCACGCTTCCAACCGGCCGGCGATCAGCCGGAGGCCATCTGCAAGCTGGTGGAGGGCCTGCGCGCGGGCGAGGCGGGCATGACCTTGCTCGGCGTGACCGGCTCGGGCAAGACCTTCACCATCGCCAACGTGATCCAGCAGATGCAGCGCCCGACGCTCATCATGGCCCACAACAAGACCCTGGCGGCCCAGCTCTACGGCGAGATGAAGGAGTTCTTCCCGCACAACGCGGTGGAGTACTTCGTCTCTTATTACGACTACTACCAGCCGGAGGCCTACGTCCCGACCTCGGACACCTATATCGAGAAGGACGCCTCCATCAACGAGCACATCGAGCAGATGCGCCTGTCGGCCACCAAGGCCCTGCTGGAACGGCCGGACGCCATCATCGTCGCCACGGTCTCGGCTATCTACGGCCTGGGCGATCCCAACCAGTACCTGGGCATGGTGCTGCACCTGGTGCGCGGCGACGTGGTGGACCAGCGCTTCATCCTGCGCCGCCTGGCGGAGCTGCAATACACCCGCAACGACGTGGAACTGCGTCGCGGCACTTTCCGGTTGCGCGGCGAGGTGCTGGACATCTTCCCGGCCGAATCGGACCGGGATGCCGTGCGCGTGGAGTTCTTCGACGACGAGATCGAGCAGCTCAGCTATTTCGACCCGCTCACCGGCGAGGTCCTGCGCAAGGTCCCGCGCCTGACCATCTACCCCAAGACCCACTACGTCACCCCGCGCGAGACCGTGCTCGGGGCCATCGACCAGATCAAGGACGAGCTGCGCGAGCGGCTGGAGTGGTTCTACAAGGAAAACAAGCTGGTGGAGGCCCAGCGCCTGGAACAGCGCTGCAAGTTCGACATCGAGATGTTGGTGGAACTGGGTTATTGCTCGGGCATCGAGAACTACTCGCGCTATCTCTCCGGCCGCGAGGCCGGCCAGCCGCCGCCGACCCTGTTCGATTACCTGCCCGAGGACGCGCTGCTGGTCATTGATGAAAGCCACGTGACCGTGCCGCAGATCGGCGCCATGTTCCGCGGCGACCGCTCGCGCAAGGAAAACCTGGTCAACTACGGCTTCCGCCTGCCCTCGGCACTGGACAACCGTCCGCTGCGCTTCGAGGAATGGGAGCGGCTGTCACCCCAGACTATTTACGTCTCCGCCACGCCGGCCAAGTACGAGCTGGAGCATTCGGGGGAGGTCATCGAGCAGGTGGTGCGCCCCACCGGCCTGGTGGACCCGGAGGTGGAGGTGCGCCCGGCACGCACCCAGGTGGACGACCTGCTGTCGGAGATCCACAAGCGCGCCGCCGTGAACGAGCGCGTGCTGGTGACCACCCTCACCAAGCGCATGGCCGAGGACCTCACCGAATACCTCGACGAACACGGCGTGCGGGTGCGCTATATGCACTCGGACATCGACACCGTGGAGCGCGTGGAGATCATCCGCGACCTGCGCCTGGGCGAATTCGACGTGCTGGTGGGCATCAACCTGCTGCGCGAGGGCCTGGACATGCCCGAGGTGTCGCTGGTGGCGGTGCTGGATGCGGACAAGGAGGGCTTCCTGCGCTCGGAGACCTCGCTCATCCAGACCATCGGCCGCGCCGCGCGCAACCTGCACGGCAAGGCCATCCTGTATGCGGACAACATCACCGGCTCCATGAAGCGCGCCATCGACGAGACCGAGCGGCGCCGCGCCAAGCAGGTGGCCCACAACGAGGCCCACGGGATCACCCCGCGCTCCATCCAGAAGTCCGTCCAGGACATCCTGGAAACCGGTGTGCCCGGCGCCCCCGGCATGCCGCAGCGCTATGCCAAGGTGGCGGACGAAATGGCCCAGTACGCCGGTATGTCGGCAGGGCAGCTACAAAAGAAGATCAAGACCATGGAAGAACAGATGTACCACCACGCCCGCAACCTGGAATTCGAAGAAGCCGCACACCTGCGCGACGAGATCCGCAAGATCCAGGAGCTGAACCTGGGCGTCGGTGAACCCGGAACAGATTGACGACCTCTACATGGCTCCGATTCGTATCCGTCGTTTTCCAGCCAATGACATAGAATTCACCGCACATTGACGAGGCGGCCCTCGCCTTCCTTCAGATACATAAAGGAAAGCACGCATGAAGATCCTGGTTGTCGGCGGTGCCGGCTACATCGGTTCCCACATGGTGAAGTACCTGGCCAAGGCCGGGCATACGCCGGTGGTACTGGATGACCTGTCCGCGGGTTACCGGGACGCGGTAGTTGGCGCGAAGCTGGTGGAGGGCAACATCGGGGACGCGGCCTTACTCGACGACCTGTTCGCCCGCAACGCCTTCGACGCGGTCATGCACTTCGCCTCCTGGATCCAGGTGGGCGAATCGGTGCGTGAGCCGGCCAAGTATTACCGCAACAACGTGGCTAACACCCTCACGCTGCTGGATGCCATGGTGGCGCACCATGTGCCGCACTTTATCTTCTCCTCCACGGCGGCGATCTTTGGTGAACCGGAATACACGCCCATGGACGAGGCGCACCCCAAGCAGCCCATCAATCCCTACGGCCGCACCAAGCTGATGGTGGAACAGATCCTTGTGGATTACGACGCCGCTTATGGCCTCAAATCCACCTGCCTGCGCTATTTCAACGCGGCGGGGGCCGATCCGGAGGGGCAACTCGGCGAACGTCACGACCCAGAGACCCATCTCATCCCGCTGGTGCTCCAGGCCGCCTCGGGTCGGCGCGAGAGCATCGCCGTGTTCGGTGATGACTACGACACCCGCGACGGCACTTGCGTGCGTGATTACATCCACGTGTGGGACCTGGCCGAGGCGCACCAGCTGGCGCTGGAGCGCATGCGCTCGACGGGCCAAAGCGCGGTTTACAACCTGGGCAACGGCGCCGGTTACACCATTCGCGAAGTGATCGATACGGCGCGGCAGGTGACCGGACGGGACATCCGCGTAGTCAACGCCGCCCGGCGCGCGGGTGATCCAGCCGTGCTCGTTGCCGATGCGACGCGTGCCCAATCCGAACTGGGCTGGCAACCGCGTTATGCCGATCTCACCTCCATCGTGACCCACGCCTGGGTCTGGGAGCAGACCATGCGGGAGCGGTGATGCAGACGAGAGAAACCGGCTTTGAAGAAAGTCGGCCCCTGCGGAAGAAGATCCTTTCCCTCCGCCAGCGAATTCTGGTCACCGACGGGGCCGGCTAATGGAAAAAGCCGCCGACGCGAGGCGCGGCGGCGGCAACAGTCATTTAATGGTTAGATTGGCCCGGCTTTTTTCCACCGTCGCCTTGCCGATGCCGTCCACCAGCGCCAGTTCGTCCACGTTCTTGAACGGCCCGTGTACCTTGCGGTACTCGATGATCGCCTGGGCCTTCTTTTCGCCAACACCCTTGATGGCTGCGGCCAGGGCAGGTGCATCGGCGGTGTTGATGTTCACCGGGGCAGCAACGGCCAGAGCCGAGCCGAACAGGAGAACCAGGGAAAGGAGAGTCCTTTTGAAACGCATGTGTTGCCTCCCTATTAGCGTTATTTCCTTGTGCGGTTCCTCGCACGGGCCACACGCTAAGGCCGAGCGACCACGGGAATCAAGTGGTCATCGTGTAGGAAATTTCGGAATTCGCTGTAAGAGGGGAGCAGAAACAAAAAACCCCGCCTGGGCGGGGTTCTTGTTGCCTTCGACTTCAAGGCAGAGTTGGTAGGCGCGATTGGACTCGAACCAACGACCCCCACCATGTCAAGGTGGTGCTCTAACCAACTGAGCTACGCGCCTGAAGAGCGCGCAAAGATACCAAGGCACTCCGGGAAACGCAACGGGGGGCGAGATTTTCTTTCCAGTGGGAACGGTCCTGTCGCCGACGTGCCCAGCTTGGCTCAACTACATCTTTCAGCATGAGTCCGTGCAACCAGATGCTGCCATGAACGGCGTTGGCCGGTTCTTCGGGCTGTACTGGGCGGCCATCGTGGCGCAGCTGTTTGTGCTATCCGGCTGCGCCACTGCGATCGTACCCCCGGCCAAGGGCGCTCATGCTCAACCCGTGTTCGTGCTCGACCACGGCCGGCACACCACGCTGGTGTTGCCGCACCCCGAGGGCTTGGTGCGCTATGCCTACGGCGACTGGCGCTGGTACGCCCTTGAGGACACGGGCGTCTCGCAGGGCATGGCGGCGCTGCTTTGGCCCACGCAGGGCGCCCTCGGCAGGCGGGTTCTGGCGGGTCCGGTGACGGAGGAGGGGGTACGGCGGGGTGTGGGCGTGGTCATCGAGCACCTTTATATGCTTCAGGTCGAGGGGGCGCGGGTCGCTGCGCTCCGGGAGACACTGGAAGACCTGTTCATCGCCAATTTGGCCACCCGCACCTACAATGCCGCTTCGGATCTGGAGTTCGTTCATCACCCAGATGATTACTCCGCTTTCAACAATTCCAACCACATGCTCGCGGACTGGCTGAAGGTGCTGGGCTGCGAGATCCGCGGCACCGCCATGTTCGCGCGCTGGCAACTGGCTGCGCCGCGTTAGCGCGTTCGACGCACGTGTTCGATGTGGCAGAAGGGTTCTCTTGGGAGGGGGATTCGGTTTTTGATCCCCTCATCCCGACCTTCTCCCGGAGGGAGAAGGGGCGAGCACGGGAACGGAGAGCGTGGGAGCGGCCTCAGGCCGCGACGGTTTTCACCCGCCGCAGCGAATCGCGGGCTTAGCCCGCTCCTGCGAAGTGCGCGCTTGCGGCAGACGCGGATTGCCTGCGGGTGCTTTGACAGTGCCCGGAAATGCCCGTAGCATCCGCCGGCTTGATGTGTCACGCCGATTGCGGCGTGCCGCACGGTGGTTTGCGAAGGCGCCGAGCGCCGCCGGCATGGCGGACGAAACCGCCGCGCCCGGTAGCGTTCAAATAGAAACGCGTGGTCTCTCGTATGGATCACGCCTGACAGAACTGGAATTACCCATGCCCATCATCACCCTGCCCGACGGTTCCCAGCGCACCTTCGATCATCCCGTCACCGTTCACGATGTCGCCGCCAATATCGGCGCTGGTCTCGCCAAGGCCGCGCTCGCCGGCAAGGTGGACGGCCGGCTGGTCGACACCTCTTATGTGATCGAGGGCGACAGCTCGCTGGCCATCGTCACCGCCCGGGACGCGGAAGGCCTGGAGGTGATCCGTCACTCCACGGCGCACCTGCTCGCCCAGGCCGTGAAGCGCCTGTTCCCCTCGGCGCAGGTGACCATCGGTCCGGTGATCGAGGACGGCTTCTATTACGACTTCGCCTTCGAGCGCGCCTTCACGCCGGAAGACCTGGAGAAGATCGAGGCGGAGATGGAGAAGCTGGCCGCCGAAGACCTGAAGGTTGAGCGCTCGGTCATGCCCCGCGACGAGGCCGTGAGCTTCTTCCGCACCATGGGCGAGGAGTACAAGGCGCAGATCATCGCCGACATCCCCTCCGACCAGCCCATCTCCCTCTATAAGCAGGGCGATTTCATCGACCTGTGCCGTGGCCCGCACGTGCCGGGCACGGGCAAGCTGCAGGCCTTCAAGCTCATGAAGGTGGCCGGCGCCTACTGGCGTGGCGATTCGCGCAACGAGATGTTGCAGCGTATCTACGGCACCGCCTGGTCCGACAAGAAGGCCCTGAAGGAATACCTGCACCGTCTGGAAGAGGCCGAGCGCCGCGACCACCGCCGCATCGGCCGCGACATGGACCTGTTCTCCATCCAGGAGGACGCCGGCGGCGGCCTGGTGTTCTGGCACCCCAAGGGCGCGCGCATCCGCCGCGCCATCGAGGACTACTGGCGCGATCGGCACGAGAAGGCGGGCTACGAGTTGCTGTTCACGCCGCACATTGCCCTCGAGAACCTGTGGCACACCTCAGGGCACACGGGGTTCTATCGCGACTCCATGTACAAGCCCCTGGAAGAGGACGAGCAGCTCTATCAGCTCAAGCCCATGAACTGCCCGTTCCACATCCTGGTTTATAAGGACCGGCTGCACTCCTACCGCGAGCTGCCGTTCCGCTGGGCGGAGTTGGGCACGGTGTACCGGCACGAGATGTCCGGTGCCCTGCACGGGCTCATGCGCGTGCGCGGCTTCACCCAGGACGACGCCCACATCTTCTGTCGCGAGGAGCAGATCGAGTCCGAGATCATGGCGATCCTGGACCTGACCCTGTCCATGCTGCAGGACTTCGGCTTCCACGAGTACGAGATCAACCTGTCCACGCGCCCCGAGCAATCGGTGGGCTCCGACGAGATCTGGGATAAGGCCACCGCTGCCCTCAAGGCCGCCCTGGAGCACAAGGGCCTGGCCTTCGCAGTGGACGAGGGCGGCGGCGCCTTCTATGGCCCCAAGATCGACATCAAGATCCAGGACGCCATCGGCCGCAAATGGCAGTGCTCCACGGTGCAGCTGGACTTCAACCTGCCCGAGCGCTTCGACCTGGAATATGTGGCGGAGGATGGCCAGAAGCGCCGTCCCATCATGATCCACCGCGCCCTGCTGGGATCCATCGAGCGCTTCTTCGGCGTGCTCATTGAGCACTATGAGGGTAAGTTCCCGGTCTGGCTCGCCCCGGTACAGGTGGCGGTCATGAACATCACCGACCGTCAGGCCGATTATGCCCAGAAATTGGCACAAACCCTTGTGTCACGCGGAATTAGGGCCACAGCCGACTTGAGAAACGAAAAGATCGGCTTTAAAATTCGCGAGCACACGCTTCAGCGGGTCCCCTACCTGTTGGTCGTGGGCGACCGCGAAGTGGAAAATCACACAGTTGCAGTACGCACGCGGGGTGGCAAGGACCTCGGCACCATGGCGCTGGACGCCTTTGTGGACAAGGTCAACGCCGATGTCGCCCTGCGCGGGCGTGCTTTGTTGGAGGACTAGAGCATCGCTGCGGTAAAACAAACCCAAGCTCGGTTGAACGAGCAGATCAATGTGCCCGAAGTGCGGCTCGTTGGTAAGGACGGAGAACAGATCGGCGTCGTTTCAATCGCGCAGGCCCTGCAAATCGCGGCCGATGCGGAACTGGATCTGGTGGAGGTGGCGCCCCAGGCCAAGCCACCCGTTTGCCGAATCATGGACTATGGCAAATACCTCTTCGAGGAAGGCAAGAAGGCCCAGGCCGCCAAGAAGAAGCAGAAGCAGGTCCAGGTCAAAGAATTGAAGTTTCGTCCAGGAACGGACATCGGGGACTATCAGGTAAAACTACGCAACCTGTTGAAGTTCCTCGAGGAAGGGGACAGGGTCAAGGTAACCTTGCGGTTCCGTGGCCGTGAGATGGCACACCAGGAACTCGGGCTTCAGATGCTCAAGCGGCTGGAGGGCGACGTGCAGGAACAGGGCGTCGTCGAACAGCAGCCCAGGCTTGAAGGCCGGCAAATGGTGATGGTCATCGCTCCCAAGAAGAAATAGCGCACTACTGTCACGCGGAGGCCGGGGCCTGTCGGATTCCCGCCCGTGTTCCAGTCGAAAATGTGCGTAATCTATAAATCGCAAATGCGGAGTAGAGAGTAATGCCGAAGATCAAGACCAACCGCGGCGCGGCCAAGCGTTTCAAGGCCACCGCCAGCGGCAAGTTCAAGCGTGGCCAGTCGCACAAGCGCCACATCCTCACCAAGAAGGACAGCAAGCGCAAGCTGCACCTGCGTCCCCACACCACGGTCGCTGAAGTGGATACCCCCGCTGTCGCCCGTATGCTGCCCTACGCCTAAGCGAATTGGAGAGGTAAGAACAGATGCCCCGCGTAAAACGTGGCGTAACCGCCCGCGCCCGCCACAAGAAGATTCTGGTCCTGGCCAAGGGTTACCGTAATCGTCGCAAGAATGTCTTCCGCGTCGCCAAGCAGGCGGTCATCAAGGCCGGCCAGTACGCGTATCGTGACCGTCGTCAACGCAAGCGCCAGTTCCGCGCCCTGTGGATCGCGCGCATCAACGCCGCGGCCCGCCAGTGCGGACTGTCCTACAGCCGCATGATCAACGGCCTGAGGAAGGCCAACGTGGAAGTGGATCGCAAGGTCCTGGCCGACATCGCCGTGTTCGACAAGGTGGGCTTTGCCTCCCTGGCTGAAACGGCCAAGGCCAACCTCAAGTAACAACCGGCTCGGTATCGGCTTTCCGATACGCGTACCGAAAGGTACACAGGCCACATCAAGAAGGGGGAAGGCCGCAATGCCTTCCCCTTTTTCGTTTTCAAGTCGCGCGGGGTAACGTCGTGCAAGATCTCGAACAATTGGTGCAGCTGGGCCGCGAAGCGGTCCAGGCCGCGGCCGATCTCCAGGCGCTCGAACAGGAGCGCGTGCGCTACCTGGGCAAGAAGGGGCTCATCACCGAGCTCATGAAAAGTCTCGGTCAGCTCGCGCCGGAAGAGCGCCGCACCGCAGGCGCCGCCATCAATGTGGCACGCGATGCCCTGCAGAATCTGCTCGAAACGCGCAAGTCCGAGCTGGAACAGGCGGCACTGGACGCCAAGCTCAGAAGCGAGACCATCGACGTCACCCTGCCCGGGCGTGGCCAGACTGCGGGCGGCCTGCATCCCGTGACGCGCACCCTGGAGCGCATCGAGGCCCTGTTCGCGACGCTCGGCTTCGAAGTGGCGGAAGGCCCGGAGATCGAGGACGACTTCCACAACTTCGAGGCGCTCAACATCCCGGCCTCGCATCCCGCGCGCGCCATGCACGACACCTTCTATTTCGACGAGCACACGGTGCTGCGCACCCACACCTCGCCCATGCAGGTGCGCGTCATGGAAAAGCGCGAGCCGCCGCTGCGCATCATCGTGCCGGGCCGGGTGTACCGCTGCGACTCGGACGTGACCCATTCGCCCATGTTCCATCAGGTGGAAGGGCTGTTGGTGGATGAGCAGGTGAGCTTCGCGGACCTGAAGGGCATCCTCGACGATTTCCTGCGCAATTTTTTCGAGCGCGATCTCGCGGTGCGCTTCCGCCCGTCCTATTTCCCGTTCACCGAGCCCTCCGCCGAGGTTGACATCCAGTGCGTCATCTGCGGCGGCAGCGGCTGCCGCGTGTGCAAGAACACTGGCTGGCTCGAAGTGCTGGGCTGCGGCATGGTGCACCCGGCCGTGTTCGGGCACGTGGGCGTGGACAGCGAACGCTACACCGGTTTCGCCTTCGGCATGGGCGTGGAGCGCCTGGCCATGCTGCGCTATGGAGTGAACGACCTGCGCCTGTTCTTCGAAAACGACCTGCGGTTCTTGCAGCAATTTCGATAGGTATTGGCCGAATACGCCGCGGAACACCGGTGCGCCAACGTGGGCCCCGCGGGAACGCCGTAGGTCACGTTGCGAAGCTACGTGACGTCTTCGCGGAATGTCACGTAGCCGCTGCGCGCCAACGTGACCTACGGCCGCAGGACACCCCTGCGCCAACGTGGCCCCGCGGAAACGCCGTAGGTCACGTTGCGTAGCTACGTGACATCTTCGCGCAATGTCACGTAGCCGCTACGCGCCAACGTGACCTACGGCCGCAGGACACCGCCGCGCCAACGTGGAGCCCGGCGGGAACGTCGTAGGTCACGTTGCGAAGCTACGTGACATCTTCGCGCAATGTCACGTAGCCGCTGCGCGCCAACGTGACCTACGGCCGCAGGACACCGCTGCGCGCCAACATGACCTACGGCCGCTGGACCGGGTTGTAGGAGCCCACCCGTGGGCAGATTCAGAAGTAGACGGCGCGGAATCGGGAATCACGGACATAAGCCCGCCGCCGCCAAAACGAGGATAGAGGATGGCGCACTGCGCCCCGCGCGACCACCGGTCGCAACTTGAGGAAGAGTAATGAAATTCAGCGAACAATGGTTGCGGGAGTGGGTGAATCCCGCCATTTCGACCCAGCAGTTGGCCGACCAGCTCACCATGGCGGGCCTCGAAGTGGATGCCGTGGATCCGGTGGCGGGTGCGTTCAGCGGCGTGGTCGTGGGCGAGATCGTCGAAGCCGTCCAGCATCCCGACGCTGACAAGCTGCGCATCTGCAAAGTGGCGGTGGGTGAGGCCGAGCCCCTGCAGATCGTCTGCGGCGCCGCCAACGCCCGCGTGGGCCTGCGTGCCCCTACGGCCGTGGTCGGTGCGGTGCTGCCTGGCGACTTCAAGATCAAGCGCGCCAAGCTGCGCGGCGTGGAGTCCTTCGGCATGCTCTGCTCGGCGAAGGAACTCGGCCTCGCCGAGGCCTCTGAAGGCCTGCTCGAACTGCCGACGGATGCGCCGGTCGGTACGCCGCTGCGCGACTACCTGCAACTGGACGACAACGCCATCGAACTGGGCCTCACGCCCAACCGCGCCGACTGCCTGGGCATCATCGGCCTGGCCCGCGAAGTGGCGGTGCTGAACCGTATGGCCGTCACGGCGCCGTCCATCGATGAGGTCCCCGCGACCATCGACGCGACCTTCCCGATCACGCTCGAATCGCCGGCCGACTGCCCGCGCTACGTGGGCCGCGTGGTGCGTGGCGTGAACGCGCGTGCGGCGACGCCCGAGTGGATGAAGGAACGCCTGCGCCGCAGCGGCGTGCGCAGCCTGGGGCCTGTGGTGGACGTAACCAACTACGTGCTGCTCGAACTGGGCCAGCCCATGCATGCCTTCGATCTCGCCAAGCTGAGCGAAGGCATCCGCGTGCGCCGCGCACTGGCCGGTGAAACCTTGAAGCTGCTGGATGAAAGCGAGGCCAAGCTCGACCCGGACACGCTGGTGATCGCCGATGCGCGCGGCCCCCTGGCGCTGGCCGGCATCATGGGCGGCGATGCCTCGGCGGTTGGCGAAGAAACCACCGACATCTTCTTCGAGAGCGCCTACTTCAACCCGCAGAGCATCGCCGGTCGCGCGCGCCGCTACGGCCTACACACCGATGCCTCGCACCGCTACGAGCGCGGCGTGTCGCCCGCGTTACAGCGCGAGGCATTGGAACGCGCCACGGCACTGCTTGTCGCCATCGCCGGCGGTCAACCCGGCTCGGTCACGGACGTGTGCAAGGCCGAACACCTGCCCGAGCGCGCAGCCATTCGCCTGCGCCGCGCGCGCATCGAGCGCGTGCTCGGTGCGGCCATCGCCGACGCCGAAGTCGAGGACATCCTCACCCGACTCGGACTGGTGCTGGACACCACCGCCGACGGCTGGCGCGCCACGCCCCCCGCCTGGCGTTTCGATCTCGCCATCGAGGAAGACCTGATTGAAGAACTGGCCCGCATCCACGGCTATAACCGCATCGTCACCACCGCGCCCATGGCGCCGCTTGGCATCATCGGTACGCCGGAAGGCCGGGTGGATGACGGTACCCTGCGCCGCGTGATGATCGAGCGCGGCTACCAGGAGGCCATTACCTTCACCTTCGTGGATCCGAAACTCCAGGCCGTGCTCGACCCGGACAACGCGCCCATCGCCCTGGCCAACCCCATTTCCGCGGATCTGGCCGTGATGCGCACCACCCTGTGGGCCAGCCTGATCCCGGCGGTGCTGCACAACGTGCGCCGTCAGCAGACGCGCGTGCGCCTGTTCGAAACCGGCCTGCGCTTCCTGCGCGAAGGCGACGAGACAGCCCAGGAAAAGATGATCGCCGGTGTCGCCCTCGGCAGCCGCCTGGGCGAGCAGTGGGGGGCGCCGAACGCGCCGTTGGACTTCTACGACGTCAAGGGCGACGTGGAGGCGCTGCTGCGCTTCGTACGTCCCAGCGCATCGGTGGGCTTCGAGGCGGCGGTGCACCCGGCGCTCCATCCGGGCCAGTCCGCACGCATCGTCGTGAACGAGCGGCCGGTCGGCTGGCTGGGCGCACTGCACCCCAATGTGGCCAAGGCCCTGGACCTGCCCGGGCGGACCCTGGTGTTTGAACTCGACTTGTCCGTTTTCCGGCAGGGTTCGGTCCCGAAGTTCAGTGAACTTTCCAAATTCCCCGCCATCCGGCGTGATCTGGCTGTGGTCGTGGAGCGCGACCTGCCCGCTGCTCGCCTGGAGGCGGTGGTGCGCGAGGCCGCGCCCGAGACCCTACAGGAATTCCGTATCTTCGACGTGTATACCGGCGAAGGTATTGATTCGCGTAGCAAAAGTGTCGCGTTGGGCTTGACCTTGCAGGCGCATTCACGCACCCTAACGGACGCCGAGGTCGATGCGGCCATGGAAAATGTGGTCGCGGCATTGAAGACGGAGCTCGGTGCAACGTTGAGAGATTGACGAATGGCGCTCACCAAGGCCGAGATGGCCGAAAAGCTGTTTGATGAACTCGGGCTCAATAAACGTGAGGCCAAGGAGCTGGTGGAACTCTTCTTCGAAGAGATCCGTTCGGCCCTGGAACACGGTGAGCAGGTGAAGCTGTCCGGGTTCGGCAATTTCGACGTACGCAAGAAGAGCCAGCGGCCGGGCCGCAATCCCAAGACCGGCGAGGAAATTCCCATCACCGCCCGGCGGGTCGTGACCTTCCGTCCCGGCCAGAAGCTGAAGGCGAGAGTCGAAGCCTATGCTGGAACCGAGCAACAATAACGAACTGCCGGTCATCCCGGGCAAGCGCTACTTCACCATCGGTGAGGTCAGCGAGCTGTGCAGTGTGAAGCCGCACGTGCTGCGCTATTGGGAGCAGGAATTCCCCCAGCTCAAGCCCGTGAAGCGTCGCGGCAATCGCCGCTATTACCAGCGCCACGACGTGCTGGTGATCCGCCAGATCCGCGCGCTGCTTTACGAAGAGGGCTTCACCATCGGCGGCGCCCGTCAGCGCCTCGAAGCGGCCAACACCAGCGAAGCGGCACCGAGCCCGCACGCCGAGATCCTGCGCGAGATCCGCACGGAGCTGGAACAACTCCTGGTGCTGCTGAAGGCGTAAATGCAGTTGTAAACCGCGCGTAGTCGTGTATGATACGCGCCTCACGCAAACGGCAGCTCCTGCCGTTTTCTGCTTCAAAATCGGGGCGTAGCGCAGCCTGGTAGCGCACCTGCATGGGGTGCAGGTGGTCGGAGGTTCAAATCCTCTCGCCCCGACCAAATATCCCACGTCGAAATCAATCGATTGAACCGCGGCCAACCTGAAACAGGTTGGCTTGGTTTTTCCCGTGTTTTGTCCGTCTTGCAGAAATGTCGATCATCCGGCAAATTCTGTGCTGGTGGTCCTTTCGACAACCTCTCTTTGCTGGATTCCTTCAAGTCTCTGTCGATGTACAGGTGGAAAGCCGGGGCGACGCTAAGAGCAGCGAATATGGGCGCGAGTTGATCCGCAAGGATCAGGATTGGCAGCGACTCCGACCACGGCGGCTTCATTAGCCTATTTCGATGACCTGCGTGGGCGTGTGCGGCGGCATAGCCGGAAGTGAAGGCCAACCACCCGTTTAGTGAAAGTTGGCAGGCGGGATGTCGATGAGGATATACCACTTTGCGTACGGTTTAGCGCGCGCGGCAGTGACAACCCATTGTGCTGCATACAAAAAGCTCGTCGGAGTCATCTAAAAACCCACCTCGAAATGCCTGGTGACATTTTGGCACCACCCGCCTATGATTCTGTCCAATGAGCCCGTTGAATGGACCTGTCACGTCCTGTCCTGTTGGGCTAAAGAGGGTGAATCTATGAACACTGACCCGAGCACAAACGGGGAGCGGATCACGGCTCGCGTCCCGTCGAATATCAAGGCTCGTCTGGAGCAGGCGAGCGAGTTGAGTGGAGCCAGCAGCCTGAGCCAATTCATCGTCCGTGCGGCACTCAAAGAGGCCGACGCGATCTTCGAGCGCGAGCAGGTGATTCAGCTCCATGAGAACGCTAGCCAGACGTTCTTCGCCTTGTTGGACAATCCGCCCGCACCTAATGAGCGAATGAAGGCGGCTGTTGCGAAACACAAGAAAGCGGGCCTTCATGAAAGTCGAGCCTCTGAACAAGAACCATGATCGTGCCGCGTTCGACTGTGGCAACGAGGCGCTGAATACCTACCTTCAAAAGACCGCTCGGCAGCATGCCGAGCGGAATCTGTCCCGCACCTTTGTTCTGACGGATGCCGATCCGAGCATCATCATCAGCTATGCGACCTTGATCTCGTGCGAGGTCGAGCCGGCGGAGATCCCGGCGAGTTGGGCAGAGCGCTATCCCCATCGCTTTCCCGCGGCACGGCTCGCCCGGCTTGCGACGGATAGCCGGTTCGTGCGACGAGGCTACGGCACCCATCTGCTGGTCGATATGCTGTGGAGGGTGGCCGAAGCTGGCCGCAATGTCGGTTTCGTGGGGTTGTTTGTTGATGCTAAAACCGATGAACTTGCCGACTGGTATGCAGCGTTCGGTTTCGTACGACTTACCCAGCGTCCCTTAACGTTGTTCATGCCTCTTGAGACTATCGCGGTGGCATGGAAAGCGGAGTAGGAGAACAGGGAAATGCCCTGCAGGCGAGAATAGCCGCGCATCTTTATGCACATGGGAGAGCAAGAGTCCACGTAGGTCATGTTGGCGCGATAGCGGCTACGTGACAGGGCGTGCTTACGGGCGAGCGGCAGGTGAAGGCTCCTGCCGAACTAGCCAAGGCAGTGGCCCATGTCTGAATACACGGAAGTCGAACAGCCCTTCCTGCAACAACTTGCGGTGCAGGATTGGGAGAGCATCGGGGAGCGGAGGCCCGAGCCAAGCGGGTAAGAGCCTGCGCCTCAGCTTCCGCCAGTGGCTGCTGCCGGAAGTCTCCGGATCTGACCGCCCCGCCATGGGCGTGAGCCTGGCTGATCGTGCCGCACCACGAGAACGCCATCGACAAGCAGATCGCCGCCACCGCGCTGATCTACGGCTTTACCCTGGTCACCCGCAACGTGCAGGCCTTCGCCGCTACCGGTGTCACGCTGCTCAACCCTTTCGCGTGAGCCCATGAGCGAATACACGGAAGTCGAACAACCGTTTCTGCAACAGCCTGCCACTCTGGGCTGGGAGACCATCGACCAGGGCGCGGAAATCCCGAGCGACCCCGGCAAGAGCCTGCGCCTTAGCTTCCGCCAGTGGCTGTCGTGAACGTCCATTGTGGAGCGATTACCCGTGCAATAGCGGGGCGTCGGGAGGCGTCACGAACCGCTTCTATATGGTGAAAGATATCGTCACGGCCGGCGTGTATCCGGAGACGCCATACGAACCGGATGATCTGCTCGATGTCACGAATATCGCCAACTCCAGCACGGAGGCGTTGGCAGCGAAACAAGGCTGGCTGTTCAACCGGGAATTTGCGAGCAAGTGGTGAATAAACCGCTCACGTTTGCCGGTGACGTACACTTCGGTACCAACCAGCCGGCGGCGGTCGGTACGGCCTGCGGGCGCAATCTCGGTACGGCACGCGGTTATGCGGTGAACTTCCGCACGGGCAAACGTACTTTCACGGTCTTCGAAGGCGGGGGGTTGCCGCCGTCGCCGGTGGCCGGGGTGGTTGAAGTGGATGGCGTAAAGGTCCCCTTCATCATCGGCGGCGGTGGCGACTCGGATGATGAGGGGGAGGCGTCACAGGCTCACCTTTGCGGGGGAGAAGATCGACGTCAGCCCACCATCTGTGCGAAGGAAACTTTACTGGCACAAAGAGAACGACTGATGTCATGCGGCCGGGGAAACCCGGCCACTTGGTTTCAACCCGGCGCAATAGGTTGGTTGACGCATGCTCGAATACATCTTCTTCCACGAATCCCTGCGCGATCGTTTCGTGCAGTTCCTGCAAAACCATGGCGTTCAAATGGAGTTAACGGAAACCGAGGGCCTGGTGGTTGCCATCCCGGATGATCTGGACGATACCCTGAGCGAGGCCATCGAACAGGAGTACGACCTGTTGCTGCAGGCGCACCCGGACGTAATGGACGGCATCCTGGAGAAGGATGTGGCCGGGGTGCGGGTGGTGCTCGGGAACGGTTGCCCCGCTACCATCCGCTTCGACCCGGACCTGCTGGCCCGCGTGCTCCAGTCCATTTCCATGGAGGAACTGCGGGATTTGGTGCAGACTATCGCTGAGCAGGTGGAACACCCGGACGATCGGCCGTTGTGTCACACCTGACGTAGCCCGGATGAAGCGCAGTGAAATCCGGGGAAGTCGCGCTTGAAAAACCCTGCCTGGCTTCAACCATGGAAGCGACCAAATAATCACCCCCGCAAGAGTAATGCCCTGCAGTTTCCCGTTGGACTGACGGCGTGCGTCTCGCTAACCTTCGGTGACCCGGCGCCGCCGTCGTTTCGGCCTGCCGGTTTGCAAAACCACCGGAGGAAGCATGAATCATAAAAAGATAACCACCGCCCTGTTCACCGCCATGATGTGTTTGGGCGGCGTGACCCAGGCCGAAGAAGTCAGCATCTCTCATAACGGTCTCAAGCTGGTGGGTGAATTGCGTGTTCCCGAGGGGAGTAGCCTGACCAGCGGCCCGCTGGTGCTCATGACCCATGGCACCCTGGCGCACGGCGGCATGGAGATCATGCAGGCCATGCAGCAGGGGTTGGAGGATCAGGGCGTTGCCGGTCTGGCCATCAACCTGAGTCTTGGCCTCGACAGCCGGCGCGGCATGTACGATTGCGCCGTCACCCACACGCACCGTCACACCGATGCCATGGGCGAGATCGGCGCCTGGCTCAAGTGGGCTAAGGGTCGGGGTGCGAAAGACGTGGTGTTGCTCGGCCATTCCCGCGGCGGTAACCAGACCGCCTGGTTTGCCGCCGAGAACGACGACGCGAGCGTGCGCAAGGTTGTGCTGGTGGCTCCCGCCACCTGGTCGCGCGCGAGCCGGGATGCCGCCTATCGCAATGCCTACGGCAAGGACCTGGCCGATGTCTACGGACAGGCGCAGCGTGTGATGTCCACCAACGGTGGCAAGGGTACGCTGAAGGCCGGTTTCATCTATTGCCCGGACGCGGAAGTCACGGCCGCATCGTTCGTCGA
The DNA here is from genome assembly GCA_023228645.1 of Gammaproteobacteria bacterium. Classification (GTDB taxonomy): domain Bacteria; phylum Pseudomonadota; class Gammaproteobacteria; order Thiohalomonadales; family Thiohalomonadaceae; genus JALOAT01. Next base: position 11,493 of record JALOAT010000022.1, on the reverse strand, counting down.
CTACTACGCGGATGAGCCGCGCATGGATACGCCGAGCCTGTTCAACAAGATCAACGAGCAGGTGCTGGTGATCGCCGGCAGCGAAGACACCGTGGTGGAAGATCTGATCGAAAAGACCACGCCCGCGGCTGAGGACGGCAAGGTGCAGTTGGTGGTCATCGATGGTGCCGACCACTTCTTCCTCGACCTGTATGCGGAAGAAGCGGTGGATGCGATTGTGGCTTTCCTGAACGACTGATCGCACCTTCTGTAGGAGCCCACCCCGTGGGCGAATCCCGACCGCGTATTCGCCCACCGAGCGGGCTCCTGCGCTCGCTCAATCCTCCTGAAGTTGTCACCCTGCCATGTGCTTGGCCGTGCCCGAGCGGCATGTAAGAACCGCACCATCGCCCAGAGGACCTGACATGGAATTCCCCGCTTTTTCCCTTGCCGCGACGCCGCGCCTTGCCTTCGGTGAAGGGTGCATCGAGGAGTTGCCGGCGTTCATCGCCGAGTATGGGCAGAAGGTGCTGCTGGTGACCGGTGCGCAGGCCTTTCGCGCCACGGTGCACTGGCCGCGGCTACTGGACGCGTTGCAGGCGCGCAGCATCCGCTGGGAGGAATTGGCGGTCACGGAAGAGCCTTCGCCGGCGGTGGTCGATGCGGCCGTACGGCGCTTTCATGGCCAACAGATCCAGGTGGTGGCGGGCATCGGCGGCGGCAGTGTCATCGACACGGCCAAGGCCATCGCGGGCCTGCTGCAAAGCGGCGATTCGGTGCTCGACTATCTCGAAGACGTGGGCCGCGGACGGCCCTACGCCGGACCGTCCACGCCGTTCATTGCCGTGCCCACCACGGCCGGGACCGGCAGCGAGGCCACCAGGAACGCCGTGCTGTCCACGCGCGGTGCGGGCGGTTACAAGAAGTCCTTCCGCCACGAGCAACTGGTGGCGCGCATCGCGCTGGTCGATCCGGGGCTGCTGGCCAGTTGTCCGCCCGCGCAGATGGCCGCACAGGGCATGGATGCGTTCACGCAGTTGCTGGAGTCTTATCTCTCCGTACGCGCCAATCCGTTCACCGACGCCCTGGCCTTGAGCGGCCTGCGCGCGGTGAAACAGGGTTTTCTCGATGCCTGGCGCGGTGGTGATTCCGTCGCGGCGCGGGATGGGCGTGCGGCCATGGCCTATGCGGCCTACTTCTCGGGCGTGACGCTGGCACACGCGGGGCTCGGGTCGGTGCACGGGCTCGCCCAGCCCCTGGGCGCATTCTTCCCCGTGCCGCACGGCGTGGCCTGTGGCACCACGGTCGCCGCCGCAACGGCGGTGAACATCGCGGCGCTGCGCGCGCGGGACCCGCACGGACCGGGCCTCAGCCGCTACGCCGAGGTCGGCCGTCTGCTGAGCGACCAGCCGTGCGATGGCGACGCGGTGGCCTGCGATGCCTTGCTCAATGTGCTGGAAGGCTGGACGCGCACCCTGGCCCTGCCGCGACTCAGCGCCTATGGCATCACGGAAGCCGACCTGCCGCGCATCGTGCAGGCCTCGCGCAACAACAGCATGAAGACCAATCCCGTGGCGCTGACCGACGAGGAGATTGCCGCCATAGTGCGCGTGCGGCTTTGAGGGTTGTTTTTTCAGACCCGGATGTCGCTGGGTTGACCCTTCTTACCCCCTCTCCCGGAGGGTCCCGAAGGGAGAGGAACAACTCTGTCTCAATCCGCGCGATAGTAGAAGTGCGTCCAAGGTCCGCCGCCGAGTGCCTCCAGCGCGCCCAGGAGTTTTTCACCCGGCACGGCCTCGCCCTCGAAGATCCCCCAGACCCGCACCGGGCTGCGGCCGAAGCCGGCGCTCTGGCGCCAGCCCAGCGCAGGCAGGGTCTGTACGCGTCCGCAGGTGGGGCAGGTGCAGGCGTCATCGCCCGTCTGCTGCCAGGTCGCCACCCGTCCATGCCAGTCCTCAAAGCGATGGCTGCACTTGCCGCAGCGCGGCGGCTTCACATTGGTGCCCGCGAAGAAATGCGGCGTTTGCGACGGAGCAGGGACCTCGATGCGGCAGAAATCCGCCGTGACGCCGGGCTCGCCCAGGGACACCACCGGTGAACAGCCGAGAAAGGTGAGCAGGAACAGGAAGTCCTCGCCCGGCCGATAGAAATTCATCTCGGGCATGGGGTCGCCCAGGAAATCGATGTCGGCCAGGCAACGCACCAGGGGCGTGTGGTTGGGCGCCGCGTTCGGGTCGCGCGGCAACAGGACGAGTTGATGGTTGCTCATGGCTTGTGATCTCTGCGGAATCGGCAGTATACCCCGGACTGGTCCATGCTTAGCCGGCAACGGCCGCAGCGCCATTGTAAAGGGCCGCCGCAGCCATGGAACGACTACGCATCAACGGCACCACCATTCCGCCGGGCACCCGCGCCACCCTTGAACTGCCGGTGGCCCGTCTGTACACCCACGCCGACCTGGTGCTCCCGGTGAAGGTGATCAACGGGGCGAAGCCGGGCCCGGTGCTGTTCGTGACCGCGGCCATTCACGGCGACGAGATCAACGGCGTGGAGATCATCCGTCGTCTGCTCGGGCAGTTGCGCGCGGAAGAACTGCGCGGTGCGCTCATCGCTGTGCCGGTGGTCAACGTGCATGGCTTCCTGCAACGCTCCCGCTACCTCCCCGATCGGCGCGACCTGAACCGGAGCTTCCCGGGCTCGGGGCGCGGCTCGCTGGCCGCCCGTGTGGCCCATCGCGTGATGCAGTCCATCGTCGCCCGGGCAACGCACGGCATCGACTTGCACACGGCCGCCACCCATCGCGTCAACCTGCCGCAGATCCGCGCCGACCTTGCCCACGCGCCAACCCGTCGTCTCGCCGAGGGCTTCGGTGCACCGTTGGTGCTCAACACAGATGTACCCGATGGTTCGCTGCGCCAGGCCGCCATGGACAAGGGCCTGCCGGTGCTGCTCTTCGAAGGCGGTGAAGGCATGCGCCTGGACGAAGGCGCCATCGCGATGGGCCTGCGCGGCATCTTGCGGGTGATGGTCCTGCTCGACATGTTGTCCGGCGCAGTGCCCACAGGCGCGCCGGTGATCGCCATGGCCAGCAGCTGGGTGCGCGCGCAGGGCAGCGGGATGTTTCTGCCTGCGGTGCAGGTGGGTGCTGTGGTGGAAAAGGGCGCGCCGCTCGGGGTGATTGCCCACCCGTTCGACGACCTCGAAGTGCAGCTCCAAACGCCCTTCGATGCGGTGGTCATCGGACTTTCACGCATGCCGCTGGTGCACGAGGGCGAGGCGCTCATTCACCTGGCGCGGGTGGACGATGCGGCCACCGCGGCTGCGCGGATGGCGCAGTTTTTAGCTCCGTGTAAGGACAAGAATTCAACACAGAGGCGCAGAGACACAGAGAACGCCGAGGAGAAATGATTTCCTTAACTGGAATAATGCCCGACGAAGGTAACCCACATTTCATCCCTCTGTGTTCTCTGTGCCTCTGCGCCTCTGCGTTGGGTTTTTTCTTCAGCCGCGAGGACCCTCCTCCATCCATTCCACCCGTGCGCGCACCGGCACGTGGTCGGAGGCCTGGCATGTGAGGCGGGTCTTGATGGCTTCGATGGCGCGCAGCGCGCGCAGCGGGTGGACCCACACGCGATCCAGCGACAGCACGGGGAAGATCGCGGGAAAGGTGGCGGGCGCCGGCGGCCGTCCGAAGAAGCGGTGCATCCAGCGCAGCGGCCTTCCCCAGGGCAACCACTCATTGAAATCCCCGAGCAGCGCCGCCGGACTTCCCCCGCCGTGGAACAGGGTGAGCAGGCGGCGGATCTGATTGCGTCGCTCGAAGGGCGCCAGGCCGAGGTGGGTGGCCACCACCTGAAAGCGCATCCCCTTGCAGGCGAGGTCCACGTCCAGCGCGCCGCGTGGTTCGCGGCCGGTCTGCGCCAGATTGAAGCGACGCACGGCCAGGATCTCGGCGCGTGTGAGCAAGGCGTTGCCGTAGTGGCCGGTCTCGGCGTAGAGGGTCGGCCCGGCGATGGGCGTGGTACCGGTCTCGTGGGCGATGAGATCGAGCAGATCGGCGCCGGGGCCGCCGCGGGGAAAGCCCACTTCCTGCAAGGCGATCACGTCCGCGTCGAGTCCGCGAATGACCTCGATGACGCGCTCGATGTCGTAACGTCCATCCATGCCGATGCAGCGATGGATGTTGTAACTGGCGAGCACGATGTTCATTGCGATGTGTCCGCGTCCTGCTCATGGGTACGCCGACGCAGCAGGCGGCGCAGCGCATACGCCGCCAGGGCGATGACCAGGGCCACACCTACCAGCGCGAACAGGTTCAGCGGTGCCGGATCTTCCAGGCTGGCGGTGATGCGGTCCACGAACACCGAAATGGCGGCCATACCCGGCGCCATGCCGATGAGGGTGCCGAGGGCGAAATCGCGGAAGCGAATGTGGGATGCGCCGGCGACCATGTTGACGATGGAAAACGGCGCGATGGGCAAAAAGCGCACCACGGCCACCGCCAGCACACCCCGTTCGGCGAGGCGCTGGCTCAGGCGGTTGATGCGCTGACCGGCGAAGCGGCGCACCAGGTCGCCGCCCAGCCATTCGCCCAGCCCGTAGGTGGCGAACGCGCTCAGCATGCTGCCGGTCAGCGCGTACACATAACCTTCCAGGGGGCCGAAGGCGATGATGGCGATCACCACCAGCACGGTGACCGGCGCGGAGACCAGCCCGCCGAGCACGAAGCCGGCGATGGTGAGCAGCGGCGCAGCGGGCAAGTCACGCAGGGCGTGAATGGAAGCGAGCAGCGTCCGCACGTCCAGATACTCGCGCAGCGGCGTGAAGCGCCAGGCCAGCGCGAACAGCAGGAGCAATGTCAGCAGAATGATGTTGCGTGTGAGGTGGCGCCGCGCCGGCACGCGCTCCTCCTCGTCGATGAAGTGCCGGACCAGCGCCTCGGCCTGCATGGGCTGTTCGGGGTCCACCAGGGGGACGTCGTGGGCCCAGCGCGCATCCGGTGCGAGCGCGGTGTCGAGGGGCATGAGCGTGCGGCCGGGGCGGCGCAGACCGTCGATGGCGCGCAGCAGCGAGCCCTCGCGCACCAGCGCATCGGCGATGATCTCGGGCGAGGTCTCCAGGTGTTCCGCCAGCAGGCGGTTGCGGAAATTGGCGATCTGCGCGCTGGCGAGGGGATCGCCACGGGCTTCCAAGGCCAGGTCGCACTCCGAATCGAGGCCCATGGAACGGTTGCTGAGGTTGGCCGAACCGATGCGCAGCAGATCATCGTCGATGACCATGACTTTGTCGTGGACGTTGATGTAGTGCGGGTCCACCTCGGGATGGTCCGGGTAGTACACGGCGAGGCGGTGATGACGATCCGCCGCGCGCAGCTCGTCGAGCACACGCTTGCGCAGCACGTCCATGGTGTGCTGTTCGAGCCAGCCGTCGGAACGCTTGGGCAGCACCAGCACGACCTCGGGGCCGTGGTCGTCCGCCAGGCGTTCCGCCAGGAGGTCGCGGATGTGCGTGGACGTGAAGTATTGGTTCTCCACGTAGATGAAGCGCCGTGCCGCGCGGATGCTGTCCGCGTAAAGGCGCTCCACTTCACGCACCTCGTCCCAGCCGTTGTAGCGGGGCAGGGTGCGCGCGATGCCCAGGTCCACGCCGCTGAGGTCCGCGGTCACGCCCGCAGGCCACACCGCTTCGCGGCGCCGTGGCGGTGCGAGGCGTTGCCCGGTCGCCCGCCACCAGCGTTCGCGGGCCAGTTCGCCGAGTGCCGCCGCTGCCGCACCGCTCACCAGCACCTGGACGTCGTGATAGGGCGGATAGAGATGACCTTCCGGGCCGCGCCGGCGCGGATCGCGCGGGCGGTGTTCCGGCGTATCCCAGCGCCACTTGGACAAGTCCATGCCGCCGAGGAACGCCGCACGGTCGTCGATGACCACGATCTTCTGGTGCTGCGAACCGCCCGCCGGATGGCGACCGTCCATGTGGAAATGCAGACGTGGATGGCCCTGCCAGGCCAGGCGGTAGACCGGCATCCATTCGCGGTCGAGCGCGTAGATCATGGCGAAGTCCCACACCAGCACGTGGATGTGCAGGTCGTGGTGACGTCGCACCAGCGCGTTGAGGAAGTCACCCAGGGGTTTTGGATAACCGTCCTGTTCGCCCGGCGGCGTGAGTCGTAGCCGCGAATCGATGTCCCAGCCCAGGATGTACACGGCATGGCGAGCCTGCAACAGGGCATTGCGCACGCTGCGGAAGTACGCATCGCCGTCCACCAGGAACGCCAGCCGGTCGGCGCGTTCGACGCGCCAGCAGTTGCGGCCGGGATCCAGTACGGGATTTGGGGGCATCGTGCCTGGGTGCACAGTCCGATGGCGTCGGTGACGGCCTTGGCTACCTTGATAATCTAGAGCCTAAACTCTCTCGCCTGCATCACGAACTTCCTGCCGCGCCGGGGACCTGGAATGGAACTGTTCGTCTATGCGGTGCTGGTCGTGCTGATGCTCGCCGCCATGCTGTGGCTGTCGTGGCTGCTCGGCGAACGCCAGCGCGGGCCGCAGACCGACCAGCCGTTCGAATCGGGCATCGCAGTGGTTACCGATGCGCGCCTGCGCATGTCCGTGCGGTTTTACCTGATCGCCGTGTTCTTCGTGATTTTCGAATTGGAGACCGCCTTCGTGCTGGCCTGGGCGGTAGCGGCACGCGAGGTGGGCAGGCTCGGTTTCTACGAGGTGGCGCTCTTTCTGATTTTATTGCTCGGCGGGCTCGTCTACCTGTGGCGCGTGGGGGCGCTGGACTGGGTCAGTCTGCGAAAAAGGAGCGATTGATGCACTGGACGCTCACGCCCGTAACCATCGCCGCCGGACTCGACCAAGGCGTCGGTCGCAGTGTGCTGCTGGCGGGTCTCGCGGATCTGGTGGCCTGGGGCCGCAAGAATTCCATGTGGCCGTTCAACTTCGGCCTGTCCTGCTGTTACGTGGAAATGGCCACCAGCTTCACCAGCCGCTTCGACATCGCGCGCTTCGGTTCCGAGGTGTTGCGCGCCAGCCCCCGCGAGGCGGACGTGATGGTCATCGCCGGCACGGTGTTCAACAAGATGGCCCCGGTGATCCGCCGGCTGTACGAACAGATGCTGGAGCCGCGCTGGGTCATCTCCATGGGCTCGTGCGCCAACTCCGGCGGCATGTACGACGTGTACAGCGTGGTGCAGGGCGTCGACACCTTTCTGCCCGTGGATGTGTACGTGGAAGGCTGCCCGCCGCGTCCGGAGGCGTTGCTGGAAGGCCTGCTGCTGTTGCAGGAGGCGGTGGGCAGCGAGCGCCGGCCGTTGTCGTGGCACGTGGGGCCGCGCGGGGCCGAGCCCGCGCCGCGGCCAAGCCGACGCGACCTGCTGAGCCCGGCGCGCCTGCGCGCCACCGATCTGCCGGGGCCGGATGAAGTCTGAACGCGGGGAGTGAAGGTCGCCGAGATTATCGTTGGAAAACCCGTGATGAAGCGTTCTTGAACCCAGTAATCAAGCTGTTCCTTGGTCACATTTTCACGAGGAAGATGGTGCGCATAGACGTTGAACTCAATAGCAAGTCCCCTCTCCCTCCGGGCTCCCGGAGGGAGAGGGAGTGTGCGCGCAAGATGTGACCAAGGGACAGCCCTTTGGGAGGCGAGGTCTTCGTCATGGATGCGATGAATCTCGAGGCAGCGATGGCCGAGTTCGCCGGTGCCCCGGCTTCGGCACAGGCGACGGCCGATGACATTCCCACCTTCTGGTTGACCCGGGAACAACTGCGCGCGGTGCTCGCCGGCCTCAAGCTAGGCTTCCCCATGCTTTATGACCTCACGGTGATCGATGAACGCCGCCGCGATCATCGTGCGGGACAACCGGACAGCGATTTCACCCTGGTCTATCACCTGCTGTCGCTGACACATGCGGCCGGCGTGCGCCTGAAGCTGCCGCTGTTTAATACGGCTTTGCGCGCGCCCAGCGTCGTCGACCTGTGGCCGGCCGCGAACTGGTACGAACGCGAGGCCTTCGACATGTTCGGCGTGAGCTTCGACGGTCACCCGCACCTGCGACGCCTGCTGTTGCCGCCCTGGTGGGAGGGTCATCCGCTGCGCAAGGAATACCCGTGCCGTGCCACGGAGCGCGGCGTATTCACCCTGTCCGACGCAGAACAGGCGCGCGAGCAGGAGATGTTGCGCTTTCGCCCCGAGGAGTGGGGCATGGCGCGCCAGTATGCGGGCGGCGATTTCATGTTTCTCAATCTCGGTCCCAACCACCCCAGCGTGCACGGGGTGTTTCGCATCGTGCTGCAACTGGACGGCGAGGAAATCGTCGATGCCGTGCCGGACATCGGCTATCACCACCGCGCCGCCGAGAAGATGGGTGAGCGCCAGAGTTGGCACACCTTCATCCCTTACACGGACCGCGTCGATTATCTCGGCGGCGTGATGAACAACCTGCCCTACCTGCTTGCGGTGGAGCGCCTGGCGGGCATTCAGGTGCCGCCGCGTGCCCAGGTGATCCGCGTCATGCTGGCGGAGCTGTTCCGCATCGCCAGTCACCTGGTGTTCTACGGCACCTTCGCCCAGGACATCGGCCAGCTCTCGCCGGTGTTCTACATGTTCACCGATCGCGAACGTCTGTTTGGCATCATCGAGGCGGTGTGCGGCGGGCGCATGCATCCCAACTGGTTTCGCATCGGCGGCGTGGCCCAGGACCTGCCGCGCGGCTGGGACAGGCTGGTGCGCGAGTTCGTGGACTACCTGCCGGCGCGCATGGACGAGTACGACCGCCTGGTGCTCGACAACGCCATCGTCAAGGCGCGCACCGTGGGGGTGGGCGCCTATGACACCGCGGCGGCGGTGGAGTGGGGTGTCACCGGTCCGGGCCTGCGCGCCACCGGGCTCGCCTTCGACCTGCGCAAGCGCCAACCCTATGCGGGCTACGATCAGTTCGACTTCGAGGTGCCGGTAGCCGCCAACGGCGACGCCTACGACCGCTGCGTGGTGCGCGCGCAGGAGATCCGCCAGAGTCTGCGCATCGTGCGCCAGTGCCTGGAAAACATGCCGGAGGGTCCGTACAAGGCCGAGCACCCGCTGGCCACGCCGCCCATGAAGGAGCGCACCATGGTGGACATCGAGACCCTCATCCATCACTTCCTCGGTGTGAGCTGGGGGCCGGTGATCCCGCCGGGCGAGGCGGAGGTCCCGGTGGAGGCGACCAAGGGCATCAACAGCTACTACCTGGTGAGCGACGGCGGCACCGGCCCCTATCGCGCGCGCATCCGCACCCCGTCGTTTCCGCATTTGCAGATGATCCCCCGGCTGTGTCGCGGGCTCACGGTGGCCGATCTGGTGGCCATACTCGGCAGCATCGACTTCGTCATGGCCGACGTGGACCGCTGACATGCTGAGCGATCGGGAACGTGAGGAGATCACCGAGGAACTGAAACGTCACGCCGCGCCGCGCGGCGCCTGCGTGGACGCGCTGCGCATCGTGCAGAACCACCGCGGCTTCGTGCCCGACGAGGCGTTGCACGCGCTGGCCGAGCTGCTCGGCATGAGCGCTGCGGAACTGGACGGCGTGGCCACCTTTTACAACCAGATCTTCCGCCGTCCCGTGGGGCGGCACGTGTTGCACCTGTGCGATGGCGTGATGTGTTGGATGCAGGGCGCGCCGGCCGTTTATGCGCACCTGCGCGAACATCACGGCAGCGCCGCGGGCGAAACCACGCCGGACGGTAGGCTCACGCTGTTGCCGGCGCCCTGTCTCGGGCAATGCCATTGCGCGCCCGCCCTGCTGCTGGACGGCGAACCGCACGGCGACATCACGCCGCAGCGCCTCGATACCTTGCTCGCACATTGCCATGGGCGCGGATGACCGCCCGCTGACCGGCCGCTTCCGCGCCGACGGCGCGCCGCTCAGTTTGGCCGAATACGAGCGCGCGGGCGGTTACGCCGGGCTGCGCAAGGCGCTCACGACCATGACGCCGGAGGCCGTGGTGGCGGAAGTGGATCGCGCCAACCTGCGCGGGCGCGGCGGCGCGGGTTTTCCCGCCGGTCGCAAGTGGAAATCGATCCCCGCGAACGCCGCTGCCACGCGTTACGTGATCGCCAACGCCGACGAGATGGAACCCGGCGCCTTCAAGGATCGCGTATTGATGGAAGGCGATCCCCATCAGCTTATCGAGGGCATGGCCATTGCGGCCTATGCGGTGCAGGCGCAGACCGGTTACATCTTCCTGCGCTACGAGTACCGCCAGGCCGCGCGCGCCCTCGCCACCGCGCTCGCCGAGGCGCAACGCGCGGGCTACCTCGGCGACCACGTGCTCGGCTCCAGCTGGTCGTTCGCGCTGCATCTGCACGTGAGCGCGGGCCGGTACATCTGCGGCGAGTCCAGTGCGCTGCTCAACGCCATGGAGGGGCGCCGCCCGGTGCCGCGGGCCACACTGCCGCGCGCCACCACCGCGGGCCTGTGGGGCGCGCCCACGGTGGTCAACAACGTGGAGACCCTCTGCAACGTGCCGCACATCATCACGCGCGGCGCGGACTGGTTCAGCGCGCTGGGCATTGGCCCACCGTCGCGGCGCGGTGCGGTGGACGGTGGCACCAAGCTCTACACCCTCAGCGGCCGGGTGAACCGGCCCGGCTGGTGCGAACGGCCCATGGGCACGCCGCTGCGCGTGCTCATCGAAGAACAGGGCGCCGGCATGCGCAACGGCTTCGCGCTGCGCGCAGTGCAACCGGGCGGCGCGTCCACCGGTTTTCTCGGACCGGCGCACTTGGACGTGCCCATGGACTTCGATTCCCCCGAGCAGTACCGCTCGCGCCTCGGCACCGGCACCGTGATGGTGTACGACGATCGCACCTGTCCCATCGGTGTGCTGCACAACCTGCAGCATTTCTTTGCGCAGGAATCCTGCGGCTGGTGCACGCCTTGTCGCGACGGCCTGCCCTGGGTCGAACAGTTGTTGCTCGACCTGGAAGCGGGGCGGGGGCGGCCGGAAGACCTGGAAATCCTCGCCCAGCACGTCGACGCCCTCGGCCCCGGTCAGACCTTCTGTGCCCTCGCCCCCGGCGCCATGGCGCCCCTGGAAACCGGCCTCACGCTGTTCCGTGACGAATTCGAACGTCATGTGCGGGAGGGGCGGTGTTCCTATCTGGCGGGAAAAGCATGAACACGGGGGCGGAGGATTTTTGCAGGAGCGGGCTCAGCCAGCGATTCCCCTGGTGCAGTCGGAAGACCATCGTGGCCTTAGACCGTTCGTACGGGTGATAACAAACGTCGTAGGTCACGTAGGCGCTACGCGCCAACATGACCTACGAATTTCGAAGAATGAATCCGGCGTAGGGGGACGGAATCCCCCGCCAAAATAATCTTCGCGCGTAGCGCCACGTTGAAGATGTCACGTAGCCGCTGCACGCCAACGTGACCTTCTATGAGCCCCGCCGTGTCAACACCTCCACAATTCTTTCTTTAGCATTGGCTCTCGGTCGTTCCGGTATCGGACAAGGCAAAGAGCCCGTCAC